>NZ_SLXH01000019.1 GCF_004341365.1 Simplicispira metamorpha | reverse complement strand
GCATCAAGAAGGGCATATCTTTTACTCATCGCATTCACTTGGCGCTTGGGCTGCGACTTTCAACTGTAGGGGCATTGATTGATGACACGCCCTAGAAACAAAAATGCCTCCAGCGCTTTCTGCGCAAGCGCCATAAGCTATCAAAGTAATAGCGTTGCAGCACTTGGGCGGCGACACCCTTGCCCCGAACGCCAATTCGCGTAGAGTGCAGGAACCCACCGTCAGGAGGCACCGGCATGGAGTTCAAGGACTACTACCAGATTCTCGGCGTCGCCCGCAGCGCCAGCGCCGACGACATCAAGAAGGCTTACCGCAAACTCGCCCGCAAATACCACCCGGATGTGAGCAAGGAGGCCAACGCGGCCCAGCACATGAGCGAGGTCAACGAAGCCAACGCCGTGCTCAGCGACCCCGAAAAGCGCGCCGCCTACGACAACCTGGCCGCACAGGCCGCAGCGCAGGCCACGCGCGGGGGCGGTGGCGATTTCCGGCCACCACCGGGCTGGGACACGGGCTTTGAGTTCTCCGACACGGGGGCAGGCTTTGCCGAAGAGGGCAGCGACTACAGCGCCTTTTTCGATCAGCTCTTTGGCCGCGCCGCCCGGGCCGCGCGCAGCCCGCACCCCGGCCAGCGCGCTGGGGGCGCGTCTGCTGGTGCAGGCCACCCCGGCGCCCAACGCGGCACCGACCACCACGCCAAAATCGCCCTTGACCTGCGTGATGCCTACTACGGCAGCGAACGCACCATCGACCTGCGCAGCGCGCACCTGGACGCCTCGGGCCATGTGGTGCAGGAAACACGCAGCTTGCAGGTGAAAATTCCCAAGGGCGTGCGCGAGGGGCAGTTGATCCGGCTGGTCGGCCAGGGCAGCCCGGGCACCGGGGGCGCACCGGCGGGCAACCTGTTTCTGGAGGTGCATTTCACGCCCGGCGGGCCTTGGCGCGCCGAGGGGCGCGATGTGTACCAGCGCCTGCTGCTGTCACCCTGGGAGGCAGCGCTGGGCGCCAGCGTGCTGGTGCCAACGCCCACCGGCGAGGTCGAGGTCACGGTGCCTGCGCACTCGCTGCCCGGGCGCAAGCTGCGCCTGAAGGGGCGGGGCATTCCGTCCACACCGCCGGGCGACCTGTTTCTGGAGCTGGACGTGGTGCAGCCCCCCGCCCACAGCGACAGCGCGCGCGCCGCTTACGCCGCCCTGGCCAAAGCCTTCCCGCACTTCAACCCGCGCCAGCCCGCGCCAGGAGCCTGAACATGCCCCACGCTTTTCACCTGCCCGTGCAACTGGGCGAACTGCTGGACGAGCACGCCCTCACCCTCGAAGAACTGGCCCAGGCCTGCCGCCGCGACCCCGCCTGGGTGAGCGCGCGCCTGCAAGCGGGCGTGATCGAAGCCCAAGGCCCCCGCGCTGGCGTGTATTACTTCACCAGCAGCACACTGGTGCGGGCGCGGCGCATTGCACACCTGGAAACCACTTTCGATGCCGACCCGCACCTGGCCGCACTCGCTGCCGATTTGATGGAAGAGGTGGCAGCACTGCGCCAGCGCCTGGCGCAGCTGGAGCCCCCCTCGGCGCAGGCCCACTGACCACCGCTGCACTGGTTTATTTATCAGACCAAAACAGGCCCTGAGGCCCACCGATAGGGCGCAAGCAGCTATTAAATTAATAGCATTTTGCAGGCCAGGTGACGCACACGGTGCAGCCCTGCCCGGGTGTGGCCGTGGCACTGGCCTGGCCGCCGTGGCGCTGGGCAATGGCGCGCACCACAGCCAGACCAGCGCCTACGCCGTCAAACTCGCTCTCGCGGTGCAGGCGCTGGAACACGCCAAACAGGCCCGCCGATTGCGCCGGGGCAAAACCGGCACCGTTGTCCTGCACGTGCAGCGTGACCTGACCGCCCGCACTGCCTTGGCTGTCTGGCGCGCCTGGGCTGCCTGCGCTGGCCAGATCGTCCTGCGTGCGTGCATCGCCTGCGCCGGTGGCATCGCTGGCGCCCGGGGGTTCCACGGCCAGCGTGATGGCGATGTGCGCCGGTTCGCGTCCGCGCGTGAACTTGAGCGCGTTGTCCAGCAGCTCGGTGAGCAGTTGGCGCAGCAGGGCGGCGTCGGCGTATACGGGGCGCTCGGCCAGCGTGAGCTGCCACTGCACGGCCCGCCCGGCAGCGCGGGGGGCCAACGTGTCCTGCACCTGGGCGATCAGGTCGGCCACCTCGGCGCGCGACAGCTGCTGCGGGTGCAGCGGCGCGCGGGCCACGCGCGACAGCGCCAGCAGCGCGTCCAGCATACGGCCCATGCGCCGGGCCGATTGCTCCATGGTGGCCAGAAACTCCAGCGCCTCTTGCAGCGCTTGGCCCGTGGGCAGGGCGCCGTCGGCCTCTTGCAGCACTTCGGTGACCAGCGGGCCGTAGGAGGTGATGTGGCGCAGCGGCGCGCGCAGGTCGTGCGAGACGGCGCGCAAAAACTCTTCGTGCGCGGCGGCCATGTCGGCCAGGCGCTGGTCACGCTCGGCCAGCTGGGCGCGCAGCTGGGCCAATTCCTGCGCCGGGTCTTCAGTGGGTTCCTGCACCGGGCCAGCCACGCTGGCGGGGGCGGCGCCCGGTGTGGCGTGGCAGCCAGCAGCAGGCGAAGGCGTGGGGGTCATATCGGTTCACCTCGGGTTTGGGGCAGATCAGGCATCACAGGCGGCACGTTGGCAGGCGGTGCCGTGCTGTGCCGCACCAGTCTGGGCCAGCACACGCAACGCCCAGCCGCTCAACTGCGGCCCGCCTTGGTCGGGCGCTGCCAGTTGGCAATGCTGGCTTGCTTGCCGCGCGCCACGCCCAGGGCGCCGGGGGACACGTCTTTGGTGATGGTGGAGCCGCCGCCCACGGTGGCCCCGGCGCCAATGGTCAAGGGTGCCACCAGTACGCAGTTGCTGCCCACGTGTACGTCGGCTTCGATCACGGTGCGGTGCTTGTTGGCGCCGTCGTAGTTGGCGGTGATGCTGCCCGCGCCGTAGTTGACGCGCTCGCCCACGGTGGCGTCGCCCAAATAGGCCAGGTGGTTGGCCTTGGCGCCATCGGCCAGGGTGCTGTTCTTGATCTCGACAAAGTTGCCGATATGCACGTCGCGGCCCAGCGCAGCGCCGGGGCGCAGGCGAGCAAAGGGGCCGATGAGCGCGCCCTCGCCCACGCTGGCGCCCAGGGTTTCGCCGTCGATGTGGGTGTAGGGATGGATGACGGTGCCCGCCGCAATGCGCGCGTTGGCAATGCAGCAGTGCGCGCCAATTTGCACGCCCTCGCCCAGCACCACCGGGCCGGTGAAGATGCAGCCCACGTCGATTTCCACATCCTGGCCGCACACGAGCTGGCCACGCGCGCCGCTGCGCACGTCATCGCGCAGGTCAAAACGGGCCGGGTCTGCCAGGCGCACGCCCTGCTCCATCAGCGCGCGGGCCTGGCGCAGTTGGTGGGCGCGCTCCACGGCGGCCAGTTGCAGCGGGCTGTTGATGCCTTCGACCTGCAAGGCGTCGGCAATGCAGTGGCCGACTACCGGCACGCCGCCCTGCACGGCCATGGCGACGATGTCGGTCAGGTAGTACTCGCGCTGGGCGTTGTCGTTGGTCAGGCGCGCCAGCCAGCCCGTCAGGTGCTGCGCGGGCACGGCCATGATGCCGCTGTAGACCTCGGTGATGGCGCGCTGGGCGTCGGTGGCATCTTTGTGCTCGACGATGCCCTGCACGGCGCCGCTGGCATCGCGCACGATGCGGCCATAGCCGGTGGGGTCGGGCAGCGTGACGGTGAGCAGCGCCAGCGCGCCGCCGGCCACGCCCTCGGACGCGGCCACCAGCGCGCGCAGGGTGTCCGGCTGGGTCAGTGGCACATCGCCCGAGAGCACCAGCACGGTGCCATCGCCCGCCAGCACGGGCACGGCCTGCTGCACGGCGTGGCCAGTGCCCAGCTGGGGCTCCTGGCGCACGAATTTCAGGTCGAATTGAGGGTCAAAAGTGGCTCCAGCGCCCGTGGGCTGGGCGCAAGCAGCTTCTACTTCGATAGCACCGTGGCCGGTGATGACCACCGCACTGCGCGGCTGCAGCTGCGCGCCGGTATCGAGCACATGCTGCAACAGGGGGCGCCCGGCCAGGCGGTGCAGCACTTTGGGGCGGCGGCTTTGCATGCGCGTGCCTTTGCCTGCGGCCATGATGAGGATATCCAGGGGTGCCATGGGGTTCTCGTCGGTGAAAGTGGGGTGGCGCGCGGGGGCGGTGCCCTGGCGCCGGTGGTGGGCGCGATTATCGGTGCGGCACGCCACTGGCCCGAGGCGGCAGCCGGGCGCGCAGCCGCTCCGGACAAACCCTCACGCAGCGCCCAGCCAGTGCCAACCCTTGACGCGGCGCAAACCTGTGCGTGAAAAGCCCTTCTACAACCATGGTTTGCAAAATCGGCGGGCGTGTGAAACGGCTTTTGGCACGACTTTTGCAGAAGCACACCAAAGGGGGTTTTGCGATGACATTCATGCCATGGACCAGCGCGCTGGAGCTGGGAATCGACGAGATCGACCAGCAACACCAGCGGCTGGTGGACCTGACCAACCAGCTGCACGACGAGCTGTCCCACGACCTGCCCCGGCGCGAGGCCATCGGCGATGTGCTGGAGGGGCTGGTGGACTACACGCACAACCACTTCATCGTCGAAGAGGTGATGTTCCAGCAGCACGACTACCCCGACACGCCCGCGCACAAAGCCCAGCACGACAGTTTTACCGGCAAGGCCATGGACTTGCTGATGCGCTTTGAGGACGGCGAGGAAGTGACCTTTGAGGCGCTGGACTTTCTCAAAGAATGGCTGGTACACCACATCTGCGAGGTAGACCGCTCGTACCTGCCGTTTCTGCGCGCCCAGAACGCGCTGCAAGCGCGCAGCGCAGCGCAGCCCCTGGCCGCCTGAGTGGCGCCGGTGCCGCAGCTTTACAGCACAGCGCCCGGCGCGTGGGGCCAGGGCCAGGCACGGTCGGCAGCTCAGGCCAGCGTCACCTTGGCAAACTTGCGCTTGCCCACCTGCACCACGTAGGTGCCTGCGGCCAGCTTCAGGCCCTTGTCGCTGACCACGCTGCCATCGACGCGCACGCCGCCACCGTCGATCAGGCGGTTGGCCTCGCTGCCCGAAGGCGCCAGGCCCGCCTGCTTGAGCAAGGCACCGATGCCCAGCGGCGCGCCAGACAACGCCACCTCAGGGATGTCATCGGGCACACCGCCCTTGCTGCGGTTGATGAAGTCCTGCTCCGCCGAATCCGCCGCCGACACGTTGTGAAAACGCGCCGTGATCTCTTTGGCCAGCGCCACCTTGGCATCTTTGGGATTGCGCCCGCCTGCCACCTCGGCCTTGAGCGCGGCAATCTCGGCCAGGCTCTTGAACGACAGCAGCGTGTACCAGTCCCACATCAGCGTGTCCGAGATGGACAGCACCTTGGCAAACATGGTGTTGGCGTCTTCGGTGATGCCGATGTAGTTGTTCTTGGACTTGGACATCTTCTCGACGCCATCCAGCCCCACCAGCAGTGGCATGGTGAGCACGCACTGCGGCTCCTGGCCGTATTCCTGCTGCAAATGGCGCCCCATCAGCAGGTTGAACTTCTGGTCGGTACCGCCCAGCTCCAGGTCAGACTTCAGGGCCACCGAGTCGTAGCCCTGCATCAGCGGGTACAAAAACTCATGCACCGCAATCGGACTGCCCGCTTTGAAGCGGTCGTGGAAATCGTTGCGCTCCATCATGCGCGCCACGGTGTAGCGCGAGGCCAGCTGGATCATGCCCGCCGCGCCCAGTGCGTTGCACCACTCGCTGTTGTAGCGGATCTCGGTGCGCTCGGGGTCGAGCACCAGGCTGGCCTGCTGGTAGTAGGTTTCGGCGTTGTGCTGGATTTGCTCGGGCGTCAGCGGCGGGCGCGTGTTGTTGCGCCCGGATGGGTCGCCAATCAGGCTGGTGAAGTCGCCAATCAGAAAAATCACCTGGTGGCCCAGGTCTTGCAACTGGCGCATTTTGTTCAGCACCACGGTGTGGCCGATGTGGATGTCGGGCGCCGTCGGGTCCAGCCCCAGCTTGATGCGCAGCGGCTGGCCGGTGGCTTCAGCGCGCGCCAGTTTCTTGGCCCACTCGTCTTTTGGCAGCAGCTCATCGACCCCGCGCAGCGAGATTTCAAGCGCTCGTCCTACACCATCGGATACCTGAAAAGATGTAACAACAGATTGATTCATAAGGGTTTCCTTGGATGTCCTGGTGGCAAGCTTCGCTATACTTCGCCCCACTTTGCAGTGGCGGATTCTAGTAGCCCGCTTTTTCGAACGACTCGAAACACTGTAGCCCGACAGTCTGTGCGCTCCGCCGCACCCGGCCCCTGCGCCGGGACTCTGCCCCGGACACACGCTCACCCTGGGAAGACATCTTGAACAACGGCTTGACCACCGCTAGCGCGGCTTTGCTTTCGCGGCTCTCCCACGGCATCCAGAAACACCCCAAGCGCGTTACCGCTGCACTGGCACTTTTGCTGCTCACGGGCGGCGGCGGTGCCTTTGCCGTGGCCTCGTTCGGCCCCGACCCGTCCGAGCTGCCTGTGCGCCTGGTCGAGCAACCGGTCGAATCCCTGGCCAGCGACGCCACCTTGGCTGAGCTGACCGACCGGCCTGGCTTCTCGCTGTACCGCTCTGACAACGTGCGCAGCAGCGACACCGCTGAATCTCTGCTGCGCCGCATGGGCGTGGCCGACCCCGCCGCCGCTGCCTTTCTGCGCCGCGACACCCACGCCCAGCAAAACCTGCTCGGTCGCACGGGCCGCCTGATCAAGGCCGAAACCACCGACGACCACCGCCTGCTGCGCCTGACAGCGCGCTGGGCACACGACGACAGCGGTGACTTCAAGCGCCTGGTGGTCGAAAAGTCAAACAGCGGCGAGTTCACCTCGCGCATCGAGACGGCGCCCCTGACCGTCTCCAGCCGCCTGGCCGGGGGCGTCATCCACAGCTCACTGTTCGCCGCCACCGATGCGTCCAACATCCCTGACGGCGTGGCCGTGCAGCTGGCAGAGTTGTTCTCGGGTGATATCGACTTTCGCCGTGCGCTGCGCAAAGGCGACCGCTTCTCGCTGGTCTATGAAACCCTGGAAGCCGATGGCGAGCCCCTGCGCAGTGGCCGCGTACTGAGCGCCGAGTTCCACAACCAGGGCAAATCGCACCAGGCCGTGTGGTTCCAGGAGCCCGGCACGACCAAAGGCGCCTACTACACGCTGGCGGGCCAAAGCCTGCGCCGCGCCTACCTCACCTCGCCCCTGGAGTTCTCGCGGGTGTCCAGCGGCTTTGCCATGCGCTTTCACCCCATCCACAAAACCTGGCGCGCCCACCTGGGCACCGACTTTGCCGCGCCCACGGGCACGGCCGTGCGCACCATCGGTGATGGCGTGGTCGAGTTTGCGGGCACGCAAAACGGCTTTGGCAATGTGGTGTTCGTCAAGCACCGCAACCAGCATGTCACCGTCTATGCCCACCTGAGCCGCATCGACGTGCGCCCCAACCAGGCCGTAGAGCAAGGCCAGACCATCGGTGCCGTGGGCGCCACCGGCTGGGCCACCGGCCCGCACCTGCACTTCGAGTTCCGCGTCAACGGGCAGCACCAAGACCCCATGCTCATCGCCAAGCAAAGCGAAGCGGCTGCACCGGTGTCTGCCGCTGCGCGCCCGGCATTCAACCGCCTGGCTGCCGTCATGCGCACACAGCTGGCATCGGCTGAGCTGATTGAGCAGGCCAGCGCCCAGTAAGCGCAACCGCAGGCGGGCGCCGCCCAGCGCGCCCGCTGCCCACGCCCGCCTGCGCGCCCCGGCAGCTTACTGTGTACCCACCTGCTGCCCCGCCCTACACCCCCCACCACTGCGCCCGCCCCATGCCCTCTGACCTGTATATCGGCCTGATGTCGGGCACCTCACTGGACGGGGTGGATGCAGTGCTGGTTGATTTTTCAGGGTCAAAATGCCTTGTAACGCACCACCAGTCTGCGCCACTAGCTCCTGAATTAAGAGCACAATTGTGGGCCCTAAACACCCCAGGCCCTGATGAACTGCACCGCAGCGCACTGGCGGCCAACGCATTGGCACGCACCTACGCCCAGGCCGTGCAGGCGCTGCTGGCCGACAGCGGCACCCCGGCCCAGGCCATCCGCGCGCTGGGCGCCCACGGGCAGACCGTGCGCCACCGCCCACAGGCCTTCGACGGCACCGGCTACACCCTGCAACTGAACAACCCCGCCCTGCTGGCCGAACTGACAGGCATCACCGTGGTGGCCGACTTTCGCAGCCGCGACGTGGCCGCAGGCGGGCAAGGCGCGCCGCTGGTGCCCGCGTTCCACCAACAGGTGTTCTGGCAACCGGGCCAGAGCGCGCTGGTGCTGAACATTGGCGGCATTGCCAACCTCAGCGTGCTGGGGGCAGACGGCAGCGTACTGGGCTTTGACTGCGGCCCCGGCAACGCACTGATGGATTACTGGTGCCAGCAGCACACCGGCCAGCCCTTCGACCGCGATGGCGCCTGGGCCGCCAGCGGCCAGGTGCTGCCCGAACTGCTGGCGCGGCTGCAAGCCGAGCCCTTTTTGCACCAGCCACCGCCCAAAAGCACGGGCCGCGACCTGTTCAACCCCGCTTGGCTGACAGCGCAATTGGCAGACATGGGCCACGCCGCGCCGCAAGACGTGCAAGCCACATTGACCGAATTGACCGCAAACGCTTGCGCATCCAGCGTGAGCAGCTACGGAAACAATAGCAAAACACTGGCCATATGTGGGGGTGGCGCCTTCAACCGGCACCTGATGCAGCGCTTGCAGGCCCTGCTGCCGGGCGTGGCCGTAGCACCCACCGATGCCCATGGCCTGCCAGCGCAGCAGGTCGAAGCCGCCGCTTTCGCCTGGCTGGCGCGCCAGACTTTGCTGGGCGCGCCAGGCAATCTGCAAAGCGTTACGGGCGCCCGTGGCGCCCGTGTGCTGGGGGCTATCTACCCCGCCTGAGGATCAGGAAAAGCTCGAACCGCAGCCGCAGGTGGTGGTGGCGTTGGGGTTCTTGATGACAAACTGCGCGCCTTGCAGGTCTTCTTTGTAATCGATCTCGGCGCCCACCAGGTACTGGTAGCTCATGGCATCGATCAGCAGCGAGACACCGTTTTTGGTCATGGTGGTGTCGTCTTCGTTGGTGATCTCATCGAAGGTGAAGCCATACTGAAAGCCCGAGCAGCCGCCGCCTTGCACAAACACGCGCAGCTTGAGGTCAGGGTTGCCTTCTTCGGCAATCAGGTCAGCCACCTTGGCCGCCGCGCTGTCGGTAAACAGGATGGGGGCGGGCATTTCGGTCTGGATGTTTTCGGCAACAGCGCTCATGGAGACTCCGGGATTTCTAGGGTTGGGCCAAATACTACTGAAAAATGGTCGGCCATTCAGGCCAGCGGCTTTTGCCGACAACCCCGGTAGGGGCATTGCCACCAACAACAAAGCCGCACCAGGCGTGAACCCGGGGCGGCTTGGTGGCAGGCAAAAAGCGGATTAACGCTTGGAGAACTGCTTGGCGCGGCGTGCAGAACGCAGACCGACCTTCTTACGTTCGACTTCACGCGCATCGCGCGTCACGAAGCCGGCTTGGCTCAGCACGGGCTTGAGCGTTGCATCGTAGTCAATCAGAGCGCGGGTGATACCGTGGCGGGCAGCGCCAGCCTGGCCGGATTCACCACCACCGTGCACGTTGATCATCACGTCGAAAGTTTCGACATGGTTGGTCAGTGCCAGAGGTTGCTTGGCGATCATGATCGAAGTTTCACGGCCAAAGTAGGACTGGATGTCCTTGCCGTTGATCGTGATCTTGCCAGAGCCTTTTTTCAGAAACACGCGGGCGACGCTGGACTTGCGACGGCCGGTGCCATTGTTCCATTCACCAATCATCTCAAGGCTCCTTACAGTTCCAGCACTTTGGGCTGTTGGGCGGTGTGGGGATGCTCAGCACCACCGTACACCTTGAGTTTCTTGATCATGGCGTAACCGAGCGGGCCCTTGGGCAGCATGCCCTTGACAGCCTTTTCGAGTGCGCGGCCAGGAAACTTGGCTTGCAGATCGCGGAAGTTGGTGGCTGTGATGCCGCCGGGATAGCCGGAGTGGCGGTAGTACACCTTGTCCAGGTTCTTGGTACCGGTGACCTTGAGCTTGGCGGCGTTGATGATGACGATGAAGTCACCGGTATCGACGTGAGGCGTATAAATGGCTTTGTGTTTGCCGCGCAGACGGAGGGCAACTTCGCTGGCTACCCGGCCGAGCACCTTATCGGTGGCGTCAATCACAAACCACTCGTGCACGACCTCAGCGGGTTTGGCGCTGAAAGTTTTCATGAGTTTTCTCTTTCGAGGGTTTGACCAGCCTGGAACAGGGGCTGGCGTCCTGGGGACTCTTTTCCACGGTCGGTGTTTCTCTAGGGTGGAAATCTCTTAGGTGGTACTTGCAGGCATTGCTGCCTGCCTTCGCCGCGGAGTCGCGCAAGCGCTGCGAAGCCCGCGATTATATAACGCCGCCTATTTTGGCGGGTGTTTTTCAGAACGCGCCTTTAGTTTTGCGGGTGCACTTCCAATGGCTCCATCTGCTTGCGGAATTCCACACACACCGGCAAGTTGGCATGGACAGGCTGGCGGCATTCGCTGCGCAGGCACATGCTGCGGGTCAGGGCGCTGCTGTCTTCGCACAAGCGGGCAGGCTGGGGGCGCGGACGCTCGGGTGCAGGCGCCGGGGTCGGTGCAGGCGCCTGCGGGGCGGGCGCAGGCACCGGCGCAGGGGGTACGACCGGTGCGCGGCGCGGTGCAGAGGCGCGCGGCAAGGCGTTGGAGACGGCGCGCGGATCGGTCTTGGGTACAAAGGCGGGGGTGGCTGGCGCAGCGTCGGATGCTGCCAACGCCATGGAGGCCGCAGGCTCGGTGGCTTCGGCCAAGGCATCGCCGTCGGGGGCAGCAGAAGCGGGCGCCAAGGCGCCACTGGCAGCGGGATCGGCCATTTCGGTCAGTATGTCCTCAACCGGCGCCACGGCGGCAGGCGCGCCGGTGCGACCACCCGACAGTGCCCAGACAGCGGCCAGCACCGCCAACGTGCCCCCCACCAACAGCCCCACGGCCAGCGTGCGCCCCGAACTCTTGGCCACACGGGCCTGCCCCCCGGCAGATGCAGCGCGGTGGTGCTCCAGACCACGCACCGGCCTGGCACTCTCCAGAACAGCGGCAGGGTCTTCAGGGGGCGACACTGGTACGTGGTGGCGTCCATCGTCCAGCAATACGGTGTCGCCTGCATCGACCAACACGGTATCCCCCGCATCGGCCGGTCGGCCACCGACGGCGCTGGAGCGTGGCGGCATCCCACCCGCATCCGGCACCGGCGCGGCGGCCCGCGCCGCAGCATGCGGCGGCAAGGCGGCAGAGGCCAGGTCCACCGTGGTCACGGCCAATCCGGGGCCAGGCTGGTCGGTGGGCTCCACCCAGATGTCACCCAGCTCGGCACGAAAATCAAAGTGTTCCAGCGCGGCGGGCGGCACCGTCATGGCCATGGCCTGCAAAAAGGCGTCGATGCTCTGGGGACGCTCTTCGGGGCGCAGCGCCAGCGCCTGCGCAATGGCGGCCACAAAGGCCCCTGAATACTCCTGGCCAAACTGGTCTTCGACGGTTTTTGCCACGCGCGCCAAGGGCACCATGCGGTCGCGGATGGAGCGCAGCGTGGAAGGCAGCGGCGCATCGTTGCACAGGCAGCCATAGACCACGGCCGCCAGCGAGTACAGATCGCTCCAGGGGCCTTGCGGCAGCTCGGCATCGCCGCTGGCGTATTGTTCAATGGGCGCGTAATTGACCTTGAGCACGGCAGTGTGCTTGCGGTCACGGTCGTTGATGGCATGGCGTGCAGCGCCCAGATCCAGCAGCACCGGCGGCCCCACGTCCTGCAAGAAAATGTTGTCAGGCGAGATGTCGCGGTGCAGCGTGTGGCCATCGTGCAAGGTGCGCAGGGCACCCAGCACCGACCACAGCACCTTGCGCAACCAGGCCTCTGACGGGGGCGCACGCATTTGGCTGCGCGCCTGTTTGAAGGTCATGCCGCTGTACAAGGGCATGACCATGTAGGCCGTGTGATTGGCCTCCCAGAAGCGAAACACCTTGACCAGGGAGGGGTGGTCAAACTGGGCCAGCAAGCGCGCCTCACCCACAAAGGACTTCAGACCGGCCTCAAACGCTGGCGCATCGGCTGGCGTTCGCACCGACAGCGCCAATCCATCGGCACGCCCCGCCAGGGCCGAGGGCATGTATTCCTTGATGGCCACCGCCCGGTGCAGGGAGTGGTCAAAAGCCTGGTACACCATGCCAAAACCACCCACGCCCAGCAACGCAACAATCTCAAACTCAGCCAGGTGCGTGCCTGCGGGCAAGGCGTCCACATGGCGCGCCGCAGACACGGGAGCGGAACGGGAACTATCAGTCATGGTGGCAAATACGTGACGGGTGGTAACAAGAAGAAAGGCGCCATCATCCACCATGCACACGCCAAAACCGTGACCCACGTCACTTCAGCGCACGAAAAATGCCCCACACATACGCCGCCCACGGCCAGCGCCAGCAGTAGTTACCATAGCGCCATGTTCAGTTACCGCCACGCCTTCCATGCGGGCAACCATGCCGATGTGCTCAAGCACACGGTATTGATTGCCGCCCTGCAATACCTTACAGAGAAAGATGCCGCACTCACCGTGCTGGACACCCACGCGGGAGCGGGTCTGTACCGGCTCGATGGCGACTACGCCAAAACCAGCGCCGAAGCCGCCGACGGCATTCTGCGCCTGGCCGCTGCCAGCGCAAGCACACCGTTGACCCCGGCCTTGCAAGCCTATCTGGAGCTGGTGCGCAGCTTCAACACAGGCCATAGCACCAAGGTGTACCCTGGTTCGCCTTTCATCATCCAGCACCTGCTGCGCGCCCACGACAAGCTCAAACTGTTTGAGCTGCACCCCTCGGACATGCGCTCGCTGGCGGGCAACGTGGCCCAGCTGGAAGCGGGCCGCCAGGTGGCCGTGCTGCACGAAGACGGTTTTGAAGGCATCAAGAAGTTTTTGCCTCCACCGGCGCGCAGGGCGCTTGTGCTGTGCGATCCCAGCTATGAAATCAAGAGCGATTACGGCAAGGTGCTGGACATGGTGCAAGACAGCCTCAAGCGCTTTGCCACCGGCACGTATGCCGTCTGGTACCCGATCATTCCACGCCCCGAGGCGCATGACCTACCGCGCCGGCTGAAAACCATGGCGCAAAAAGCAGGCAAAAGCTGGCTGCACGCCACGCTCACCGTCAAATCCAGCAAGATCACCGAAACCCTGGAAGGCCAGACCAAGCGCCCCGGTCTGCCCGCCAGCGGCATGTTCCTCATCAACCCGCCACACACCCTGAAGGCGGCACTGAAAGACGCGCTACCCCAGATGGCAACCCTGCTGGCACAAGACAAGCACGCCACACACACGCTCGAATCGGGCAGTTAAAGCGTGCAGGCCCGGCGCTGCGGCGCAGGGCCTCAGGAGTCGGGGCATTCACCCTCGTCGGTGCTGTCGAACAGCGCCACCTGCTTGGTGCCCAAGTCCAGCATGCCCAGCGCATCTGCGGCAGCACGGCTCAGGTCGATGACCCGGCCAGGGGTATGCGGGCCACGGTCATTGATGCGCACCACCACCTCACGCCCCGTGGTCAGGCTGCGCACGCACACCAGCGAGCCAAAAGGCAATGTGCGGTGCGCGGCGGTCAGGGCGTGCATGTCAAAGCGCTCGCCGCTGGCGGTACGTTTGCGGTGCAATTGCGCGCCGTACCACGAGGCCAGGCCGTACTCCTGGCGCGGCGGCGTGATTTTCGACACCAAGGGTTGGTAGGCCGGGGTGTCCGCGCTCTCAGCATCGGCATCGGTATCGACACCAGCCCCTACGGCCAGCGCCCCTGCCAGCGGTGGACGCAGCCCCAGCTGGGGAGATTCTGCCGAGGGCGTCTGGGCGCCATCAGCATCGGTGGCATCGGCAGTGGCGGCCACATCGGGCGGTGCGCCAGACGGAGCGCCATCGGCCATGGCCAGCGCCGTGGTCAGCGCCAATGCGGCTGCCAACACCGCACCACGCACGCCCAGCCGCCAGCGGCCCGCCACTATCGAGAGCGTCATGTTCAGCACCTTTGCCAAAAAAACAGGGGCGGCCATGGTAGCGCACAGCCTGCGGCGACCTGCCTGCCAGGCCCGCAGGCAAAAAAAATCCCGCACATGGCGGGAGCTTGGGCACCAAAGCGCCAGGGGCTGCGCCAGGCCCGGAGGCGCGACGCAGCAGGGGCCGTCAACCTCAGAAGCGCCAGCCCAGACCCACGCCCACCAGCATGGGATCGACCTTGAAGCGGCCGATCTTGGCGCCCGCAGCCGACACATCGGTACGGATATAGACCTTCTTCACATCAAAGTTCAGGTACAGGTTTTTGGCCACGGGAATGTCCACACCCACTTGCAGCGCAGGGCCGAAGCTGTTGCGGTCCACCGTCACGCCAGCGGGCAGGTGGACTGCGCTCAGGCGCGTGTAGTTGATACCGGCGCCCACGTAGGGCTTGAAGCCCTGCGCGTCAAAGTGGTATTGCAGCGTCAGGGTGGGTGGCAGGTGCTTGAACGAACCGATGGCTGCACCGTTGGACGACAGCGTCTGCTTTTGCGGCACGGTCAGGATCAGCTCGACAGCCAGGTTCTTGTTGTAGAAATACGTGACATCGAATTCGGGCAGCCATTTGTCGTTGATCGACAGACCCAGGCCGGTGGAGTCGCCGTTGCTGCTGTCGAGGTGGACAGCGCGGGCGCGCACCATCCAGGAGCCTTCTTCAGCCTGCTGCGCAAACGCCGAAGCGCACAAAACAGAGCCAAGCACAGCGGCGGCAATAGCGTGTTTTTTCATGGGGAAATCATCCAAAAAGGGCAGGGAACATTCCCTGGGAAAAGATTGGAATCCTGCGCAGCGGCAAGGTGGTTGACGTGCATCAATCCCAAGCCGCCAGCGTGGCGCAAAAACATCGGCTGCAACGCGGCGCAGCCGGGCCAAGGCTCAATCGCGCAGGCCCAGGCGGCGGCAGATTTCCAGCGTGGCCGCGCTCTGGTTCATGGTGTAGAAGTGCAGCGCGGGCGCACCACCACGGCGCAGTTGTTCGCACAAGGTGGTGATGACATCCAGGCCGAACGCGCGAATGCTGGCCGTGTCGTCGCCAAAGCCTTGCAGGCGCAGACGCAACCAGCGCGGAATCTCGGCGCCGCAGGCGTCCGAAAAACGCATCAGCTGCGTGGCGCCCAGAATGGGCATGATGCCCGGCACGATGGGCACCTGTAGCCCCAGGCGCTGGGCGTCATCCACAAAGCGGAAGTAGGCATCGGCGTTGAAAAAATACTGCGTGATGGCCGAATCCGCACCCGCGCGCACCTTGGTGGCAAAAGCCTGCAAGTCGGCCTCGGGCGAGCGCGCCTGCGGATGGACTTCCGGGTAGGCGGCCACCTCGATGTGAAAGCTGCTGCCCGTTTCGGCACGGATGAAGGCGACCAGATCGCTGGCGTACTGGAACTCGCCGCCCACGCCGTAGCCGCTAGGCAAATCACCGCGCAGCGCCACCAGGCGCTGGACGCCCATGGCCTGCAACTGCGCCAGCTCGGCGCGCACCGAATCGCGCGTGGCGCCGATGCACGAAAAGTGCGAGGCCGCGCTCTGGCCCTCGGCCAGGATGTCGCGCACGGCGGCAAAAGTGCCTTCTTGCGTCGAGCCGCCCGCGCCATAGGTCACGGAACAAAACTGCGGCCCCAGCGCATACAGCTGCTGGCGCACGGCGCGCAGCTTGTCGGCGCCCTCGGGCGTCTTGGCCGGAAAAAATTCCACGCTGATCGGGTACGGCACGCCCGGCGCCACGCTGTCATGGGTTGCGGGGGTGGTGCTCGTTGCGCTGCTGGTGGTCATGCGCCTCTCCTGGCCAAAACAAAAAATTCACGGTTGCCATCGCCGCCGCTGATGGGGCTGTCCAGCCAGGCCTGCACCTGCAAACCTTGTGCGGCGCAGCACTCGCGGATGCGCTGCTCGACCACGGCGTACAGCGCCGCATCGCGCACGATGCCGCCCTTGCCCACCTGCCCCGGCTGCAGCTCAAACTGCGGCTTGACCAGCATCAACAGTGCGCCTTGCGGCGCCAGCAGCGGCACCAGCGCGGGCAGCACCAGCGTCAGCGAGATGAACGACAGATCGCCCACCACCACATCGAACTGCGGCGTGATGTCCACGTTCTGGCGGTCAGCGCGGCGGCGACGCTGCACCGGCAGCGTGCCAGCGGCACGCGCCTTGGCCCGGGCCGCACGCTCGGCCTTGAAGCGCTCGATGTCCTGCTCCTTGGCGTCGTCGCTGTCGTCGTATTCCTCATCGACCAGACCGCCGTTGCGCATCCAGCTGTAGGGCGCCTCGGGCTGGGTGTCGTTGTCCTCTTCTTCCTCAATGGCTTCGGACAGCGCCAGCTCGCAGGCTTCTTGCAGCGCCTCGGGTGTGAGCGCACGCGCGTTCAGGCCCTCGACGCAGACCACGCGCGCATCCTGGCGCAGGCGCTCGTGCAACTGGGCATGGCCCACATCCACGCCAATCACCTGCGCTGCACCTTGCTGCAACAGGCAGTCGGTAAAGCCGCCGGTGCTCTGGCCCACGTCCAGGCAGCGCAGGCTGGCCACCGACAAGCCTGTGGCCGCCAGCGCGCCTTCGAGCTTGAGGCCGCCGCGCGAGATGTATTTGGCCTCGGCGCTGTCGAGCAGCCGCACCTCGGCCACGGACGGGATCTCGTCCCCGTTCTTGACCACCTTCTGCCACGGCGCCAGCGGCGACAGGCGCCACTCCACCCCGGCCGCAATCAGCCGCTGCGCCTGCGAGCGCGTGGCTGCGTGGCCAAAATCCACCAAAAAAACATCTGCGCGCATGCGCCCATCCTTTATGTATCAAAAAGGCATCTAACGCCCGACTGGCGGGCGCAAGCAGCTATTATTTAAGTAGCGCTGCACCCAAAGCGCTCGCGCCCTGAAAACCAGCGCCGCAGCGCAACCGGCTTTGCCGGGACGCTAGCGGCGCCCCCCGCTGAAGGGGAAGGCGCGCAGCGCCTCAAAGCGGGTTCAATACCGGTAGCTGTCGGCCTTGTAGGGGCCGTTTTTCGGCACGCCGATGTAGGCGGCCTGGGCGTCGGTCAGCTCGGTGAGCATGGCGCCCACTTTCTTCAGGTGCAGGCGGGCCACTTTTTCATCCAGGTGCTTGGGCAGCACATAGACCTTGCCCGCTTCGTACTGGCTGGTCTTGGTGAACAGCTCGATCTGCGCGATGGTCTGGTTGGCAAACGAGGCGCTCATCACAAAGCTGGGGTGGCCGGTGGCGCAGCCCAGGTTCACCAGACGGCCCTTGGCCAGCAGGATGATCTTTTTGCCATCAGGGAACTGGATGTGGTCCACCTGGGGCTTGATCTCTTCCCACTGGTATTGCTCGATCGAGGCCACGTCGATTTCGTTGTCGAAGTGGCCGATGTTGCAGACGATGGCCTGGTCTTTCATGGCCAGCATGTGCTCGTGGCGGATCACGTCCTTGTTGCCGGTGGTGGTGACGAAGATATCAGCCTTGTCGGCGGCGTATTCCATCGTCACCACACGGTAGCCTTCCATGGCGGCTTGCAGGGCGTTGATGGGGTCGATTTCGGTCACCCAGACCTGGGCGCTCAGGGCGCGCAGGGCCTGGGCGCTGCCCTTGCCCACGTCGCCGTAGCCGGCCACCAGCGCCACCTTGCCGGCGATCATCACGTCGGTAGCGCGCTTGATGCCGTCCACCAGGGATTCGCGGCAGCCGTACAGGTTGTCGAACTTGCTCTTGGTCACCGAGTCGTTGACGTTGATGGCGCGGAACAGCAGCGTGCCCTTGGCCGACATTTCGTTCAGGCGGTGCACGCCGGTGGTGGTTTCTTCGGTCACGCCGATGATCTCGGCCGACTTGCGGGTGTACCAGGTGGCATCCACGGCCAGCTTGGCGCGGATGGCGGCAAACAGGATGGTTTCTTCTTCGCTGGTGGGCTTGTCGAGCACCGACAGGTCTTTTTCAGCGCGCTGGCCCAGGTGCATGAGCATGGTGGCGTCGCCGCCGTCGTCCAGGATCATGTTGGGGCCTTCGCCGGGGGTGCCAGCAGCGCCGAATTCAAAGATGCGGTGGGTGTAATCCCAATAGTCGGCCAGCGATTCGCCCTTGATGGCAAACACCGGCGTACCGCCATCAGCGATGGCAGCGGCGGCGTGGTCTTGCGTGCTGAAAATATTGCACGAGGCCCAGCGCACTGTGGCGCCCAGGGCTTCGAGTGTCTGGATCAGCACGGCGGTCTGGATGGTCATGTGCAGCGAGCCGGTGATGCGCGCGCCCTTGAGCGGCTGGCTGGCGGCAAACTCTTCACGGATGGCCATCAGGCCGGGCATTTCCGTCTCGGCGATGCGGATTTCCTTGTGGCCCCAGGCGGCCAGGGCGATATCGGCAATGGCGCAATCGGCGGGGGCGAAGGTTGTGGACGGTGCGTTCATGGTCAGCTCCAAACAGGTTTGAACAAACCACTGGCCGCTGGGGAGTCATGAAAAAAGCTCACCACACGGAAAGTGGATGAGCGTCGTTGCGAGATAGGGTTCCGAGCCTCACGCCCCGCTGTGTGTAGGGGGCGCTGCAACGCTCCTCGGAAAGCGCGGATTATACGGAAGCTGTGGCAGCGGTGGCGCAAGGCACAGGGCAATAATCCACGCCCAATCCGGCTCCAAGGCTTATACAGAAAGCGCAAGTAGCTATTAATTAAATAGCATTTCGAGGCTGACACACACCTGAAGACTCCAGACAATGCCTGCGCCAGTGGGCGTTTGTGGGTAGCGTCACCTGGGTGCAGCAGCGCCAGAGTTGGGGTATGGCCACGGCGCCACCCACTCCCCCCGGCTCGGTATTACCCCCTAGCGCACAACATCCCCACAGAGCACTTTAGGGGCGGTCAAGGTGTCAAAATGCTGTCACCGAGGCAACGTAAGCCGATGGAACGTGTGCGTGCAGACCCACCCGGTTGTGCGTTTTGGATTTCACCCCCACAAGGAGACCTTTTCATGAAAAAACATTTGCTGGCAATTGCCGTCACCGCACTGGCCGCAGGCAGTGCATTCGCCCAAGCGGGCGACACGCTGGCCAAGATCAAAGCATCGGGCAGCATCACGCTGGGCGTGCGCGAGTCGTCGGGCCTGTCGTACACCCTGGGCAATGGCAAATACGTGGGCTTTCACACCGAAATGGCCGAGCGCGTGATTGCCGATCTGCAAAAGCAGCTGGGCCTGGCCAAGCTGGAAACCAAGTACCAGCCCGTCACGTCGCAAAACCGCGTGCCCCTGGTAACCAATGGCACGGTGGACTTTGAGTGCGGCTCCACCACCAACAATGCGGCACGCCAGAAGGATGTGGCCTTTGCCGTCACCACCTATGTGGAAGAAGTGCGCACCGCCGTCAAAGCCAACTCGGGCATCAACTCGGTCAAAGACCTCAACGGCAAGAGCGTGGCCACCACCACGGGCACCACGTCGGTGCAAACCCTGCGCAAAAACGAGCGCGCTGGCGGCATCGACTTCAAGGAGGTCTATGGCAAAGACCATGCCGACAGCTTTTTGCTGCTGGAAACGGGCCGCGCCGACGCGTTTGTGATGGATGCCTCCATCCTGGCGGCCAACATCTCCAAATCCAAGAACCCGGCAGACTTCAAGATCGTGGGCGAAGTGCTGAGCGTGGAGCCCATCGCCTGCATGCTGCGCAAGGACGACACTGCCTTCAAGAAGGCCGTGGACGACTCCATCAAGCGCCAGATTGCCGATGGCTCGCTGGCCAAGCTCTACGACAAGTGGTTCATGCAACCCGTTCCGCCCACCAACACCAAGGTGGGCCTGCCCCTGTCTGAAGCCACCAAGGCCGCCTGGGCCACCCCCAACGACAAACCCATGGAAGACTACGCCAAGAAATAACTGGCAGTTCGCACATGCGCCCCTTCAAACTGATGTTTGAGGGGGCTTTTTTGTTGTGCCGGGTACGTTGAATAGACCCGTGGGCATACAGATTGAAGAAAGGGGAAATCCTATGAGCTGGGATTGGCAGGTGTTCTGTGAGGACACCATGAGCAGAACGGCAGTCCAGGGCTGCTTTGGCAAGGGTGGTGACATCACCTACCTGGACTGGATGCTGTCGGCCTGGGGCTGGACGGTGTCGGTGTCTTTGCTGTCGCTGCTGCTGGCGCTGGTGCTGGGTGCGCTGGTGGGCACGCTGCGCACGCTGCCGGGCAGACCGGGCATCGTGAAACTGGGCAACGCCTGGGTGGAGTTGTTCCGCAATATTCCGCTGCTGGTGCAGCTGTTCCTGTGGTACCACGTGGTGCCCACGGTGTTTCCGGCGATGAAGGCCGTGCCCGGCTTTGTGCTGGTGGTGCTGGCGCTGGGCTTTTTTACCTCGGCGCGCATTGCCGAGCAGGTGCGCTCGGGCATTGAGACCCTGCCGCGCGGCCAGCGCTATGCGGCCATGGCCATGGGCTTTACCACGTTCCAGAGCTACCGCTATGTGCTGCTGCCAGCGGCATTTCGCATCATCATTCCGCCGCTGACCAGCGAGACCATGAACATTTTCAAGAACTCGTCGGTGGCGTTTGCCGTGTCGGTGGCCGAGCTGACCATGTTCGCCATGCAGGCGCAGGAAGAAACCGCGCGCGGCATCGAGGTCTATCTGGCCGTCACGGCGCTGTACGTGGTGTCGGCCTTTGCCATCAACCGCATCATGGCCTTCGTGGAAAAGCGCGCCCGCATTCCTGGCCTGGTGGCAGCAAGCGCAGGAGGACACTGACATGACCGGGCTTGACTTTTCTTTCTACAACTGGGACCTGATCAGCAACTTCGTGCTCAAGGGGCTGTACTTCAGCGTCATGCTGACGGTGGTGGCCACCATTGGCGGCGTGCTGTTTGGCACCGTGCTGGCGCTGATGCGCCTGTCGGGCAAAAAGTGGCTGGATGTGCCCGCCACCATCTATGTCAACGGCATGCGCAGCATTCCGCTGGTGATGGTGATTTTGTGGGTGTTCCTGCTGGCGCCCGCGCTGATTGGCCGCCCCATTGGCGCCGAGGTGTCGGCGGTGATCACCTTCATCGCCTTTGAGGCGGCGTACTTCAGCGAGATCATGCGCGCGGGCATCCAGTCGATCTCACGCGGCCAGGTCTTTGCCGGCCAGGCCCTGGGCATGACCTATGGCCAGAACATGAAGCTGGTGATCCTGCCGCAGGCGTTTCGCAACATGCTGCCGGTGCTGCTGACGCAGACCATCATCTTGTTCCAGGACACCTCGCTGGTGTATGCCATTGGCGCCTACGACATGCTCAAGGGCTTTGAGGTGGCGGGCAAGAACTTTGGCCGCCCCATCGAGGCCTACCTGGCCGCTGCCGTGCTGTACTTTGTGATGTGCTATGCCCTGTCGTGGGGCGTCAAGCGCCTGCACAAAAAGATTGCCATCATCCGCTAAGACCGATATTCCAAGAGATTCGCCATGATTGAACTCAAAAACGTTTCCAAGTGGTACGGCAACTACCAAGTGCTGACCGATTGTTCCACCCGCATCAACAAAGGCGAGGTGGTGGTGGTGTGCGGGCCTTCGGGCTCGGGCAAGTCCACGCTGATCAAGACCATCAACGCCCTCGAACCCATCCAGCAGGGCGAAATCTGGGTGGACCGCGTGCCCGTGCACGACCCGGCCACCAACCTGCCCAAGCTGCGCAGCCATGTGGGCATGGTGTTCCAGCACTTTGAGCTGTTTCCGCACCTGTCGGTGACGGAAAACCTGACCATCGCGCAGATCAAGGTGCTGGGCCGCAGCGCCGACGAGGCCAAACAGCGCGGCCTGAAGATGCTTGACCGCGTGGGCCTGATGGCGCACAAAGACAAGTTCCCGGGCCAGCTCTCGGGCGGACAGCAGCAGCGCGTGGCCATTGCCCGGGCACTGTCGATGGACCCCATCGTCATGCTGTTCGATGAGCCCACCAGCGCCCTCGACCCCGAAATGGTGGGCGAGGTGCTGGACGTGATGGTCGGCCTGGCCCACGAGGGCATGACCATGATGTGCGTGACCCACGAGATGGGCTTTGCCCGCAAGGTGAGCAACCGCGTGATCTTCATGGACGTGGGCGGCAAAATCCTCGAAGACTGCACGCGCGACGAGTTCTTCAACCACCCCGAAGAGCGCCAGACCCGTACCAAAGACTTCCTCAACAAAATCTTGCAGCACTGAACCCGCAGCCGCTGCCCTTCCCCCGCACACACCCGCAGGCGCCTGGCGCACCTGCGGGTGTGTTTTTATATGTTTTTGCCCTCCAGCCCCGATGCAGAGGGCGCTACCAGCTATGAAATTTGAAGCAGTTTTATTCGATTGTGATGGGGTTTTGGTGGACAGCGAGCCCATCACCAACGGCGTGCTGTGCCAGATGCTCAACGAGGCCGGCTGGGCCTTGACGCCTGCGCAGTGCATGGAGTGGTTCATCGGCAAGACGGTGCGCAGCGAGGCCGAGCGCATCGAGGCCCACACCGGTCGCCCGCTCACCGACGCCTGGATGGCCGCCTTCTACGCGCGCCGCAACGCCCGGCTGGCCGCCGAGCTGCAAGCCATTGACGGCGCCGTAGAGGCCGTGCGCACCGTGCACGAGCGCCTGCAAGGGCGCATTGCCTGCGCCTCGGGGGCCGACCGCTTCAAGGTCGAGATGCAGCTGGCCCAAGTGGGCCTGGCGCCGTACTTTGCGGGCCGCATCTTCAGCGGCCACGAAATGCCCGCCACCAAACCCGCGCCCGACGTGTACCTGGCCGCCGCCGCCGCACTGGGCGTGGCGCCCGCGCGCTGCCTGGTGATTGAAGACACCGTGACGGGCGTGCAGGCCGGGGTGGCCGCTGGCGCCACCGTGGTGGGCTACAGCCCCAGCCCGGTGGGCCACGGCACACCCGAGGCGCTGCGCGGTGCCGGGGCCCAACACATCATTGCCGACATGGCCGCACTGCCCGGCTTGCTCAGTGGTTGGTAGCATTGCCACCGGGCGTGCGCACCCGCGCTTTGCTCACCCCCAGCCCATCCTTCAAGCTTATGCCCCTGCAAGCCGAACTGCACCATGTGATTTACGCCCTCTCCGACGCCCTGGATCTGGTCGGGGTGGACGACCTGTCCCACGGCAAGCGGGTGGGCGTGATGGCCGCCGAATGTGGCCGCGTGCTGGGCCTGGGGCTGCCGGAGCAGCATTTTCTGTTCGAGCTGGGCATGCTGCACGACATCGGCGTGTCTTCTACCCGCATGCACCAGCACCTGCTGGCCGAGTTTGACTGGGTGGGCTCGCAAGAGCATGCGGTGGATGGCTGCGCACTGCTGCAATCGTTTGCGCCACTGGCGGCCATGGCCTTGCCCATCCGTTACCACCACACCCCCTGGAGCGAGCTGAAAACGCTGGACCTGGCGCCCGAGGTGGCCTTGCAGGCCAACCTGATTTACCTGGTAGACCGGGTGGACACCCTGGCCGCGCCCTATTACGCCAGCAACGCCGTACTGGTTCATATGGCGCAAATCCGTACCGAAATCGCGCAGCGCAGCGGCTGCCATTTCGCGCCCGCGCTGGTAGAGGCGTTTTTGCAGGCTTCGCGCACCGAGGCGTTCTGGCTGCTGCTGGAGCCGCGTGCCATCCAGCAGGCGTTGCAGCACCAACTGGCACAGGCCACGCCCCTGCCCGCGCAGGGAATGCAAATCCGCCAGGCGGCTGCGCTGTTTGCCCGCATCGTCGATGCCAAAAGCCCGTTCACAGCACGCCACTCCGAGGGTGTGGCCTGCCTGGCCCGGCTGCTGGCCCAGCGCATGGGTGTGAGCGCCGACCACTGCGACAAGCTGGAGGTGGCCGGGCTGCTGCACGACCTGGGCAAACTGCGCGTGCCCGACGAAATCCTGGAAAAACCCGGTGTGCTGGAGCCCGACGAGCGCCAGATCATCCACACCCACAGCTTTGAAACCTTCCAGATTCTGCGCGGCATCCAGGGCTTTGAAGACATCGCCCTGTGGGCCGCCTACCACCACGAAGAGCCGGGCGGGCATGGCTACCCGTTCCATCTGGATGCGCGCACGCTGCCGCTGGAGGCGCGCATCCTGCGTGTGGCCGACATCTTCCAGGCCATGGTGCAAGACCGCCCCTACCGCGCCGGGCTGGACGCCGCCCAGGCCATGGCCTTCATGCACGAACTGGCGCAGGCCGGGCGCGTGGAGTGGCCCATTCTGGAGGCGCTGGAGCAAGACCTGGACGAAGCCATGGCCGCCGCCCACAGCACGCTGACCGACGCCGCCACGGCCTGAAACGCCCGCCCGCGCCAACGCAGCGGCCCTGCACTGGCCTCAGCCAGGCCGGGCGCTGCGCCGGAACTCGGCGGGCGATTGCCCCGTCCAGCTGCGAAACGCGCGGATAAAACTCTTGTCGTTGCCAAAACCCGCTTCGTGCGCCACCTGCTTGATGGGGCGGTCGGTGCGGTGCAGCAGGGCGATGGCGCGCTCGCGGCGCACCTCGTCTTTCAGCGCTTGCAGCGATGCCCCCTCCTCCTTGAGCTGGCGGTGCAGGGTGCGCGGCGACAGGTGCAGGCGCTGGGCCAGGGCCTCGGCGCTGTGGGCGGCGCCCGGGTCGGCGGCCAGGGCGTGGCGCACACGCTGCACCAGCAGGCGGTCGCGCCGGTATTGCAGCACCGTCAGCGGCAGGGCACGTTGCAGCATCTGGCGCAGCGCAGCCTCGTCGCGCTGCAAAGGCAGCGCCAGGTAGCGCGCATCCAAGCGGATGCTGGCCAGCGCCGCCCCCGCCACCGGGGCGCCAAACACCGTCGGCCCCGGAAACAACACCGCATAGGCGCTGTGGTGCGCAGGCCGGGCAAACGCAAACTGCGCCCCTTGCAGCGGAATGCGCGAGTCGATGAACCAGCAGGCCAGACCGTGGGCATTGCGCAGCACCGACACCGGACAGAACTCCTGAAACGGCCCCAGGTCACGGTGCGCAGTGAGCGAGAGCGTGGCCGTACCGCCCTCGCTGTGCAGGCGCAGTGTGATGGCCTCTTGCAGCAGGCCGTGGTGGCGGCACCAGCGCTGCAAGGCCACGCCCAGCGTGGGCGCGCTGATGGAGGCGCGCGCCAGCATGCCGTAGCTGCCCCAAGGCAGGCGGCGGCCAAACCAGCCCAGGGCCTCATCGTCGAGCGCCTGCATGGCCAGGCCCGAGAGCCGCTCGAACTGCCAGGCGGTGACACGGGCCTCAGGGTTTACCACTTCTTGTGGCGCGATTTGTGCCTGCGCCAGCAGCGGACCGGGGGGCACACCGGCGCGTGTGCAAGCCTGCACAATGGCCTGCACAAAAGCCATGGGCGTAGCGGCAGGGCCGCCGGGAAGGGGCGATGACAGGGTGGCAACCGGTGCCGTGGCAGGAGCGTGATTCACCAACCGCAGTGTGCGTTGCCGTGGCGCAATTTGCAACCCCGCTGGCAACCTCAAAACCAGCGAAGGGCGTATTCTTGCCGTTCGTGTCGTGGCATACCCACACCGCGCAGCCTGGCGTGACCGCCATGGCGCACGCCCTATTTCTTGCACCCGGAAAGACCACCATGCCCGTTTTGCAGAGCCAACTCAACGCCCGCTCGGCCGACTTTCAGGCCAACGCCAGCGCCATGCGCGCGCTGGTCGCTGACCTGAACGCGCACCTTGCCACCATTTTTGCGGGCGGTGGCGAAGCCGCCCGCGCCAAACACACCGCCCGTGGCAAGCTGCTGCCGCGCGAGCGCGTGCAAATGCTGCTCGACCCCGGTACGCCGTTCCTGGAGCTGGCCCCCCTGGCCGCACTGAACATGTACAACAACGACGCCCCCGGCGCGGGCCTGATCGCTGGCATTGGCCGCGTCAGCGGCATCGACTGCATGATCGTGTGCAACGACGCCACCGTGAAGGGTGGCACCTACTACCCGCTCACCGTCAAAAAGCACCTGCGTGCGCAGGAAGTGGCCCAGCAAAACCACCTGCCCTGCATTTACCTGGTGGACTCGGGCGGTGCCAACCTGCCCAACCAGGACGAGGTCTTCCCCGACCGCGACCACTTTGGCCGCATCTTCTTCAACCAGGCGCAGATGAGCGCCCAGGGCATCGCACAAATCGCCGTGGTCATGGGCTCTTGCACAGCGGGCGGCGCTTACGTGCCTGCCATGAGCGATGAATCCATCATCGTGAAAAACCAGGGCACCATTTTTCTGGGTGGCCCGCCGCTGGTCAAAGCCGCCACGGGCGAGGTCGTCACCGCCGAAGACCTGGGCGGTGGCGATGTCCACACGCGCCTGTCGGGCGTGGCCGACCACCTGGCGCAAAACGACATGCACGCGCTGGCCCTGGCGCGCAATGCCGTGCGCAATTTGAATAAAAACAAGGCTCCAGCGCCCGCCGATACTGCGCCAACAGCTCCTAATTTTGCAGCAGAAGAGCTGTACGGCGTGATCCCCGTGGACACGCGCAAGCCCTTTGATGTGCGCGAAATCATCGCCCGCATCGTCGATGGCAGTGAGTTCGACGAGTTCAAGGCCCGCTACGGCACCACGCTGGTCACGGGCTTTGCCCGCATCGAAGGCATGCAGGTGGGCATCATTGCCAACAACGGCATTTTGTTCAGCGAATCGGCCCTCAAGGGCGCGCACTTCATCGAGCTGTGCTGCCAGCGCAAGATTCCGCTGGTGTTCTTGCAGAACATCACCGGCTTCATGGTGGGCCGCAAGTACGAAAACGAAGGCATCGCGCGCAACGGCGCCAAGATGGTCACGGCGGTGGCCACGGCCAGCGTGCCCAAATTCACCATCATCATCGGCGGCAGCTTTGGCGCCGGTAACTACGGCATGTGTGGCCGCGCCTACTCGCCGCGCTTCTTGTGGATGTGGCCCAACGCGCGCATTTCCGTGATGGGCGGCGACCAGGCCGCTGGCGTGCTGGCCACCGTCAAGCGCGATGGCATCGAAGCCAAGGGCGGCAGCTGGAGCATGGAAGAAGAAGAAGCCTTCAAAGCGCCGATCCGCCGCCAGTACGAAGACCAGGGCCACCCCTACTACGCCAGCGCCCGCCTGTGGGACGACGGCGTGATCGACCCCGCCGACACGCGCCGCGTGCTGGCGCTGGGCCTGTCGGCCACGCGCAACGCGCCGATTGAAGACACCAAGTTCGGCATCTTCCGCATGTAACCCCACGGGGAGCTTCCATGGACGCTGTGGCCCACTTCACCCAACTCGCACGCTACAACGTGTGGGCCACGGTGCGCCTGCTCGATGCCGTGCGGGCGTTGCCTGAAGAGGCCTATCGGCACGATGTGGGCCTGTTCTTCAACAGCATCCACGGCACGCTCAACCACCTGCTGGTGGGTGAGCACCACCTGTGGTTTGTGCGGTTTGCCGAGGGCATTTCACCCAAGGTGGCGCTGGACACCGAACTGGAGAGCGACCGTGCGCGGCTGGATGCCCGCCTGCGTGAAGGTGCTGCCCGCTGGGCACCGCTGATCGCTTCGTTCTCTCCAGACCGTTGGGGCGGCACGCTGGACTACACCACCATGCGTGGCACAGCGGCATCGTTGCCTTTTGCGGCCACGCTGGCGCATGTGTTCAACCACGGCACGCACCACCGGGGCCAGATCACCGCCGCATTGACCGCCCTGGGCCAGCCCTGCCCTGAGCTGGACCTTGTTTACTTCTTGCAAAACCCATCCAAGCCATGAGTCAGAACCTGTCCATCACCCAAACTGGCGCCGTGGCGCGCATCACGCTCACGCAGCCCGAGGTGCGCAACGCCTTCAGCGACGAGGTCATTGCCGAGATCACCGCAGCCTTCACCGAGGTGGGCGCGCGCCCCGACGTGCGCGTGGTGGTGCTGGCCGCCGAAGGCCCAGCCTTTTGCGCCGGTGCCAACCTGAACTGGATGCGCCGCATGGCCGACTACACCCGCGAGGAAAACCTCATCGATGCGGGCAAGCTGGCCCAGATGCTGCGCGTGATTTATGAATGCCCCAAGCCCACCATCGCCCGCGTGCAGGGCGATGTGTACGCCGGTGGCATGGGCCTGGTGGCCACGTGCGACATGGCCGTGAGCGTGGATACGGCAGGCTACTGCCTGAGCGAAGTCAAGCTGGGGCTCATCCCCGCCACCATCAGCCCGTATGTGATCCGCGCCATGGGCGCACGCGCCGCGCACCGCTACTTTTTGACCGCCGAACGCTTTGACGCTGCCGAGGCACTGCGCACCGGTTTTGTCCACGCGGTGGTCGCGCCCGATCAGCTCGACGCCAAGGTGGACGAGCTGGCCCGGGCCATCACCGTAGCCAGCCCCGACGCCGTGCGCGCCTGCAAAAAGCTGGTGCAAGACGTGGCCGAGCGCGACATCAACGCACAACTGATCGCCGCCACCGTGGAAGGCATTGCCGACATCCGCGCCAGCGAACAAGGCCGCGAGGGCGTGCAGTCTTTCCTGCAAAAACGCAAACCCGGCTGGCTGGCCTGAAATTCCTGGAGAAATTCACCATGTTTAAGAAAATTCTGATTGCCAATCGCGGCGAGATTGCCTGCCGCGTGGCCGCTACGGCGCACCGCATGGGCATCAAAACCGTGGCCGTCTATTCCGACGCCGATGCCCACGCCAAACATGTGGCCGCCTGCGATGAGGCCGTCCACATCGGCGCCAGCACCCCCAAGGAAAGCTACCTGCGCTGGGAACGCATCATCGAGGCCGCAAAAGCCACGGGCGCCCAGGCCATCCACCCCGGCTACGGTTTTCTGAGCGAGAACGACGAATTTGCCCAGGCTTGTGCCAAAGCAGGTCTGGTGTTCATCGGCCCGCCCGCCTCCGCCATCCAGGCCATGGGCCTGAAGGCCGAATCCAAGCGGCTGATGGAGCAAGCCCAGGTGCCCCTGGTGCCGGGCTACCACGGCGCCGACCAAGACCCGGCACTGCTGCAGTCCGAGGCCGACCGCATCGGCTACCCCGTGCTCATCAAGGCCAGCGCGGGCGGCGGTGGCAAGGGCATGCGTGTGGTCGAGCACAGCGCAGACTTTGCCGCTGCCCTGGCATCGTGCCAGCGCGAAGCCATCAACAGCTTTGGCAACGACAACGTGCTGATTGAAAAATACGTACAGCGCCCGCGCCATATCGAAATCCAGGTGTTTGGCGACACCCACGGCAACTGCGTGTACCTGTTCGAGCGCGATTGCTCGGTGCAGCGGCGCCACCAGAAGGTGCTGGAAGAAGCCCCCGCCCCCGGCATGACGCCTGAGCTGCGCGCCCGCATGGGCGAAGCTGCCGTGGCCGCTGCGCGCGCCGTGAACTACGTGGGCGCAGGCACGGTGGAGTTCATCGTCGAGCAGCCCGGCGGCTACGAACACCCCGAGCAGATGAAGTTCTACTTCATGGAGATGAACACCCGCCTGCAAGTGGAGCACCCCGTCACCGAAGCCATCACGGGCCAAGACCTGGTGGAGTGGCAACTGCGCGTGGCCTCGGGAGAGCCCCTGCCCTGCAAGCAAGAAGACCTGCGCATCACCGGCCACGCCATTGAAGCGCGCATTTGCGCAGAAAACCCCGAGAACCACTTCCTGCCCGCCACCGGCACCCTGACCGTGTACCGCAAGCCGCATTGCACCAGCTTTGCACGCGGCGAAGTGCGCTTTGACGACGGTGTGCGCGAAGGCGATGCCATCAGTCCGTTCTACGACCCGATGATTGCCAAGCTCATCGTCCACGGCGACACGCGCGAGCAGGCGCTGGCCCGGCTGGACGAAGCGCTGGCGCAAACACACATCGTCGGCTTGGCCAACAACGTGCAGTTTTTGCGTCTGGTGGCGCGCAGCCCCGCGTTTGCCAACGCCCAGCTCGACACCGCCCTGATCCAGCGCGAGGCCGCCGTGCTGTTTGGCCAGGAACTGGTGGGCCTGCCGCTGGCCGCTGCCGCTGCCGTGGCACAAACCCTGCTGGCCGAACAGCGGCTGGCGGGCACCGACCCCTTCAGCCAGCGCGACGGCTGGCGCTCGCATGGGCGCACGCAGCGGCGCTTTGCCTTTGAATTTGGCGGCGCCCAGGCCAGTGCCGTGCTGACCTACCAGGGCGGCGGCGCACTGGACTTTGCCGTGCAGCCCCCCGAGGGCCACGGCGCGGCCACCAGCGGCGCGCTGGCGTTCAAGGCGCTCTGCGATAACCGCATCGAGTTGGAGTTTGCCGGTGAGCGCACGCTGGTCAGCGTCTATGCCCAGGGCGAAACCGAGCATGTGTTCAGCGCGCGCGGTGCCACGCAGATTGTCGAAATCGACCTGCTGGCGCACGCTGGCGAAGTGGCCGCTGAAGGCGGTCGCCTGACGGCCCCCATGCCCGGCAAGGTGGTGTCGTTTGCCGTGCAGGCCGGTGACAAAGTCAGCAAAGGCCAGCCCCTGGCCGTGATGGAGGCCATGAAGATGGAGCACACGATTGCCGCGCCGTTCGATGGCGTGGTGGCCGAGCTGCTCTACGCCCCGGGCGACCAGCTGACCGAGGGCGCCGAGCTGCTCAAACTGGTGGCTGCCAGCGCCGCCTGAGCATGACCAGCTGCGGCACAAGGTGTGTGCCGCGCCGGACTGCGCTGGCGGGGCAATGGCGTTACGCTCTCGCGCCATGAAAATCACTTTTTGCTGCACCGATACCAAAGCCGAGCCCTGGTTACAGGGCTTGCGCGCGGCCCTGCCACAGGCGGACATCACTGTCTGGCAAAGCGGTGCCCCGCTGGCCGACTACGCCGTGGTCTGGGCACCGCCCCAACAGTTTCTGGATGAGCAGCAAGGCATACAGGCCCTGTTCAATATTGGCGCGGGCGTCGATGGCCTGCTACAGCGGCGCCTGCCTGCCGGCGCGCGCGTGGTGCGCCTGGACGACGCGGGCATGGCCGTGCAAATGGCCGAATATGTGTGCCATGCCGTTATCCGGCATTTCCGCGAGTTCGACGGCTACGAGGCCGACCGGCAGGCCGGGCGCTGGGCCTACCGCAAGCCACGCCTGCGCCAGGATTTTGCGGTCGGGGTGATGGGCCTGGGCGTGCTGGGCGAGCGCGTGGCCCAGGCGCTGGCGCAGTTCGAGTTTCCGGTCAACGGCTGGAGCCGCTCGCCCAAAGCCGTCGCGGGCGTGCGCGCCTTCAGCGGTGCGGGGCAGTTCAACGACTTCCTCGCTGCCAGCCGCGTACTGGTCAATTTGCTGCCCCTCACGCCCGACACAGCCAACATCATCCACCGCGACACGCTCTCCCGCCTGCAGCCGGGCGCTTACGTGATCAACGTGGCGCGCGGCGCGCACCTGGTTGATGACGACCTGCTGGCCTTGATAGCCAGTGGCCACGTGGCGGGCGCCACGCTGGACGTGTTCCGCACCGAACCGCTGCCCGCCGCCCACCCGTTCTGGCAGCACCCGAACATCACCGTCACCCCCCACACCTCGGCGCGCACGCTGCGCGACGAAAGCATTGCCCAGATCGCCCGCAAAATCACTGCGCTACAGCGCGGCGAGGCCATTGCCGGGGTGGTGGAGCCCGCGCGGGGGTACTGACAACGCACGCCCAGAAAAAACCCCCAAGCAACCTGGCCGCCGAGGCAGTGGTGTTGAAGGGGGCCGTGTTGGCTGGGACTTTACAGAAAATTTGATGGAGCCAATAGCACAACCATGAACCTTGCCAACCTTCCCACCCGCGTCAAACTCATCGACGTAGGCCCGCGCGACGGCCTGCAAAACGAGAAAACCCCCGTGCCTGCCGATGTCAAGATCAGCCTGGTGCAGCGCTTGCAGGACGCGGGCCTGCAAGAGATCGAAGTCACCAGCTACGTGAGCCCCAAGTGGGTGCCGCAGATGGCCGACAACCACGCCGTGATGCAAGGCATCGCCCGGCGCAGCGGCGTGCGCTACTCGGTGCTGACGCCCAATCTGCAAGGCTATGAAGCCTCGGTGCAAGACCGGCCCGACGAGATCGTGGTGTTTGGCGCAGCCAGCGAGGCCTTCAGCCAGAAGAACATCAACTGCTCGATTGCCGAGAGCATTGAGCGCTTTGCCCCGGTGGTGGCGGCGGCGCGCGCAGCCGGTATTGCGGTGCGCGGCGCCATGAGCTGCACCGTGGGCTGCCCCTACGAGGGCGAGATCGCCCCCGAGCGTGTGGCCTACCTGGCGGGCCTGATGCGCGGCATCGGCGTGCAGCGCGTGGACGTGGCCGACACCATCGGCGTGGGCACGCCGCGCAAGGTGCAGCGCGCCATCGAAGCGGCGTTGCAGCACTACGCCATTGACGAGGTGTCGGGGCATTTTCACGACACTTATGGCCAGGCGCTGGTCAACACGCTGGCGGCACTGGAGCTGGGGGTGTGGAACTTCCAGTCCTCCGTGGCGGGCCTGGGCGGCTGCCCCTATGCCAAGGGCGCCACGGGCAACGTGGCCACCGAAGACCTGGTGTACCTGCTGCACGGCATGGGCATTGACACCGGCATCGACCTGGACAAGCTGATTGATGCCGGCGTCTACATCAGCGACTTCCTGGGCCGCAAAAGCGCCTCGCGCGTGGCGGTGGCCGTTCTGAACAAACGCGCTGGCTGAGCACAACACCCCACACCATTGACCATGAACGCTATCAAACCAATAGCTGCTCGCGCAGAACTGCTGCGCGCTGCGGGCTATTTTGACCCAAATTCTGACGAGGACATTCCCTCGCCCTGCATCTCGGTGTGCCGCATGACCGAAGACCGCAGCCACTGCGAGGGGTGCTTTCGCACCATCCCCGAGATCCGCGCCTGGGCCGGGGCCGACCGGGCGCAGCGCCTGTCCATCTGGACGCAGTTGTCGCAGCGCGCGGGGGTGGCCTTTGCGCCCGTACCTGCCGCCCAGGAGAACGCATGAAGCACATCACCTTCTACCTCGACTTTGTCTCGCCCTACGCCTGGCTGGCGTTTGAACGCCTGCCGCAGGCGCTGGAGGGCCTGAGCTACAGCGTGGAATACCGCCCGGTGCTGCTGGGCGCGCTGCTACAGCAGCAGGGCAACCCCGGCCCGGCGGGCATTGCGCCCAAGCGCGACTGGACGTACCGCCATGTCACCTGGCTGGGCCACGCGCTGGGCGTGCCGCTGCACATGCCCGCGCGCCACCCATTCAAGCCGCTGCCGCTGCTACGCCAGGCGCTGGCGTGCAGCCACGACGGCAGCATCAACCGCTTCACAGCGGGCACGCTCTTGCGCCATGTCTGGCAAGGCGGGCACGACGCACTGGACGCCACGCGGCTGGAGCAACTGGCCCAGGCGCTGGCGCCGCAGGTGCAGCCCGGCGACGACGACGGCGCGCGCGCCAAGGCGCTGCTGCGCAGCAACACCGATGCCGCTGCCGCGCGCGGTGTGTTTGGCGTGCCCGCCTTCGAGGTCGATGGCAAGCTGTTCTGGGGGCTCGACGGCCTGCCCATGCTGCGCGCCTATCTGGAGGGCGATGCCTGGTTTGCCACCGGCTGGGACGCCGCTGCAAGCGTGGAGAAAGGCATCCCGGGTTGAATGGGCGCCATGCCCAACGCCTTCAACTTTGCCGCTTCTCCCTTTGACTGCCTGACGCCCGACGAGCGCGGGCTGGTGCGCCAAAACGTCGATATTGCCTACTTCCCCGAGGGCGCCGTGGTGCTCGATGTGGGTGTGGTGCCCACGCATTTGTTCGTGCTCATCAAAGGCTACGTCACGCAGACCGAGGGCGACGAGGTGCTGGCCACCTATGGCCCCGACGACACCTTTGATGGCCGGGGGCTGGTGGCCGGGCGCGTCAGCAGCCGCTTCGTGGCCGCCGAAGAAGTGGTGGCCTACCAGCTCACCCACGAGGCGGTGAACACACTGATTGCGCGCAACACCACCTTTGGCGCGCTGCTGTTTTCCGACATCGGGCACAAACTCAGCACACTGGCCCAGCGCGGCGACCAGCACGAGCTGCAATCGCTCACGCTGGCGCGCGTCGATCAAGCCTACCTGCGCCCGGCGCACAGTGTGGACGCACAGACCGACATTATCTCGGTGGTGCGCATCTTCCAGGCCCAGCGCACCACCAGCGTGCTGGTCACGGGCCTGCCTGGCGGGGCGACGGGCATTTTCAGCAACACCACGCTCCAGCGCGCCATCCTCGATGGCCGCCCGCTGGCGCAATTGGCGGTGGGCGAGCTGGCCAGCAGCCCGGTGGTCACGGTGCGCACCAGCGACCAGCTGGGCGACGCCATGGCCCAGCTGCTGCGCAGCCGCATCCACCGGCTGGTGGTGCTGGACGAGGCCGGGCAGGTGCGCGGCATTCTGGAGGCGCTGGATTTGTTCAGCTTTCTGGCCAACCACTCGCACCTGATCACGGTGCAGATCGAGCAGGCCAGCGACCTGCCCGCGCTGGCGCAGGCCGCAGCGCAGATCACACGGCTGATTGCGCTGCTCTACCGGGGCGGCACCCGCATCAGCCTGATGACCACGCTGGTGCAGCAGCTCAACGCCCGCTTGTTTGAGCGCGCCTGGGCCATGGTGGCGCCGCCCGAGCTGGTGGCCCACAGCTGCCTGTTCGTGATGGGCAGCGAGGGGCGTGGCGAGCAACTGCTGAAAACCGACCAGGACAACGGCCTGATCCTGCGCGACGGCTACCAGCCGCCCGACGATTTGCAGGCCATTTGCCAGCGCTTTTCGCAGGCGCTGGCCGACTTTGGCTACCCCGAATGCCCCGGCCATATCATGGTGAGCAACCCACAGTGGCGCGCCAGTGCCAGCGAGTTTGGCCAAAAGGCGCGCCAGTGGCTGCTGCTGCCCGATGCCGACAGCCTGATGCATTTGGCCATCTTCATGGACGCCCACGCCGTGGCGGGTGATGCCAGCTTGCTGGCCGCTGTGCGCGAGCGCCTGGTCACGCTGGCCACCGACAGCGATGCCATGCTGGGCCGCTTTGCCGCCGCCGTGGAAGCTTTTGGCAGCAGCACCAGCTGGTGGAACCGCTGGCTGGCGCGCAGCGATGGGGCGCAGCACCTGAACCTGAAAAAAGAAGGCATCTTCCCCATCGTGCACGGCGTGCGCAGCCTGGCGCTGGCCCAGCGCGTGGCGCCCACCAGCACGGCCGATCGCATCGCCGCGCTGGTGGCAGACGGCACCTTGAGCAGCGCCCAGGGCGATGAACTGACCGAGAGCCTGTATTTTTTGATGGGCCTGCGCCTCAAAGCGGGCCTGGCCGAGCTGGACACGGGCCGCGCTGTCAGCGGCGAAGTCGCCCCCGAGCGCCTGAGCAGCCTGGAGCGCGACCTGCTCAAAGACACGCTGTCGGTGGTCAAGCGCTTCAAGGTGCTGCTGCACCACCGCTTCCGCCTGGACGCCCTGTGAGCGGGGCCTGCCCATGACCACCGCCCTGCCCACCTCCCTCGCCCCCGCCACGGGGCCACGGCGCTGGTGGCAATCGGTGCAGCGCCAATGGCAGCTGCGCCAGCTCACCGACCCGGCATTTGCCTTTTTGTTCGACCCGCCGCCGCCCGATGAATGGGTGTCGCTGGACTGCGAAACCACCGGCCTGAACGTGCGCAGCGACGAAATCATCTCGATTGGCGCCGTGCGCATCGTCGGCCAGCGCATCCTGACCAGCCAGCGCCTGGAACTGCTGGTACGCCCCGACAAGGGCGTGTCGGCAGAGAGCGTGCGCATCCACCGCCTGCGCAGCAGCGACGTGGCCCAGGGCCTGGCGCTGGACGAAGCCATGCGCCAGCTGCTGCACTTCATCGGTAGCCGCCCGCTGGTGGGCTACTACCTCGAATTTGACGTGGCGATGCTGCAACGCGCCATCCGCCCCCTGCTGGGCGTGGGCCTGCCCCAGCCCAAAATCGAAATCTCGGCGCTGTACTACGACCACAAATTCCGCCAGCTGCCGCCCTACCAGCAGCACGACAACGCCGACATCGACCTGCGCTTTGACACGCTGATGGCCGACCTGCAACTGCCCCGGCGCGATGCGCACGACGCGCTCAACGATGCGGTGATGGCGGCGCTGGCCTTCATCAAGCTGCGCCAGCTGCACCACGGGCACTGAACCTGCACCGCTGCCGCACGCGCAGCGGGCGGCCAGAAAAACCCAAGCCAAAAGAGCCTCAAGCGCCCGCAGAATGGGCGCCAATGGCTATCTTTTTAATAACATTTTGCGCAATCCCAGCGCGGCCTGGCTGCGGTATCGAGATGCGTGCGGATGCAAAAAAGCCGGGCGCTGCGGCCCGGCTTTTTTTTTTGGGGGGGGGGGAAGTGGCGCAGCGGTATGCCCGCTGCGCCGGGGGTGCATCGCACCCTCCCGAGGGAATGGACTCAGTGGCCCGATGCGCCCGATGCACCGAAACCGGTTTCCGAACGCACTTGCTGCGCGGCAAACTCCGAGCGCTCGCGGGCGGCGTTGGCGCTGCGGTCGGTGATGGAGAACAGCCACACGCCCAGGAAGCCGATGGTCATCGAGAACAGGGCTGGCGAGGTGTAGGGGAACCAGGCCGAACCGGCAGGGTTGCCCAGCGTGGCTTCCCACACCGAGGGCGACACAATGGTCAGGCCCACCGAGGAGATCAGGCCCAGGAAGCCACCGATCACCGCGCCGCGTGTGGTGCAGTCTTTCCACAGCACCGACATGAACAGCACCGGGAAGTTGGCCGAAGCCGCAATCGCGAAGGCCAGCGACACCATGAAGGCGATGTTCTGCTTCTCGAAGGCAATGCCCAGCACCACGGCAATCACGCCCAGTACCAGGGTGGTGATGCGCGACACTTTCAGCTCGGAAGCGCTGTCGGCCTTGCCCTTTTTGATCACAGTGGCGTACAGATCGTGCGACACGGCAGAGGCGCCCGACAACGTCAGACCCGCCACCACGGCCAGGATGGTGGCAAACGCCACGGCAGAGATGAAGCCGTAGAACACGTTACCGCCCACCGACTTGGCCACCAGCACCGCAGCCATGTTGGCCGTACCGGCACCGCCGTGGATCACGCCCTTGGCCACATCGGCAAACTCAGGGTTGGTCAGCACCAGGGTGATGGCGCCAAAGCCGATGATGAAAATCAGCACGTAGAAGTAGCCGATCCAGGTGGTGGCCCACAGCACGGACTTGCGCGCTTCCTTGGCATCGGGCACGGTGAAGAAGCGCATCAGGATGTGCGGCAGACCAGCGGTACCGAACATCAGCGCCATACCGAAGGAGATGGCAGAGATGGGGTCTTTGATGAAGCCACCGGGGCCCATGATGGACAAGCCCTTCTTGGCGGCTTCTTCTGCCGACATACCAGAGTTGGCGGCAATTTGGGTACGCACTTCCACGCCCTTGGCAAACAGCGCCTCGGGGCTGAAACCGAACTGCGCCAGCACCATGAAGGCCATGAAGGTCACGCCCGACAGCAGCAGCACGGCCTTGATGATCTGCACCCAGGTGGTGGCCGTCATGCCGCCAAACAGCACGTACACCATCATCAGCGCGCCCACGATGACCACGGCCATCCAGTATTCCAGACCGAACAGCAGCTTGATCAGCTGGCCGGCGCCCACCATCTGGGCGATCAGGTAGAAGGCCACCACCACCAGCGTGCCCGAAGCGGCAAAGGCGCGGATGGGGGTTTGCTGGAAGCGGTAACCGGCCACGTCGGCAAAGGTGAACTTGCCCAGGTTGCGCAGGCGCTCGGCCATCAGGAAGGTGATGATGGGCCAGCCCACCAAGAAGCCCAGCGAGTAGATCAGGCCGTCGTAGCCCGACGCCATCACCGCCGCAGAAATACCCAGGAACGAGGCAGCCGACATGTAGTCGCCCGCAATGGCCAGGCCGTTCTGAAAGCCGGTGATGCCGCCACCGCCGGTATAGAAGTCAGAGGCCGACTTGGTCTTGGCCGCTGCCCACTTGGTGATGTAGAGCGTGCCGGCAACAAAGGCGCCGAACATCACGATGGCCGTCCAGTTGGTGGCCTGCTTGGCAGCCTGGCCCATGTCGGCACCAGCGGCGTGCGCGCCCGCTGCCGCTACCAGGCCCACCAGTGCCAGCAGGATGCTGGCGTACGTTGTGTGGCGATTCATTTGGAAGCGTCCTTCAGGATTTCTTTGGTCAGCGTGTCGAACTCGCCGTTGGCGCGGCGCACGTAGATGCCCGTGATCACGATGGTGAAAATAATCACCCCCATGCCGATGGGAATGCCCACCGACGTCACGCCCGCGCCAATCGGCTGGGCCAGAAAAGGCTTATTGAAAGCAATCAGGGCGATGTAACCGTAATAAACGATCAACATCAGAATCGTCAGAAAAACCCCTAACCGATTGCGCTTGGCACGCAACTCCAGGTATTTGGGATGGCGCTGTATCTTGTCTACCACCGGATCACTCATCGTGTTGTCTCCTCAGGAATGGGTAAAAGGCCAGGCCGTGAAACCGTGCCGGCTTCAAAGCGTTGGCTGATTCTGCAAACGCCGTCTGACCAACTGCTTACGAAAATTGCCCAAAACTGCCATTTAAGTGCTTGATTTATTAGGGGAAACCCGTTGGTAATTACCCTAGGACGCACCCTGCCAAGGAGATCGGCAGCACTTGTTTTTCCGGGCTTGAGGCACCATCAGCGGGTTTGCCGGTTTCCCTTTTCCTCCTGAAAGAACCCCCATGAGCGATGGCCTGATCCGTATCCGTGGCGCCCGCCAGCACAACCTGAAAAACGTCGATCTGGACATCCGCACGGGCGAGCTCACCGTGGTCACCGGGCCCAGTGGCTCGGGCAAATCCAGCCTGGTGTTTGACACCCTGTACGCCGAGGGCCAGCGCCGCTACGTGGAAACCTTCAGCGCCTATGCGCGCCAGTTTCTCGACCGCATGGACAAGCCCGCCGTGGACAAGATCGAGGGCGTGCCCCCGGCCATTGCCATCGACCAGACCAACCCGGTGCGCAGCTCGCGCTCCACCGTGGGCACGATGACGGAGCTGAACGACCACCTCAAACTGCTCCTAGCGCGCGCCGGGCAGTTGTTTGACCGGCAAACCGCCCAGCCGGTGCGCCATGACTCCCCCGAAACCATTTACGCCGAACTGCAACGGCGCTGCGGCGTCGAGCTGCCGCCGGGCCACCCCCAGGCGGCGAGCGCCCCCTTGGAGGGCAGCGAACCACACGCAGTGGGGAGCGTGGGGGCCATGGCCAACCCGCGCCTGGTGCTGACCTTCCCGGTGGAACTGCCCGCCGCCACCAGCGCCGAGGAGGTGGCGCAGTGGCTGTCGGTCAGCGGCTTTACCAAGGTGCAGGCCGAGCGCGAAGTGGCCACGCCCAGCGGGCCGCGCAAGGTGCTGGACGTGGTGGCCGACCGCTTTCGTCTGGGCAACGCCGAGAAGGCACGCGTGATCGAGGCCATCGAGGTCGCGCTCAAGCGTGGCACAGGGCGGCTGAACGTGTACCGGCTGCTGGAAGGGGGCGAGCCAGAAATCTGGCGCTTCTCCACCGGCCTGCACTGCCCCGACAGCGATCTGCGCTATGCCGAGCCCATCGCGTCGATGTTCTCGTTCAACTCCGCTGTGGGCGCCTGCGAAACCTGCCGGGGCTTTGGCCGCGTGATTGGCGTGGACTGGGGCCTGGTCATCCCCGACGACAAGCTCACCCTGCGCGCCGGTGCCATCAAAGCCATACAGACGCCCGCCTGGAAAGAGTGCCAGGACGACCTGCTGCGCCACGCCGAGCGCGAAGGCATACCGCGCGACACGCCCTGGAACCAGCTTACCGAGGCGCACAAAAACTGGGTGATTGCCGGCTCACCCGAATGGAAGGGTAAATGGAACCAGCAGTGGTACGGCATACAGCGCTTTTTTGGCTACCTGGAGAGCAAGGCCTACAAGATGCACATCCGGGTGCTGCTGTCCAAATACCGCAGCTACACCGAATGCCCCAGCTGCGCCGGTGCGCGCCTCAAAACCGACAGTCTGCTCTGGCGCCTGGGCAGCCAAGAAGACGCCGATGCCGTGCTGGCGCCCGAACAGCGCTTCATGCCCGTGGGCGTGGCCTGGTCGCGCGCGCAGCTCGAAGCCCTGCCCGGCCTGTGCCTGCACGACCTGATGCGCCTGCCCATTGAGCGCCTGCGCCGGTTCTTTGACCGGCTCAGTGCCTTGCCCTCCCATGCCACGCCAGCACCCCGCAACGGCGATGTCCAGGCCCTGCGCCTGCTGTTCGACGAAATCGGCACCCGCCTGCGCTACCTGTGCGATGTCGGCATCGGCTACCTCACCCTGGACCGGCAAAGCCGCAGCCTGAGCGGCGGCGAGGTGCAGCGCATCAACCTGACCACTGCGCTGGGCACCAGCCTGGTCAACACGCTGTTTGTGCTGGACGAGCCCAGCATCGGCCTGCACCCGCGCGACATGCACCGCATCACCGAAGCCATGCTGCGCCTGCGCGATGCGGGCAACACGCTGGTGGTGGTCGAGCACGACCCGGCGGTCATGCTGGCCGCAGACCGCATGATCGACATGGGCCCCGGCCCCGGTGCGCGCGGTGGCAGCATCGTTTTTGACGGCACCCCCGAGGCGCTGCGCCACGCCGACACCCTCACCGGCCAGTACCTGGGCGGGCGCAAGCACATCGGCATGGGCTTTGTGCGCCCCGTGACCGAGGCCACGCCGCGCCTGGTTCTGGAAGGCGCGCACGCGCACAACCTGCGCCACGTCACGGTGCAGTTTCCGCTGCAACGCCTGGTCAGCGTGACGGGCGTGAGCGGCTCGGGCAAATCCAGCCTGGTGCAGGACGTGCTGGCGCCCGCGCTCTTGCGCCACTTTGGCAAGGCCACCGAGGCGCCCGGCGGCTTTGTGCGGCTGCTGGGCGCCGACCACCTGGGCGATGTGGTGTTTGTCGATCAATCGCCCATCGGCAAAACCGCGCGCTCCAACCCCGTCAGCTACGTGGGCGCGTGGGACACCCTGCGCGAGCTGTTTGCCACGGCGCCGCTGGCCGCCCAGCGCGGCTATACGGCCAGCAAATTCAGCTTCAACAGCGGCGACGGGCGCTGCCCCACCTGCGGCGGCTCGGGCTTTGAGCATGTGGAGATGCAGTTCTTGAGCGACGTGTACCTGCGCTGCCCCGACTGCGACGGCAAACGCTACCGCCCCGAAATTCTGGAAGTGACCATCGAACGGGCGTGGCCCGAGCAATCAGGGCCAGCGGGCGATGCACCCGATGCCGCCCACCGCGCCACCGTGGCGCTGAACGTGGCCGACGTGCTGGCACTCACGGTGAGCGAAGCGGCTGCGCTGTTTGCCGATGACGCCCAAGTCATCCGCGCCTTGCAGCCGCTCATCGACGTGGGGCTGGACTACCTGCAACTGGGCCAGAGCGTGCCCACGCTCTCGGGCGGCGAGGCCCAGCGCCTGAAGCTGGCGGGCTTTCTGGCCGAGGCCGCGCGCACACAGGCCAAGTCGCGCCAGCCACTGGCGCGCAAGGGCACGCTGTTTTTGTTCGACGAGCCCACCACCGGCCTGCACTTTGACGACATTGCCAAGCTCATGCGCGCACTGCGCAAGCTCCTGGACGCCGGGCACTCGCTCATCGTCATTGAGCACAACCTGGACGTGATCCGCGCCAGCGACTGGCTGATTGACCTGGGCCCCGAGGGTGGCGACGGCGGTGGCATGATCGTGGCCGAGGGCACGCCGCAGGACGTGCGCCAGCACCCGACATCGCACACCGGCGCGGCCCTGCGCGAGTACGCACAGGCGCTGGGCCTGGGCGACCTGGCGGTGCAAGAGCGCCCCGCACCGCTCCTGAAAAGTGAGCTGCAAGCGCTTATTCCACAAGCGCCAGAGGCCAAAAACGCCATACAAATCGTCAACGCCAAAGAGCACAACCTGCGCAACCTCAGCGTAGACATTCCGCGCGGCCAGTTCAGCGTGGTCACGGGTGTGAGCGGCTCGGGCAAATCCACGCTGGCGTTTGACATTTTGTTCAACGAAGGCCAGCGCCGCTACCTGGAAAGCCTCAACGCCTACGCGCGCAGCATCGTGCAACCGGCCGGGCGGCCCGAGGTGGATGCCGTGTATGGCATTCCGCCCACGGTGGCCATTGAGCAGCGCCTGAGCCGGGGCGGGCGCAAGTCCACCGTGGGCACCACCACCGAGGTGTGGCATTTTTTGCGGCTGCTGTACGTCAAGCTGGGCGTGCAGCACTGCACCAAAGACGGCGCCGCCGTGCAGCCGCAAACGGCAGAGCGCATCGCCGCGCAGCTGCTCACGCAGTTTCGGGGCCAGCACATCGGCCTGTTGGCGCCGCTGGTGGTGGCGCGCAAGGGCGTCTATACCGAACTGGCCGACTGGGCGAGCGCGCGCGGCCACCGCCACCTGCGCGTGGATGGAAACTTTTTGCCGACCACGGGTTTTCCGCGCATCGACCGCTTCAAGGAGCACACCATCGAGCTGCCGGTGATGAGCCTGACCGTGGCGCCCGAGAACGAAGCCGATCTGCGCACCGCCCTGACCCGCGCCCTGGAGCACGGCAAGGGCGTGGTGCATGTGCTGTCCAGCCTCGACGGCCTGCAAGAGGCGATGCAAGCGGGCACGCCCACGGCAGGCATAGGCCGCTTGCAGGTGTTCTCGACACGGCGCGCCTGCCCGGTCTGCGCCACCAGCTACGCCGAACTCGACCCGCGCCTTTTCTCCTACAACAGCAAACACGGCTGGTGCCCCGACTGCGTGGGCACCGGCGTGCAACTCACGGCCGCGCAGCGCCAGGTGCTGGACGACTCGGTGCTGGCCGACGAACAAAAAGGCCGCGAGCAAACCTTTGCCGAGCCCGACGCGCCCGACGTGGGCGATGTGGTCTGCCCCGGCTGCGCAGGCACCCGGCTCAACGCCACCGCGCGGGCCGTGCGCTTTGGCGCGCAGTTTGCAAAATTGATAGCTGCTAGCGCACAGCCCGCAAGCGCCGGAGGCCAAAATCATGCAAAAGATGCTGCCGTGGATGGCGTGGCCATCACCGAGCTGGCACGGCTGTCCGTCAGCGACCTGCGCCGCTGGGTGCAGGCACTGCAAACCGAGGGCAGCTTGAGCACGCGCGAAGCCGACATCGCCCGCGACCTGATCCCCGAGATTGAGAGCCGCCTGGCCTTCCTCGAAGAAGTGGGCCTGGGCTACCTGACGCTGGACCGGGGCGCGCCCACCCTGAGTGGCGGTGAAGCGCAGCGCATCCGCCTGGCAGCGCAGCTGGGCAGCAACCTGCAAGGCGTGTGCTATGTGCTGGACGAGCCCACCATCGGCCTGCACGCGCGCGACAACCACATCCTGCTGAACGCCCTGCACCAGCTGGGCGCCAAGGGCAACACGCTGGTGGTGGTGGAGCACGACGAGGACACCATCCGCCGTGCCGACCACATCATCGACATTGGCCCCGGCGCGGGCCAGCGCGGCGGGCGGCTGGTGGCCCAGGGCAGCGTGGCCGACATCACCGCCGCACCCGACTCGCAAACGGGCCGCTACCTGCTGCATGCCATGCGCCACCCGCTGCAAGCGCGGCGCAGCATGGTGCCCGGCGAGGCCAGCGCTGCCGTGGGCGCGCAGGCCCAGGCGGCGGCCACGCTGGCCGAGCCTGCCGCAGCCTTCTCCGAGACGCCCGCTGCCCCTGCCGGGCGCCAAAGCGCCGCCGCCAAAAAGCGCGCCGCACAGGCGGCATCGCTGGCCACCGATGCTCTGACCGAGGCCCAAGCGCGCGCCGCCATGCGCTGGCTCACGCTGCACGGCGCCCATCTGCACAACCTGCACGATGTGACCGTGCAAGTGCCCCTGCACCGTCTGGTGGCGATTACCGGCGTGAGCGGCTCGGGCAAATCCACGCTGGCGCGCGATGTGCTGCTGACCAACGTGGCCGCCTGGGTGGGCCAGCGCGCCACCAAGGCCGGGCGCGAGGCTATGGATGCGGGCCAAGCGCCTTCTTTGGTCGGCTGCACCGGCCTGCAAGGCTTTGAAAGCATTGACCGCGTGCTCGAAGTCGATCAAACGCCCATTGGCAAAACGCCGCGCAGCTGCCCCGCCACCTACATCGGCTTTTGGGACACCGTGCGCAAGCTGTTTGCCGACACGCTGGAGGCCAAGGCGCGCGGCTACGGCGCCGGGCGCTTTTCCTTCAACACCGGCGAGGGCCGCTGCCCCAGCTGCGAGGGCGCGGGCATACGCACCATCGCCATGAGCTTTCTGCCCGACGTGAAAGTGCCCTGCGAGGTCTGCCACGGCGCGCGCTTCAACCCCGAAACGCTGGCCGTGAGCTGGCGCGGCAAAAGCATTGGCGACGTGCTGCGCATGGAAGTCGATGAGGCCGTGGGCTTTTTTGCCAGCATGCCCGCCATTGCCCACCCGCTGCAACTGCTGCAAGACGTGGGCCTGGGCTACCTCACGCTGGGCCAGCCCAGTCCCACGTTGAGCGGTGGCGAAGCCCAGCGCATCAAACTCGTGACCGAGCTGACCAAAGTGCGCGACGACGTCACCCGGCGCGGCCAGAAAGCGCCGCACACCCTGTACGTGCTGGACGAGCCCACCGTGGGCCTGCACATGGCCGACGTACACAAACTCATCCGCGTGCTGCACCGGCTGGTGGACAGCGGCCACAGCGTCATCGTCATCGAGCACGACCTGGACGTGATCGCCGAGGCCGACTGGGTCATCGACCTCGGGCCGGAAGGTGGCGAGGCGGGCGGGCACATCGTGGCCGCTGCCACGCCAGAAGACCTGGTGCGCCTGGGCACGCACACCGGCTGCGCGCTGGCGCCGGTGCTGGCGCGGGGGTGAAGATGCCCGAAAGCGGTGCGCAACAACCCGGCATGGGCGCTGAACCGTCCATGCCGCCGTCACAGTGCCAGACGGGCCACCCCGTGGACGGGCCCATCGTCCACTGGCACCCCCACGCCCCCCCGAAGCCGCCCGAGGGCGCGCCCTGCAATGGCTGCGGCCTGTGCTGTCTGGACGCGCCTTGCCCGCTGGGCATGCTGGTGTCGCGCCGGCGCACCGGGCCGTGTGTGGCGCTGCGCTGGAGCGATGCCCAGCAGCGCTACCTGTGCGCCATGGTGGCCGACCCCGGTGGCGCGACCGGCATCACGCGCCCCTGGGCCGTGGGCGCGCTGGCCTGGCTGGCGCGGCGCTGGATTGCCGCAGGCGCAGGCTGCGACGCCAGCGTGCAAGCGCACCCCGTGGAACAGCCCCCCGCACCGCACGCCGATTCGCTCCGGAAAGAATAGCTGCTTGCGCTCTGCAGGCGGGCGTTTCAACCTTGTTTGCCATTCAAAACCAACAGCGGGCCGGGTTAAAAAAACATGTCGCATCAGTGACAGATTCAGGGGTTTCCTGCATGCGCGACGCGCTGGTCTGGGGCCCAATAGCCCCCTTTCTCACACAAGGAGCCTGCTTTGCAGCGTCGCAACATCCTCCACTGGGGCGCAGCCGCCCTGACCGCCCTCTCGCTGGGCAGCGCCCATGCGCAGACCTTTCCCGCCAAGCCCATCAAGCTGCTGGTGGCCTTTCCCGCAGGCGGCCCCACCGACATCAGCATGCGCGTGCTGGCCGACAACGCCAGCAAAATCCTGGGCCAGCCCGTCATCGTCGAGAACAAGCCCGGCGCGGGCGGCACGCTGCCCGCACAAACCTTGCAGAGCAGCGCGGCCGATGGCTATACGCTGGCGCAAATCCCGCTGGGCGTGTTCCGCATGCCCTACACCACCAAGATCAACTGGGACCCGGTCAAGGACATCAGCTACGTGATCAACCTCACGGGCTATGCCTTTGGCGTGGTGGTGCCCGCCGATTCGCCCATCAAGACCTGGACGCACTTCGTCGCCTGGGCCAAGGCCAACCCCGGCAAACTCAGCTACGGCTCCACCGGCGCCATGACCAGCCCGCACCTGACCATGGAGCTGGTGGCACAAAAGCTGGGCATTGAGCTGCTGCACATCCCCTACAAAGGCAGCGCCGATCTGATGCAGGCCACCCTGGGCGGGCAGCTCATGGCCGCCGCCGATTCCACCGGCTTTGCGCCGCAGGTGGAGGCGGGCAAGCTGCGCGTGCTCAACACCTGGGGCGCCGAGCGCCTGGCCAAGTTCCCCGATGCGCCCACGCTCAAGGAGCTGGGGCTGGACGTGGTGCAAAACTCGCCCTTTGGCCTGGGTGCGCCCAAGGGCACGCCAGCGGCGGTGGTCAAGCGCCTGCACGACGCCTTCAAGCAGGCCATGGAGCAAGACAGCTACAAATCCGTCCTGGCCCGCTACGACATGGTGCCCATCTACATGAGCACCACGCAGTACCAGAAGTTTGCCCAGGACACCTTCGCCCGCGAGAAGGCCCTGGTCGAGAAGCTGGGCCTGGCCAAGCCACAGTAAAGCGTTGCCGCTGCCGCTGCGGCCACCGCCAGGGGCGCCAAACTGCTATTGACTTGATAGCTTCTTGCGCCCGTCTGGCGGGCCTCAAGGTCACTTTTGACATGCAAAACGCCCTCATCCGAGGGCGTTTTGCATGGGCCGTGCGCGCTGCGGCGCTACGCCCCCGGGGCCGCTTTGGCCGCCAGAATCGCCCGCGCCATCTCGGCAAACCCGGCGCCGCGCGCGGCCTGCGTCACGTAGCGCGGCAGGTAGCGCAGCTGCGGCGCAAAGCGCGCCACGTTGGCCACGCCCACGCTGTGCGGAAAATGCTCAAACATGACCTGGTCGTTGAGCGAATCGCCGACAAACACCCAGCGCTCCATCTCATCGTCCAGCGTGCGCCCCAGCAGCTCGCGCACGATCCAGCGCGCGCCCACCAGCTTGTTGTGCGTGCCGTAGCTGGCGTTGATGTGGATGCTGCTGATCTGCGCGTTCATGCCCGCCGCGCGCAGGATGGCCAGCGTCTGCGCAATGGCCTCGGGCGGCAGCTGCGTGAACTCGCTGTGGTCGATGGCGATGTCCGTCTCGCGCCCGGGCGAATCCTGCGCCAGCACCGCGCCGGGCACCTCGCGCAGCACCTGCTGCGCCACCTGCTGCATGCGCGCGTAGTTGGCAGCGCGCGTGGTGGCATCTTGCAGATACCATTTTGATAGCTGCTCGCGCCCATCCCCATTGGGCTGGAGGCCGTTTTGGCTGCTATTTTTCGGGGTGCGCAGCAGGGCCACGGAACCTGTCTCGGCCACGATGGCATCGACCGGCCAGGTGGTGGCAAAGGGCTCGCTCCAGCCCGCAGGCCGCCCGGTGATGGCAATGACGTACAGCCCCGCCGCCCGCAGCGCCGCCATGGCCTGCAAGGCGTCGTCGGTGATGGCGCCGTGGGTAGTGAGGGTGTCGTCCACATCGGTGAGCACGCCCACGATGCGGGCGCGTGCTTCCAGGGGCCAGTCGGTCAGGTCAAGCATGCAAACAATCCGGGTGAAAACAAAACGGTCAGGGGTGGCAGGCGGCAGGGGTCATTGCCGGGCAAAGTCGATGATGGCGCGGTAGAAGCGGTCGGAGCCGTCTTTGGGGTTGTCGGGGGCCAGCTCCATGCGGTTGACGCCGTGCTCACCGCCACCCTTGAAGCGCTGGGGCACCACCGAAAAATAGTATGGGCTGACAAAACGCGCGCCCGCGTCATAGTGCGATTGCAGGGCCGCCCGGTGCACGCCATCGCGCTTCCACTGCTGGGGGTTGAACTCGGGCACGCCGTAGTCGCTGATACCGCGCTGGCGCAGAAAGTCGCGCACCCAGGCGCTGTCGGTGGCGCCGCCGTACAGGTTCAGGCCGGTTTTCCAGGGGGCACTGCCATCGAGCGTGTCGCCAATGGCAAACAGCTGCGCGTTCCAGCTGGCGTTGACTTCGGGCAGGATTTGGTGCGAATACAGCTTGTCCGCCGGCAAGCCCGCTTGCCGGGCTACTGTATGAAAAGCGCCCAAGAAATCCCGCACTTGCTGGGCCCGGAACCGGTTCCAGTCCCGGGCCAACGGGTTGTAGTACAGGTCTTGGCCCGCGCGCGGCAAGTCCAGCCAAGTGCGCAGGCCCGGTAGGCCTTCGGCCTTGGCCAGCCCGGTGAGGCCGCGCGGCTTGCTGTCGGGTGGCTTGCTCTGGTCGCGCGGCGCCACCACAAAAGGCGCCTGGGCCAACAGGCGCGGTTGGCCTTTCACCGTGGCCACGATCTGCGCCAGATGGTGGCCCGCAGGCAAGGCGCGGTAGTCGTAATCCACCCGGTAGCCCACGTTGGGGTCGGTGATGGCGTCCACCGCCCGGTACACGTCCAGCCGGTGCAGGCCCCGGGGCACCGGCCCCACACGCTGGCCATCCACAAACAGCTCCAGACGCTGGACATGGCCTTGCGGATCCCAGAGCCAGCCCGACAGCGGCAGAGTGCCATCGGCAAAGGCGTCGTAGTGCTCGCCAAACGAGGCCAATCGCTCGGTGCGGATGTCTTTGGACGGGGCGGGCACGGCCTGCCAGTCGGGGTAGGCCAGGCCGGTGCGCTCTTGCAGGGTCTGCACGCTGCCGTATTCGCGCGCCAACCAGCGGCGGAAGTCGGCCACCGAGGCCGGGTGGTAATCGGTGACGCGGATGTTCTGGAACGCGCCCATGCCGTTTTCAAAATCGGGGAACAGGTGGTGCAGCTCGCCCGCCAGCGTGAACGCCACGATGCGCTCTTGCACCGCCTTGGGCAGCGCCTTGACGCGCCGGGCGACGTAGCGCAGGGCCTCAAAACGGTAGCGGTTGACGGGGATGCTGGCGTCGGTGCGCAGTGTGTAGGGCAGGATGCGGTAGCCAAAATAGCCCAGCGCGGGCGGTTTGCCATCGGCCAGCTGCATCCAGTTGGCGGGGTCTTTTTCCAGCTCGGCCACGATGGGGCCCTGCGAGTCGAAATGCCCCGCCGACAGGTACAGCACCACGGGCCGGGGCACCTGGGCGATCAAATCCAGCAGCGCGCTGACCTTGGCATCGTCTATCACCCAACCCTTGGGCGTGTGGCGGTACAGCTTGAGCAGCTCCAGCGTGGCCGTGTAGCCCACCTGTACCTTCCCCTCGGGGCCGCCGGGCTCCAGCGTGTCCAGCAGGCGCCGGAGCGCCGCTGCGCCGTGGGCCTTGCGCGCCTGGCACTCTGCCAGTACCTGGTCCAGCGTCAGGAAGGCCGGGTTCTGGGCCGCCTCATCGCAGGCCATCAAGCCCTCGACGGTGGGGGCGATGATGAAAGGGGCGCGCGATGGAGGCGCTGTCTGCGCCATGGCCAGGGTGGGCAGCGCCAGCAACAGCGCCCGGCGCAGCCCGTGGCGGAAGTGGTGGATCATGGTCGCGCTCCTGGTCGCCGTGCTCTCGTGGTCATGGTGCCGGGCGGCGTCACCCCGCCGACTGCAACGCCAGCCCCGCGTGCTCGCGCAGCGGGTGGAAGTGGATTTTGGGGAATCTTTCTTGCGCCAAGCGTACGTCGTAGGGGCTGGTACACAAATAGGCCAGCGTGTTGGCGGCGTCGTGGGCCAAGCGCAGGGGGTAGGCGTCGGTGAAGGCGCGCAGGTCGGCGGGGGTGTCGGCGGTGATCCAGCGGGCGCCGGTGTACTGGCAGCCTTCGAGGCGGATGTCGGCGTCATATTCGGTCTTGAGGCGGTGCTGCACCACTTCAAACTGCAGCTGGCCCACAGCGCCCAGCAGCATGTTGCCGCCCGCATCGGGTTTGAAGACCTGGATGGCCCCCTCTTCGCCCAGTTGCGCCAGGCCCTGCTGCAATTGCTTGGTGCGCAGCGGGTTTTTCAGCACCACGGTCATGAACATCTCGGGGGCAAAGAACGGCAGGCCGGTAAATTGCAGCGCCGCGCCGTCGGTGATAGTGTCGCCCAGCTGCACGCCGCCGTGCGTGGTAAAGCCGATGATGTCACCCGCGTAGGCTTCTTCCACGGCCTCGCGGCGCTGGCTCATGAAGGTGACGACGCTGGTGGGACGCAGCTCTTTGGCGGTGCGCTGCACCTTGAGCTTCATGCCCGGGGTGTATTTGCCACTGGCCACGCGCACAAAGGCGATGCGGTCGCGGTGGTTGGCGTCCATGTTGGCCTGCACCTTGAACACCACGCCGGCAAAGCCTTCGTCTTCGGGCTGCACGGTTTTTTCGATGGTCTGCTTGTTGACGACAAGCGAGCTTTTGCGCGGGCCGGGCGGGGGCGACATATCGACCACCGCGTCCAGCACCTCCATCACCCCGAAGTTGTTCACGCCCGAGCCAAAGAACACCGGCGTGAGCTTGCCCGCCAGAAAATCCGCATGGTTCCAGGGGGCCGAGGCGCCTTGGGCCAGCTCCATGCTCTCCAGCGCATCGTCAAACGCCTGGCCAAAGCGTGCGCGCAGGCGCTCGGCCTCGGCCAGCGGCACCACTTCAAAGTCTTTGGGGCCCCGGTCGCTGCCGGGGGTGAACACCGTCATGGTCTGCGTGCGCAGGTTGATGATGCCGCCGAACGATTTGCCCTGGCCCACCGGCCAGGTGATGGGGCAGCAGGGCATGCCCAGTTCGCGCTCGACTTCGTCGAGGATGTCCAGCGGGTCGCGCACCTCGCGGTCCATCTTGTTGACGAAAGTGATGATGGGCGTGTCGCGCTGGCGGCAGACCTCGATCAGGCGGCGCGTTTGCGCTTCCACGCCGTTGGCCGCGTCGATCACCATCAGGGCCGAATCCACCGCCGTGAGCACGCGGTAGGTGTCTTCCGAGAAGTCTTTGTGGCCGGGGGTGTCGAGCAGGTTGATGACGTGCTCGCGGTAGAGCATCTGCATGACCGAGCTGGCCACCGAGATGCCGCGCTGCTTTTCGATTTCCATCCAGTCGGAGGTGGCGTGGCGGCTGGCTTTGCGGCCCTTGACGGCGCCCGCAATCTGGATGGCGCCCGAGAACAGCAGCAGTTTTTCCGTCAGCGTGGTTTTACCGGCGTCAGGGTGGGAAATGATGGCAAAGGTGCGGCGGCGCCGGGTTTCGGGGGCGTAGGACACGGGGGAATTCCAGAAAGTGGGCCGGTGCGCAACCGGCGGGAGGTGCATTGCAGGCCGGTGCGGGGCACGGCGGGCAAGCGGGGCAAAGCGCGGATTTTACCGGGCGAGGGCCAGCGCCAGCGGGGGGCGCTGCCAGCGCGCGCCGCCCCGGATTTACTCTTTTTTTGATAGCTGCTTGCGCGCTCTGCGCAAGGGCTGGAGGCTGATTTGGCTGTAAACGACGGCGTCTGCCGTCACGGCAGCAAGGCGCTGGCACCGGCGACGCTGTGCTCTTGCAAAAACGTCCACATGGCCTGGGCCGTGCCTTTGGCAGGCTCTTTGCCGGTGGGTTTTTCGCGGTACACGCGCACATCCATGGCCATCTCCAGGCCGTGCAGTTCGGGCGGGGCGGCGCGGGTCAAGGTACGTGCGCGCAGCTCTTTTTTGACGGCGCTGTAGGGCAGAAAGGCAATGCCGTGGCCTTCCAGCGCCATCGCCTTGAGGCCCTCGGCCATGTCGGTTTCATAAACGCGGTCGAGGTGGATGGGCGTGCTCGACTGCTTGAGGATCAGCTCGGTGACGCGGCCCAGGTAGGCCCCGGGCGCATAGCCCAGGTAGGGCAGCGGCTGCCCGGCACGCCCGGGCAGCGGGTACAGGGGCTGGCCCTGGGCATCGGCCTTGGCGTAGGGCGCCAGCACTTCCTGGCCCAGCACCACCATCTCGTAGCGGTTGGCATCGAGCTGAAAGGGCTGCGAGGCGTGGTGGTAGGTGATGAGCAGGTCGCAACTGCCTTCGACCAGGCGCATCACCGCGTCATGCACGTTGAGCGCAATCAACCGGCTCTTGAAAGGGCCGAACTGCTCGCGCAGGCTCGACACCCAGGCCGGAAAGAAGGTGAAGGCCAGCGTGTGCGGCACGGCAAACTCGATCATGTCCTGGCTGGACGTGCCGTGGGCGCGCAGCGTGGCGCGGGTGTTTTGCAGCGCCTGCAAAGTCTCCAGCGCCTGGTCGTACAGCGTTTTGCCCGCTGGCGTCAGGCGCGTGGGGTACGAGCTGCGGTCCACCAGATCGGTGCCCGCCCAGGCCTCCAGGGCCTGGATGCGGCGCGAGAACGCCGGTTGCGTGACGTGGCGCAGCTGCGCCGAACGGCTAAAACTGCGCGTTTCCGCCAGACTGACAAAGTCCTCAAGCCACTTGGTTTCCATGCGTGCATTATCGGCGCTGGCAAGGGGCCGCCCGGGCTGCGGCGCGCAACGCCTGCCAGAGCAGAACGCATAATGGCGCCCGCGTTCACAGCGCAACCCTGCTGACCCCATGGCGTACCACGCCAGCGCGTAGCAAACGGCCTGCCGCTTTGGCACCCTCCTGTCGCCCTGCCCCTGACGCTTCTCTCCCATGCCCCCCTCCCCAGAACCCGGGCCTTGCGCTGCCAACCCCGAACCCACCCTGCCCGCCAGCGATGAGCCGCGCTCGCTGCGCATTGAAGACTGGCTCACCGTGCTCGTGATGGCAGCGCTGGCCTTGATCACCTTTGCCAACGTGCTGGCACGCTACTTCACCGACAGCTCCCTTGCCTGGACAGAAGAAATCTCGGTGTTCCTGATGATCGTGCTGGCGCTGGTGGCGGGCTCGGCGGCTGTGGCGCGCGACCGCCACATCCGCATCGAGTTCTTTTCTGACAGCGGCTCGGGCGCACGCCGGCGTGCGCTGGCCCGTTTTGGCGCGCTGATGGTGGCGCTGCTGTTTGCCACCATTGCCGTGCTCAGTGTGCGCGTGGTCTGGGACGACTACCGTTTTGAAGAAACCTCGCCCGGCATTGGCGTGCCGCAGTGGTGGTACTCGGTGTGGCTGCCGGTGCTGTCGGCACTGATCACCTGGCGCGCCCTGGGCCTGTTCATCCGGCGCGGCAAACAGTCCGACGTGGACTTTCTGGAGCGCCAGCCATGATCGCTACGCTCTTGTTTGTTGCCTTTTTGCTGATGATGCTGGTGGGCGTGCCCATTGGCGCGGCGCTGGGTCTGGCGGGTGCTGCCGCGATTGCGCTGGCCAACCAGGATGCGCAGTGGTTCGGCCTGCTGGCCGTGCCGCAGAACTTTTACGCCGGTCTGGGCAAATACCCGCTGCTGGCCATTCCGATGTTTGTGCTGGTGGGCTCGATTTTTGACCGCTCGGGCGTGGCGCTGCGGCTGGTGAACTTTGCCGTCGCCATCGTCGGGCGTGGCCCCGGCATGTTGCCGCTGGTGGCCATTGCCGTGGCCATGTTTTTGGGCGGCATCTCGGGCTCGGGGCCGGCCAACGCCGCTGCCGTGGGCGGCGTGATGATTGCCGCCATGCACCGCGCGGGGTATCCGGGCAGTTTCTCGGCCAGCGTGGTGGGCGCCGCCGCCGCCACCGACATCCTGATTCCGCCCTCGGTGGCGTTCATCATTTACTCGGTGCTGGTGCCAGGCGCCTCGGTGCCAGCGCTGTTTGCCGCCGGGATGATTCCGGGCATTCTGGCGGGCATTGCGCTCATCGTTCCGGCCGTGTGGATGGCGCGCAAGCACAAGATGGGGGCGCTCGAAGCGTCCATGCCGCGCCCGCCGTTCTGGCGCAGCCTGCGCGAAGCGGCCTGGGGCCTGGCCGCGCCGGTGCTGATTCTGGGCGGCATGCGCGCGGGCTGGTTCACGCCCACCGAGGCTGCCGTGGTCGCCGTGTTCTACGGCCTGTTTGTGGGCATGGTCATCCACCGCACCATTGCCGTGCGCGATTTGTTCACCATCCTGCGCGAGTCGGGCGAGCTGTCGGCGGTGATTTTGATTGTGGTGTCGCTGGCCGGGATTTTTGCCTTCTCGCTGTCCACGCTGGGCGTGATCGACCCGGTGGCCAAAGCCATCGTCAACTCGGGGCTGGGCGAATACGGCGTGCTGGCGCTGCTCATCTTGCTGCTGGTCACGGTGGGCATGTTTTTGGACGGCATCTCCATCTTTTTGATCTTCGTGCCGCTGCTGCTGCCCATCATGGAGCACTACCGCTGGGACCCGGTGTGGTTTGGCGTCATCCTTACGCTCAAGGTGGCGCTGGGCCAGTTCACACCGCCGCTGGCCGTGAACCTGATGGTGTCGTGCCGCATTGCCGGGGTGCGCATGGAGTCCACCGTGCGCTGGGTCGGGCCCATGCTGCTGGCCATGTTCCTGGTGATGGTGCTGGTGATTGCCTTCCCGCCCCTGGCGCTGTGGCTGCCTGCCCGTCTCGGTTATTGAGAATATTGAATAAAAATGGGCTTCAAGGCCCGCCAGATAAGCGCTACTAGCTACTTTTTTCATAGCAAGGAGAACCCATGAAACTGCGTACTTTCCTGACCACCGCCGTGGCCGCTGCGGCCGCCCTGGCCTTTACCGCGCCTGCGGCCATCGCGCAGACCGCGTACAAGAGCGAGTACCGCATGTCGCTGGTGCTGGGCACGGCCTTTCCCTGGGGCAAGGGCGGTGAGCTGTGGGCCAACAAGGTGCGCGAACGCACCCAGGGCCGCATCAACATCAAGCTCTACCCCGGCGTCTCGCTGATCCAGGGCGACCAGACGCGCGAGTTCTCCGCGCTGCGCCAGGGCGTGATCGACATGGCCATTGGCTCGACCATCAACTGGTCGCCCCAGGTGAAGCAGCTGAACCTGTTCTCGCTGCCGTTTTTGATGCCCGACTACGCCGCCACCGATGCGCTCACGCAGGGCGAAGTGGGCAAGCGCCTGTTCCAGACGCTGGACAAAGCCGGTGTCATGCCGCTGGCCTGGGGCGAGAACGGCTACCGCGAAATCTCCAACTCCAAAAAGCCCATCAAGAGCCCCGCTGACCTCAAGGGCATGAAGATCCGCGTGGTCGGCTCGCCGCTGTTCCTCGACACGTTCACCGCCCTGGGCGCCAACCCCACGCAAATGAGCTGGGCCGATGCCCAGCCCGCCATGGCCAGCGGCGCCGTCGATGGGCAGGAAAACCCGCTGTCGGTGTTCATGGCCGCCAAGCTCTACACCGTGGCGCAAAAGCACCTGACGCTGTGGGGCTACATGAACGACCCGCTGGTGTTCGTGGTCAACAAGGACATCTGGAACAGCTGGACACCCGCCGACCGCGAAATCGTCAAGCAAGCAGCCATCGACGCGGGCAAAGAGCAGATCGCCATCGCCCGCAAAGGCGTGGTTGAGGCCGACAAGCCGCTGCTCAAGGAAATTGCCAGCCACGGCGTGACCGTGACCCAGCTCACCGCCGCCGAGCGCGACGCCTTCGTCAAGGCCACCCGCCCCGTGGTGGACAAGTGGAAGGGCCAGATCGGCGCCGACCTGGTGGACCTGGCTGAAAAGTCCATCGCTGCGCGCAAGCAGTAAGCCGCCAAGGCCCTGCTACCGGGCGCCGCGCTGCGGCCATGCCGCTCAGCCCAGGCTGGGCGGCTTTTTTTCGCCTACTGTCTGAGGGCCTGGGCCAGGCGCAGCATGGCCGTTTCAATGGCCTGCTCCGTCAGGCAGGCATAGCCCAGCAACCAGCCATACTGCTTCTGCGGCCCCAGATAGAGCCGGCTCAAGCCGGGCAACTGCACGCCCGCCGCCGCCGCCTGCCGAATGGTGGCCTCCTCAGACCAGCCTGGCTTCAGAAAGCACGGTATCTGCATACCGCCCGCTGGCCGCAGCGGCGCCACCACGGCGCCCAGATGCCGCTCGATGGCATCGAGCATGTAATCGCGCCGGCCCGCATAAAGCTTGCGCATGGCCCTGACATGGGCGTTGTAGTGCCCGTCTTCCATGAAACGTGCCAAGGTCAACTGCACGGCCTGGGGCGTATGGCCATCCAGGATGCTGCGCGCATGGGTGAATGCGCGCACCAGCTCCAGCGGAAGCGCCATGTACCCCATGCGCAGCCCAGGGTAGAGCGTTTTGCCGAAGGTGCCGATGTAGAGCGTTCTTTGGTACTTGTCCAGGCCTTGCACACACGCGGTAGGCAGACCGTCGTAGTGGAACTCGCTGTCGTAGTCGTCTTCGAGGATCCACTTGCCGTTGTCAGCCGCCCAGTGAATCAAGTCGAGCCGCCGCTCCAGCGACAAGGTGGCCCCCGTGGGGTATTGGTGCGAAGGTGTCACATAGACGCAACTGGCGCCACTGCGGTCGGCGCGCAACAGGTCAGTGCGTATGCCTTGGGCATCCACGTCCACCGGCACGACCTTGGCCTCGGCGGATTCAAATGCTTTTTTGGCGCCGAAGTAGCCGGGGTTCTCCAACAAAATTGGTTTGCCCGCGTCCACCAGCAACTGCGCACACAGAAACAAGGCCTGCCGGGTGCTGCTGAGCACCAGAATCTGTTCCGCCGACACCTGGGCGCCCCGCTCCAGGTTGAGGTAGGCGGCAATGGCCTCGCGCAAGGGCCTGGCGCCTTGCGGGTCGCCATGCAGCAGCACCTGGGTGCGGTGGTCTTTCAACACCTGGCGCTGCAAACGCTCCCAAACCTGTACGGGAAAGGTGCGGGTTTCGGGCAGGCCCGTGGCAAAGGCCTGGATCACCTGTTGATCGGCCACCCCGCCGCTGTCAAGCACCATCCGGCCCCGCCGGCTCAGACCAGCACCGGCCTGCGGGGTGCTGCGGGCGGGAGAGCGAAACCTCAGGCGCCGCCGCTCGGCGCCGCGCAGCTCGGTGCCCATGGTCTCGGGCACGTAGCTGCCAGAGCCTTTGCGCCGGACGACGAAACCATCGCGCTGGAGCTGCACATAGGCGTTCTCCACGGTGTCGCGGGCCACACCCAGCGACTGGGCCAGCGCGCGCGTGGCAGGCAGTTTGACACCCGGCCCCAGGGCCCCATCCAGTATCAGGGCGCGCAGGGCACGCTGAATGCGCTGGTGCAAGTCCAGGGGCTGCAGGTCGGCATCGCTGAGCCGCATTCTCAGTGTCTCCAGCTCAAAAACGCTTTTCATGTGGTCTGCTTTTTTTCTGCAAATTGGCCAATAACAGCAGTCCATTTTATGGCCGCACCTGGACTTTGCACCGTATTCATGGGCAGCGCCAGCCTCTGGTTTTGAGCAAAGTGGTCTGTACACCATTGCAAAATTGACATAGAAGAACAGTCCACTGCAACGGTATAAAACCACTTTTGATACCCGCGATTTCGCACTTCAGAGGGAGCCCCCAGGCCATGTCGTTTTCCAGCACACCACCACCCATTCAACTGCGCGATCTTGCCCACCCGGTGGTGGCGGGCTTGATTTCGGTCATCGTCAACTACGGCGGCACCTTCATTCTGGTCTTTCAGGCGGCCAAGGTGGCGGGCCTGAGCCCGGAGCTGACGGCCTCGTGGGTCTGGTCAATTTCGATTGGCGTGGGGGTGACGGGCCTATTGCTCAGTGCCATGGCCCGCGAGCCGATCATCACGGCCTGGTCCACGCCTGCGGCAGCGTTCCTGGTCACGGCGCTGGCCACCACGCCGTATGCCGAGGCGGTGGGTGCCTACCTGGTCTCTGGCGCGGCCTTTGTGCTGCTGGGCTTGTCAGGCTATTTCGAGAAACTTATCCGCCTGATTCCGCCAGGCGTGGCGGCCGGGCTGCTGGCGGGCATCTTGTTGCAGTTCGGCATTGGCGCCTTTGGCAGCGTGAGCATCGATCCGCTGTTGAGCAGCGTGCTGATCGTGGCCTATGTCGTGCTCAAGCGCTTTTGCGCACGCTACGCCGTGGTGGGCATTCTGGTGCTGGGGCTGGCGCTCCTGCTGGCACAAGAGCGCGTGGACCTGTCGGGCCTGCAATGGCAGTTGGCTGCGCCCGTGCTCACCCTGCCGGTGTTCTCGCTCAATGCCTTGCTGAGCGTGGCGCTGCCGCTGTTTCTGATCACGCTGACGGGCCAGTACATGCCCGGCATGCTGGTGCTGCGCAACGACGGGTTCAAGACCAGCGCCAACCCCATCGTCACCCTCACCGGGCTGGGCTCGTTGCTGATGGCACCGTTTGGCTCGCACGCCTTCAACATCGCGGCCATCACGGCGGCCATCTGTACGGGCAAGGAAGCGCACGAAGACCCCTCCAAGCGCTGGGTGGCAGGCATTGCGGCGGGTGTTTTCTACATCCTCGTGGGGGTGTTCGGGGTCACGTTGGCGGCGGTTTTCATGGCGTTTCCGGCCAGCTTCATCACCACGCTGGCAGGGCTGGCCTTGCTGGGCACCATTGGCACCAGCCTGGCCAGCGCAATGGCCGACCCCCGAACCCGTGAAGCAGGGCTGATCACTTTCCTGGCCGCTGCCGCCAACATCAAGCTGTGGGGCATTGGCGGGGCGTTCTGGGGGCTGGTGATCGGGCTGGTGGCTTACGCGGTGCTCCATGGCCAGTGGTCACGCAACCCATCGCGCTCTGCACCCGACCCCCTTGGCAGCAAGGCGGTGGCCAAATGACGCCATCCACCTCCGACGCCGATGCCACCGGGACAGCGCCCGGTTCGCACATCGGGCGCAGCCACTACCCCCAGGCCAGCACGCTGGAGGACTTGCAGCGCAACCTGGCCGCTGTGCAGGCGCGCATCACTGCGGCCTGCCAGCGCGTGGGGCGCGACCCCGCCAGCGTGCGCCTGCTGCCGGTGAGCAAAACCATGGACGAAGCACGCATTCGCCTCTCCTACGCAGCGGGCTGCCGCCAGTGGGGAGAAAACAAGGTGCAGGAAGCCCACCGCAAATGGCAAGCGATGGCCGATCTGGCAGATGTGCGCTGGTCGGTCATCGGCCACCTGCAAACCAACAAGGCCAAGCTGGTGGCGCGTTTTGCCACCGAATTTCAGGCGCTGGACAGCTTGCGCCTGGCCCAGGTGCTGGACCAGCACTTGCGCGCACAGGGGCGTGTGCTGGACGTGTTCGTGCAGGTCAACACCTCCGGCGAGGCCAGCAAATACGGCCTGCCACCACAGGACGTAGCGGCTTTTTTGCAGGCCTTGCCCGCCTTTCCCGCCTTGCGCGTGCGCGGGCTGATGACGCTGGCGCTGCTGTCGCCCGAGACAGCGCGGGTGCGCCAATGCTTTATCGGGCTGCGCACACTGCGCGACCAGCTTCGCGCCAGCGCCCCGGCAGGGCTGTGCCTGGATGGGCTGTCCATGGGCATGTCGGGCGACTTTGAGATCGCCATTGAAGAAGGCGCCACCGTGGTGCGCGTCGGCCAGGCCATTTTTGGCGCGCGCGCCTTGCCAGACAGCCATTACTGGCCCAACGAACCAGCAGAACCAGCACACCAGAATTGAGAACACCTCCATGCCAAACACCACTTCACATTTGATGCAGGCCTATGCCCGCCAGCCCGTGTCTTTCTGTCGCGGCAGCGGTGCCCGCCTGTGGGATACACAAGGCACCGAATACCTGGACGCCATCGCGGGCGTTGCCGTGACCAGCCTGGGCCATGCGCACCCCGAGATCACCGCCGCCATTACCGAGCAGGCGGGGCTGCTGCTGCATACCTCCAACCTGTTTCAGATCGACTGGCAAGAGCGCCTGGGAGAGCGACTGTGCGGGCTGTCGGGCATGCAGCGTGCGTTCTTCTGCAACTCGGGGGCCGAGGCCAACGAGACAGCGCTCAAGCTGGCGCGCCTGCACGGCCAGCGCAAACAGGTGGTCCAGCCGCAGGTGCTGGTGATGGACAACAGCTTTCATGGCCGCACCATCGCGACGCTGGCGGCCACCGGCAACCCGGCAGCGCACCGCGGGTTCGAGCCCTTGATGCCGGGCTTTGTGCGCGTGCCCTACAACGACATCGGCGCAGTGCGCCAGGCTGCGGCACAGGTGCCCGGCATCGTGGCCGTGCTGGTCGAGCCGGTGCAAGGCGAAGGCGGTGTGCGCCCTGCCAGCCCCGAGTACCTGCGCGCGCTGCGGGCCCTGTGCGACGAGCAAGGCTGGCTGCTGATGGTCGATGAAGTGCAAACCGGCATGGGCCGCACCGGCACCTGGTTTGGCTACCAGCACGCGGGCATTGCGCCCGATGTCATCACCCTGGCCAAAGCGCTGGGCAATGGCTTTCCGATAGGCGCCTGCCTGGCACGGGGCCAGGCGGCACAACTGTTCTCCCCCGGCCACCACGGCTGCACCTTCGGCGGCAATCCGCTGGCTTGCCGGATCGGTTGCACGGTGGTGGACGTGATGGAACGCGACAACATCCCCGAGCGCGCTGCCCAGCTGGGCCACCGGCTGCTGGCTGGCTTGCAACATGCGCTGCGCGACCACCCGCGCGTCGTGGCCATCCGGGGCCTGGGCCTGATGGTAGGCATCGAACTGGAATCAGACGCCAAAGCGCTGCTCGGGCGTGCGCTGGCGCAACAGCGCCTGCTCATCACGGTGACGCGGGACACCACCATCCGCTTGCTGCCACCGCTCATCTGCGATGGGGCTCAAATCGACGACATCGTGGCGCGTGTGGCGCGCCTGCTGAACGCCCCCACCGCACTGCCAGCGCACGGCGAACACGCCCGCAGGGGCCGCATCACATCCCCAGCGACTTGAGCAGCTCGTCGGTCTCACTCAGGGGCTGTGCGGCTGCGGGGGCGGGTGCAGCCGCCCCGGCGCCGTGTGCCTGGGCGATCAGCTCATCGGGGTTCGGCACGTCTTGGGGCTCGAAGTCGTAGAGCTTGATGAACTCGGTGCGGTCAATAGCCAGTTCCAGGTAGAAGATATGGTTGGCACCGGTGTAGAAAGTAACGCGCCGCGCCTCGGGCTGGTCCAGGTTGGCATCCACACTGAGCAGCACTTCCTTGTTCAGCGCCAGCATCTTGGGCTGGTTTTGCGTGATGTGCGTTTGCAGCTCGCGGCGCACCTTGCCGGTGAAGTCGCCCACCACCTGGTTCATCAGCTCGCCCATCACGTTGCTGACCTCGTCCGAGGTGAACGAGCTGGCCAGGTCGCTTTTGGACATGCCCATGTTGAGCATGTAGCTCTCGTAAATCTCCATGGCCGCCGCGCCCGAGAAGTTGATGATCACCAGCCCGGAAAAGCCGCCGTCAAACAGCACGAAGCAGCCAATATCGGGCTTGAGACAGGTTTTGCTGATGCGCTGCACCATGCCCGAGTAGCTGATCTGGGTCTGGGTGGCCACGTTCAGCACCCGGGTGACCGAGTTGCACAGGCTGACCAGCAGGTCTTCGGTGCCATAGACGACGGGATTTTTTTGCGTGCTCATATTGCGGGTGTGGTTACGCTGTGAATAGGGTGGTGTTTTGTATAACACAGGCGCGCGGCTGCTCCATAAAAGCCCGCCAGTCGCTCCTGATTCAGGAGCTGCAAGCGCACATCCCGCATGAAATTGCGCTTGTTTTATGCCTCAAAACCTTGCGCAGTGTGCGCAAGCAGCTACGTTTTCAGGAGCGCGCAGCCGCACCATGCCCGCTCCATGCCTACTTCAGGCCACCTCGCCGCTTTGCTGCAAGGCCCACATGCTGGCGTAGCGGCCGCCGCGCGCCAGCAGCTCGGCGTGGGTGCCGCGCTCGATGATGCAGCCCGCGTCCATCACCAGAATCTGGTGCGCCTCCACCACCGTGGACAGGCGGTGTGCAATCAGCAGCGTGGTTTTGTTCTGCGCGGCGCTGTGCAGCTCGGCCTGGATGGCGCGCTCGTTGGCTGAATCGAGGGCGCTGGTGGCCTCGTCAAAAATCAGGATGGGCGGGTTTTTCAAGAGCGTGCGGGCGATGGCCACGCGCTGCTTTTCGCCACCCGAGAGCTTCAGGCCGCGCTCGCCCACTTGTGTTGCGTAGCCCTTGGGCGTGGCGGCGATGAAGTCGTGGATGCGTGCGGCGCGGGCGGCGGCCTCGATCTCGGCCTGCGTGGCGCCCGTGCGGCCATAGGCGATGTTGTAGGCCACGGTGTCGTTGAACAGCACGGTGTCCTGCGGCACGATGCCAATCGCCCGGCGCACGCTGGCCTGCGTCACGCTGCGAATCTCCTGCCCGGCAATGGTGATGCGGCCCTGCTGGATGTCATAGAAGCGAAACAGCAGCCGCGCCAGCGTCGATTTGCCCGAGCCCGACGGCCCGACCACGGCCACGGTTTTACCGGCGGGAATGTCAAAGCTGATGCCTTTCAGAATGGGCCGCGCCGGGTCGTAGGCAAATTCGACGTTCTCAAAACGCACATCGGCGCGTTCCAGGCCAGTGAGCGGCTGCGCGCCGGGCGCATCGGCCACCTCGCGCTCTTTGTCCATCAGCGTGAACATCTTGTCCAGGTCGGTCAGGCTTTGCTTGATCTCGCGGTAGATCACGCCCAGGAAGTTCAGCGGAATGTAGAGCTGGATCATGAAGGCGTTGACCATGACCAGGTCGCCCAGCGTCATGCGGCCATCGACCACGCCCTGCGTGGCGCGCCACAGCATGGCCACCAGGCCGATGGCGATGATGAGCTGCTGGCCGGTGTTGAGCAGCGAGAGCGTGCTCTGCGCCTTCAGCCGCGCCGTGCGCAGGCGCTGCAAGCTCTCGTCGTAGCGGCCCGCTTCAAAGGCTTCGTTGTTGAAGTATTTGACGGTTTCGTAGTTCAGCAGCGAGTCCACCGCCTTGCTGTGCGCGGCCGAATCAAACTCGTTGGCCTGGCGGCGAAACTGCGTGCGCCACTCGGTCAGCACCACCGTGAAAGTGATGTAAAACGCCAGCGCCGCCAGCGTGATCCAGGCAAACCAGGCGTCGAACTTGACCGCCAGCACCGTCAGCACCATGGCCACTTCGATCAGCGTGGCACCGATGTTGAACAGCGTGAACGAGATCAAGGATTCGATGCCGCGCACGCCGCGCTCGATGTCGCGCGTCATGCCACCGGTCTGGCGCTCCAGATGAAAGCGCAGGGAGAGCGCGTGCAGGTGCTCAAAGGTTTGCAGCGCAATGGAGCGCGCCGCGCCCTGTGTGGCCTTGGAGAACACCAACTCGCGCAACTCGGTGAACAGCGAGGTCGACAGGCGCAGCAGGCCATAGGCCAGCAACAGGCCCACGGGCACGACCAACACGATGGCCGGGTCGCCCGGCTTGACGTCCATGGCATCGACCAGGTTTTTCAGCAGCACGGGCACGCCCACGTTGGTCACCTTGGCGCCCACCATGAAGACGATGGCCACGACGACGCGCCACTTGTACTGCCACAAATAGGGCAGCAGGCGCGAGAGGGTGGTCCAGTCGGAGCGCGGTTGCGCGGAGTTTTGAGGGGAAACGGGGGCAGAGGACTCGCCGTGGTGGCGCATGGGGGACAATTCCGAGGGTTGTTGTACCGAGATTGTGCCCATGCCCGACCTGCATCTTCTGCCCGCCCCTGCTTTGCCCAGCCACCACGAGCTGGTACTCAAGGTCATTCCCCTGCCCGGCGATTGCAACGCCAACGGCGATATTTTTGGCGGCTGGGTGATGGCGCAACTGGACTTGGCAGGCGCCGTGCTGCCCGCGCGCTACATCCAGGGCCGCATGGCCACCGTGGCAGTCAACGAGATCATCTTCAAACACCCCGTGCGTGTGGGCGATTTGCTGTCGTTCTTCTCGCACGTCACGCGCATCGGCAACACGTCGATCACGGTGGCGGTGGAAGCCTACGCCGAGCGCATGTCTGAGCAGGGCCGCTACATCAAGGTCACGGAGGCCATGCTGACCTTTGTGGCCATTGATGACGAGGGCAAACCGTGCCCGGTGCCCCGCCCCCCGGACTGCGCCCACTGAACGCACCGCCCCCAGGGTGGCGGCGCGCCGGTGGGGCAGATTCAGGCCACCAGTGGCAAGGGCTCTGCACGCACGCTGGCTGCCGGGCGCTGGCCGGCGCCCACGCCCACATCGATTTCTCCGGACAACTGCCCGCCCTCTTCAATCACCAGCTTGCCGTAGCGGATCTTGCCGCTGACTTTGCCGGTGCCAAAGATCAGCAGTTTCTCGCGCACCGTGAGCGTGCCGCTGAACTCGCCACGGATTTCAGCGATGTCGATTTCAGCGCTGCCGCGAAAAGCGCCCTGCTCGGCAATCTGGATCACGCGCGAGTTCATGGTGGCCTCTACCGTTCCCTCTACCACCAGGGTGTCGCAGTCGGTGATTTCTACGCCCTTGAGCTTGATCTTGGGGCCCACGGTGAGCTTGCTGCCCACGCTGGGTGCGCTGGCGTTGGCCACGGCACTGGACACCGCAGAGGCACTGGTGACAGCACTGCCCAGGCTGCCCGGCATCACCGTGGTGTGGCGGGGCTGGGGGGTTTCGGGTTCACGCTTGCCAAAGAAAGGATTCTGCACAGCCATCGGATCTCCTTGAAAAAAGGCCATCCTAGGAGGGGCAGCGCGCAAAAACCCGGTGCGTTACGCAAGACTGGTAAGCAAACGGTTCAGCCGTTGCATCCACTTGCAAGCCTTGCAGCAGCGCACAGCAGCGGACTGCGCAGCAGCCCGCGTGGCCGCGGCCAGAGCGCATCAGCGCCCTCAAGAAACGATGTAAGCCGCCGAGCCTGCCGACATGAGCTGCCCGTCAGGGCCCAGGAACTCCATGCGCGTGCTGGCCACGCGCGAGCCCAGGCGCAGCACCTCAGCGCGCAGCTCGAAATGGCTGCCGATACCAGGGCGCAGGTAGTCCACACGCAAATCAATGGTGCCCAGCTTGGCAAAGCGGTGCAGGCGCTGGGCGGGGGGCTCGTCCATGTGGCGCGCGCCAATGGCCGCCATCACGGCCATGGCGCCTGTGGCATCCAGCCCGGCACTGATGACGCCGCCGTGCACGCGGTTGTAGGCATAGTGGCCGACCAGATCGGGTTTCATGTCGATGCGCGCCACCACCTGCTGGGGCCGCAAAGTGGTGATCTTCAGGCCCAGCACCTGGTTGAACACAATTTTTTCCTCAAAAATTTCTTTGAGGCCCTCGATAAACTCTGGCTCGAACTCCAGGGGAAGTTTTGCGTTTTTCGTCATGTGTCTGATTGTGACGCACTGCGGCGTACCGCCCACGCACAGCCCAACACCTACAATTCTTGACCTTTTTTTCTTGCCCCACCCGCCCTTGAACACCTCCGCCCTTGCCGCACCCGGTGCCCCCTCCCGCTCCCTTCTGGCGCCGACACGTGTGGCCGTGGTGATAGGGGCCTCGTGCCTGGTCTGGGCACTACTCCAGTGGTTAGCCCAAGGCAATCTGGATGGCTACCACGACATGCTGGAAAACTACGCCTGGGCCCAGGCGTGGGACTGGGGCACGCACAAGCACCCGCCGTTCTTTGCCTGGGTGGTAGGCGCCTGGTTTGCCGTGTTCCCCCAGACCGATTGGGCCTACCGTCTGCTGTCCTATACCAACGTGGCTGTGGGGCTGTGCGGCGTGCTGCACCTGGCCCGGCGGCTGGGCCTGGGCGCGCTGGCCCCTACGGCGGCACTGCTGCTGCTGTGGAGCCTGCCTTACGCCAACCTGGCTGCCAAGTTCAATGCAAACAGCCAGTTGCTGTCGCTGTGGCCCTGGACGGCGGCCATGCTGCTGGCCAGTTGGCAAGAGCAGCGCTGGCGCGGGGCTGCGTGCAGTGTGGCGCTGGGCCTGCTGGCGGCGGCCAGCATGTTGAGCAAGTACTACAGCGGGGTGTTTTTGGCTGGTTTCCTGTTGCCCACGCTGCTCACAGCGGCGGGGCGGCAGTGGCTGGCATCGCCGCGACCCTACCTGGCGCTGGCCGTGTTTGCTGCTGCGCTGGCACCGCACATCGCCTGGATTGCCGGGCACGGCTGGATCACGCTGGGCTACGCCATGGACCAGGGCAGCGGAGCCACCCAATGGGGCTATGTGCTGCGCTTTGCCCTGGCTCCGCTGTTTTACTGGCTGCCCGGCTGGCTGGCCTGCGTAGGCGTGTTCAGCTACTGGCAGCGCAAAACCCAGCCCGATGCAAGCCACTGGGCGCGCACGTGGCTGCACCTGGCCTGGCAAAGCTGGCGCCCCACCGGCTGGGCCGACACCCTGTTCTGGCTGGCCTTCACGCCCTGGGCGCTGACACTGGGCTTTGGCGTGGCGGGGGTGGCCGAGCTGTCCACGCCCTGGGCCATTCCGATCGGGTTTGCTTTTTCGCTGCTGTGGCTGCGCAACCTGCAAGCAGCCGTGCCCGGTGCCACGGCGCGCGCGCTGGCGGCGCTGCACCGGGCGTTCTGGCCGGTGTTGGGGGCGATTGCGCTGGCGGGCCTGGCACTGGCCTGGTCGCACGCCCGCTCGGGCCACAGCGGCTACTACCGGCCCAGCTTTGAAGCCGCACAGGCCATTGCCGATGACTGGGCCCGGCGCCACCCCGGCACCGCGCTGGGCTGGGTCGGCGGTGCCTGGGCAGAAAACGCCCTGTTGGCCTTTTACGCCCTGCCCCACGCCCGCACCCTGCCCGGCCTGCCCGATACCTACCCCGCCCTGTTCAACCCCCACGCGGGTTGGGAGCAGCAGGCGGGCATCCTGCTGTGCCCGCGCGGCCCCTACAGCACCACCGGCAGCGCCCCCGCCCCCGACGCCGCGTGTGAAGACACCGCACAGCAGTGGCTGGCGCAGCGCGGCCAGAGCGCAGCGCCGCACCTGATCGCCGTGCAGCGCCAGGGCTGGCGCTTCCCCCGCCCCCAGACCTTTGTGTACGCCGTCTTTGACGCCTTGCCGGCCACGCCACCCCCGCCCCGCCTGCCATGACGACACCCCTGCCCCCCCCCACCGCACCCGTACACGCACGACCACCGCTGCGCCTGAGCTGCGTGGTGCCCGCCTACAACGAGGCGGGCCACCTGGCCGAGTTTCTGCACGCACTGCACGCCACCGCCCAGGCGCTGACGCCCGATTTTGAGATCCTGGTCATCAACGACGGCAGCCGCGATGCCACCCGCGACGTGGCCCTGGCCCACGCCGCCACGCTGGGCGTGCGCTACCTGGAGTTCTCGCGCAACTTTGGCAAAGAGGCGGCCCTGTCCGCCGGGGTGGACCACGCGCGCGGCAACGCCGTGCTGCTGATCGATGCGGATTTTCAGCACCCGCTGGAGCTGGTGGCGCGCATGGTCGAACTCTGGCGTTCGGGCTACGACATGGTGTATGGCGTGATTGCCGACCGCGCGGGCGAGAGCAGCGCCAAGCGCCTGGGCACCGACGTGTTCTACCGGCTGATGAACTTTGGCTCCAACATCCGCATCCCGCGCAACGCTGGGGATTTCCGGCTGATGGACCGCAAAGTGGTGCAGGCGCTCAAGGCCCTGCCCGAGCGCAACCGCTTCATGAAAGGGCTGTACGCCTGGGTGGGGTTCCAGACCGTGGCCCTGCCCTTTGTGCCCGCCGAGCGCTTCAGCGGGCAATCGAGCTTCAGCCTGCGCCGCCTGGGCGCGCTGGCGCTGTTGGGGCTGACCTCGTTCACCACGCTGCCGCTGCGCTTTTGGAGCGTGGCGGGCGCCTGCATCTCGGTGCTGGCCATCTGCTACGGGCTGTGGATCACCCTGGAGACGCTGCTGTTTGGCAACCCCGTGGGCGGCTGGCCCACCCTGGCGGCCAGCGTGATGCTGTTTTCTGGCGTGCAGCTGCTGTCGATAGGCATCCTGGGCGAATACATAGGCCGCATTTACGAAGAAGTGAAGCAGCGCCCCGTGTACCTGCTGGCGCAGGACGAAGACCACAGCCCGCTGGCGCGCGAGGCAGGGGCGGGGGCTGCACCAGCGCCCGCAACGGCAGCGCCCGCGAACGCCAACGTCGGCACGGGCACCCACACCGACCCGGGCACCGCATGACCCCCACGATGTCCGCCCTGACCCGGGTGCAGCAACTGCCGCAGGCACTGCGCTTTGTGCTGGTGGGCGGCAGCGCCGCCGCCACGCACCTGCTGGTGGTCTGGGCGCTGGTGCAGGGTGCGCAGTGGGCGCCGCTGTGGGCCAATGGGGTGGCGTTTCTGGTCGCTTTCTGGGTCAGCTACGGCGGCCATGCGCTGCTCACGTTTGCAGGCAGCGGTGCCCGGCACCGCCAGGCCTTGCCGCGCTTTTTTGTGGTGGCGTGCAGCGCGTTTGCCATCAACGAGCTGCTCTACCTGGCCGCCCTGCGCTGGCTGCCCTGGCACTATCTGCTGAGCCTGCTGGCCGTGCTGCTGGCCGTGGCCGTGGGCACCTTTGTCAGCAGCAAACTCTGGGCCTTTGCCCGGCCCGCACCATGAAGCACATCACCCTGTGCGCCGACGACTTTGCGCTGCACCCCGCCGTGGATGCCGCCGTGGTCGCCCTGGCGCAGGCTGCGCGCCTGAGCGCCACCAGCTGCATGACCACCGCACCGCGCTGGCCACAAGCGGCGCAGCTGCTGGCCCCGCTGCGCCCCGCGCTGCAAGTGGGCCTGCACTGGAACCTGACCGAAGGCCACGGCCAGGCCGCGCCCCGCCTGGTGCAGGTGCTGGCCCGCGCCTACAGCGGGCAACTGCGCCCGGCAGCCATGGCAGAGAGCCTGCACCGCCAGCTCGATGCCTTCGAGCAGCACGCGGGCACGCCGCCCGACTTCATCGACGGCCACCAGCACATCCACCAGCTGCCCGGCGCGCGCGCGGCCCTGCTGCACGTGCTGCACCAGCGCTACGGCACGCAGGCGCCCTGGGTGCGCAACACCGTGCCCGCCCAATGGGGCGCCAACAAGGCCACGCTGCTGGCCCTGCTGGGCGGCTGGAGCCTGCGGCGCGCGCTGGCGCGCGAGCGCCTGCGCCACCACCGCAGCTTTGCCGGGGTCTATAACTTCGATGCGCCCACGCCCACCGCCTACGGCGCGCGCATGGCGCAGTGGCTGCACGACGCGCAGGACGGCGCCCTGCTCATGTGCCACCCCGCCAACGCCAGCGTGCCCGGCGACGCCATCGCCAACGCACGCACCACCGAATACGCCTACCTGGCATCACCCGCTTTTGCCGAGCTGCTACAGCGCCTGGGCGTGCAGCTGGCCACCGGGCCGCAGGCTGTGCCCCCACAGATTCGCTCCTGAAATAAGAGCTGCTTGCGCTGACTATGCGGGCGCCGGAGGCACTTTTGACTATCAATCTGGCGTGAAAACCGGGCAAACCCGCTGTCCCCTCCGATCGGCAGGGATGGCCTACCGGGCCGCAGGGCAAGAATTTTTGGTCAAATTGGCTTCAAACGCCCGACCAGTAAGCGCTAGCAGCTATCAATTTTGATGTTCTAGGGAAAGGTGCAGCGCCCCACTGCCCGGGGCGCCCTCCTGCGCAGGAGCCCGATGTCAGCAGCCGCTGAAATCAGGTTTGCACTTTTAGCGAAAGCGCCGTGCCCCGCTTCGCGGCGCACCTCCTGCGAAGGGCCCCAATTTCAGCAGCCGCTGAAATCGGGTCTTCTCTTTTCCATGAAGGCGCTGAAGGCTTCGCGGGCGGCGGGTTCGCGCAGCATGCGGCCAAAGCTGGCGCCTTCTTCGTTGATGCGCTCCAGCACCGCGGCGCTCTGGCCGTGTTTGAGCAGGCGCTTGGTTTCGATCAGCGCCGACAGCGGCTTGGCCGCCAGCTTGCGCGCTTGCGCCTGGGCAATGGCGTTGCACTCGGTGGGCGGCACCACGCGGTTGACCAGGCCCACTTCCAGCGCGGCCTCGGCCATGAAAGGCTCGCCCAGCAAAAGCGCCTCGGCTGCGCGGTGGTAGCCCAGCATCTGCGGCACCAGCAGGCTCGACGCGGCCTCAGGGCACAGGCCCAGGTTCACGAAGGGCATGGAAAACGCGGCGTTGTCGCCCGCATAGACCAGATCGCAATGGAACAGCATGGTGGTGCCAATGCCCACGGCCGGGCCGCACACCGCTGCCACCACCGGCTTGGGAAAGGTGGCGATGGTGCGCAAAAAGCGGAACACCGGCGCATCCTGCGTGGAGGGCGGCTGCTGCAAAAAGTCGCCAATGTCGTTGCCCGCGCTGAAGATGGCCACATCGCCCTGGAACACCACCACACGCACGGCGGCATCGTGGGCGGCAGCGTCCAGCGCGTCGGCCAAGGTGGCGTACATGGCGGCGGTGAGGGAGTTTTTCTTGTCCACCCGGTTGAAGGTGATGGTGGTCACACCGGCTTCGGTGTGGGTCAGGATGTCTTGGGGGGATACGTTCATGGGGCTCACTCTTTGAAATAGACAATTTGGTGGCTGGTGGCCAGCATGGCACCGGCTTCGTTCCATAGCTGCGCGGCCTGGTCGAAAAAGCCGTTGCGAAACTCCTGGCCGCGCGCCTGGCCCAGCAGGTAGCCACTGCCGGTGGCGGCCAGCTCGGCGCTGTTGGCGTGGAAATACACCGTCAGCGATACCGTGCCCGCTGGCACGCGCACCGCACGGCGCAGCCACACCCGGGGGAAGAACACATCGGCCAACGCGGCCAGGGCGCAAAAGTCCAGGGTGCGGGTGGGCTCGTCGCGCATCCAGAGCTGGCTCAGGCTGCTGTCGCCCTGGCCGTCCCACTGCTCGGGCAGGGTGCCGGTGACGGGGCGCATTTCGTAGCGATTGAGCCACTCCACGCCCGTGCGCAGGGCTATGCGCGGGCACTGCGCGGGTGGAGGCACAGCGGGCATGGGCGCATCGCCCAGGCTCCAGGTATCGCGGCGCACCGCCGTGACCGCCGTGGCCGTGGTGGTGACCACCGGCTGGTCTTGGGCATCGGTTTGCAGGATGGAGACGCTCCAGTGCTGCGTAGAGCGGTTGGTGCGCACCGGCTCGGCCTGCACGGTAAAGGGCCCTGCGGTAAGGGCGGCGGCAAAGTTGACCGTGAGCGACAGCGGCTCGCCCAGCAGCTGCGGGTGCAGCAGCACGGCGCGCAACGCCGTGGCGGCCGTCGCACCGCCATAGGGGCCGACCATGTTCCAGTAACCGGGGCTGGTGTGGCCTCGGTACTGCCCGGGGGTTACGGACTCCAGCGCAAGCGCCTTGTCCAGGGGATGTAATGAAGTCATGGTCAGCAGTGTGCCGCGAAATGGGCCGCGCTGTCGTCTTGGCGGTGACGGCGCAGACGCCAAACGGTTGCGCGGCGCGGCTTACAGCGCCTCGAAAATACCCGCTGCGCCCTGGCCCATGCCCACGCACATGGTCACCATGCCGTACTTGAGCTTGTTGCGGCGCAGCGCATGCACCACCGTGGCCGAGCGGATGGCACCCGTGGCGCCCAGCGGGTGGCCCAGGGCAATGGCGCCGCCCATGGGGTTGACCTTGGCCGGGTCCAGCCCGAGCTGGCCCATGACGGCCAGCGATTGGGCGGCAAAAGCCTCGTTCAACTCAAACCAGTCGATGTCGTTCTGGTTCAAACCGGCGTAGCGCAGCGCGGCCGGGATGGCCTCGATGGGGCCAATGCCCATGATGTGCGGCGGCACCCCCCGGGCGGCATAGGACACAAAGCGCGCCAGCGGCGTCAGGCCAAAGCGCTGCACGGCGGCGCCGCTGGCCAAAATCAGCGCACCGGCGCCATCGCTGGTCTGGCTGCTGTTGCCTGCCGTCACGCTGCCGCGCGCGGCAAACACCGTGCGCAGCTTGGCCAGGCCCTCCAGCGTGGTGTCGGCGCGGGCGCCTTCGTCCATGTCCACCGAGCGGGTGGTGGCGATGGTTTCGCCCGTCTCCAGGTTGGCCGTGCGGTCGGTCACTTCGATGGGGGTGATTTCATCGGCAAAGTAGCCCGCTTGCTGCGCGGCCAGGGCTTTGCGGTGCGATTGCAGGGCAAATTCATCCTGCGCCTGGCGGCTCACTTGCCACTGCTGGGCCACTTTTTCTGCGGTCAGGCCCATGCCGTAGGCAATGCCCACATCACCGTCGCGCTCAAAGATGCTGGGCGAGAGGCTGGGCGCGTTGCCCATCATGGGCACCATGCTCATGCTTTCGACACCAGCGGCAATCATTACCTCGGCCTCACCGACACGGATGCGGTCGGCGGCCATCTGCACCGCCGACAGGCCCGAGGCGCAAAAGCGGTTCACGGTGATACCGCCCACGCTGGTGGGCAGGCCCGCCAGCACGGCGCCAATGCGCGCCACGTTCAGGCCCTGCTGGGCTTCGGGGATGGCGCAGCCGCAGATGATGTCTTCGATGGCCGCCGGGTCCAGCCCGGGCGCTGCGGCCAGCGCGGCCTTGAGCGTGGTGGCCAGCAAATCGTCGGGGCGCATATTGCGGAAAAAACCCCGGTGCGAACGCCCGATGGGGGTGCGCGTGGCGGCAACGATGTAAGCGTCTTGAACTTGTTTCATCACAGTGATTCCTTGCTGGCAGATTCAGTTACGCACGGGCTTGCCGGTGGAGAGCATGCCCAGAATGCGCTCTTGCGTCTTGGGGTGAACGATGAGTGCGCAAAACGCCTTGCGCTCCAGCGCCATCAGGTATTGCTCGCTGACCAGCGTGCCCGCATCGACATCGCCGCCGCAGAGCACGTCGGCAATCAGGCTGGCAATGTGGAAGTCGTGCGCGCTGATGAAGCCGCCGTCGCGCATGTTCACCAGCGAGCCCAGGATGGTGGCGCGGCCACTGCGCCCTGCCACCGGGAACAGGCGCTGGTGCGGTGCGCGCCAGCCGCCGTGGGCCAGCGCCCGGGCTTCGTTGATGGCCACGTAGAGCAGCTCGTCCTTGTGCGGCACGATCACATCGCTGTCGAGCAGGTAGCCCAGCTGGCGCGATTCGAGCGCGCTCATGCCCACCTTGGCCATGGCGGCGGCGGTGAAGCCTTCGGTCAAAAAGGGCAGCAGGTCTTTGCCGGTGGAGGTGGCCGCGTTTTCGGCGGCGCGCCGGGCAATGTAGGTCAGGCCGCCCGCGCCGGGCACCAAGCCCACGCCCACTTCGACCAGGCCGATGTAGCTCTCCATGTGCGCCACGCGGCGCGCGCAATGCACGGCCAGCTCGCAGCCGCCGCCCAGCGCCAGCCCCCGGATGGCCGACACCACCGGCACGTTGGCGTAGCGCAGGCGCAGCATGGTGTCTTGCATTTGTGCCTCGGCGCCCTCGATGGCACTGACGCCCGCCACCATGAAGGCGGGCAGCATGGCTTGCAGGTCGGCCCCAGCGCTGAAGGGCTCGTCGCCCGACCAGATCACCATGCCGGCGTAGTCTTTTTCAGCCATCTCCACGGCCTGCACCAGCCCCTCGCACACGTCGGGGCTGAGGGCGTGCATCTTGGTCTTGATGCTGGCAATCAGCACGCCGTTGCCGCTGGCCGCTTCGCCCGCATCCAGCGTCCACAGGCGGATGGCGTCGTCCTCGTGCAGCGTGTGGCCTGCGGTTTTGAAGTCGGGCAGGGATTCGCCCAGCAATTTTTCAGGAAAATGCTGTCGGACATAGACGGGGAGCGCGCGACGCGCTATGAATTTCTGAGCAGATGCGCTCCACGAGCCCTCGGCGGTGTGTACGCCACCGGCCTGCGCCACCGGGCCATTGAACACCCAGTCGGGCAGGGGCGCACGGCACAGGGCCTTGCCCGCGTCAATGTCCTCTTGCACCATGCGGGCCACGTCCAGCCAGCCTGCGTCTTGCCACAGCTCGAACGGGCCTTGCGCCATGCCAAAGCCCCAGCGCATGGCCTGATCGACATCGCGGGCGTTGTCGGCAATCGTGCCCAGGTGCAGGGCGGCGTAGTGAAAGCTGTTGCGCAAAATGGCCCACAGAAACTGGCCCTGTGGCCCTTCGGCATTGCGCAGCAGGCGCAGGCGCTCGGCGGCGGGCTTTTTCAGCATGCGGGCATAGACCTCGTCGGCCTTCTGGCCTGCGGGCACGTAGTCCTCGCTGGCCAGGTCAAAGCGCAGCACATCGCGCCCCACCTTTTTGTAAAAACCGGCCTTGGTTTTTTGCCCCAGGTGGCCCAGCGCCAGCAGCTTTTGCACCACGGCGGGGGTGCCAAAGCTGGCGTAGAAGGGGTCGGTTTTCTCGTCCAGGTTGTCTTGCAGCGTCTTGATGACGTGGGCCATGGTGTCCAGCCCCACCACGTCGGCGGTGCGGAAGGTGCCGCTGCTGGCGCGGCCCAGTTTTTTACCCGTCAGGTCATCCACCACGTCGTAGGTGAGGCCAAAGTTGTCCACCTCTTGCATGGTCGAGAGCATCCCGGCGATGCCCACGCGGTTGGCAATGAAGTTGGGCGTGTCGTGCGCGCGTACCACGCCTTTGCCCAGGCCGCTGGTGACAAAGGCTTCGAGCTGGTCCAGCACCTGGGGCGCGGTGGTGGGCGTGTCGATCAGCTCCACCAGGTGCATGTAGCGCGGTGGGTTGAAGAAGTGGATGCCGCAAAAACGCGGCTGGATGCTCTCGGGCAGCGCTGCCGAAAGCTTGGTGATCGACAGGCCCGAGGTGTTGCTGGCCACGATGGCGTGCGGCGCCACAAACGGGGCAATCTTGGCGTACAAGTCGAGCTTCCAGTCCATGCGCTCGGCAATGGCCTCGATGATGAGGTCGCAGCCGCGCAGCTGTTCCAGGTGCTCTTCGTAGTTGGCCTGGCCAATCAGCGCCGCATCCTGGGCCACGCCCAGCGGCGCGGGCTTGAGCTTTTTCAGGTTGTCGATGGCGCGGGTGACGATGCCGTTCTTGGCGCCTTCCTTGGCCGGCAGATCGAACAGCACCACGGGCACCTTGACGTTGACCAGGTGCGCGGCAATTTGCGCACCCATCACGCCAGCGCCGAGGACGGCGACTTTTTTCACTTGGAATCGGGTCATTGGAAATACTCCAAAAAAAGTGCGCCGGGCACATAGCAAGCCAGCAGCGGCCCGCCCGGCGCGTAAAACGGATTTACTGCACGCGCACCCAGGTTTGCGTGCGGCCAAACGGGCCCAGGGAGCCGCGCACTTCGAGCTTTTTGCCGCCCTCGATGGGCGTCAGGCGCAGGGTGTAGTTGCGGCCGTTCTCGGGGTCGAGAATCTTGCCGCCCTCCCACACGTCTTTGCCCTCTGCCTTTTGCGCGCCCCGGATGATTTCCAGGCCCAAGATCGGCTGGTTCTTGCGCTCGTCGCTGCACTCTTTGCACAGGTCGTCGGGCTTGGCGTCTTTGGCCAGGCGCTTTTCCAGCACGCCCGTCAGCACGCCAGCGCTGTTGCCCTGGATGCGGATCTCGGCCTTGGCCTCGCCGCTCTTGTCGTCGATGTTGCGCCACAGCCCTTCGGGGGTCATCTGGGCCCAGGCGGGGGCGGAAATAGCTACAAAAATAATAGCTGCTAGCGCTTGTCGCATGGGCTCTCCAGTGCCAAAAGACTTGAAATTTGCGGTGCGGGCGCCATCAGGCCAAGGCCAGATCGGTGTCCATCAGCACTTTGCTGCCAGCGCGCGCGGTGCGCATCAGCGTGGCCGTTTCGGGGAACAGCTTGGCAAAGTAAAAGCGCGCCGTTTGCAGCTTGGCGCCGTAGAAGGGGTCGGTGTTGCCTGCGGCGATTTCGCGCAGCGCCACCTGGGCCATGCGGGCAAAAAAGTAGCCAAACACCAGGTGGCCTGCCACGCGCAGGTAGTCCACCGCAGCAGCGCCCACTTCGTCGGGGTTTTGCAGGCCCTTGAAGCCGATTTCGGTGGTGAATTTGGTCATCTGGTCGCCCAGGTAGGCAATCGGGTTGATGAACTCGGCCATCTTCTCGTTCACGCCCTCTTCCTGCACCAGCGCGGCCACCAGCTTGCCAAACTTTCTCAGCGTGGCGCCGTTGTTGCCCAGCACCTTGCGGCCCAGCAAGTCCAGCGACTGGATGGTGTTGGTGCCTTCGTAAATCATGTTGATGCGCGCATCGCGCACAAACTGCTCCATGCCCCATTCCTTGATGAAGCCGTGGCCGCCGTACACCTGCTGGCACATGACGGCCGCTTCAAAGCCGTTGTCGGTGATGAAGGCTTTGACGATGGGCGTCAGCAGCGCCAGCAGGTCGCCCGAGTCTTTGCGCACTTTCTCGTCGGGGTGGTGCAGTTCTTTGTCCAGCAGCACGGCGCAAAAGCATTGCAGCGCACGGCCCCCTTCGGCGTAGGCCTTGGCGGTGAGCAGCATCTTGCGCACATCGGGGTGGACGATGATGGGGTCGGCCGGTTTGTCTTTGGCCTTGGTGCCACTCAAGGAGCGCATTTGCAGGCGGTCTTTGGCGTAGGCCAGCGCGTTCTGGTAGGCCACTTCGGTCAGGCCCAGGCTCTGGTTGCCCACGCCCAGGCGGGCGGCGTTCATCATCACAAACATGGCGGCCAGGCCCTTGTGTGGCTGGCCCACCAGGGTGCCGGTGGCACCGTCGATGTGGATTTGCGCCGTGGCGTTGCCGTGGATGCCCATCTTGTGCTCCAGCGCGCCGCAGAAGATGGCGTTGCGCTCGCCCAGCGTGCCGTCGGCATTGATCTGGAACTTGGGCACCACAAACAGGCTGATGCCTTTGCTGCCCGCTGGCGCGTCGGGCAGGCGGGCCAGCACCAGGTGGACGATGTTGGCGGCCATGTCATGCTCGCCCGCGCTGATGAAAATCTTGGCGCCGGTGATTTTGTAGGTGCCATCTTCTTGCGGCTCGGCCTTGGTGCGCAGCAGGCCCAGGTCGGTGCCGCAGTGCGGCTCGGTCAGGCACATGGTGCCCGTCCACTCGCCGCTGGTCAGCTTGGGCAGGTACAGGGCTTTTTGCGCTTCGGTGCCGTGGGCGTGCAGGCACTCGTAGGCGCCGTGCGAGAGGCCGGGGTACATCGTCCAGGCCTGGTTGGCCGCGTTCATCATCTCGTAGAAGCACTGGTTGACCACAAACGGCAGGCCCTGGCCGCCGTACTGCGGGTCGCACGACAGCGCGGCCCAGCCGCCTTCCACGTACTGGGCGTAGGCTTCTTTGAAGCCCTGGGGCGTGGTCACTTCATGCGTGGTTTTGTCCAGGCGGCAGCCTTCGGTGTCGCCGCTGATGTTCAGCGGAAAGGCCACCTCGGCGGCAAACTTGCCACCTTCTTCGAGCACGGCGTTGATGGTGTCGGCGTCCACCTCGGCGTGGGGTGGCAGCACCTTCAATTCATCGGTGACTTTGAGCACTTCGTGCAGGACGAATTGCATGTCGCGCAGGGGTGGGGTGTAAGTGGGCATGGTTTTGTCTCCTGGGGTTGTAAAAGGGGGGCGGCAATCAGGCGGCGCGGGCGCCGTAACGGGTCAGCACGCTGTCGAAGCCGCGCACGGCACGCTCTATGGCGCCGGGGCTGTGCAAAAAACGGGCTTCGTAGTGCAGCGCCAGAATCAGGCCGTGGATTTCAAACAGCACTTGCTCAGGTTCGGCGTTGGCGTGCAACTGGCCCAGCGCCTGGCACTGCGCAATGGCACGGCGCATGGCGCCCATCCAGGCCTGCACCGACTGCGCCAGCGCATCGCGCACGGGGCCGGTGCGCTCGTGGAACTCCACCGCACCGCTGATGTAGATGCAGCCCGAATCCAGCTCGACGGTGGTGCGCTTCATCCAGTTGCCAAACAGCGCGCGCAGGCGGGGCAGGCCGCGCTCTGCCCGCAGGGCCGGAAAAAACACTTCTTGCTCAAAGCAGGCGTGGTATTGCTGGATGACGGAAATTTGCAGCTCTTCGCGCGAACCAAAGTGCGCAAAGACGCCGGACTTGCTCATGCCCGTGACGTCCGCCAGGGCGCCAATCGATAAACCCTCCAGGCCGATGTGGGTGGCCAGGCCCAGCGCGGCCTCGACGATGGCGGCCTTGGTTTGCTGGCCTTTGGGCAGGGTGCGGCCACCAGTGTTGCGGCGGCGCGGCGCGGTGCCTTCGGGGAGGGAGGAAGCGTCAGCGGACATGGATCAGAATAAAAACGAACGACCGTTCTATTCTGCAACAAACCCCTTCGCGTGGGCAATACCCGGCGCACAAATAAAAAAAGCGCCCCATGGGGGCGCCGGTGTGCTGCGCTGGCAGGTGCGTTACAGCAGCATGGCCAGGCTGGCGTCCAGGTGCTCGGTGGGCAGACGCCGAAAGCCTGTGCGGGCATAGCGCTGCAACCGGCCCAGCGCAAAAGCCACCAGCACGCTGGCGGCCACCTGGGCATCCACGGTGGGTGTGGCCGAGCCTGCGGCGTCTGCGGCCGGGCGCAGGCACTGGCGCAGGGCCAGCTCTATGCCATCAAAAAACCGGTTCATGCGCTCTTGCAGGCGCTCGTGCTCCAGCACCAGCGCGTCGCCCGCCATCAGGCGCGCCAGCCCGGGGTTGCGCTCACCAAACTGCAACACCAGCGCCACCACGCGCGCGGCCTGCCGGGTGCCCACCTCGGCGCCTTGTTCGGGCGTGGGCAGCTCGCGGCCCACCACCTGCTGCACCAGCGTGAGCACGGACTGCTCGATGAAGTCGATCAGCGCCTCGTACATCTGCGCCTTGCTGGCAAAGTGCCGGTACAGCGCGGCCTCGCTCACCGACAGGCGCGCAGCCAGCGCAGCCGTGGTGATGCGCTCGGCCCCGGGCTGCTCCAGCATGGCGGCCAGCGTTTGCAGAATCTGCGCGCGCCGCTCTCCCGGCTTGGGGCGCTTGCGGGGGACGGGGGTGGCCTCGGCGCTGGGAGCGGCTTCGGCGGCTTCGGGGGGGGATTCGAACTCGGACATGGGTGCAAGAAGTGTGTGCAAATGATTCTCGCACAGCCATCCGGCACCCCCCAATACCGTTGCGCTGCGGGGAAATACCTCTTGCTGTCCGGTGTATTTTGCTACTTTATTGATAGCTGCTAGCGCCCGACAGGCGGGCGCCTAAGGCATTTTTGACATCCAACTCCATCGCCACTGCCTGCGCGAAGCTGGCAGGAGCCAGCGCCTTCAGCGGGCGCGGATCATGGTGCCGTAGGCCTGATCGGTCAGGATTTCCAGCAGCATGGCGTGGGGCACGCGGCCATCAATGATGTGAACGGCGTTCACACCGGCCTTGGCGGCGTCCAGCGCGCCGGCAATCTTGGGCAGCATGCCGCCGCTGATGGTGCCGTCGGCAAACAGCTCGTCAATGCGGCGCGCGGTCAGGTCGGTCAGCAGGTTGCCCGCTTTGTCGAGCACACCGGGGGTGTTGGTCAGCAGCATGAGCTTTTCAGCCTTGAGCACTTCGGCCAGTTTGCTGGCCACCACGTCGGCGTTGATGTTGTAGCTCTCGTTGTGCTCGCCAAAACCAATCGGGCTGATGACGGGGATGAAGGCATCGTCTTGCAACGCCTTGACCACGCTGGGGTCGATGGAGACGATATCGCCCACCTGGCCCACATCGTGCTCGACGCTGGGGTCTTTGTTATCGACCATCTTGAGCTTTTGCGCGCGGATCAGGCCGCCATCGCGCCCGGTCAGGCCCACGGCCTTGCCACCGGCCTGGTTGATCAGGCCCACGATGTCTTGCTGCACTTCGCCGGCCAGCACCCACTCGACCACTTCCATGGTCTCGGCGTCGGTCACGCGCATGCCCTGGATGAACTCGCCCTTCTTGCCCAGGCGGCCCAGCGCCGCCTCGATCTGCGGGCCACCGCCATGCACCACCACCGGGTTCATGCCCACCAGCTTGAGCAGCACCACATCCTCGGCAAAATCTTGCTGCAAGGCCGGATCGGTCATGGCGTTGCCGCCGTATTTGATGACCATGGTTTTGCCATGGAACTTGCGGATGTAAGGCAGGGCCTGGGCCAGGATTTCGGCTTTTTCGCGGGGGCCGATGTGCGACAGGTCGGGGTCAGGGGTGGGGGATGTCATGGAGGCGCTGAAGTTGGGTGAACAAAGAGGCGCAAATTGTGCCGCATCCGTGTGAAGGATTCGTGCCGCAGACCAGGCGCCTCAGCGGCGCAGCCAGTCGGGCACCTTGAAGCGCACGATGGCCAGATAAGCCACTACATAGCTCACCACAAACAGCAGGCAAAACCCCACCAGCACCCAGGTGTTGTTCCAGAACAGCACGGCGGGCACGACTGTGAGCAAGGTAAAGCCCCACAAATAGGGCGAGGTGCGGTTGTTGCGCATGAGCACGCGGCGCGACTCGTCATCGTGGAACACGCTGCGCACAATGCGCCGGTAAATCAGCTGGTGAAAATGCAAGGCATCGGCCACCCCCGGCGACACCCCGCGCACCAGTTTGCGGTAGATGGAAAACACCGTTTCCCACACCGGGTAGATCAGCAACAGCATGGGGAACCAGGGCGACACATCGGTATTGCGCTGCACCAGGGCAATGCTGGCCAGTGCAATCACCACGCCCCACACATAGGCGCCGCCATCGCCCGCAAACAGCATGCCGCGCGGGTAGTTCCACACCAGAAACCCGCCCGTGGCGGCCGCAGTGGCCACCAGCAAGGCCGCCAAAGCACGGTCGCCCACCTGCAACGCGACGTGGGCCAAGGCCAGGCACACAATCAGCGCCACCATGCCAGCCAGGCCGTTGTAGCCATCAATGATGTTGAACGCGTGCGGCAGACCAGCCACCGCCAGCAAGACAATGCACCACCCCAGCCAGGGCGCTGCGACCAGCAATGCATCCAGCCAGGGCAGGCCCATGTGCGGCACGGTCATGTCCAACAACACAATGGCCAGCACCCCCGACAGCGTGGTCATGGTCAGGCGGTAGCGCACCGTCAGGCGCTGGGTCAGGTCTTCAGAAATGCCGCCGAGCGCGGCCGGCAGCAGCACCAGCAACCACCAGCCCACCCAGGCGCCCAGGCGCAGGGAGCCCGGGTCACCCCACCACGCTGTCTGCGCCATGCCCAGCAGCCACGCCAGCACGGTGCCTGCCAACACCGCGACCCCGCCCAGCCGTGGCACATGGCCCAGATGAAAGCGCTGCGGCATGCCGTGGCCATACAGGGCCGCATGGTCACGCAGCCACCGCACCACCGCACCAGCGACCACCGCCGCCACCAAAAAAGCCACTAAAGACAACCAGATCATGGGGCGCCGATGGTACCTGCGCCGGGCGCCTGGGCCGCCAACAGACGCCGAGCCTGCCGGTACACGGGTGAACACCACAGCCGCAGCAGGCTGCGCACATGCCAGCGCAAATGCGACCAACGCCGGTGGCTGGCGCGCGTGCCTGTGTGCAACACCTGTGCGGGCGCGCGCACCAGCGCCAATCCAGCCAAGCGCAGGCGCAGGCACAAATCCACATCCTCGCAGTACATGAAATAGGCCTCGTCAAACCCACCAATGGTCTGCCACACCGGTTGCGGCAGCACCAGACACGCGGCATTGACCCAATCGGTGCGCTGCTCGGCCTGCCCCAAAGCGCGCCTGCGCCATAACGCGGCCGGAGTGGGCAAGGCACGCTCGCTGTCTTGCACTACGCCGTGCGCGTCTACCTGCACCGGATAGGCACAACCCACCCCGGGCTGGGCCGCCGCTTGCACCAGGCTGGCCAACGGATCCCGCCCAGCCAGCGCCACATCGGGGTTGAGCACACAAACAAAGCGCTCGCGCGCCCCGGCCAGCGCGCGGTTGTGGTTAGCGCCAAACCCTGCGGGCGTGCGGTTGTGTACCACCTCCAGCACAAAAGGCCAGCCTCCCGGTGGCGGCGCGGGCACGGCTTCGGGCAAATTGAGCGTCAGCACCACGCGAGACACGCTGGCGGCGCAGCACTGCGCCAGCTCGTGCACCAAGCGCTGCACCAACGGGCCATGGCCATGGCTTACCACCGAGACCACCAGGGCCGGTGAAGATGAGGGGAAAGAAGTCATTGGGGCGCGATTTTGACTGCATGGCGCCATGCACCCGTCATATGCCCGTCACATGGACACCTCCGAGCGCCGCTTCCTCGCCCGCGATAATCCCGGAATGACGCATTCAACCGAGGATTTGCACGTTTACGTGCGCCACATCAACGCCAATGAGCGCACCTCCCTGTCCGTGTTGGCGCAGTGGATACCCCAAGGCGCCACCGTACTCGACTTGGGCTGCGGCAGCGGTGCCCTGGGACAGTACCTGGCCCAGCACCGCGCCTGCACTACCGACGGCATCACCTGGAGCGAGGCCGAAGCTGCCCACGCCCGCCCTCACTACCGCCGCGTGGAAGTGGCCGATCTGGAAACTGCCGACCTGCACACCCTGTTGGCGGGCCAACGCTACGACCGCATCGTCTGCGCCGATGTGCTGGAGCACCTGCGCCAGCCCGAGCGCATTCTGGACACCTGCCGCGCGCTGCTGGCCCCCGATGGCCAGTTGCTGATCTCGGTGCCCAACGCTGCCTATTGCGGCCTGGTAGCCGAGCTGCTGCACGGCGAGTTCCGCTACCGCGACGAAGGCCTGCTGGACCGCACACATCTGCGCTTTTTTACGCGCACATCGCTATTGCGCCTGCTGCACGAGCAAGGGTGGGCCGTGGATGCCTTGGACACCATCCGCCGCGAGCTGCCCGAATCTGAATTTGGCGTGGCCTTTGACAGGCTGCCACCCGCCGCTGCCCGCTACCTGCTGGCCGGACAGGATGCCCTGACGTACCAATTCATTGGTGCTGTCCGCCCGCGCGCGCTGGGTCAGACCGCCGCAGAAGCCGCCGCGCAATCACCCAGCCGGGGAGCTAACGCCCAGGCTTTGTTCACCGCCCAGCTGTATGTGACGCAGAACGGCCAATTTCAGGAAAGCCACAAGTTCACCAGCACCGGCGCCATTGGCACGTTGCGGCAAACCCTGCGTTTTACGCTGCCTGCCACGCACGACACTGCTCCGCGCCTGCGCCTGGATCCTGCCGACCGCCCCGGTTTTTTGCACCTGCACGCCATCACCCTGCGCACCAGCGATGGCCTGGTACGCTGGCGCTGGAGCCCTACCAGCACCACCGCCCCCGAACAGACACTGCCCGGCGCCAGTGCCCACCGGCAAATCATGTGGCACCCACCGCTGCCCACCGCACCCGACACCGTTCTGCTGCTGCTCACCGGCGACGACCCCTGGCTGGAGCTTCCCATCCCCGTCCCACTGCTAGCACAGACCCTGCAAGAACCTGGCGCCACCCTGAGCGTGGAGCTGGGCTGGCCCATGTCGGCCGACTACCTGACTCTGGGAACCACAGTGAGCGACCTGCAAGCGCAAATTACCCACATGGAAACGGCACTGGTCCAAGCACAGAAAGATCGCATACAGGCGAGCGCTGCACTGGCTGCCAACGCAGCGCAGATTCAGCACCTGACACATGCACAGCAGCAGTATGAACAGCTACAGCTAGAACAGCAGCAGCTTCAGGCACACCTGCACAGCATCGAAAACTCCACAGTCTTCAGAGCCACACGCCCCATCGTGCGGGCAAAAATGCGACTGGATCGGCTACTGGGGCGCTCACACCCGGCTACCTCAATGGCCGAGTTCCCTCCACCTGTAACACCACCGCCTACGCTTACACCGCCCAGCAAAGCTGCGCCCCCGGCTACCGCAGAAACCACTACTGCCACTTTAGCGGCAGAAGATCAGGCAAACACACCAGAACCAGTCCCCGCCAGCACCGTAGACATCATCGTCCCGGTGTACCGCGGGCTGGCAGACACCCAGCTGTGCGTCAATTCGGTGCTGGCAAGCACCTGCGCCACGCCTTACCGCCTTGTGATCATCAACGACGCCAGCCCTGAGCCCGAAGTCACCACCTGGCTGCGCGAGCGTGCTGCGCAAGAACCACGCATTACTCTATTAGAGAACCCTGAAAACCTCGGCTTTGTCGGCACCGTGAACCGGGGCATGGCCCTGAGCGACAGCCACGATGTCTTGCTGCTCAACAGCGACACCGAAGTAGCCAACGACTGGCTAGACCGCATCCGCCGCGCCGCCTACAGCGACCGCAAAGTGGCATCTGTCACGCCATTTTCCAACAACGCCACTATTTGCAGTTACCCGAAATTCTGTCAGGACAACCGCCTGCCCAGGGGCTATGACACCGCCCGCATGGACGCCCTGTGCGCCCAGACCAACCCCGGCGCCGTGGTCGATGTGCCCACTGGCGTGGGCTTTTGCATGTACATACGCCGCGACTGCCTGGCACAGGTGGGCTTGTTTGACACCACCCACTTTGGCAAAGGTTACGGCGAGGAAAACGATTTTTGCCAGCGCGCCGCCCAAGCTGGTTGGCGCAACCTGCACCTGCTCGATACTTTTGTACTACACACTGGCGGCGTCAGTTTTGGCGCCAGCAAAAGTCCGCGCGAACAGGCCGCCATGGAAACCCTGCGCCGCCTGCATCCACACTATGAAACTGACGTACAAACTTTTGTCGTGCAAGATCCAGCACGCCCCTACCGGCATGCGTTGGACTTTGCCCGAATGCGTGCCAGCGCCCTGCCGCGCATACTGACCGTGCTGCACAACGCGGGCGGCGGTACACGGCGCCACACCGAAGAGCTGGCGACCTACCTCCATGACAAGGTCATCAGCCTGTCGCTGATTCCGCTGGCCGACCACATGGTGCGTTTGACATGGAATTCCCCCCATGAAGCACTGTGCCAAACCTACCACTGGCCCACGCAATCGCAGGAACTGCTGACCACACTGCGCAGCATCGGCGTGTGCCATATGCACTACCACCATCTGCTAGGCGTCAATCCCGAAATCATGCTGATTCCTACGCAGTTGGGCATCACTTACGACTTCACGGCACACGACTACTATGCAGCCTGCCCGCAAATATCGCTAACCGACAGTGGCCACAATTACTGTGGCGAACGAGGCTTGGCACAATGCAGCGCCTGCTTGGCACAGCGTCCGGCCCCCACTACAGAAACCATAGAAGACTGGCGCCTGCGCCACCGGCTGTTTTTGCGCAACGCGCGCTACCTGCTCACCCCCAGCCGAGATGCCGCCGAGCGCCTACACCGCTACTTTCCATCCGCACGGCTGCGCTTTGCCCCCCACCTGGACATTGCTGCTGACAGTACATTACCACCTCCACAACCACGGCGTCTGGCGCCCGGTGCATACCTGCGGGTGTTGGTGATTGGAGCCGTTAATGAAATAAAAGGCGCCAACACTCTGGAAGCTACCGCTTTTCAGGCAGCGCAAAACGCCTCGCCGCTAGAGTTTCACCTTGTTGGCTACGCCCACCGCCCATTGCAAACACAACCCCACGCCAGTCTGACCATACATGGTGCTTACGCAGATAGTGACCTGCCGCGCCTACTGGAGCGGCTGCGCCCCGACATCGTCTGGTTTCCAGCACGGTGGCCGGAAACCTACAGCTACACCCTGAGCGCCTGCCTGCTCGCCGGTGTACCGATAATGGCGCCCAATCTCGGTGCCTTTCCAGAACGTCTGAGCCAACGCCCTTGGACCTGGATCCGCCCCTGGGAGACCAACGCTCAAACATGGGTAGAGATTTTTGAGACTCTGCGCAACCAACATTTCGTGACCGGCCAGCCCCCTCCGTTAGCACCTGAGTTCATTGCTGCACTTCCCGAATCTAGCGCCACCCCCTGGTCTTACACCACCGACTACCTTGATCACCTGGGCGCTGCCCAAACGCCCCCCGCCCCTTGACCCTGGCCCCCGCCTGCAACGGCACTTCCCCCTGACACGTCAACGGCGGGCGCCCGCTCTCTTGTTCTATGGATTACCAGCCGTGACCTCCCTGCTCCACTCAGTCCGCCGCCTGCCGAACAAACTGCGCCTGCTTACACGCAGCTTGCGCCAACTACTCAAAGACCGCCGCCACCTGCGCGGCAATCTGCGCAAACTGCAGCGCGCGTGGCATGACGGCGGTTTGCACTCGCTCAAAGGCGCACTGCTGGGTCTGACCGATGGCATCACCCCCAACAGCTGGGAAGAACATCGCCACGCTTTTGCACAAACCGTAAGGCCACACATCATCGAGCGCATACAACGTATGGGTGCACCGGCCACCATTTCGGTCATCGTGCCTACCTACAACACCCCGGAGCACATGCTCAAGGCCATGCTGCGCTCGGTACAAGACCAGCTCTATCCGCACTGGGAAATGTGCATTGCCGACGATGCCTCCACCCAACCACACGTGATCGCCGTGCTGCAGGCATTTGCCAAGAAAGACAAGCGCATCAAACTGCATCTGGGGCAAACCAACCAGGGCGTATCGCACGCATCCAACCAAGCACTGGCGCTGGCCACTGGCGCGTTTGTCGTGCTCCTTGACCACGACGACCTGCTGGAAGAACAAGCCCTGTTCCGAGTAGCAGAGTCCATCGTGCAAGACAACCCCGATATGCTGTATTCAGACGAAGTGCTGGTATCGCCCGATGGAAAAACTGTGTTGCAGTACTTTCACCGCCCCGCGTTTTCGCCCGAATACCTGCGCAGCCACCCCTATATCGTGCATATGGTGGGTTTTCGTACCGAACTGCTGCGCAGCCTGGGCGGCTTTGACGAGCAACTCAAGATTTCACAAGACTATGACCTGATCCTGCGCGTATCCGAGCAGGCTCAAACCATCGTCCACCTGCCAGAAATTTTGTACCAGTGGCGCACGCACACCAACTCGGCGGGTCACGACCGAGCGAACGAAGTGATGGCTGTTTCCAGCGCCGTGTTGCAGCGCCACCTACAGCGCTGCGGCCTCAAAGGCCATGTGGACTCAGGGGCCTCCTTCAATTTCTTTGAAGCCCGCTACCCGCTGCACTCCGGCCAACGGGTGGCCATCATCATCCCCACCAAAAACCACGGTGACCTAGTGCGCCAATGCATCAACAGCATCCGCGCCACCACCAGCCAAGTGGCCTATGACATCGTAGTCATAGACCACGAATCCAACGAGCCAGCCACCATCGCTTACCTCGAATCTATACGCCACCAAGTGCAGGTGCTGCGCTACACCGGGGTATTCAACTTCTCCACCATCAACAACTGGGCCGTGCAACAGCTGGCCCAGCAGCCAGTACCACACACGCACTACCTGTTCTGCAACAACGACATCGAAGCTCTGGAACCAGGCTGGCTGGAGCGCATGTTGGAGCTGGCGCAACAGCCCGACGTAGGCATGGTGGGCGCCCAGCTACTCTACCCCGACCGCAGCAGCATCCAGCACGCGGGCGTGTGCGTTGGTGCTTTTGGCATTGCCGAGCATTACGGCAAATTTTTGAGACTGCCACCCGACCGCATCGACATCAGCTTCATGGGCCGACTCATCGTTACCCATGAAGTCGCCGCCGTGACTGCGGCCTGCCTGCTGATGCGCCGCGACACTTTTGAAGAAATCAATGGCTTTGACGAAGCTCTGGCCGTGGGCTTTGGTGATGTGGACTTGTGCCTGCGCACTTTGTTCAAGGGCTGGCGCGTGCTGTACTGCCCTCAGGCCACACTGCTACACCACGAATCGTTCACACGCGGCAAAACCGTGGGCTACGACCCCCACCCCGAAGACTCGGCCTTGTTTGCAGCGCGCTGGAAAGCTTTTCTGCAGGAAGGCGACCCCTATTTCAATCCTGGGCTTTCCACGCAACACACCTGCTGGCAAGTCAAAGCACCGCTACCCTGCCAACTGGACATTGGCCGCCGCGTTTATCGCCGCCCTCCGGGTGCTCTGCGGCAAACCCTGCAACACAGCGGTCACACCAGCACATGAACCAGCCACATTCTGGCTACGCTACAGCGCCCGCAGGCAGCGTGGCGGTCATCATCGTCAATTGGAACGGTGGCGCCCTGCTGGCGCAATGCCTGAGCCATCTACAAGCGCAAACCAGACCTCCCGACCAAGTACTGCTGGTAGACAACGCCAGCACCGACGACTCTTTGGCGCAATTGCCTCACTGGGACAGGCTAACCGTGCTGCGTATGGGCAGCAATCTGGGGTTTGCTGCTGGCAACAACCACGCACTGGCGCAGTGCACCACTGAATATGTAGCACTACTGAACCCCGACGCCTTTGCTGCGCCTGAATGGCTGGAAAACCTGCTGCAAGCAGCACAAGCGCACTCGACCGCTGCCGCCTTTGGCTCACGCCAGCTATGCCACGAAAACCCCAACCGCTTGGACGGCATAGGTGACTGCTACCACGCCAGCGGCATGGCTTGGCGGCAAGGCCACGGCCAGCCCCAGCAAGCTCGTCACTTAGTGGCGCAAGAAATTTTTGCACCCTGTGCTGCGGCAGCGTTATACCGTCGCGCCGCCATCATGGCACTGGACGGGTTTGACGAAAGCTACTTTTGCTACATGGAGGACGTGGATCTGGGCTTCAGGCTGCGACTGGCAGGTCACAGTGCCTACTACGTACCCACCGCCGTGGTGCGCCATGTGGGCAGCGCCACCTCTGGCGGACAGCACAGCGATTTTGCGGTGCTCCATGGGCACCGCAACATGGTGTGGACGTTTGTAAAGAACATGCCCTTCCCACTGCTATGGCTGCTGCTGCCCTGGCACTTGGCTGCCAACTTAGCCGCATTGGTGATCTTTACCGCACGCGGGCAAGGTAAAACCATATTGCGCGCTAAATGGCAAGCCCTGCAAGGACTCAAGCACGCTTGGCGTCAGCGCCAAACCATTCAACGCCAACGCATCGTCAGTACACGCAGTATCTGGGCAGCGCTAAACAAGCAGATATGGCCCAAGCCTGACAACTGACCAATGTAGAGTGTGAAAAAAACCACAGTTTGCCACTACCCCCATTTACAACCCCGACTAATGCTGGCCCCTACCCTAGGCTTGCACTAAACTGCCCCCTGACCCGCGCCAGCGTCGCCCGTAAAGGCTGCGTTCCTGCATATAGCAGCGTCGTTTTGTGGCAATTGTTGTTTTTTCAAAACAGCCTCTTACCACAGAAGAGCACGGGCGTTATACCCTGTATAGGCTGTGCTAACATTCTTTAGCGTAATCAATCTTGGTAGTTGCGCTTTCAACTTTTAACTGGAGTTCCTACATGAAGAAAAATCTTCTTGCCCTGAGCATTGCTGCCATGGTTGGTGGCCTGTCTGGCGTGGCTAACGCACAAGCTGTTATTAATTAGAAACAAAACGACTTGAAATATTTCTGATTACCCGGATGTTGTCTTGATGAAACTGACCGACATGAGAAAGCTCAGTCCTGCGG
>NZ_SLXH01000018.1 GCF_004341365.1 Simplicispira metamorpha | reverse complement strand
GCGCAAGTTTGGGGCCCAACTACAGCCCCAGACGGGCGCGCTTGTCAGCGAACGACTGTGGAATCAGGCTATTGAGATACCTATTTAGCAATCCCTGATTTGGTTGTGAATGGGGCGGCTCAATGCACCACTACCGGGTTTTGTGCCAGACCGGTGTAACGGTCCAGGGTTTCTTCGACTTCTTCCTGGGTGGGGGTGTTGCGCTGCCAGGCCAGGATTTGCTGCTGGAACATCTCGGCCCAGGAGCCGTCCAGATACACCTCTTTACCCGAGCGCTTGTCCACGATCTCAAAGCCGTGGCGCACCAGTTGCGCCAGCGGCGCGGCGCTGCCGTCCGCAGTGGTGGCGGCGGGCTCCACGGCATCAGGGCGCATGTGGACGACCACAAAGGATTCAGAGTCGTAGAGCATTTGCATGGTGGTTCTCCCGGGGTCAGTGTGCAAGTCAGATGACAGCACGGGCGCACAGTTCAAGTCCTGTGGACGATCGTGGCGCTTCAGCCCAGTATTCCACGAAACCGTATGGCGCTGGCGCTGTGGCGTCTTTACCCGACATCTCGCTGCGTGTTGGCGCGCCCGCCGCAGGCCGCGCAGGAGCGCACAGCCCGCCCTGACCGGGCCGCGCAGGGGCGCCCGGCCCGGTCAGGGCGGGCTGTGCGCGCGCAGGCGCAGGTCGGCAAAGTCGCCGTTGCTCTGCGTGATCTGGATGCGTGCGGGCAGGTAGCCCAGGCTGGGGGCCAGCCACAGCTCGGCTTTCTGGTCGTAGTCGTGGTCGCGCCGGGGCAGGCGTTGCAGCTTGAGGGCGCGCACCTCGCCCACGGGCAGGTGCAGCGTCTCTTCAGCGCCCACGGTGAACGACCAGATATCGGCGCTGCTGGCGCCCACGGTGGCCAGGCTGATGCGCGTGCCCTTCGGGTAGCGCTCGGGGGCGCCTGCCAGCAGGGCGCCCAGCTGCACAAAGATGCTCAGGCGGTCTTGCGTGCCCGCCACCAGCGGCGCCTCGGGGTTGTTGGCACTGAAGGTGACGCGGCCCCGCTCGTAGTCGAAATGCGCGGCCTTTTCGCTGCGCGAGCGGTCGCCAAAGCGCTGGGGCAGCAGGCCCCGGGGGGTGATGTCGCCGGTGCTGGTCTGGGTGCGGCCACCCAGAAACAGCACTTTGAGTTCCTGGCGGGCCTGGTAGTGCTGGCCATCGTGCTGCCATAGCAGCTCGGCACTGGCGTTGTAGTTGAATTTTTTGATCTGCCCGACCACATCAAACGCCAGCCGCGTGGACACGGGCAGGCGCACGGGGGGAGGCGTGCTGGATGCCAGGCTGCTGGTGGCGCCGGGTGGGGTGATTTCCAGCGCACCTGCGGGGGCCTGCGGCTGCGCCGGGGGCTTGGGCGCGGCCTGGGTGCTGGCCCGCGCCAGCAGCGTGGGGGTGGCGGGGTCGGAGCTGGCGGGCAGGGCGGTGTCCTGCGGCACGGGTGCTGTGCCGGTGGCGGGGGGCGGGGCGTCTGCGTGGCCGACCGGGGCGGCTGGCGCTGCGGCGCTGGTGTGGGCCTGGGCAGGGTCTGCGGCGCCTTCGGTGGCATCGCTGACCAGGGCGGCCGGATCGCCGATGCTGGCAGTGTCTATGGGCGCGCTGGCGGTGAACAGTGCGCTGCTGCCTGTTGTGCTGGTGTCGCTGCCGTCGTGGCTGCTGCCAGGGCTGTCATCGCCGCCGCTGCCGGGCGTGGCGTGGGGAGATGCGGTGGCGGATTCGGCGGTCGGTTCGGGCACTGCTGCCGGGGCAGGCTTGGCGGCAGCTGCCTTGGCCGGTGCTTTCTGGCGTGCCGGTGGGGGGGCGGGCGCTGCGGCTGGCGCAGGCTCTGCCGCCGCAGCCGACGGCGGCGGTGGCGGCGCGCTCAGCATGCGCGTGTTCAGGGTGACGGCCACCGGGGCCGGGGCCGGGGGCTGGGGCGGTGTGCCGTGCAGCGGCACGCCCACCAGCACCCAGCCGTGGATGGCCAGCACCGCTGCGGTGAGGGGCCACAGCACACGCGCGGGCACTGCTGCCAGGCCGCTGCTGCTCATGTGCTGCCAAAGCCCAGATCGTGCGACAGGCGGGCGGCGGCGGCGCGCAGCGGCACGTCGATGGCACCGCCCCAATCGGGATCCAAGGTGGCACTGGCGCCCAGCGTGGTAATGCCCAGCACCAGGTGGCCGCTGGCATCGAACACCGGGGCGCAGAAGGCCACGATGCTGGGCAGCAGGGTATCGACCACCCGGGCCGCGCCGCGTGCGCGCACCTCTTGCACCAGCGCCTGCACGGCGGCCTCGCTGGTGGGCACGTCGGTGCGGGGCATTTTTTCTGCCTGTGCGATCTCGCGTTGCAGCAGCGCTGCCGTCATTTCGGGCGGCAGGTAGGCCGTAAAGCAGCGGCCCGTGGCCGAGCTCAGCAGCGGCATCACATCGCCCAGGCGCAGCGTGGCCGTGACCGCCTGGGGCGATGGCTCCCAGTGGACGATGGTCGGGCCGTGGTTGCCCCACACCGCCAGGGCCAGCGTGTGGCCGATCTCTTCCATCAGCGCGGGCAGGCGCTCGCGCGCCAGGCGCACGCCGTCAATGCGCGACAGTGCCGACAACCCCAGCCGCAGCGCCGCCGGGCCCAGGTCGTAGCGCGCCGTGCGGCTGTCCTGCACCACCAGCCCCAGGCGCTGGAAACTCACCAGATAGCGGTGCGCCTTGGCCGCGCTCATGCCCGCGCAGGCCGCCAAATCCTTGAGCATCAGCGGCCCGCTGGACTGCGTGAGGCCCTCGAGCAGCGCAAAACCCACTTCCACCGACTGTATGCCGGCGCGTTCTTTGTCCATATGCACTAAAATTTCGCAGTTTTGTTTAGTTAAATCAATTTCTCTAATCGTAATTTTTGCTAGAGGTGGCAAATTTTGGCCCTCCAAAAATGCGGCAACTCCCATGAAATTAGCGACTTATAAAGACGGCTCGCGCGATGGCCAACTGCTGGTGGTCTCGCGCGATTTGGGCTCGGCGCATTATGCGACCGGCATTGCCCACCGCTTGCAGCAGGTGCTGGACGACTGGGACTACCTGGCGCCCCCGCTGCAAGACCTGTATGCGCAGCTCAACGCGGGCCGGGCGCCGCATGCCTTTCGTTTTGATCCGCAGCAGTGCATGGCGCCGCTGCCCCGGGCGTACCAGTGGGTGGATGGGTCGGCCTACCTCAACCATGTGGAGCTGGTGCGCAAGGCGCGCAACGCCACCGTGCCCGCCAGCTTCTACACCGACCCCCTGATGTACCAGGGCGCCAGCGACGATTTTCTGGGCCCCTGTGACGATGTGGTCGTGCCCAGCGAGGCCATGGGCATCGACTTCGAGGCAGAAATCGCCGTGGTCACCACCGACGTGCCCCTGGGCGCCACGCCCGAGCGGGCACTGCGCGCCATCCGGCTGGTGATGTTGGCCAACGACGTATCGCTGCGCAACCTCATCCCGGCAGAGCTGGCCAAGGGCTTTGGCTTTTTCCAGAGCAAACCGGCCACCGCCTTCAGCCCCGTGGCCGTGACGCTGGAGGAGCTGGGCGACGCCTGGAGCCAGGGCCGCGTCCACCTGACGCTGCAATCGACCTGGAATGGCCGCAAAGTCGGCATGTGCGAGGCCGGGCCCGAGATGGCCTTCCACTTTGGCCAGCTCATCGCGCACGTGGCCGCCACGCGCAACGTGCGCGCTGGCACCATCGTGGGCAGCGGCACCGTCAGCAACCAGGGCGTGCAAGACGCCAGTGGCCGCACCGACTGGCCCAAGGGCTACAGCTGCATTGCCGAAAAGCGCTGCATCGAAACCCTGCAAAACGGCCAGCCCAGCACCGAATTCATGCGCTACGGCGACACCATCCGTATCGAGATGAAAGGCAAAGACGGCCACAGCATCTTCGGTGCCATCGACCAGGCCATTGCGCCGCCGTCGGATTCTTCAGTGTAAAAAGGCCCTGGCGCCCGCCGGATAAGCGCCAGCAGCTATCAATTTCATAGTAAAAGGAGCCCCCGCCATGCAACGCAGAACCCTCTTGTCCGCCCTGGCCGCCGCCGGTGCCAGCACCGCCGCCCCCTGGGCCAGCGCCCAGGCCGACTACCCCAACCAGCTCATCCGCTGGGTGGTGCCCTACCCGGCAGGCGGCGGCACCGACGTGCTGGCGCGCACCGTGGCCGAGGCCATGCGCCAGACGCTGGGCCAGCAAATCGTGGTGGACAACCGCCCCGGCGCGTCTACCAACATCGGTGGCCAGGCCGTGGCCACCGCCAAGGCCGACGGCTACACCATCATGTCGGCCGACAACGCCATCCTGGCCTACAACGAGCACCTGTTCAGCAAGCTGCCCTTCAGCCCGCAGAACGATTTCACCTACGTGGGCGGCATCAGCCGCTTTCCGCTGGCGCTGGTCGTGCACCCATCGTTCGAGGCCAAGACCATGAAGGAGTTTCTGGCCTACGTGCGTGCCAACCCCGGCAAGGTCAACTACGCCTCGCCGGGCAACGGCTCGCCGCACCACCTGGCCATGGAGATGTTCAAGAACCGCACCAAAACCTTCCTCACGCACATCCCCTACCGGGGCGCTGCCCCGGCCATGGCCGACGTGATGGGTGGCCAGGTGCCGTGCATGTTCCTGGATTTGGCCTCGGGCCTGTCGGTGATCCAGTCGGGCAAGGTGCGCGCGCTGGCCATTGGCTCGGCCAAGCGCATCGCCACGCTGCCCGACGTGCCCACGCTGGGCGAAGTGGGCGTGGCCGATACCGAAGTGTTCGCCTTCCAGGGCATCCTGGGCCCCAAGGGCCTGCCCGCCAACGTCACCCAGCGCCTCAACGCTGACCTGAACAAAGCCCTGGCCAGCCCCGCCGTGGTCAAGCGCATGCAAGACTTCGGCATGGAAGCCCTGCCCGGCACCCCCGAGCAGTTCCGCGCCCTGGCCCGCGCCGAAGCCAAGCGCTGGGGCGAGGTCATCAAGGCGGCAGGCGTCAAGCTCGACTGATGCTGCCGTGCCCGCCCCGTGGGGCGGGCCACTGTGTTGGAGAGTCAAAAAAGCTGCCAGCGCTGACAGGATCAGCGCTGGCAGCTCTTTTTTTGTGAGCGTTTACCGCACAGACGCTCTCCAGGGCATGGCGCCGCGCCCCTGCACGAGCGCGCCGCTGCGTTTACGCTGTACGGCTTTGCCAACCCCGGAGCTTGTCCCCATGCTGAACTTTGACTACCACAACCCCACCCGCATCGCTTTTGGCCAGGGGCGCATTGCCGATCTGGCCACGCTGGTGCCTGCGCAGGCCAAGGTGCTGATTTTGGTGGGCGGCGCCAGCGCCGAAAAAACCGGCACGCTGGCCGAGGTGCGCACCGCCCTGGGCGCACGCACGCACGCCACTTTCAGCGGCATTGAGCCCAACCCCAGCTACGAGACGGCCATGCAGGCCGTGGCGCAGATCCGCCGCGAAGGCTTTGACTTTTTGCTCGCCGTGGGCGGCGGCTCGGTGATTGATGCGGTCAAGTTCATTGCCGCTGCCGTGCCCTTTGCCGATGGTGATCCCTGGGCCATTCTGGAAAAGCACGGGCGCAACGTGGCCAGCGCGCTGCCGTTTGGCACGGTGCTGACGCTGCCCGCCACGGGCTCGGAGATGAACAACGGCGCCGTCATCACCCACCGCGCCAAGGCGGCCAAGCTGGCTTTCAGCAGCGCGCACTGCTTTCCGGTTTTCTCGGTGCTCGACCCCACCAAAACCTACACCCTGCCGCCGCAGCAGCTGGCCAATGGCGTGGTCGATGCGTTTGTCCACACGGTGGAGCAGTACCTGACCTACCCGGTCAACGCGCTGGTGCAAGACCGCTTTGCCGAGGGCTTGCTGCACACGCTGATCGAGGTGGGCCCGCGCCTGCTGGCCGCGCCCGAGCCGGTGTACGACGACCGCGCCAACCTGGTGTGGGCTGCGACCACGGCGCTCAATGGTTTTGTCGGCGCCGGGGTGCCGCAAGACTGGGCCACGCACATGATTGGCCATGAGCTGACGGCCACCTTCCACATCGACCACGCCCGCACCCTGGCCGTGGTGCTGCCCGCATTGCTCAACGAGCGCCGCGCCGCCAAGCGCGAGAAGCTGCTGCAATACGGCCAGCGCATCTGGGGCATCAGCAGCGGCACCGAGGACGAGCGCATCGACGCCGCCATCGAGCGCACGCGTGATTTCTTCGAGCGCATGGGCATTGCCACGCGCCTGTCGGCCTACGGTGTGGGTGCCGACGCCATCGACGGCCTGGTGGCGCAGTTGCAGGCCCACGGCATGACGCGCCTGGGCGAGCAGCGCGAGATCACGCCCGAGGTGAGCCGCAGGATTTTGCAGGCGGCACTGTAAGCCGCTGCCGGGAGCATCTGTTTTTAAGAGAAAGCAGGCTCCAGGCCCCGCGCAATAAGCGCAAGCAGCTATCAATCCAGGAGCGATTGCGGCGCGTTGCTGGCGTTTTCCACCTGCACCAGGCAGTCGTAAAAGGTGGGGGCGGCGCCCAGGTCGGTCAGGGCCTGGCTGGTCAGCTCGTTGACGTTGGTGCCGTTCAGGCCCAGCTTGCGCCACCACACGCCCAGGCCCACCACCACGCCGGGCCGGGCGCGTGCGTTGACGGCGGCGTGGCACAGGTAGCTGCCCCGGTCGTTGAACACGCGCACCACGGCGCCGTCGGCAATGCCGCGCGCGGCAGCGTCATCGGGGTGCAGCTCCAGCAGCGGCCGGCCTTCAAGGCGTTGCAGGCTGGCCACGTTGACGAAGGTGGAGTTCAGAAAATTGCGCGCTGGCGGTGAAATCATGGCCAGCGGGTAACGCTTTGACGTGCCCGCCGCCTCGTGGTTGGGCAGGTGGTCGGGCAGGCCATCGTGGCCCTGGTCGGCCAGCGCCTGGCTGAAAAACTCGCATCGGCCCGAGGGCGTGGGAAAACCTCCATCGGCAAACGGCGCCTCGGGCGCGCCGGTGGGGGCAAAGCCCTGCGCCAGCAGCTGGGCAAAGTCCACCTGCGTGCCGTAGGCCTGGCGGCACAGCTGTTCGTCGTCCTCGGCAAAGCAGGGCTCGGTAAAACCCATGTGCGCGGCCAGGTCGCGGAAGATTTGCGTGTTGCTGCGCGCCTGGCCCTGCGGCGCAATGGCGGGGCGGTTGAGCAGCACATCGGTGTGGCCGTAGGACAGGTGGATGTCCCAGTGCTCCAGCTGCGTGGTGGCGGGCAGGATGTAGTCGGCGTAGTCGGCGGTGTCGGTCTGGAAGTGCTCCAGCACCACGGTGAACAGGTCTTCGCGGGCAAAGCCTTGCACCACTTTGCCCGATTCGGGGGCCACGGCCACGGGGTTGCTGTTGTAGACCACCAGCGCCTCAATCTGCGGGCCAAAACCGGGCGATGTGGGGCGCAGCAGATCGTCGCCAATGGTGCTCATGTTGATGCTGCGCGGGCGGCGCTCTGCCAGCAGGTCGGGGCGCTGCAAGGCCGCGCGCTGCACGGCAAAGTGGCCGGAGCTGGACATCAGCAGGCCGCCCGCACGCTGGCGCCAGGCGCCCGTGAGGGCGGGCAGGCAGGCGATGGCGCGCGTGGCATTGCCACCGCCGCGCACGCGCTGCATGCCGTAGTTCAGGCGGATGGCGGCCTTCTGGGTGGTGCCGTAATCGCGCGCCAGTTGCCGGATTTGCGCCACGGGCACCCCGCAGACGGCGGCGGCGCGCTCGGGCGGCCACTCCAGGGCGCGTGCGCGCAGGCCCTCCCAGCCCAGGGTGTGGCGGGCGATGTAGTCGTGGTCGAGCCAGTCGTGCGTGATGAGTTCGTGCACCAGCGCCAGCGCCAGCGCGGCATCGGTGCCGGGCAGCAGCGCGATGTGTTCGTGGCATTTGTCGGCGGTTTCGCTTTTGCGCGGGTCTATGCACACCAGCCGGGCGCCCCGGCGCTTGGCCTCTTGGGCGTGGCGCCAGAAATGCAGGTTGCTGGTGATGGAGTTGCTGCCCCAGATCAGGATGAGTTGGGACTCGGCAAAAAACTCCACCCGCATGCCCACCTTGGCGCCCAGGGTGCGCGCCAGGCCCTCGCCCCCGGCGCTGGCGCAAATGGTGCGCTCCAGCAGCGAGGCGCCCAGCCGGTGGAAAAAGCGCCTGTCCATGCTCTCGCCCTGCACCAGGCCCATGGTGCCCGCGTAGCTGTAGGGAACGATGGCCTGCGGGTTGCGCGTGGCAATCTGGCCCAGGCGCGCTGCGATGTCTGCCAGGGCCTCATCCCAGCCCACGGGTATGAACTGGCCGCTGCCTTTGGGGCCGCTGCGTTTCAGGGGCGTCAGGATGCGCTGGGGGTGGTAGGTGCGCTCGGGGTAGCGCGCCACCTTGGCGCACAGCACGCCATCGGTCTGGGCGTGGGCGGGGTTGCCCTGCACGCGCACGGCCACACCATCCTCTACGGTGGTCAGCAGGGCGCAAGTGTCGGGGCAGTCGTGCGGGCAGGCGCCGCGCACCGGGGCGGTGGTGGCCAGGGGTATGTGGGTGGGCATGTGTGTGGTGTTCCTGCTTTTCATACACTGGGCTGCTGGGCCCCCGCAAGCTGCTTGGCGCGCTGCGGGAAGTCTGTTCTTTGCATGATCGGGGAGGCATTTCACCATGAACAACGGAGTGTGGCGGCGCAGGGAATTCGCCATGGGTCTGGCCGCGCTGGCGGGCACGTCAGCAGTGCGCGCGCAGAGCGATGAGCGCATCGTGCTGGGGCAGTCGGCCCCGCTGTCAGGGCCCGCGGCGCAGCTGGGCATACAGTTTTACCAAGGGGCCAAGCTGTGGTTCGATCAGTTCAATGCCCAAGGCGGGGTGGGGCGGAGCACCGTGGAGCTGCGCGTGCTCGACGATGGCTACGAGCCCGCGCGCTGTGCGCAAAACACGCGCCAGTTGATTGACGAGGGGGCGTTTGCCTTGTTTGGCTACATCGGCACGCCCACCAGCCTGGCCGCTTTGCCGCTGGTCACGCAGGCCAAGGTGCCGTTTTTTGCGCCCTTTACCGGGGCCGATGCGCTGCGCACGCCGTTTAACCGCCAGGTGTTCCACGTGCGCGCTTCGTACCACCAGGAGACGGCGCTGATCGTGGGCCAGCTCACCCATCTGGGGCTGGAGAAGGTAGCGGTGTTCCACCAGAACGACAGCTATGGTCAGGCGGGCCTGGATGGCGTGGGCCGCGCGCTGGCTGCCAAAAAGCTCCAGCCTGTGGCCCAGGCCACGGTGGAGCGCAACTCGCTGGATGTGGGTGCTGCGGTGCGCACCATTTTGGCCACCAAGCCCGACGCGGTGGTGCAGATCAGCACCTACGCCTCCAGCGCCGCTTTTGTGCGAGAGGCGCGCAAGGCGGGCTACGGGGGGACTTTCCACAATGTGTCTTTTGTGGGCACCCAGGCGCTGGCCAACGCCCTGGGCAAAGATGCGGCGGGGGTGGTGGTGTCGCAGGTGGTGCCTTCGCCCTTCCAGCCTACGCAGCAACTCACGCGCGAGTTTCTGGAGTCGATCAAGCTCGGGGGGCACAAGGTGCAGCCCAACTATTCCAGCCTGGAGGGCTATCTGGCCGCGCGTGTCTTCACCGAGGGGCTGCGCCGCGCCCAGGCGACGGCAGGCAAAATCACCCGCGATGCGCTGATTGCCGGGCTGGAGAGCATCCAGTCTCCGGTGGCAGGTTTTCCGGTGGCGTTCAGCCCGACCGACCATTCCGGCTCCCGCTTTGTGGAGCTGTCCATGCTCACCAGCGATGGCCGGGTTCGCACCTAGCGTGGCACGGCCCGCCCACGGCGGCCTGCAACGCCGGGCCTCCAGGGCCTGACACCGCACCGGCACACCACAGACCACCCTTTTCAGGAGAACGCCCTATGCACACCATTGACGCCATCACCGCGCAGGCCGCCAGCATCGCCGCCTTGCGCCGCGACATCCACGCCCACCCCGAGCTGTGCTACGAAGAGCAGCGCACCGCCGACCTGGTGGCGCGCCAGCTCACCGCGTGGGGCATTGCGGTACACCGTGGGCTGGGCCAGACCGGCGTGGTCGGCACCATCGTGGGGCGCGACGGCGGCGCCAGTGGCCGCGCCGTGGGCCTGCGCGCCGACATGGATGCGCTGCCCATGCACGAGTCCAACACCTTTGCCCACGCCAGCCAGCACCCCGGCAAGATGCACGCCTGCGGCCACGACGGCCACACCGCCATGCTGCTGGCCGCCGCCCAGTACCTGGCCCAGCACCGCGACTTTGATGGCACGGTGCAGCTGATCTTCCAGCCCGCCGAAGAGGGCGGTGCGGGCGCCCGCGCCATGATCGAGGACGGCTTGTTCGAGCAGTTCCCGGTCGAGGCGGTGTTTGGCATGCATAACTGGCCCGGCATGCCAGCGGGCAGCATGGCGGTGAGCCCCGGGCCGGTGATGGCGTCGAGCAACGAGTTCAAGATCACCATCCACGGCAAGGGCGGCCACGCGGCCATGCCCAGCAACTGTATCGACCCGGTGCCCATTGCCTGCCAGATGGTGCAGGCCTTCCAGACCATCATCACGCGTAACAAAAAGCCCATCGATGCGGGCGTGATCTCGGTCACCATGGTCCACACCGGCGAGGCCACCAACGTGGTGCCCGACCACTGCGAGCTGCAAGGCACGGTGCGCACTTTCAGCACCGAGGTGCTGGATTTGATCGAGCGGCGCATGCGCCAGGTGGCCGAGCACACCTGCGCTGCCCACGAGGCCACCTGCACCTTCGAGTTCGAGCGCAACTACCCGCCCACTATCAACACGCCCGCTGAGGCCGCCTTTGCGCGCCAGGTGATGGTGGATATCGTGGGCGAGGCGCAGGTGCTGGCACAGGAGCCCACCATGGGCGCCGAAGACTTCGCCTTCATGCTGCAAGCCAAGCCGGGCGCCTACTGCTTCATTGCCAACGGCGACGGCGACCACCGCGCCCTGGGCCATGGCGGCGGCCCCTGCACCCTGCACAACCCCAGTTACGACTTCAATGACGAGCTGATTCCGCTGGGCGCCACCTACTGGGTGCGGCTGGCGCAGGCCTGGCTGGCACGGCCCTGAGCCGCCAGCGCACGCTGCCCGCCTATTCGCCCCAGGGCAGCATCAGCGTCAGCAGCGAGAGCTGCTCGAACTGCGGGGCGAAGGCGTCGATGATGTGCTGCGGCTCGGGGCACAGCCGCGTGTCGCTCATGACGCCAAACTGCACGCCGCCGCCGTAGCTCAGGATGGACACGCCCAGCCCCACGTTGCCCGACTGGGGCACCCAGAACATGCACTGCGTTACACGGGCGCCGCACAGCACCAGGGGCTCGCTGGGGCCGGGCACGTTGGTGACCACGGCGGTGGTCTTGTTGCTGAACCGTTGCAGCAGGGCGTTCTGGGCGCTTTGGTGCAGCGAGCCGGCCACCGCCAGCAGCCCCAGCGACAGCAGCGGTTGCAGGCTGCCCTTGAGGGCGTTCATGCGCTGGCGCACTTCGTACACCCGCTCGATGGGGTTGGTCATGCCCAGCGGCAGCAGCAGCGGGGCCAGGCCAAAGTGGTTGCCCAGCTCCCAGGTGTCCTGGGAGGCGCGCAGGTTGACTGGCACCATGGCGCGGATTTCGGTGCCCTCGGTGCCCTCGCCGTGGCGGTGCAGGTAGCTGCCCAGCGCACCCGCCACGCACGACATCAGCACATCGTTGACCGAGCAGTTCAGCGCCCGGCCAATGGCTTTGACCTCGTCCAGCGCAATGGGCGGGCACCAGGCCACGCGCTTGGTGGTGCCCGGCGTGCCTTTGAGCTGCGTGGGGGAGTCATCGGGCAAAAACGCCAGTGCAGCCGCATCACGAACCAGTTGCTGGGCCAGGTGTGCCGCGTTGTGCGACCCCGCCAGACCCGTGGACAGGATTTTTTCTGGCTGGAGCAGCCATTGCAGCGACTGGGCAGCGCAGTCGCCCGCACTGCCCAGCGTCTGCGCGGCCCGCGTGGCCAGGGCCTCCAGCGTGTGGGCGGACAGGGCGGCTGCGGCGGGGGCTGCCTGCGCGCGCCGGGGCGGCTGGGCACTGCCATCGACCAGCGACAGGGCGACGGCAATCAGCGCAATGCCGTCGGCAATGCAGTGGTGTATGCGCAAAATCAGTGCGCTGGCGGGTTGGCCATCGTCACCGACAAAATCCTCGATCAGGTGAAACTGCCACAGCGGGCGCTGGCGGTCCAGGGGCTGCATGGCCAGCGCACCTACACGCTCTTGCAGCGCCGCCTGTGGGCTTTGACCGGTGCGCAGCGCCAAAGTGGTGGGCACGACGTGGGCGGTGATGTCGAACTGCGCATCGTCCACCCAGGATGCGCCCGTGGCGTCTTCGACCGCGCATTGCCGAAAACGCGGGTATTGCAGCAGGCGCTCGCTGGCGCGCTCACGCAGCGCTTGCAGGCTGATGCCGGGCGAGACGCACCAGACGCCGTTGATCATCATCAGGTTGCTGGGCGAGTCCATGCGCAGCCAGGCGGTATCGACCTTGCGCATGCGCTCGTGGGGCAGGGGCTGCGCTGCGCTGGCTCCTGTGTGCTTGGCTTTGCGTGGCGCGCGGGGGCTTGCACTGGTGTTGCCAGCAGAGGTGCGTGGAGAAGGGCGTGGGGAGGGGCGCAGGGAAGATGGGGTCACCATAGGGCAGATTTGTGTGCGGTGGTTTTGGGCAGGTGCCTCTAGGGATGGCACCGCCAGAGGCACGGTGCTGGCCGTAAGATTACCGCGCAGGGGGCTGTTGTGGCCCCCGTTGTTTCCCCCATCCAGAAAAACACCCAGGAGCATTCTTCATGGCCGATCTGAACGCCACTTTTGAGGCCGCTGTGGCCCAGTCCAAAAACCTCAGCGAGCGCCCGGACAACGCCACGCTATTGAAGATTTATGCCCTGTACAAGCAGGCCACTGCGGGCGACAACACCGAGAAGAAACCTGGTTTTTCCGACATCGTGGGCCGTGCCAAGTGGGAGGCCTGGGACAAGCTTAAGGGCACCGCTGCGGATGCGGCCCAGCAGCAGTACATCGACCTGATTGCCGCGCTGGAGTAGGCCGGGGAACTTCAGGCTTGGGCGCTGGTGCCGGGGGCCAGCAGGGCATCAAACTGCGCCCCAAGCTCTGCCTCGATGCGGTGCTTGAAGGCGCCAAACAAAAAGCCCAGCTCAGCGGCAAACGTGAACTGGTCGGCATGTACCTGTAACGTGCCCTTGATGCCTGCACGGCTGAAGTGCACGGTGTCTTGCGTCTCGCCCTCTTCGTAGGCGCACGCCATGTCGAATTTTTGCTCTGCTTTTTCTGCCCAGCGCAGCGCAATCTTGCGCGCCTCGGGCAGGCCCAGTTGGTGGGGGCGGTGGATATGGATGTCGGCCATGGGAGGGTCTTTCAGAGGGAGCGGCGCGCAAGGTGCGGGGCGTGCATCATAAAACCGGGGTGCCTGCGCGGCGCTAGTGGGGTGTATAAAGTGCTTTGTTTTTGATAGCTGCTTGCGCTTATTGGTCGGGCTCTGGAGCCGTTTTTGGCTTGAAATCATGGCGCTGCCAGGGTGCCCGGAAATACCTGGCCCTGCGTCCTGTTGCTGCTGGTGCGGCCAAGCCGCCAGGCCACCCGTCCGGTGGCCGTTGCCGCAGTGGGGCTGGTGCAGGGCGTCGTGCGCGGTGCCGTCGGCGTATCCTTTGCACCGCAGTGACTCGCACACGGAAGGACTCTCCATGCTCTACAAGTTCAAATCCCGCTCCACCGCCGACCTGATATTGCTGGAGCCCCAGGGGCGCCGTCTGTTGCAAATCATCGGCAAGGAGCCCGCTGCCCGCGGCATCGTGACGGCAGCGCAAATTCCGGCGGCCATCAGCGCCCTGGAAGCAGCCGTGGCCGCCGAAGAGCAGCGCATCGCCCAGGCCCGTGCTGATCGCGAGGCCGAAGGCCTGTCTGCCGAGGGCGAGGAGGACGCGCAGTCCGATGCGGTGCGCCTGCGCCAGCGCGCAGCACCGTTCATCGAGATGCTGCGGCGCAGTGCGGCCGAGGACAACGACGTGGTCTGGGGGGCGTAGCGCTCTGGTGCTTCAGGTGCGCGCGCCGTGGTGCCGCGCCCAACACGGGGCCTCCGGCAAGACCGTGAACACGTTTTTACAGGCTGTCTTCAATCTGGAAGCGGCGCAGCAGCAGGCTGGAGGCGCGGGGCATTTCGCCGTTGGCCAGTTGCAGGCATTGGTCCAGATGCCGCTCTGAGGGCGTGAGCAGGCGCCGGTAAATTTCCTTGCACAGCAGGCGGGCCTGGTTGCCGGGCCAGCCTGCGGGCAGCAGCACTTCGGGCAACTCCGGGTCGCGCAGCAAGAAGCGGCGAAAGTCGTGGATCAACAAAATGCGCGCCAGGCAGGCAAGCTCTTCATCCACGCTGTCGCTGGGCTCTTGCCGCAGCGCATCCAGAATGGGCTGGTAGCGCGCCACAAAGCTGCTGTAGGCAGCGGCCAGCTCGTCCAGGTTCCAGGCGCGCTGCACCAGACTGGCGTCATCGGCGCAGGGGCTGAATTTGGGGTTGATAGCCACCAAGGGGAGCAACTGCGGCAGCAGCTCGGCCATGCCATCGGCGGCCAGCGCGTCCAGAGCCACGCCCAGTTCGGCACTGGGGTGGATGAAGCAGCCCGATCCGGTATCGCCAAACCCCTGCCAGTACAGCGCTTGGCGCAGGCGATCGCGCTGGCGCGGCTCTAACTCGCCCACCACCATGATCAGGCGCCAACGCCGATCCCACTGGGGTGGTTCGGCGGCGTAAATCTGCCGCGAGGCCTCTTCAAACCGCCGCTGCCCCGAGGGCGTGAGCATGTAGTCGGTACGCCGCCCCATGGCCTCGGTTTGCAGCCATTCATCTTTGACCAGCCGGAAGACCGTGGTGCGTACCAGCCGCTCGTTGATGTCCAGGGGCTGTAGCAGCTTGATCAGGCTGCCCAGCCAGACCCTTCCCCCCCGGGGCAGGATGGCATCACCAAAGACGGACGTGATGAGTGAGCTGGCTTGTATGCGGCTTTTCTGGCGAAAGCTTTCCAAAAGGGCCTCAATGGCCTGTGATGCGATGTGTTCGTGCATAAGTGGTCGATGGTAGCGGGGCCGTTGCTGCTGCAAGCAAGGTGTTGTCTGACCTGTGGCAGCAACTTTGCTGTGCTGCGCCCAGCAAGGTGCTTGGCATAAAACGATACGTCGATGTCTGTTTTGTATCCAGTAATGTCATATTCTGGTCGTGTGGCTTGTCTAGCACGCCTTGTCTTTTTTGGGGTGCTGCTACAGCAGCCGTTTGCCACTGTGTAGTCAAAAATTGGCTTTTTTCTGCGGAAAATCAAACCGTATCTGGCCAAAAATGCAGCTTTTGTGGTGTCTTGGCCGGTCGGCGCGGCTTTTTTGGTGGTGTTTTTCCTAGGGATTACCCGCGTTTTTGCGCTCAAACAAGATACAAAAACGATAAAAAATATTGTTATAGGTATCATGTTGGCAGGTGTAATCGCACTGCAAGAGCCCGGTTTGCCGCTGCCCTTCCCAGGGCAGGTATGCCTGCGCTGCGTTCCAAAAAACTACTACGGAGATAACCCTATGCCGTTGCCGCTACACGGTCGCCACGCATGTGCGACGCCCGGGAGATCTGACTGATGCTTGCCGAGTTTTTGCAATTTCTGTTCTCGGGCATTACGGTGGGTGCCACCTATGCCTTGGCGGCGTTGGGCTTTACGCTGATCTACAACGCCAGCAACGTTATCAACTTTGCCCAGGGCGAGTTCATCATGCTGGGCGGCATGTTGGCGGTGTTTTTTGCCCAGATGGGGCTGCCGATGCCAGTGGTGCTGCTGCTGGCCATTGCCATTCCTGCCGTGGTGGGCGTGGTGATGGAGAAGGTGGCCATTGAGCCCATCAAGGGCGCCGAGACAGTCTCGCTCATCATCGTCACGATTGGCGCTTCGCTGGTCATTCGCGGCCTGATTCAGGTGTGGCTGGGCAAGGGTACGCACAGCCTGCCCGCCTTTTCGGGCGATGCGCCGTTGCAAATTCTGGGCGCTACGCTGTTGCCACAAAGCCTGTGGGTGCTGGGTGTCACGGCTGTGGTGGTGGCGGGTCTGTGGTATTTCTTCAACCGCACCCTCACGGGCAAGGCCATGCTGGCCACTTCGTTCAACCGCACTGCCGCTGAGCTGGTGGGCATCAATACCAACTGGGTGCTGTTCATGAGTTTTGCCATGGCCGCAGGCCTGGGCGCACTGGGTGGCATCCTCATCACGCCCATCACCATGACCTCGTACGACGTGGGCATCATGCTGGGCCTCAAGGGCTTTGTGGCGGTGGTGGTGGGTGGCCTGGGCAATGGCCTGGGTGCCGTGGTGGGCGGTTTGCTGGTGGGGGTGCTGGAAGCGATGGGCGCAGGCTACATCTCCTCTGCCTACAAGGATGCGATGCCGTTTGTGCTGATCCTGCTGGTGCTGTTCTTCATGCCGCGCGGCCTGTTTGGTGGCAAATCGACCGATCGGGTGTAAGCATGCAAAAGAGTTCTTACATTGGATTGGGTCTGTTGGTGGCCGTACTGCTGGTGCTGCCGTGGGTGGTGCCCAACAGTTACTACATGGATCTGGCAATCCGCATTGGCATCAATGCCATCATCGTGATTGGCCTGAACCTGCTGATTGGCTTTGCGGGCCAGATCAGTTTGGGCCATGCGGGGTTTTTGGGGATTGGCGCTTACGCTTCGGCGGTGTTGCCTACGCACTTTGCATGGCATCCGCTGCTGGCGATGGGTGCGGGTGCTGTGGCCACGGCAGTGATTGCCGGGCTGGTGGCCCGCCCCATTTTCAAGCTCAAGGGCAACTACCTGGCGATGGCCACCTTGGGGCTGGGCATCATCATCAATATCGCCCTGCGCAATGAAGCCCAATGGACGGGCGGCCCCGATGGCATGGCCGTGCCAGCGATGTCCGTATTTGGCTTTGAACTCAGCAGCGACAAGCACTGGTACTGGGTGGTGGCCACCCTGCTGGCTTTCAGCGTCTGGGCTTCGCTCAACATGATTGATTCACCGTTTGGCCGTGCGCTGCGTGCTTTGCACGGTTCGGAAGTGGCCTCGCAGGTGGTGGGCGTGAACGTGGTGCGCTACAAGGTCACGATCTTTGTCATGTCGGCGGTGTTTGCCAGCATCATGGGCAGCATCACGGCGCATTACATGGCCTTTGTCACGCCCAACTTTGCCGATTTCTTCCATTCGGTAGAGCTGGTGACGATGGTGGTGGTGGGCGGCATGGCCTCGGTGTTTGGCTCCATCATCGGTGCCGTGCTGTTGACGGCGTTGCCCCAAGCCCTGGCCACTTTTGAGGGCTGGGAAACCGTGGTGTTTGGTGCTGTGCTGATGCTGTGCATGATTTTCCTGCCCAAGGGGCTGGTGCCGACGCTGGCAGCCAAATTTGGCAAGGGAGACTGAGCATGGCATTGCTGGAAGTCAAAGACCTGTCTATCCACTTTGGTGGTGTCAAGGCGGTGCAGAACGTCTCGTTCAACATTGATGCGGGCATCGTCTATGCCGTGATTGGCCCCAACGGGGCGGGCAAAACCACGCTGTTTAACCTCATTACCGGGGTGTACAAGCCCACTACCGGTGAGATTCGTCTCGATGGTGAGCCTATCCACGGCAAATCACCCAACGAGCTGGCCGAGCGCGGCGTGGCCCGCACGTTCCAGAACCTGCAAATCTGCATGAACATGAGCGCCATCGAGAACGTGATGGTGGGCGCGCACCTGCGGCTGGACCGCAACCTGTTCAAAGCCGCCCTGCGCTGGCCCAGCCTGCGTACCCGTGACCGGGATCTGCGCGAAGAAGCTGCCGAACTGATGCGGTTTGTCGGCCTGGAGGGCTACACCAACGCCCGCGCCGATGCCATGTCCTACGGCGTGCTCAAGCGGCTGGAAATTGCCCGTGCCCTGGCGATGAAGCCACGCATGATTTTTCTGGATGAGCCCGCTGCCGGCCTCAACCCGAAAGAAACCATTGAAGTCGATCAGTTGGTGCGCAAGGTGGCTGACTCCGGCATCACCGTCGTGCTGGTAGAGCACGACATGAAGATGGTGATGAACCTGTCTGACCGCATTCTGGTACTGGACTACGGCAAAAAACTGGCCGAAGGCACCGGCGAAGAGGTCCGCAAAAACCCGGATGTGATTGCCGCCTATCTGGGCGCCCACGGTTGAAACGGAAGCAGGAAAAATGGAAACACTGCGCATCATTACCGAAGAACATCGGAGTTTCTGGCGCATCGCCATTGCGTTGGAACAGGTGGCCGATGAGCTGGAAGCTGGCAGCCCGGTCGATCCGGCGTTTTTTCAGGCGGTTTTTGAATACATCGAGAAATTTGCCGACCACGCCCACCACCGCAAAGAAGACGATTGCCTGTTTCCGCTGATGCGTCTGCGCTCGGCAGAGGCGGGGCCGCTGGTCGATGCACTGCAAGAAGACCACCGCCAGGCCATCCTCCACTTGGCAGCCATGCGCCAAGCGTTTGCACAAGCCACTGCGGGCCAGCAGGCCGCTTTGGTGCAGTCTTTGCGTGACTACTGCCGCAAGCTCAAAAGCCATATCCATACCGAAGAGTCCAAGGCGTTGCCCATGGCACGCAAGACGTTGTTGGCAGAAGATTGGCGCGAGATTGACGCCCGTTTTCAGGAAAACAACGATCCGTTGTTTGGCAAAGAGGCACAGGCCGAGTTTCAGGAGTTGTACCACCGGGTGGTCAGTCTGGCTCCTGAATCGGTGGGCTTGGGTGCCCACAGCGGTGGTGTGCTGCAAACGCCCATGCCTGCCAGCGGTGGCGATGTGCTGCTCAAAGTGACGGGGCTGGAAAGCAGCTATGGCCGCATCAAGGCACTCAAGGGCCTGAATCTGGAGATTCGCCGGGGCGAGACCGTGGCGTTGGTGGGGGCCAACGGGGCCGGAAAAACCACTTTTCTGCGCACCTTGTCCGGGGTGCAGCCTATGGGAGCCGGGCACATATGGTTCGATGGGGAGGATATTTCCCGGGTGCGCGCCGACCAGCGCATGTGCCGGGGTATTTGCCAGAGCCCCGAGGGGCGCCAGGTGTTTGGCCCGCTGACGATTGAAGACAACCTGCGGCTGGGCGCCTACACCCAGCCCAAGCAACAGGTGCCTGAAGACCTGGAAAAGGTCTACGCCATGTTTCCGATCCTGAAAGAGAAGCGCAAGCTGCCTGCGGGCACCCTCTCGGGTGGTCAGCAGCAGATGCTAGCGATTGGCCGTGCGCTGATGGGGCGCCCCAAGCTGTTGCTGCTCGACGAGCCATCAATGGGGCTGGCGCCGCTGCTGGTGCAGGAGGTGTTCAACGTGGTCAAGGCGCTGAAAGCGCAGGGCATGACCATCATCCTGGCTGAGCAGAACGCCTTTGCGGCGCTGGCGCTGGCGGATCGCGGCTATGTGCTCGAAACTGGCGAGATCACCCTGACCGGTAGCGGACAAGACCTGATTCACAACGAGCAGGTGCGCGCTGCCTATCTTGGAATGTGAAAGTAAATTGTGTTCTTTTACGATAAATTTTAATCGTATTAAGGTTTTCCCTCTATTTAGAAGAGCTCTTAAGCGATACACTTTTCTATGTTGATGTGAAATTTGTGTGTTGCTTTTTGATGGGTAAGGCGGCGTTGGCTCCGCTGCCTTGCATACAAGTTTCAGCCGTTTCTCTTTGGAAAAAGCATGACCCACCCTCTGTTTGAACAACACCGTGCCACCCTTGAGGGTGCCCTGCAAGCCATCGCTACCCGTGGCTACTGGTCGCCCTACACCGAGATGCCCAGTCCCAAGGCTTACGGTGAAACTGCTGCCGAAGACGGCAAACGCGCTTACGAAGCGCACCTGGGCCAGAATTTCGAACTGAACCAGCCCGGCCAGAACGGCTGGGGTGGCAACGAGGTATCGCCCTATGCGGGCGCTTTGGATGTGCGTTACCCCTTGTGTGACCACGAGGTACTGATTGAGGCGGGCTTGGCCGCCATGAAGGGCTGGCAAGCGGTGGGCGCTGCAGGCCGCACTGGCATGTGCCTGGAAATTCTGGCTCGTTTAAACCGCCAGAGCTTTGAGCTGGGCCATGCCGTGATGATGACCACCGGCCAAGGCTGGATGATGGCTTTCCAGGCTGGTGCCCCCCACGCCCAAGACCGTGGTTTGGAGGCAGTGGCCTACGCTTGGCGCGAGCAAAGCTTTGTGCCTGCCGAAGCCATCTGGGAGAAGCCCCAAGGCAAAAATCCTGCTTTGGTTATGAAGAAGCATTTTGAGCTGGTGGGCCGGGGCGTGGGTTTGGTGGTCGGTTGCGGCACTTTCCCCACGTGGAATACCTATCCGGGCGTGTTTGCTGCACTGGCCACTGGCAATGCCGTGATCATCAAGCCGCACAGCAACGCCATCTTGCCCGCTGCCATTACCGTGCGCACCATCCGTGCTGTGCTGGCTGAGAACGGCATTGATCCCAACCTGGTCACGCTGTGTGTGACCGACAACCGCAGCACCACGCAAGCACTGGCTACGCACCCCAGCGTCAAGTCGGTGGACTTTACCGGCAGCAACGTGTTTGGCCAGTGGCTGATTGACAATTGCAAGCAAGCCCAGGTCTATGCCGAGCTGGCTGGTGTGAATAACATCGTCATTGATTCGACCAGCGCTTACAAGGCCATGCTGGGCAATCTGGCGTTCACCCTGTCGTTGTATTCGGGCCAGATGTGCACCACTTCGCAGGCCATTTTTGTGCCAGCTGGCGGCATTGATACCGATGAAGGCCATAAGAGCTACGACGAGGTGTGTGCCGATCTTGGCAAGGCCATCAGCCGCTTCTTGTCCAAGCCCGAAGTGGCCTTTGCCGTGCTGGGTGCCATGCAGTCCGAAGCTACCACCGACCGCGTGGCCCATGCCAACAGTGGCCAACTGGGTGCCGTGGTGCTGGCCTCGCAAACGCTGAGTAATCCCGACTTCCCCGTTGCTCAGGTGCGTACCCCTGTGCTGCTGGCTTGTGATGCGGCCGACGAGCCAGCCTACATGGAAGAGCGCTTTGGCCCTATCAGCTTTGTCGTCAAGGTGGCCGATACCGCTGCGGGTATTGCTTTGTCTGAGCGCGTGGTGCGCGAGCATGGCGCTTTGACGGTGGGTCTGTATTCCACCCGCCAAGAAGTGATTGATGCCATGACCGAAGCCACTTGGCGCGGCAAGGTGGCGTTGTCCATCAACCTGACTGGCGGCGTGTTTGTGAACCAGTCCAGCGCTTTTTCTGATTACCACGGCACAGGCGGCAATCCGGCAGCCAATGCTTCGTATGCAGATTCCGCTTTTGTCGCTAACCGTTTCCGGGTGGTGCAACGCCGCTACCACGTTTGAGGAGTGGTAGCGCAATGGCTTATCAACATATTCTGTTCGAGGTCAGCGACAGCGGCATAGCCCGCTTGACGCTGAACCGTCCGGACAAAATGAACAGCTTCAATGCTGACATGCACGCTGAGTTGCGCGATGCGCTAGACAGCATCCAAACCAACCTGGCGGTGCGCGTACTGGTGCTGACCGGCGCTGGCCGGGGCTTTTGTGCTGGCCAAGATTTGGCCGATGCCGAAGTCCGCTTTGTGCCTGGCGAGACCCCGCCCGATCTGGGCGATGTGGTGGAGCGCCACTACAAGCCACTGGTGATGCGCCTGGCCAATCTGCGCGTGCCCACCGTAGCCGCCGTCAATGGTGTCGCTGCTGGCGCAGGTGCCAGCTTGGCGCTGGCCTGCGACATGGTGGTTGCCAGCCAAGCAGCCTCTTTCATACTGCCGTTTGCCAAGATTGGTCTGATCCCCGATACCGCCTGCTCTTGGCTGGTGCCGCAGCGCCTGGGCCAGGCCCGTGCTTTGGGCCTGGCGATGACAGGCAACAAGCTGCCTGCCGTCAAAGCTGCCGAATGGGGCCTGATTTGGGACGCTGTGGCCGAGGATGTCTTTGCAGATGCCGTGCAACAGCTGGCCGAGCAACTGGCCACCATGCCCACCAAGGCGCTGGTGCGTACCCGCCAAGCCATGCAGGCCGGGCGCACCAATACGCTGGAGCAACAGCTCACGCTGGAGGGCCTGTACATGCGTGAACTGGGCCGCAGCAGCGATTACGTGGAAGGTGTATCTGCCTTCCTGGAAAAGCGCGCTCCGCGCTTTACGGGTGCATGAGTCCGCTCTGCGCCCAATGCACCGTCCCGCCGCTGATCCAACCTGCTGTTGATACGAGAAGTATTTCCCATGTCTGAAGTCGATACCTCTAGCCTCAGCCCGCAAGCGCTGGCCGATGCCGCCAGCGATGCCATGTGGCAGCGCGACCGTGCTGCCCACGCTCTGGGCATGGAGCGTCTTTCGGTGGCGCCGGGTCATGCCACGTTGCGCATGGTGGTCCGTCCTGACATGGTCAATGGTCACCAAACTTGCCACGGCGGCATGATTTTTTCGCTGGCTGATACCGCCTTTGCTTACGCATGCAACAGCTACAACCTGAGCACCGTAGCTTCGGCCTGCCATATCGACTTTCTCGCGCCGGGGCGTGAGGGTGATGTGCTCGAAGCTGTGGCCGTCGAGCGTTCGGCAGCCGGTCGCACCGGGGTTTATGACGTCACGGTGAGCGTGGTCGGTGGCAAGACCGTAGCGCTGTTTCGGGGCAAGAGCTATCGCATCAAGGGTGAAGTAACAGCCAGTTTTGCTATGCAGGCCTGAGCGCCAGCGCCGTCCTGCTTTTCCCCTTTCATAAAAATCCTGGATGAAGGAGACCAATCTATGACCGTCAAGCAACCCGCTCCGGGCGATTTGGAACTCATCGAGACTGCCAGCCGCGATGAAATTGCCGCACTGCAACTCGAACGCCTGAAATGGTCGGTGCGCCACACCTACGACAACGTGGCCCCCTATCGTGAGAAGTGCATTGCCAAAGGCGTGCATCCCGACGATCTGAAGGCGTTGGCTGATCTGGCCAAGTTCCCCTTCATGACCAAGCTGGATTTGCGCGACAACTACCCTTTTGGTCTGTTTGCTGTGCCGCGCCAGAACGTGGTGCGTCTGCATGCTTCCAGCGGTACCACGGGCAAATCGATTGTGGTGGGCTACACCAAACAAGACGCCGACAACTGGGCAGATTTGGTGGCTCGTTCACTCCGCGCTGCCGGTGTGCGACCTGGTGACATGGTGCAGAACTCTTACGGTTACGGAATGTTCACCGGTGGTTTGGGCGCGCACTTTGGCATTGAGCGCCTGGGTTGCACAGCAGTTCCGATGTCGGGTGGCCAGACAGAAAAGCAAGTCCAGCAAATCATGGACTTCAAACCCGATGCCATCATGGTCACGCCGTCGTATTCACTGGTGATTGCCGAAGAGTTCGAGCGCCAAGGCATCACGCCAGACGAGATTTCACTCAAAGTCGGTATTTTTGGTGCCGAGCCTTGGGGCGAAGGCATGCGCGCTGAGATCGAGAAGAAATTGGGCATTGATGCCATCGACATCTACGGCCTGACTGAAGTCATGGGCCCTGGCGTGGCCTGCGAGTGCATCGAAACCAAAGATGGGCCAGTGATTTGGGAAGACCACTTCTACCCCGAAATCATCAACCCCGACACCGGCGAAGTGCTGCCCGATGGCGAGTTGGGCGAACTGGTGTTCACCTCGTTGACCAAAGAAGCTTTCCCGGTCATTCGTTATCGCACCCGTGACCTGACCCGCCTGTTGCCACCCACATCGCGCTCGTTCCGCCGCATGGGCAAGATCACTGGCCGCTCGGACGACATGCTCATTGTGCGTGGTGTGAACGTTTTTCCGACCCAAGTAGAAGAGCAAATTCTGCGTGACAAGCGCCTGTCGGGTAACTACCAGATCCATCTCAGCCGCGACGGTCACCTCGACAACGTGGAAATCCGCTGCGAATTGCAGCAGAACCTGAGCGGTCAGCTCAGCCAGGCTGAAGTGCAACAGCTGACCAAAGAGTTGCAACACCACATCAAGACCATTGTAGGTATTTCCACCAAAGTCACCGTCTTTGAGGCCCATACCCTGCCACGCACTTTGACTGGCAAGGCGCGCCGCATTTTCGATGATCGCCCCAAGCAAAACTAACCCGAGATTCGCATGACACAAGCCTATATTTGCGACGCTGTTCGCACCCCTGTTGGTCGCTACGGCGGTGCTTTGTCCTCGGTGCGTGCAGATGACCTGGGGGCCGTGCCACTCAAGGCACTGATGGAGCGCAACCCCCAGGTGGACTGGGCGGCGGTGGAAGACATCATTTACGGCTGCGCCAACCAAGCGGGTGAAGACAACCGCAACGTGGCGCGCATGTCCGGTTTGTTGGCTGGCTTGCCGGTACAAGTGCCTGGCACTACTGTCAACCGCCTGTGTGGTTCGGGCATGGATGCGATTGGCCTGGCAGCGCGCTCCATCAAGACCGGAGAAGCCAGTCTGATGCTGGCGGGTGGCGTGGAAAGTATGAGCCGCGCTCCATTTGTCATGCCCAAGGCCGACAGTGCCTTTAGCCGTACCAATGCGGTGTATGACACCACCATCGGCTGGCGCTTCGTCAACCCGTTGATGAAGAAGCTCTACGACACCCACTCCATGCCGCAAACGGCAGACAACGTGGCCGAAGAGTTCCAGATCGGTCGCGCTGACCAAGATGCGTTTGCACTGCGCTCACAACAGCGCTGGGCGGCTGCCCATGCCGCTGGCCGTTTTGCCGACGAGCTGGTGCCTGTGACCATCCCGCGCAAAAAGGGCGATCCGATCATCGTCGCCACCGATGAGCATCCACGCCCTGAAACCACGCTGGAAATGCTGGCCAAGCTCAAGGGCGTCAATGGCCCCGATTTGAGCGTTACGGCAGGCAATGCCTCGGGGGTCAACGATGGTGCTTGCGCCTTGCTGCTGGCTTCTGAAGAGGCCGCCAAGCGTTACGACCTGATCCCGCGTGCGCGCGTCGTCGGTATGGCCACTGCTGGTTTGGCCCCGCGCATCATGGGTTTTGGCCCGGCTCCGGCTGTGCGCAAGGTGTTGGCGCAAACGGGCCTGACGCTGGCACAGATGGACGTGATCGAGCTCAACGAAGCCTTTGCGGCCCAGGGTCTGGCGGTTTTGCGTGATTTGGGTCTGCCCGACGACGCGACCCATGTCAACCCCAACGGGGGTGCGATTGCCATAGGCCATCCGCTGGGCATGAGCGGTGCCCGTCTGGTGACTACCGCCAGCTATGAATTGGCCCGCCGGGGCGGTCGCTACGCGCTGTGCACCATGTGTATTGGCGTGGGCCAAGGCATTGCCATGGTGATCGAACGCGTCTGAAACACCCACAAAACCTATTCATCAGGAGACAAAACAATGAAATTTCAACTCAAGCAAATTGCCGTCGGTACCGCTTTGGCACTGGGCGCTGTGGTTGCGATGGCAGCCGATCCGATCAAGATCGGTGCCGTGCTGTCAGTGACGGGTCCAGCCGCTTTCCTGGGCGATCCCGAGCTGAAAACCTTGCAAATGTATGTGGAAGACCTCAACACCAAGGGCGGTGTACTGGGCCGCAAGCTGGAGCTGGTGCATTACGACGATGGCAGCGACGCGAACAAGGCCAACGGCTTTACCAAGCGCCTGATCGACAACGACAACGTGGATGTGATCATTGGTGGCACCACCACGGGCGCCACCATGTCGATGGTGCCGTTGGTTACCAAAGCTGAAGTGCCCTTTATCTCGCTGGCGGGTGCCGTGGTGGTGATTGAGCCGGTGAAGAAGTGGGTTTTCAAAACCCCGCACACCGACCGCATGGCCGCCGAAAAAGTGTTTGAGGACATGAAAAAGCGCAACCTGACCAAGGTGGCGTTGCTGTCAGAAACTTCAGGTTTTGGCCAGTCGGGTAAAAAAGAAACCGAAGCTGTGGCTGCCAAATACGGCATCACGTTGGTGGCTAATGAAACCTATGGCCCCAAAGATACCGACATGAGCCCCCAGCTCACCAAGATCAAAAATACCGCCGGTGTGCAAGCCGTGTTTGTCTTTGGTTTGGGCCAAGGCCCGGCTATCGTCACCAAAAACTACAAGCAGTTGGGTATGGCGCTGCCGCTGTACCAATCCCATGGTGTGGCCTCGGACGAGTTCCTGAAACTGGCTGGTTCAGCGGCTGAAGGCGTGCGCTTGCCATCGCCAGCCCAGTTGATTCCTGAGCAACTGCCTGCCAACGACCCGCAAAAAGCCGTGGTCGCCGCTTACGACCTGGCTTACAAGACACGCTACAAGTCCGAAGTGTCTACTTTTGGTGGTTATGCCTACGACGCTTTGATGCTGACCGTCGATGCCATGAAGCGTGCCAACGGCACCGACAAAGCCAAGGTGCGCGATGCCCTCGAAGCCACCAAAGGCTTTGTCGCTACCAGCGGCACCTTCAACATGTCTGCCACTGACCACATGGGGCTGAACCTGTCCGCCTTCCGTATGTTGGAAGTCAAAGACAGCAAATGGCATCTGTTGCAGCAATAAACCCCTGACTGTGAGCACCTTGCACCATGTATTCCACCCTGAGCATTGAGCGCCAAGACCGTGTTGCCACGATCTGGATGGATCGTCCCGACGTGTTCAACGCCTTTGATGAGCAACTGATTGCCGATTTGGGCGCAGCCTGCGCCGAACTGGATGCCGATGCTTCGGTGCGGGTGGTGGTGTTGGCTGGCCGTGGCAAGCATTTCTCTGCCGGAGCCGATCTGAACTGGATGAAGCGGGCCTCGGTCTTTACCGAGGAAGAAAACCGTGCCGATGCGCGCAAGTTTGCCCACATGCTGCGCGCTCTGTCGGACATGTCCAAGCCCACCGTAGCCCGCGTACAAGGGGCCGCTTTGGGCGGCGGTACCGGCTTGGCTGCGGCTTGCGACATGGCTGTAGCTAGCGTGGATGCCCAGTTTGCGACCTCTGAAGTCAAGTTCGGCATCATTCCGGCGGTTATCAGTCCCTATGTACTGCGTGCCATTGGGCCACGCCATGCGCTGCGCTACTTCCAAAGTGGCGAGCGTTTTTCAGCACAGCGGGCGCTAGCGATGGGTTTGGTGACGGAGGTGTGCGAGCGTGACCAGCTGGATGCCACTATCGCACAACTGGTTGGACTACTGATGAGCGGTGCGCCACTGGCGCAACAGTCCGCCAAACACCTGATTGCCGCTGTCGATGGGTGTCCGATTGATGCTGCCATCAGCGAAGAAACTGCCCAGCGCATTGCCCGCCAACGGGCCACCAGCGAAGCCAAGGATGGCATCAGCGCTTTCTTGGAAAAGCGCACACCGGCCTGGTTGGTCTGATTTTTCCCTCCACCGTATTGGCCTCAACCTTCAAGGAGTAATCGCCATGTACACGCAATCGTTCAGTGTGCCGGATGACACCGGCCAAAAACACATCAAGGCCGTGGCGGCTGTCGAACCGCCAGAGTTGATGGCGAAGTTCGATGCCCGCATCGATGCCGATGGCCGCATTGAGCCACAAGATTGGATGCCTGACGCTTACCGCAAAACGCTGGTGCGCCAGATCAGCCAGCACGCCCACAGCGAAATCGTGGGCATGCTGCCCGAAGGCAACTGGATCAGCCGCGCCCCCAGCTTGAAGCGCAAAGCCATTCTGATTGCCAAGGTGCAAGATGAAGGCGGCCATGGCCTGTATCTGTACAGCGCTGCCGAAACGTTGGGTACCAGCCGTGACCAGATGCTTGAAGCCTTACACAGCGGCAAAGCCAAGTACAGCTCCATCTTCAACTACCCCACGCTCAACTGGGCCGACATCGGCGTGATCGGTTGGCTGGTTGATGGCGCTGCCATCATGAACCAGGTGCCACTGTGCCGCTGCTCTTACGGCCCTTATGCCCGCGCCATGATCCGCGTTTGCAAGGAAGAGTCTTTTCACCAGCGCCAAGGCTATGAAGCCCTGCTGGTGATGATGCGTGGAACGGACGAGCAAAAAGCGATGGTGCAAGACGCCGTCAACCGCTGGTGGTGGAAGTGCCTGGCCATGTTTGGTCCACCCGATACCGACAGTCCGCACAGCGCCCAAGGGATGCGCTGGGGCATCAAGCGCGTCTCCAACGACGACCTGCGCCAGAAGTTCATTGATGCCACCGTGCCGCAGGCCAAGGTGTTGGGCATCACGTTGCCTGACCCCGACCTGAAGTGGAACGAAGAACGTGGTCATTACGACCACGGCCAGATCGATTGGGATGAGTTTTGGACCACGGTGAACGGACACGGCCCGTGCAACAAAGAGCGTCTCTCGACCCGCGTGAAAGCGCACAACGACGGCCAATGGGTGCGTGATGCAGCCCAGGCCCACGCCCGTAAACAGCAACAACGCGCAATGAAGGAAGCAGCATGAGCACCCCTGCACTGAAAGATTGGCCCCTGTGGGAAGTTTTTGTTCGCAGCAAGCAAGGCTTGGATCACAAGCACTGCGGTAGCCTGCACGCCTCGGATGCGCAGCACGCGCTGCAAATGGCTCGCGACGTGTACACCCGTCGCCAGGAAGGCGTGAGCATCTGGGTGATTCCTTCGGCGCAAATTACCGCCAGCAATCCTGATGACAAGGGCGAGTTGTTCGATCCAGCGGCAGACAAAATCTACCGTCACCCCACCTTCTACGAAATTCCCGAAGAAGTGGGGCACATGTAATCATGAGCGCAACCGCCAACTACCTGTTGCACCTGGCAGACAATGCCGTGGTGCTGGGCCAGCGCAACGCCGAATGGTGTGGCCACGGCCCCGTGATCGAAGAAGACATTGCGCTGGCCAACGTCAGCCTTGATTTGATTGGTCAGGCTCGTCTGCTGTACCAGCAAGCCGCTGTGGCCTTGGGTGGCGATACCACCGAAGACAAGCTGGCCTACTTCCGCGACGTGCCGGATTTTCGCAACTACACCTTGCTGGAACTGCCGCACCGCAGCGCCTTGGTGGGTTATGCCAAGTCTGATATGGACTATGGCACCACCATCGTGCGCAACTTCCTCTACAGCGCTTTGATGGTGCTGGTCTGGGAGGCCTTGCAGCAGTCCAAAGATGAGCAACTGGCTGCTATTGCTGCCAAATCGCTCAAAGAGGTGCGCTACCACCTGCGTCACTCGCGCGACTGGCTGATCCGTCTGGGCGATGGTACGGATGAGTCACACGCCCGCGTGCAAGCGTCGCTGAACCACCTGATGCCTTACACCGAAGAGTTCTGGACGGACAGCAACATTGAAAGCGCTGCCGTGGCCGCCGGTGTGGGCGTGAGCGTGGCCAGCCTGCGCGCACAGTGGGATGCGTTGGTGGACGACGCACTGGCTGAGGCCACCCTGGTGCGCCCCCAGTTCGAAGGCTATATCACCCAAGGCAAACACGGTTTGCATTCTGAGCATCTGGGCTTTTTGCTTACCGAGATGCAAAGTCTGGCCCGCGCTCACCCCAACGCTACTTGGTAAGCACCATGAATACCGTTGTCGCTCCTGCGGACGCCATACAGGCAGCCTGGGCTGCCCTGGAAGCCTTGGCCGATCCGGAAATCCCGGTGGTCTCGTTGCGCGAACTGGGCATTCTGCGCGATGTGCGCCAGGGCGCCGACGGGTTGGAGGTGGTCATCACCCCCACCTACAGCGGTTGTCCAGCGATGGGCCAGATTGAGGATGATGTGTACACCACCCTGCAAGCCGTTGGCTTGCAGGCCAAGGTGGTCACGCAATTGGCCCCGGCTTGGACTACCGACTGGATGACCGATATTGCCAAAGAAAAGTTGCGTGCCTACGGCATCGCGCCCCCTGGTCAACACTGTGCCAAAGGCCGTGAAACCGGTGAGAGCGTGCTGCGCTTTGTGCGCGGTGCCGCCGAGCCAGAACCGGCGGTACCTTGCCCGCACTGTGGCTCCAGCCATACCGTCGAATCCTCGCATTTTGGCTCCACGGCGTGCAAGGCGCTCTACAAATGCCTGGATTGCCAGGAACCTTTCGATTACTTTAAGCCGTATTGACGGCGTTATCAACGCCATTACCGGAAACGCCAGCATGTCTGCCCCCCATTTCCATGAACTCAAAGTCAAGCGCGTCAGCCCGGAAGCGGCTGGCGCGGTGGCCATCACTTTTGACATTCCGGCCAACCTGCGCGAAGCCTTCGCCTTTGAGCCAGGCCAGTTTCTGACGCTGCGCGCCACCATCAACGGCCAAGACGTGCGCCGCAACTACTCCATTAGCAGTCCTCGCAGCCGTCTGACCCGGCAAGGCGAAATTGAAGTGGGTATCCGTGCGGTAGAAAATGGCTTGTTTTCCAATTGGGCCACCACTGCTGTCAAGGCCGGTGATGCGCTGAGCGTGATGCCTCCCGATGGCCGATTTGTGGTGAAAAAGCAGCGTGCTCTGCACCGCGTGGGTTTCGCCGGTGGTTCGGGTATTACCCCGGTTCTGTCGATTGCCGCCACCACGCTGGAAGAGCAACCAGAGTCCAAGTTCACGCTGGTATATGGCAATCGGAACATGGCAACCGTCATGTTCAACGAAGCGTTGCAAGACCTGAAGGATCGGTTCGCTGGCCGCTTCACCATGATCCACATTTTGTCCAGCCAAGCCCAAGAAGTGGACTTGCTGCAAGGCTTGATCAATGGCGACAAGGTGCGCGCCCTGATTGACACCTTCTTGCCCGTCAAGAGCATGGACGAAGTGTTTATCTGTGGCCCTGAGCCGATGATGGATGCGGTAGAAAAAGCATTGGTAGATGCCGGCGTGCCCGCCAACCGCGTTTACAGCGAGCGCTTTAGTGCCGGTGCCCCTGCCGGTGCCCAAGTGGTGAGCATTGATGCGCCCAAGGCGTCGGCAGCGCGCACCGTGCAACTGACGATCGTGGTGGATGGCACAGAGCACCACATGACGATGGCTTCCTCCGAGCGGGTGCTGGACGTGGGGCTGGACGCTGGTCTGGATCTATCGTTCTCGTGCAAGGCCGGTGTGTGCTGCACCTGCCGTGCCAAGGTGTTGTGTGGTTCGGTCACGATGGACAAAAACTACACCCTAGAAGCTGATGAAATCGCCCAAGGCTTTGTGTTGAGCTGCCAAGCCCGCCCTACCAGCGAGCAACTCACCATCAGTTTTGACGAGCGCTGATCCACCACCTGCATGAACGGCGCCGGGATTTGAGAGGCTGTTTGAAACAATGCAGCCAAGTACTGATAAGTTAGCAGAACATTTCTCACAACCGGCGGTTGCCAGTGGCGCTGCTGTCCAAGGTAAGGTGATAGCGCTGTTCTGACGCAGGCAAGGACGTCAAAAGGCGCAAGCAACGTATTGCCGTAGATGCATAGGGCTTGATCTCTGCCATCGTTGCCTATTTGGCAGGCATTGAGAACGGAGTCGGGCATGTACGGTGCCGATGCTTCCGTTCGGCATTCTGTGTCGTCAGCGCAAGACATCTGCGGGTGGTGGCTGCGCCAGAAAATTCGTTGTTCTGCTGTAGCAGTGGGATTGCCCAGCGCGCCTTCGTCTGGCGAAACCTTGACTACCGACGCAGCCGTGATTGAGAGATTAATCTTTGGTAGTCCGGATGCATCATCAGGTCTGCAATAGCCTGCTGCTGGCACCAGGGACTTTCGCGGTATTTTTTCAGATAGCGTCCAGACCTGTGCAAAACAGGGGCAACATCACTGCACATTGACTACGATGTGCGCGGGTGCAGGGGAGCACCCATTCACGCTGCTTTTTTCGCCGCGTTGACTTTTCTATAAAACCATCCTCAAGGAGACAAACCATGAAAAAAAGCCTGACCCCCATCGCCCTGTTGGCCGCGGCCCTGCTGGCTGCCAGCGGCACCGCCTTGGCAGACATCACAGTAGGCGTTACCGTGTCGGCCACAGGCCCTGCCGCCTCGCTGGGCATCCCAGAGAAAAACACCATTGCCTTGATGCCCCGCACCATTGCCGGGCAGAAGGTCAATTACATCGTACTGGACGATGCCTCTGACACCACCGCAGCGGTGGGGAACACGCGAAAACTCATCAGTGAGAGCAAGGTGGACGTGATTCTGGGCTCCAGTACCACGCCCAACTCGCTGGCCATGATCGATGTGGTATCGGAAGCCAAGACGCCGATGATCTCCATGGCCGCCTCGGCACGCATTGTTGAGCCCATGGATGACAAGAAAAAATGGGTTTTCAAGACGCCGCAAAACGACATCATGATGTCTTTGGCCATTGTGGAGCACATGGCTGCTTCGGGTGTGAAAACGGTGGCTTTCATTGGTTTCTCTGATGCCTATGGCGAAGGCTGGTACCAGGAATTCAGCAAGGCTGCGGCCCTCAAGAATCTGCAAATCGTAGCCAATGAGCGCTACAACCGCACCGATACTTCCGTGACCGGGCAGGCCCTGAAGATGGTCTCAGCCAAGCCCGATGCTGTGCTGATTGCGGGTTCGGGCACCCCAGCTGCCTTGCCACAAAAAACGCTCAAGGAGCGGGGCTACGCCGGCAAGTTCTATCAGACCCACGGGGTGGCGAACGCTGACTTCCTGCGTGTGGGGGGCAAGGATGTGGAGGGCACTTTCCTGCCCGCAGGCCCGGTGCTGGTGGCTATGCAGTTGCCTGCCACCCATCCGGTGCGCAAATCGGCCAGTGCCTACGTGACCGCTTATGAAGCGGCCTATGGCAAAGGCAGCGTTTCTACTTTTGGCGCCCATGGCTGGGACGCTGGCGTACTGATGTCCGCTGCTGTTCCTGCGGCCCTGAAGAAAGCACAGCCCGGTACGCCCGAGTTCCGTGCCGCCCTGCGTGATGCACTCGAGCAACTCAAGGAAGTTCCGGGTGCGCACGGCATTTTCAGTATGTCTGCCAATGACCATCTGGGCCTTGATCAGCGCGCCCGCGTGATGGTGAAGATCGAAAACGGCGCCTGGAAATACCAGCCCTGAGACTGACCCGCCCGGTGTATAGGGCATCACCTGCGTTGCCTGCTGGCCAGGTCGCAGGTGTGCCTAGCTGCGCCGGGCACTTCACAGAAAGTCGAACATGGATTTCCAGATTGCCTTGCTGCTGGGGCAGGACGGCATCGTCAATGGCGCCATTTATGGATTGATGGCGCTGGCGTTGGTGCTGGTGTTTTCTGTCACCCGCGTGATTTTCATTCCGCAGGGTGAGTTTGTGGCCTTTGGTGCATTGACGATGGCCATGCTACAGGCGGGGCGTGCCCCCGCCACCCTGTGGCTGTTGCTGGTGCTGGCAACTGCCGTATTGGTGGTGGAAGCGTGGCGCTGGAAGAGTGGCGCAGCGGTCAATTGGCCTGCGGCGTTGTTCTGGTGTGTGGGTTTGCCTGCGCTTGCGTGTGTTCTGGTGTTGGGCTGGAAGCCTGTCTCCATGGCAGCCCAGGCCCTGGTTACGCTCGTGCTGATTACTCCACTGGGGCCGTTGCTGTATCGGCTGGCATTTCGTCCGCTGGCCGATGCGTCGGTGCTGATCTTGCTGATTGTCTCGGTGGCATTGCATGGCATCCTGGTGGGGTTGGGTTTGCTGTTCTTTGGCGCCGAAGGCTCGCGTACACCGCCTTTTTCCGAGGCACGGTTTGAGTTGGGCAATATTCCTGTATCCGGTCAGTCGCTGGTCGTGCTGGGCGTGACGCTGGTGCTGGTGCTGCTGCTGTTCCTGTTTTTTGGGCGCTCCATGGTGGGCAAGGCGCTGCGCGCTACTGCCATCAACCGTGTTGGGGCCCGGTTGATGGGCATTCCCACCGATATGTCGGGGGATGTGAGCTTTGCTTTGGCCGCCCTGATTGGCGGGGTTTCAGGCTTGCTGATTGCGCCGTTGACCACGGTGTATTACGACACCGGATTTCTGATCGGCCTCAAGGGGTTTGTCGCTGCGATTGTGGGTGGACTGGCCAGTTACCCATTGGCACTGGCGGGTGCGCTGCTGGTGGGGCAACTGGAAGCGTTCGCCTCATTCTGGGCCAGCGCATACAAGGAGGTTTTGGTGTTCACGCTGATTATTCCGGTGCTGTGGTGGCGTTCCCTCAACAGCCGCCATGTGGAGGATGAAGAATGAGTACGCCCGTTAAACCCATCGCTCCTTCTGTGGCACCGCTGGCCCCGGCCCCCGCACGTGGCTTGCTGACGCCCACCCAGTTGACGCTGGCGTGTGTGGTGATTTTTGCGCTGTGCTGGGGGGCATTGCCCGACTTCACCATTGTCGTGATGAGCTATATCGGCCTGTATGCGATCGTGGCGGCGGGTTTGGTCATGCTGACGGGTGTGGGTGGCATGACCTCTTTTGGCCAAGCTGCCTTTGTCGGTATGGGCGCTTATGCCACCGCCTGGGTGTGTACTGCACCTACATCCGTCCAGGCATTGGGGGGCATCGTTGGTATGGGCAGCCTGCCTTGGGTGGGCCTGGCGTTGGGGCTGGCATTGACGTTTGCCGTAGCGTGGGCACTGGGCTCTGTGACGCTCAAGCTGTCGGGGCATTACCTGCCGCTGTGCACGATTGCTTGGGGGCTGAGCCTGTATTACCTGTTTGGCAACATGCAGTTCTTGGGGGGGCAGACGGGTATCACGGGGGTTCCACCTTTGGTCGTGGCAGGCTGGTCGTTGGCATCACCCCGGGCGCTGGGTGTCGTTATCTGGGCAGTGCTGCTGGTGTCGCTGTGGTTGCTGCACAACCTGCTCGATTCGCGCGAGGGCCGCGCTATCCGTGCCCTCAAGGGCGGACGCGTCATGGCCGAGTCCATGGGCGTGGATACTGCCCGTTATCGGATCAAGCTGTTTGTGCTGGCCGCTTTGATGGCGGCCATCTCTGGCTGGCTGTATGCCCACCTGCAGCGTTTTGTGAACCCCACCCCGTTCAACCTGAACATCGGTATTGAGTACCTGTTCATGGCCGTAGTGGGGGGGGCGGGCCACCTCTGGGGGGCTGTGTTGGGAGCGGCGGTCATCACGTTGCTCAAGGAAAAATTGCAAGACCTGCTGCCCTCGCTGCTGGGCACCAGTGGCAATTTTGAGGTCGTGGTGTTTGGGTTGCTGATGGTTTTTGTACTGCAACGCTTTGCCGATGGCATGTGGCCGACACTGCAACGTTTCACAGCGCGTTTGCTGCGTCCCAGCGCTCCTGCTGCATTGCACCAGGCAGTGTCTTTGGAGCAGCGCACGTTGCCTGCGCCAGGCACAGTGCTGTTGCAAGCCAGTGCAGTCACCAAGCGGTTTGGAGGGCTGGTGGCCAACAATGCGGTCTCTATGGACGTCAAGGCCGCAGAGGTACATGCCCTGATTGGCCCCAACGGCGCTGGTAAGAGCACGTTTTTCAACATGATTTCAGGCGTGGACGACCCCACGCAAGGCGAGATACGGCTGATGGGGCAATCCATGCACGGCCTGCCATCGCGCGCTTTTGCTGCGCTGGGCCTGGGTCGTACATTCCAGCATGTGCGTTTGCTGGGCCAGCGCAGCGTGGTGGAAAACGTTGCGCTGGGGGCGCACCGCCGCGCACGGCGCGGCTGGCTGGCCTCCATGCTGCGCCTGGATAGAGGGGAAGAGGCCGCCTTGCTGGCTGAAGCGCGGCGCCAGATTGAGCGCTGCGGTCTGGGCGCGCATGCCGATGTACCTGCTGCCTCATTGGCACTGGGGCAGCAGCGCATCGTCGAGATCGCCCGGGCACTGGCCGCGCAGCCTGCGGTGTTGCTGCTGGATGAGCCCGCAGCCGGTTTGCGCCATCTGGAAAAACGCGCGTTGGCCGAACTGCTGGTGCAGTTGCGCGCTGAAGGGCTGGGCATTCTGGTGGTGGAGCACGACATGGAGTTTGTGATGAACCTGGCCGATCGCATCACGGTGCTGGAGTTTGGCACCGTCATCGCGGAGGGGACGCCTGCACAGGTACAGGTCAACCAGCGTGTGCTGGACGCCTATCTGGGCGGGGGTGACGATCTGGCCAGCGGGGTGACCGTATGAGCACGTTGCTGCAACTGCAAGACCTGTGTGTTTCCTATGGAACGGTGGAGGCCGTCCATGGCGTTCACCTGGAGGTCAATGAAGGCGAGATCGTGACCGTTATCGGCCCCAACGGCGCGGGCAAGACCACGCTGCTGTGCGCTGCCATGGGTTTGTTGCCCGCGCGCGGCACGATCGCACTGGACGGCGAGCGTATTCTCCGCCCCAGTGTAGAGGCCATGGTGGCCCGTGGCGTTGCCCTGGTGCCTGAAAAGCGTGAGCTGTTTGGCGAGATGTCTGTTGAAGACAACCTGCTGCTGGGCGGGTTCTCGCTTTGGCGGCGTGGACAGCGCGACCAGGCGCAGCGCATGCAGGAGGTGTTCGATATCTTTCCGCGCCTGCGCGAGCGCCGTACACAAATGGCGTCCACCCTGTCAGGGGGCGAGCGCCAGATGCTGGCCATCGGGCGCGCCCTGATGGCCCGACCTCGTCTGCTGATGCTGGATGAGCCGTCCTTGGGACTGGCGCCGTTGATCGTGCGCGAAGTGCTGTTGGTGGTGGCATCGTTGCGCAAGCTGGGCGTCTCGGTATTGCTGGTCGAGCAAAACGCCCGTGCTGCGCTGCAAGTGGCTGACCGCGCCTACGTGCTGGAGATGGGGGCGGTGGCATTGTCTGGCCCGGCTGCCGATTTGTTGCACGATCGGCGCATCATCGACACTTACCTGGGCTTGGGGCACGCTGCCAAGTCTCCGGCTACATAAAAAGTGCGGGAGCCCTTGCCGGGCCCAGCCAGCCTGGGCAGGCTGGTGGTGCGGCGAGGGCTCCCGCTCTGGAGTAGCGCTGGTGTCGCCTCAGTCAGCGTAGGTGCCTGCGGCCTTGATGACGGCACCCCATTTGTCGATTTCTGCCTGCACAAACTTTTTGTGTTCGGCCGGTTCGATGCGCTTGTCGGTGGCCACCACGGCGCCCAGTCCCTCTTGCTTCTTGATGAAGTCGGGGTCTTTCAGCGCCACTTTCAGTGCGTCGTTGATCTTCTTGACCACCTCGGCAGGCGTGCCTTTGGGTGCGTACAGACCGTGCCAGATCGTGACCTGGAAGTCTTTGAGCCCCGACTCGGCCAGCGTGGGCAGCGCCTTCAGTGATGGCGTGCTCAGCCGTTGCATGGTGGTCACAGCGTAGGCCTTGACCTTTTTGGTTTCGATTTGCTGCGTGGTGTTGGTGGTCTGGTCGCACAACAGGTCGATTTGGCCGCCCATCAGGTCGGTGATGGCGGGTGCTGCGCCCTTGTAAGACACGGCAGTCATATCGGTCTTGATAGCGCTTTGGAACATCAGGCCGCACAGGTGCGAGGCCGATCCCAGCCCGGCGTTGCCCAGATTGATCGCGCCCTTGTTTTGTCCCATCCAGGCCAGCAGCTCCTGGTAGTTGTTGGCGGGCAGGGTGGGGCGCCCAATCAGCGTCATGGGCACGTCGTTGATGATGCCCAGGTATTCAAAATCGTTGGCGACGTTGAAGGAGAGTTTGCGGTAGAGCGCCGGCATGGTGGACATGCCAATGTGGTTGAGCAGCAGTGTGTAGCCATCGGGTGTGGCGCGCGCCACGCGGGCGGTGCCAATCGAGCTGCCTGCGCCCGCTGTGTTGTCCACCACGACGGTGGCGCCCAGTGGCTTGCGCAGCGCTTCAGCCAGGTCGCGGGCCACGCGATCGGTGGGGCCGCCCGCCGTGAAGGGCACGACCAAGGTGATGTTTTTACCCGCAGTAGGAAAGCTTTGTGCCTGGGCGCCTGCGGCCAATGCGGCAGCAGCTGCCACCAGAGTGATTTTCAGCATAGGTTGCATGGGTGTTCCTTGATATGAGCCGCGATGATAAACACCTGTTTCGGCCTTGGCATCGAGGAAAGCACTGAGCAGATCCGTATTTTTGATACAGCGCATTTTTAGTACAAAAAATGCCCTGAAGCCACGCGGGTAGAGCGCTACAAGCTATGAATAAGTGAGTGTTTTCGCGTTGGCGAAAACACCCGGCGCCATGCTTTAGCGGTAGCTGCGCGCGTCCTCGATCACTTTGCCGTCGTTGGGCAGCGACCCTGGGGCGACCAGCTCCACCTCGCCGCGCAGTTTGGTCACTTCGCGGATGGTGTCTTGCAGCCGTTCGGCCAGGCCACCGGCAAACTCGGCAGTTTCGGCGCGCAGCACCATCTGGTCGTTGGCCATTTCGCCCGTGACCACGAGGCGCGCACGCAGCACCTGCGGAAAGCGCGCTGCAATGGCGGCCACCTGGGCCGGGTGGATGAACATGCCGCGCACCTTGGTGGTCTGGTCGGCCCGTCCCATCCAGCCTTTGATGCGGGTGTTGGTGCGCCCGCTAGGGCATTGACCGGGCAGGATGGCCGAGAGGTCGCCCGTGCCAAAGCGGATCAGCGGGTAGTCGGGGTTGAGCGTGGTCACCACCAGTTCGCCCACTTCGCCCTCGGGTACGGGGTCGCCGGTGCCGGGGCGCACGATCTCGACGATCACGCCCTCATCGAGCACCAGGCCCTCGCGGGCCGCTGTTTCGTAGGCGATCAGGCCCAGATCGGCGGTGGCGTAGCACTGGTAGCCCGCCACGCCGCGCTCGGCCAGCCAGTCGCGCAGGCTGGGCGGAAAGGCCTCGCCCGAGAGCAGGGCTTTGGTCACGCTGGGCAGGGGCTGGCGCAGTTCAGCGGCTTTTTCCAGAATCAGCTTGAGAAAGCTGGGGGTGCCGATGTAGCCGGCCGGGCGCAGTTCTGCCATGGCCTGCACCTGTTGCTCGGTCTGGCCGGTGCCGCCGGGGAACACAGTACAGCCCAGCGCATGGGCGCCGCTTTCCATCATGGAGCCCGCTGGCACAAAGTGGTAGCTGAAGCTGTTGTGGATCAGCTCTCCCGCGCGAAAGCCTGCGGCGTACATGGCACGGGCCATGCGCCAGTAGTCGGGCCGGGCACTCTCGGGTTCATAGATCGGGCCGGGGCTGCAAAACACCCGCGGCATGGCGGCGCCAAAGCCGATGGCGCTGAACCCGCCAAACACGTTGTCTGTGCGCAGGGCCTGCTGGCGTTCCAGCAGCTCGTATTTGCGCGTCACCGGCAAGCGGGCCAGGGCGGCGCGGCTGGTGACGCTGGCCGGGTCCACGTCGGCCAGGATGGTGCTGAAGGCCGGTGCGTTGCTGCGCGCGTGCGCTATCTGGGCGGGCAAGGCGGCCAGCAGCGCTGCCTCGCGCTCGGCGGGGGCACGGGTTTCCTGGGTGTCGTAAAAAGAGGTCATGGTGAGCGGGCAAGGGTGGGTGAGCGTGGGAAGTGCTGTGGCAGGGGGGCAGTTTTCAGGCCAGCCAACGCTTGCGGCGTTTGTAGCTTTTCACGTCCTTGAAGCTCTTGCGCTCGCCGCCGCCCACGCCCAGGTAAAACTCTTTCACGTCTTCGTTGCTGGCCAGGTCGCTGGCAGCGCCGTCCATCACCACGCGGCCCGATTCCATGATGTAGCCATAGTCGGCGTATTTCAGCGCCATGTTGGTGTTTTGCTCGGCCAGCAGAAACGTCACTTTTTCTTTGGTGTTCAGGTCTTTGACGATGTTGAACACTTCTTCCACGATTTGTGGGGCCAGGCCCATGGAGGGCTCATCCAGCAGCACCATGCTGGGGTTGGTCATGATGGCGCGGCCAATGGCGCACATCTGCTGCTCGCCGCCCGAGGTGTAGGCCGCCTGCGAGGTACGGCGCGTTTTCAGGCGCGGGAAGTAGTTGTAGACCTTCTCCAGGTTGGCCGCAATCTCGCCCTTGCTGGTGCGGGTGTAGGAGCCCGTCATCAGGTTCTCTTCGATGGTCAAGTGGGCAAAGCAGTGGCGCCCTTCCATGACCTGCACCACGCCGCGCTTGACCAGGTCAGCGGGCGAGAGGTTTTCGATGCGCTCGCCACGCAGCTCAATGGAGCCTTTGGTGACTGCGCCGCGTTCGCCCGCCAGCAGGTTGGAGATCGCGCGCAAGGTGGTGGTCTTGCCCGCGCCGTTGCCGCCCAGGATGGCCACGATGCCCCCTTCGGGCACCTGTAGCGAGACCCCCTTGAGCACCAGGATCACGTGGTTGTAAATGACCTCGATGCCGTTGACGTTCAGGACAATGTTTTGCTGTTCCATAAGGTTTCTCTCTCTGTGCCAATTGACAGGGCTGGCCCGCAGGCCTGTCAATTGGCGGCTCGCCAGGAGCCGCCAGGGCCTGCCCACCGCAAGGCGGGCAGGGGTGTGTCGATCAGGACTGGCAGTCGGCTGCGTCGCGGCGTGTCAGCTTCTTGTCGGCCAGGTACTTGTCCGAGCCAGCCTTGATGAGGGGCTTGAGGATTTGCTCATCGGACTGGTACCAGTCAGAAGTGATGTTCCACTTCTTGCCGTCCCAGGTCTGCACGCGCGCCCAGGTCGAACCCATGTGGTCGGCGCAGCTGGTGGACAGGGGGCGCATCAGGCCGGTAAAGCCCATGGCGTCGAGCTTTTTCTGGTCGAGGTTCAGGTTTTCCATGCCCCAGCGCACTTGTTCGCCGGTCATGACCTTGCCCTTGCCAAAGCGCTCTTGCGCGCGGCGCACGGCTTCCACACCCAGCATCTGGATGATCACGCCGCGTGTGTACAGCACCGAGCCCACTTCATCCTTGGCGCCTGTGCCCTGGCCCTTGTCGTGGACGTGCTTCATGATGTCCTGGATGACCTTGGACTGGGTGCCGTAGCCGTTCAGGGCCAGGGCCTGGTAGCCCTTGGCGCCTTCGCCCACATCACGCACATCGGGCTCGGCACCGGCCCACCACACGCCGTACAGCTTGTCGCGTGGGAAGCCTGTGGCTTGCGCTTCTTTCAGGGCGGTGGAGTTCATCACACCCCAGCCCCACAGCATCACGTAGTCAGGGCGGCTCTGGCGCACTTGCAGCCAGGTGGCTTTTTGCTCCACGCCAGGCGCGGTCACGGGCAGCATTTGCAGCTCAAAGCCGTGCATCTTGGCGCGCTCTTGCAGCAGCGGGATGGGCTCTTTGCCAAACGGGCTGTCGTGGTAGACCAGCGCAATCTTCTTGCCCTTGAGTTTGTCCAGGCCGCCAGCGTTCTTGCCGATGTGCTGGATCAGGATGTCGGCACCCGTCCAGTAGCTGCCCATGTAGGGGAAGTTCCACTTGAAGGCCATGCCGTCAGCTGCCACCGACAGACCGTAGCCCAGCGTCATCAGCGGGATTTTGTCCACAGGGGCTTTTTCGGTCAGGGCAAAGGTGATGCCGGTGGCCTGGGGATCGAACAGGGTCACGCCAGGACGGGTTTTCAGGCGCTCGTAGCACTCCACACCCCGGTCGGTGGCATAGCCGGTTTCGCATTCTTCGAACGTGATCTTGACGCCATTGATGCCGCCATCGCGCGCATTGATCATCTTCAGGTAGTCCTGCTTGCCGTTGGCCCAAGGGGTGCCGTTGGGCGCATAGGGGCCGGTGCGGTACGACAGCAGCGGGAAGAACTGCTCTTTGGCCTGCGCGATGGCGCTGGTCACGGACGATGCACTGGCCGCCACGACGGCAACAGCGAGCACGATTTTGGAAAGCTTCATGGATGTCTCCTTGGTATGAATGTGGCTAAGCACGGGGGAAAACTCAATGGGGGAATGGCCAGAGGCGCATCTTTTGCTTGCCCATAGACCACAGCTTGGCCAAGCCGTGGGGCTCGACGATGAGGAACCAGACGATCAGGCCGCCAAAAATCATCAGCTCGGCGTGCGAGACGCCAGCGGTAGAAATCTCGATGCCGAACAGACCCAGCAAGGCGGGCAGGAACTGGTTGAGCACGATGGGCAGCAGCACGATGAAGGCGGCGCCAAAGAAGCTACCCATGATGGAGCCCATGCCGCCAATGATCACCATGAACAGCAGTTTGAAAGAGATGTCCACCGAGAAGGCGGCAGGTTCCCACGAACCCAGGTGTACAAACGCCCAGAGCGCACCGGCCATGCCGATGATGAAGGAGCTGACGGCAAAGGCGGACAGCTTCGCGTACATGGGGCGGATACCGATCACGCTGGCGGCCACGTCCATGTCACGGATAGCCATCCATTCGCGGCCAATGGCGCCGCGCACCAGGTTCTTGGCCAGCAGGGCAATCACCACGAGCAGGAACAGGCAGAACAGGTACTTGGCCATGGGGCTTTCAATGGGCATGCCCAGCACTTGCAGGTGGTTGACCGACACCGAGCCCGAGTCGGAGTTGTTGGTGAACCACTTGATGCGCAGGAACATCCAGTCGCTGAAGAACTGCGCGGCCAGCGTGGCCACGGCCAGGTACAGACCCTTGACACGCAGGCTGGGCAGGCCGAACAAGATGCCGAAGAACGTGGCGCACAGGCCGCCCAGAATGAGTGCCGGAATCAGCGGCAGGCCCGGAAAGCGAACGAAGAAGTTGAACGCCCCGTAAGCGCCCACGGCCATGAAGGCGCCCGAGCCCAGCGAGATCTGGCCGCAGTAGCCCACCAGAATGTTCACCCCCAGCGCGGCCAGCGACATGATGACCAGCGGGATGAGGACAGCGGTGTAGAAATAGTTGCTGGCCAGCAGCGGCACGGCAATGAAGGCAAAGGCCAGCAGCAGTGCAATGCCCACCCGGTCTTGCGTGATCGGGAAGATTTGCTGGTCGGCGCGGTAGCTCGTCTTGAACTGGCCGTTTTCGCGGTAAAGCATGTTTTATGTCTCCTTGTTAGCCATCAGGGGCATGATCTTTTGGCTACGGGCACTGCGTGCCCTTCGCCGAAAAATCATTCTTCGCTGCGCGAAGCACCCTTCGGGCGGATCGTGTGTTTCACACCCGATCAATGATTTTTTCACCGAACAGCCCTTGCGGACGGAACAGCAGGAAGGTCAGTGCCAGCACGTAGGCAAACCAGATCTCGATACCGCCGCCCACGTAAGGGCCCAGGTACACCTCGGAGAGCTTCTCGCCCACGCCGATGATCAGGCCGCCGATGATGGCGCCGGGCACCGAAGTGAGACCGCCCAGAATCACCACCGGCAGGGCGCGCAGCGCCACGGTGGTGAGCGAGAACTGCACACCCAGCTTGCTGCCCCAGATCATCCCGGCCACCAGGGCCACGACACCGGCCACGCACCAGACGATGACCCAGATGCGGTTGAGCGGAATGCCGATAGATTGCGCCGCCTGGTGGTCATCGGCCACAGCGCGCAGGGCGCGGCCCGTGGTGGTCTTCTGGAAGAACACACTCAGCAGCACCACCAGCGCAGCGGCGATGGCAGCGGCATACACGTCTTCCTTGTTGACCAGCACGCCCCCCGGAAACACCGAGTCGAGCATGAAAATCGGGTCTTTGGGCATGCCGATATCAATTTTGTAGATATCGCTGCCAAAGATGGTCTGGCCCAAGCCTTCCAGGAAGTAGGTGATGCCCAGCGTGGCCATCAGCAGCGTGGCGCCTTCCTGGTTGACCAGGTGGCGCAGTACCAGGCGCTCAATCACCCATGCCACTGCAAACATGAAGATGCCTGCAATCACAAAGGCCAGCAGGTTGGCCAGCAGCATGCTGTCGATGCCCGTCCACTTGGGGATCCATTCGGCAAAACGGGCCATGGCCAGCGCTGCGAACAGCACCATGGCGCCTTGCGCGAAGTTGAACACGCCAGAGGCTTTGTAGATCAGCACAAAGCCGAGCGCCACCAGCGAATACAGCATGCCGGCCATCAGGCCGCCAATCAGGGTTTCAAGAAAAAATGCCATTTTTTGTTCTCCCGGCTCAGTGGCTCGTGCCCAGGTAGGCGCGGATCACGTCTTCGTTGTCACGGACTTCTTCGGGGGCGCCGTCGCCGATTTTTTTGCCGTAGTCCAGCACCACCACGCGGTCAGAGATGTCCATCACCACGCCCATGTCGTGCTCGATCAGCACGATGGTGGTGCCGAACTCGTCGTTCACGTCCAGGATGAAGCGGCACATGTCCTGCTTTTCCTCGACGTTCATGCCGGCCATGGGCTCGTCCAGCAGCAGCACTTGCGGCTCCATGGCCAGGGCGCGGCCCAGGTCAACGCGCTTTTGCAGGCCGTAGGGCAGCTGGCCCACCGGCGTTTTGCGGAAGGCCTGGATTTCCAGGAAGTCGATGATGTGCTCGACAAACTCGCGGTGTTTTTCTTCCTCGCGCTGGGCTGGGCCGATGCGCAGCGCCTGCATGAACAGGTTGCTTCTGATCTTCAGGTTGCGCCCGGTCATGATGTTGTCGATCACGCTCATGCCCTTGAACAGCGCCAGGTTCTGGAACGTGCGGCCAATGCCCATCTCGGCCACCTGGCGCGAGTTCATGTGGGCAAAGGTCTGACCGCGGAAGGTGATGGAGCCTTCCGAGGGTGTGTACACGCCGTTGATGCAGTTGAGCATGGAGCTCTTGCCAGCGCCGTTGGGGCCAATGATGGAGCGGATCTCGTGCTCTTTCACGTTGAAAGAGATATCGGTCAGCGCCTTCACGCCACCAAAGCGCAGGCTGATGTTCTTGACGTCGAGAATGACGTCGCCAATCTTCTTGGTGCTCATGGGTGTGTCTTTAGGCAGCGGCTTTCACCGGGGTGAATGTTTTGGCGTCCGAGAGCTTGAGCGTGGCACTGACACTGCCCGTGCGACCGTCTTCGAACTTGACCTGGGTTTCGATGTATTGCTCGGTGCGGTTGGCATAGAGCGCATCGACCAGCACGCCGTACTTGTCGGCGATAAAGCCCCGGCGCACTTTGTTGGTGCGGGTGAGTTCGCCGTCATCGGCGTCCAGCTCCTTGTGCAGGATCAGGAAGCGGCTGATCTGGCTGCCTGCCAGCAAGGTGTCGTTGGCCAGGTCGGCATTGACCTTTTCCACGCACTCGCGGATGAATTCGTACACCTCAGGCTTTTGCGCCAGATCGGTGTAGCCCGCATAGGGAAGATTGCGCCGCTCAGCCCAGTTGCCCACGGCATCGAAGTCGATGTTGATCATCACGCACACGCGCTCGCGGCCATCGCCCAGCGCCACCACTTCCTTGATGTGCGGGAAGAACTTGAGCTTGTTCTCGACGTACTTGGGGGCAAACATGGCACCGTCGTTGGGGCCGCCCTTGATGCGGCCCACGTCTTTCACGCGGTCGATGATCTTGAGGTGGCCGTTGGCGTCCAGGAAACCGGCGTCGCTGGTGTGGTACCAGCCATCGGGTGTCAGCACCTCGGCGGTGGCGGCGGGGTTCTTGTAGTACTCCTTGAGCAGGCCAGCGGACTTGACCAGGATTTCGCCGTTGTCGGCCAGCTTGATCTGCACGCCCCGGATGGGCACGCCCACGGTGTCAGCACGGGCCTGGTTGTCGGGTTGCAGGCAGACGAACACGGCCGTTTCGGTGGAGCCGTAGAGCTGCTTGAGGTTGATGCCGATGGAGCGGTAAAAAGTGAACAGGTCAGGGCCGATGGCTTCGCCCGCCGTGTAGGCCACCCGCACCCGCGAAAAGCCCAGGTTGTTGCGCAGCGGCCCGTACACCAGGAAGTCGCCCAGCGCGTACTTGAGCTTGTCGAGTGCGCCCACGTTTTCGCCGTCCATCAGCGCCGGGCCCACACGCTTGGCCACGTTCATGCAAGCCTCGAACATCTTGCGCTTGAGGCTGCCTGCGTCTTCCATGCGGATCATCACGCTGGTCAGCAGGCCTTCGAAGATGCGCGGGGGTGCGAAGTAGTAGGTGGGGCCGACTTCTTTCAGGTCGATGGTCACGGTGCTGGCCGATTCGGGGCAGTTGACCACGTAGCCGCAGGCCAGCCACTGTGCGTAGCTGAAGATGTTCTGGCCAATCCAGGCCGGTGGCAGGTAGGCCAGCACTTCTTCGCTGCTGGTGAGCTTGTCGAACTCGGCGCCCGCCGTAGCGCGGTCGAGCAAACTGCCGTGCGTGTGCACCACGCCCTTGGGGTTGCCGGTGGTGCCCGAGGTGAAGAACATGGCGGCCACATCGTCGGGCTGCACCTTGGCCACTTCAGCGCGGAACCATTGTGGGTTTTTGCGGGCGAATTCGCTGCCCGATTCGATCAGGGTGTCGTAAGACGCCAGGCCTTCTTCGCTGTATTTGCGCAGTCCGCGCGGGTCGTCGTAGTAAATGTGGGAAATGCCGGGGCAGCGGTCGCGGATTTCGAGCAGCTTGTCTACCTGTTCCTGGTCTTCGACCACGGCAAAGCGCACTTCAGCGTTGTTCAGGGGGAACACGCATTCGGCGGCCACGGCATCCTGGTACAGCGGCACTGGAATGGCGCCCAGCGACTGCGCTGCCAGCATGGTGGCGTACAGGCGGGGGCGGTTGGCACCGATCACCACCATGTGTTCACCACGGCGCAGGCCCGCCTGGTGCAGGCCGGCAGCGACCTTTTCTACCAAAGCAGTCAGGGCAGTCCAGGAGTAGGGCTGCCAGATGCCATATTCTTTTTCGCGCAGCGCCGCGGCGTCGGGGCGCTCGGCAGCATGCTTGAGCAGCAGTTGCGGGAACGTGGTCTTCATTCCGGGTCCTCAAAAGTTCAGGGAGGCAGGCCCGTAGGGCTTGCGGTGGCGGGCCATGGGCCTGCAGTTTCCCTTGCATGGTAGGCCGTACTTTGACGTCAATTTGTCTTTGTGGCGACAATTTGCGGGTTTCCCCGGGTCGGGTAAAACCCTTGTGTGCGCGCAGTTTCTCAGCGGATCAGGCGGCCATCGCGCCCCACCACGGTCAGCTCCACAAAGCGCGATGCATTGCGCTCGGGGGTGGTGGCGTTGATCTCGAATCCCCCCAGGTCCAGCTTTTTCAGGCTCCAGGTGGCGTCGATGAAGGCGGCGCGCGTGGGGTTCTTGCCTGCGCGCTGCAAGGCCTCGGCAAACACCCGGGCGTTGATGTAGCCCTCCAGCGCGATGTGCGATGGTTCGGCGTTGGCGTCCAGCGCCCGCCAGGCCTTGAGGAAGTCGCGTGCCACGGCGGTGGCGGCGTTGGTGGGCACGGGCACCACCTGCGAGATGGCCATGCCGGTGGCGTCCTGCCCCAGCGCCTTGATGTTGGCGCTGGTGCCCAGCACCGAAACGGCATACAGGCTCACTCCCCGGCGCGCTGCGCGAAAGTGTTTGACAAATTCCAGTGCAGGCTTGCCTGCCAGCCCGACCAGCACCGCTTCGGGGCCGCTGTCGGCGAGTTTGTGGGCCGCTGTCTTGGCGTCCGAGGCATCGCTCTCGACCGTGGCCGAGACGGCATCGGGCAGGCGCGCACGCACCATGGCCTGCTGCGCGCCGGTGAACACTTCGCGGCCAAAGGTGTTGTTCTGGTAGGCAATGCCGATGCGCTTGATGCCAATGGTGGCCAGGTGCTGCACCAATTTGTCGGCCTCTTCGGCGTAGCTGGCGCGGATGTTGAAGATGTGCCGCGCCCCAGCCACGCGCGAGACCTGGCCGCCGGTGTAGGGCGCAAAAAACGGCATGTTGCCGTTGTTCAGCTTGGGCAGCATGGCCTCGACCATGGGTGTGCCAAAGCAGTTGAACAAGGCAAAGCAGTCGGGGTCGGCCAGCAGCTGCTCCAGGTTGGACAGGGCGCGCGGCACCTCGTAGGCGTCGTCCAGGCTGTGCAGCTCGATAGGGCGGCCATGGATGCCGCCGCGTGCATTGATGACCGCCAGCGCCGCCTTGGCGCCTTGTTGCAGGGCGGTGCCCAGGTCGCCCAGTGGGCCGCTCAGGGCGGTGGTCTGGCAGATTTTCAGGGGCGTCTCCTGCGCCCGGGCACTGTGCATGCCCACCCAGGGCAGTGCCAGCGCAGTGCCCAGCAGGCGCCGGCGTGCAGGCGAGGCGGGGGTGGCAGGGCCAGCGGCGCAGGCCGGGGCACAAGGTGCGTCAACAAGGTGGTGCATGGTGGTCGGGTTCCTGAATCCTGAAGAGAGGAGGGGGCCGCAAGGCAGCGCAGGCGGCCATCATGGGCCAGTGTGCAGTCAGAGTTTGTCTTGCAGCTGACAATCTGGCTCGTGGAAATCCCGTAGCCGTGGCGCTGCCGACGGCCTGTTTTTGTCTCGCGCACCCGTTGAACCATGCATGAACTTTCGCTGCACCAGCGCCGCCGTTTGCCACGCGCTGAAGAAATCGATGGCATCCCCTGGCTGGCTGCGTTGCGGCCTGCCGAGCGTGAGCGGGCCGTGGCCTCGCTGCTGGTGGGAGACGCCAGCGCGGGCGACTATGTGTGCCGCGTGGGCAAGCCGGTGACGTACTGGTTTGGTGTGGTGGAAGGGCTGCTCAAGATGAGCGCCGACAGTGCCGACGGCGCCTCCATGACCTTCACCGGCGTACCGCCGGGCGGCTGGTTTGGCGAGGGCACGGCCCTCAAGCGCGAGCCCTATCGCTACAACATCCAGGCGCTGCGCAAAAGCGTGGTGGCGGGCCTGCCCATAGACACCTTTCACTGGCTGCTGGACCACTCGATCGGCTTCAACCGCTTTGTGATGAACCAGCTCAACGAGCGGCTGGGCCAGTTCATTGCCGCGCGCGAGATCGACCGCCTCAACAACCCCGACGTGCGTGTTGCGCGCAGCCTGGCGGCGTTGTTCAACCCGGTGCTCTACCCCAGTGTGGGCGAGGTGCTGCGCATCACCCAGCAAGAGATGGCCTACCTGGTGGGCCTGTCGCGCCAGCGGGTGAACGAGGCATTGGCCATGCTGCAAGCGCAGGGCGTGATCCGCGTGGAGTATGGTGGCCTGCGTGTGCTGGACCCCGATGCGCTGCGCTCCAGCATATTTCATTAAAAACGGCCTCTAGGCCAATGTGGATGGGCGCAAGCAGCTATTCAATTGGTAGCAATTTCATCGCTGCAAATGGCCTTCGTGGGGCTGTGCATCAGGTATAACCAACGCACTTGCTGCAAGGAGTTTTTCCATGACGTGGATGTTTGTGCCGGTGCGTCACCGGTTTTCCCTGGCGGTGCTGCCTGCACTGCTGGCGGGCTGTGCCAGCCTGACCACTCCCCCGGCGCCAGTGCGCACCGAGGTGGTGCTGGCCGTCACGGCATCCATGGAGCTGCTCACGTTCAACGCGGGCCAGCCCGCACACATCTTGCAGCGCACGCCCATCACCGGCCTGCCTGCGGGCGATGCGCTGGTGGGCATCGACTACCGCGTGGCGCGGGGCGTGCTGTATGCGCTGTCGCAGGCGGGGCGCCTGTACACGCTGGACGCCCGCAGCGGTGCCTTGCAGCCCGTGGGCGCAGGTGCCTCGCTGGCGTTGCCGCAGGGCGCTTTTGGCATGGACTTCAACCCCACCGTCGATCGCATCCGGGTGGTGGGCCCCGGCGGCCTGAACCTGCGTCTGCACCCCGACACGGGCGCGCAGGTCGATGGCGATGCCGCCCAGAGCGGCGTGCAGCCCGATGGCGCCCTGCACTACGCTGCGGACGACGCCCACGCAGGCCAGCGGCCCGACATCGTGGCCGCCGCCTACACCTACAACACCCGCAACGAGCAGCTCACCACCAACTACGCCATCGACCGCCGCCAGGGCACGTTGGTCATGCAAGGCTCGCTGGAGGGCGCCGTGCCCGTGGTATCGCCCAACACCGGCGCCTTGCGCACCGTGGGCGCCCTGGGGCTGGGGCCGCTGGCCGATGCGGCGTTCGATATTTCGGATGTGTCCAACACCGCGCTGGCGGCGCTGCGCACCGGGGGCTATGCGCCCACCCGGCTCTACCAGATTGACCTGGCCAGTGGCCGCGCGACGGCGCTGGGCACCGTGGGCGATGGCGCAGCGCTGCTGGGCATCGCCATTGCGCCATGAGGTGCGCAGGCATGGGCACCCACATGGGTGCAGTCCTGCTGGGGTGCGCTGGGGCACTGCTGGCCGCCAGCGCCCAGGCCGCCGATGTGCAAGTGCAAGTGCAGGACGCCAGTGGCCGCAGCGTGGCCGATGCGGTGGTGTTTCTGGAGTCTGAACAGGCGCGCCGCCAGGTGCGCCCCGTGGCGGGCCTGGAGATGGCGCAAAACCACAAACAATTTGTGCCCCAGATACTGATCGTGCCGGTGGGCAGCGAGGTGCGCTTTCCCAACCACGACACGGTGCGCCACCATGTCTATTCGTTCTCGCCCGCAAAGAAGTTCGAGCTCAAGCTCTACGCAGGTACGCCCGCCCAGCCGGTGCGCTTTGAGCAAAGCGGCGTGGTGGTGCTGGGCTGCAACATCCATGACCAGATGGTGGGTTGGGTGCTGGTGCTCGACACCCCCTACTACGCCCAGACCAGTGCCAGCGGTCAGGCGGCCCTGAGCGCCGTGCCCGCAGGCCGCTACCGGCTGCGCACCTGGCACGCCCGGTTGCCCGCAGGGGCGCCAGTACCCGAGCAGGCCCTGGAGGTATCTGCCTCCGGTGCCACCGCCCTGGTGCGGCTGGCGGAGCTGGCACCTTGAGCGCGCTGCACGTAGGTTGGCAGCGCAGCCTGGTGGTGCGGCTGGTGGGCATGTCTTTGCTGTTGCTGCTGTTGGTGCAGGTGGCCGGATTTGGCGTAGTGCGCGCCGCCATCGAGCGCAATGCACGCAGCCAGATTGCCCGCGCGCTGGACACCGATGAAAACGTCTGGCGCCACCTGCTGGCGCAAAACGCCGATCGTCTGCGCCAGGGTGCCACGCTGCTGGCGGCAGACTACGGCTTTCGCTCGGCGGTGCATTCGGACGATCTGGACACCATCGAATCGGCCTTGCAAAACCACGGCCTGCGCCTGGGCGCTTCCGTCACTGCGCTGCTGGACACGGGCTTGCAACTGCGCTCGGTCAGCCGCGCCCAGGGCATGGGCGACCTGCAAGACGCGCTGGCGCAGATGCTGCCCGTGCTCTCGGGCACGCAGCAAGGCAGCCATATCGCGGTGGTAGACGGCTTGCCCTACCAATTCGTGCTGGTGCCTTTGAAGGCGCCCGTGCTGGTGGGCTGGGTGCTGATGGGCTTTCCGGTACACCAGGCGCTGGCCGATGAAATGCACCAGCTGCTGTCGGTGCAGGTGGCGCTGCGCGTGCGCGCAGCCGATGGCGCCTGGGCCGTGCCCGTCAGCACCCTGCCCGAAGGTGCGTTGCAGATGCTGCGCGCACAGACCGGCCCCGTTACCGAGCTGGCCAGTGTCCAAGGCACCTTGCTGGCGCGTGCCAGCGCCCTGGCCGATGGCCAGGCGCAGGCGCTGCTGCTGCGCTCGGTCGATGAGGTCGTGGCCCCGTACCGCCAGTTGCAGGTGCTGCTGGCCATCATCACCGTGGTGGGTCTGCTGCTGGCCGCGCTGGGCAGCGGCCTGATGGCGCGGCGCGTCACCACGCCGCTGCGCTCGCTGGTGCTGGGCACCCAGCGCCTCTCGCGCGGCGAGTACGACGTGCCCGTCGAGCACACCGACCGCAACGACGAGGTCGGCTACCTGGCCCGCTCGTTTGACCACATGCGCATCGGCATTGCCGAGCAGCAAGCCGAAATCCGCCACCTGGCGTACTGGGATCGCCTCACCGGCCTGCCCAACCGCGAGCGCTTTCGCGACACCGTGTTGCAGGCCATCGAGGCCCACGCTGCCTACACCACGCAGGCCATGCCGCTGGCGGTGATTACGCTCGACCTCGACCGCTTCAAACACGTCAACGACGTGCTGGGCTACGCCTTTGGCGATCAGTTGCTGCAAGCCGTGGCCGACCGCCTGCGCCAGCAGGTCATGGCCCACGGCGACATGGTGGCGCGCCTGGGCGGCAACGAATTCGCCCTGCTGCTGCGGCGCACCGACGCGTCTGCCGCGCTGGAAGTGGCGCGGCGCATCGCCCACGCCTTTGAAGAACCCCTGGCCTTTGGCGAGCAAACCGTGGACTTGAGCGCGGGCATGGGCATTGCCTGCTGGCCCACCGATGCCGCCGATGTCGATACGCTGCTGAGCCACTCCGAGGTGGCCATGTACGCCGCCAAGCGCCGCCTCGATGGCCCCCAGCTCTACGACGCGGCACTGGACTCGGCCAGCGCGCAAACCCTGTCGCTGCTGACCGAGCTGCGCCGCGCCGTCGAGCAAAACGAGCTGCGCCTGTACCTGCAACCCAAAGTGGCCTTGCAAGGCGGCCACGGCCTGGCCGCCGAAGCCCTGGTGCGCTGGCAGCACCCGCAGCGCGGCCTGGTGCCGCCTGCCGAGTTCATCCCGTTTGCCGAGCAGACCGGCTTTGTGCGCCAGCTCACGCTGTGGATGTTCGATGCCGCTGCCCGCTTGCTGGCCGACGAGCGCACGCGGGGCATGGGGCTGCGCATTTCGGTCAACCTGTCCACCCGCGACCTGCTCGACCCCGCCCTCAGCGTGCGCCTGGGCGCCATGCTGGTGCGCCACGGCGTGCAGGCCAGCGCTTTTTGCCTGGAGATCACCGAAAGCGCCATCATGGACGACCCCCAGCGCGCCGAGGCCATGCTCAACCGCCTGTCGCAGCAGGGCTTCAAGCTCTCGATCGACGACTTCGGCACCGGCTACTCCTCGCTGGGCTACCTCAAGCGCCTACCGGTCGATGAGCTGAAAATCGACAAGTCTTTTGTCATGGGCATGCAGACCGATGAGAACGATGCCACCATCGTGCGCTCCACCATCGACCTCGCGCACAATCTCGGGCTCACGGTGGTGGCCGAGGGAGTGGAGAACGCCGCCATCCTGGAGCGGTTGCGTGCGCTGGCCTGTGATGAAGCGCAGGGCTACCATATCGCCCGCCCCTTGCCGGTGGATGCCTTTCTGGCCTGGCACGCACAGCAGACCTGAGGCGATGCCTATGCCCGGCCCATCCGCCCGGTTTATTTATGCCAAATCCGTGCCCAGCCCTTGCGTGGTGGGCGCGACCAGCTATCAAATTTGAAATTTATGTCCTCTGCCGCCCGCCCTCCCCGGGGCTCTGATGCCCCGCTGACCGCCGCCGCGCCAGCGCCCGGGGGCCAGTCTGCGCGGCCCGTGCTGCGCCGCCCGGTGCTCTCGTCCGCGCCCAGTGCGCCAGCGCCTGCCGGTGCCCGCCCCCCGCGCTCTGCGCCCCGGGGCGCCGCTTCCGCACCGCGCGAGGACGGCCACCGCCCGCCCGCGCCCGCCAACCGCGTCTGGTCGGCTGATGCGCCGCCCGCCCGCCCGGCAGGCACTGCGCCCCGTGGCAACGCCAGTGCCCCGCGCCCCGCAGGCAACGCCCCGCGTGGTGGCGCCCCGGTGCCATCGGCCTACCGCGCGCCCCGTGGCGCCGCTCCTACACCGTCCCGTGCCGCCGACCCCGCCGCACCCCGCACCAGCGCCGCGCGCCCGGCCCCCGGCCCGCGCCCGGCACCAGCGCCCAATCCCGATGGCAGCATGCGCCTGAACAAGCGCCTGGCCGAACTGGGCCTGTGCTCGCGCCGTGAGGCCGACGACTGGATTGCGCACGGCTGGGTCTATGTGAACGGCGAAGTGGCCGAGATGGGCGTCAAAGTCACGCCGCAAGACCGCGTCACCGTCGAGCGCGCGGCCCAGCGCCAGCAAGACAGCCAAGTCACCATCCTGCTGAACAAGCCCATCGGCTACGTCTCGGGCCAGGCCGAAGATGGCCACACCCCGGCGGTGATGCTCATCAACCCGCGCACCCACTGGCAGGGTGACGCCAGCGGCCTGCGCTTTACGCCGCCGCACCTGCGCGGCCTGGCGCCCGCCGGGCGGCTGGACATCGACTCGGTGGGCCTGTTGGTGCTGACGCAGGATGGCCGCGTGGCGCGCCAGCTCATCGGTGAAGACTCTGAGCTGGAAAAAGAATACCTGGTGCGCGTGGTTTACCACGGCCCCGGCCAGGCTCCCATCAGCCACCCCGATGCACGCAGCGCGCCGCTGCAAGAAATCCACGAGCACGACCCGGTCAGCACCAACGTGCAGGCGGTGTTTCCGCCCGCGCTGCTCGATCGCCTGCGCCACGGCCTGAGCCTGGACGGCCAGCCGCTCAAGCCCGCCCGCGTCGAATGGCAAAACCCCGAGCAGCTGCGCTTTGTGCTCACCGAGGGCAAAAAACGCCAGATCCGCCGCATGTGTGAGCAGGTTGGCCTCAAAGTGGTGGGCCTCAAGCGCATCCGCATGGGCCGCATCACGCTGGGCAACCTGCCCGTGGGCCAGTGGCGCTATCTGGCGCCCGGCGAGCGGTTCTGAGCGCGCGCGCATTTTTGTTTTTTCATGACACCAACCCTGCCTTTCAGGAGAACCCCGTGAGCCAACCCCCCTACCGACTGGTGACCCGCAGCGACTTTGATGGCCTGGTGTGCGCCGTGCTGCTCCATGAGCTGGAGCTGATCGACGACATCCTGTTCGTCCACCCCAAAGACATGCAGGACGGCAAGATCGCCATCACCGAGCGCGACATCACCACCAACCTGCCTTACGTGCCCGGCGCGCACCTGGTGTTTGACCACCACGAGTCCGAAACCGTGCGCAACACCGGCGAGCGTGCCAACCACATCATCGAGGCGCACGCCCCCTCGGCGGCGCGCGTGGTGTACAACCACTACGGTGGCAAGGCGCGTTTTCCGCGCGTCACCGACGAGATGATGGCAGCCGTCGATCAGGCCGACTCGGCCCAGTATTCGCGCGAAGATATCCTCGACCCCCAAGGCTGGGTGCTGCTGAACTACCTGATGGACTCGCGCACCGGCCTGGGGCGCTTTCGCGAATTCCGCATCAGCAACTACCAGCTGATGATGGATCTCATCAAATACTGCCGCGACCACACCATCGCGCAAATCCTGGCCCTGCCCGATGTGCAAGAGCGCGTCACGCTCTACTTTGACCACGCCGCCCGCGCCAAAGAGCAAATCCTGCGCTGCGCCACCCAGCACGGCAACTTGGTGGTGCTGGACTTGCGCGCTGAAGAAACCATCTGGGCGGTCAACCGCTTCATGATTTACGCGCTGTTCCCCACGGCCAACATCTCCATCCATGTGATGTGGGGTGTGCAAAAGCAGAACACCGTGTTTGCCACCGGCAAGTCCATTCTTGACCGCAGCAGCCAAACCCACGTGGGCAATCTGATGCTGGAATACGGCGGTGGCGGCCACAACGCGGCGGGCACCTGCCAGATCGCCAACGAGCAGGCCGAAACCGTTTTGCAAGCGCTGGTGCAGCGCATTCGCGCCGACGGCTGAGCATTGCGCGCTGGCCCCACGCAATGGGGCTCCACGCATGACTGCCCCCAAGCCCCCTCCCGCCGCTGGCCCGCCGCCGCCTCCTGGCGGCGTGCTGCGCCAGTGGCGCATGGCCGACCTGCGCGGCGCCGCCCGCCTGGCCACCCAGGCCACGCAGGGCGTGACCCACATCGTCGAGGGCATCCACCAGTCGGTGCTGGGCACCCTGGGCTTGCCCGGCGGCACTGAGCCGGGCCGCACGCGCGGCCTGACGGGGCTGGTGTACCGGGGCATCTACGGTGCCACCGGCCTGGTCGATGCTGCCTTGCAGGGCGCACTCTTGCGCCTGGAGCCCTGGTTGCCCAGCCCGCAAGATGCAGCGGCCAAAGCTGCCCCGCAGCGCCAGGCGGTGCTCGCCGCCCTCAACGGCGTCATGGGCGACCGCCTGGCCCAGGACGCCAACCCGCTGGCCATCCCCATGGGGCTGTACCAGCACGGCCAGCCGCTGGATGTGGCCGCCCTGCACGCCCGTGGCGGCGCCACGGGCAAGGTTTTGCTGCTGGTTCACGGCCTGTGCATGAACGACCTGCAATGGCAGCGCGCAGGCCACGACCACGGCCAGCACCTGGCCCGGGCGCTGGGCTACACGCCGGTGTACGTGCGCTACAACAGCGGCTTGCACACCTCGGTCAACGGGCGCGCGCTGGCGGGCCTGATCGACACCTTGCTGGCCGACTGGCCCGTGCCGGTGCAGACTTGCGCGGTGCTGGCGCACAGCATGGGCGGGCTGGTGGTGCGCAGCGCCTGCCACCAGGGCCGCCAGGCGGGCCAGCACTGGCCCCAGCAGCTGGGCCCCATCGTTTTTTTGGGCACGCCGCACCACGGCGCACCGCTGGAGCGCGCGGGCCACTGGCTGCAACTGCTGCTGGGCAGCACGCCCTACAGCCGCCCGCTGGTGCGGCTGGGCCAACTGCGCAGCGCGGGCATCACCGACCTGCGCCACGGCCATGTGCTGGATGCCGACTGGCAAGGGCGCAGCCGCTTCCAGTCGGGCGCTGACCTGCGCCAGCCCCTGCCGCTGCCCGAGGGCGTGGCCTGCTATGCCATCGCCGCCACCCTTGCGCGCCAGCGCAGCCCCCTGGCCGAGCGCCTGGTGGGCGATGGCCTGGTGCCCCTGCGCAGCGCCCTGGGCCTGCACGACGACCCCGCCCGCACCCTGGCATTTACCCCAGACCACCAGCGCGTGCTGCACGGCCTGGGGCACCTGGCGCTGCTCAGCGATGCGCGGGTGGCGCGCCAGCTGGTGCAGTGGCTGGCCACGCCCGGCATCTGAAAGCCCCGGGCGCTGCGGGCTGCGCGCCCTTGAAACACGCCCGCATGGCCCCACATCGGCTGCGCTGGCTGCGCCCCGGAGCATGTTCTGAGCGCCTGGCCATGTACCCCGTTCCAACCGTGAGACACCGACCTACACCATGAGCAAACAAACCCTCTCCTTCCAGGCCGAAGTGGCGCAACTGCTGCACCTTGTCACGCACTCGCTGTACTCCAACCCCGAAATCTTCGTCCGCGAACTGGTCTCCAACGCCTCGGATGCCTGCGACAAACTGCGCTTTGAGGCGCTGAACAACGCAGCCCTGTTCGAGAACGCGCCCAACCTGGAAGTGCGCGTCACCTTCGACAAAGACGCCAAAACGCTCACCATCCAGGACAACGGCATCGGCATGAGCGCGCAAGAGGCCATCGACCACCTGGGCACCATCGCCAAGAGCGGCACCAAAGACTTCATGGGCAAGCTCTCGGGCGACCAGAAGCAAGATGCCCAGCTCATCGGCCAGTTTGGCGTCGGCTTTTATTCGGGCTTCATCGTGGCCGACAAGATCACCGTCGAATCGCGCCGTGCCGGTTTGCAAGCCAGCGAAGGCGTGCGCTGGGTCAGCGGTGGTAGCGGCGACTTTGAGGTCGAAACCATCGACCGCACTGCACGCGGCACCAGCGTCATCCTGCACCTGCGGGGTGATGCCGAGGAATACCTCAACGCCTGGAAGCTCAAGCAGGTCATCGGCAAATACTCCGACCACATCAGCCTGCCCATCCTGATGGAAAAGGAAGAGTGGAAAGAAAGCGAGAAAGAAGGCGAGCCCGGCGCCATGGTCAAGACCGGCGAATGGGAAACCGTCAACAAGGCCAGCGCCCTGTGGACGCGCCCCAAGAAAGAAGTCACCGACGAGCAGTACGCCGACTTCTACAAAGCCATCAGCCACGACTTTGAAGCGCCGCTGACCTGGGCGCACAACCGCGTCGAGGGCAACACCGAATACACGCAGCTGCTCTACATCCCCGCCAAGGCCCCGTTTGACCTGTGGAACCGCGACAAAAAAGCGGGTGTCAAGCTCTACGTCAAGCGCGTCTTCATCATGGACGACGCCGAAGCGCTGCTGCCCAGCTACCTGCGCTTTGTGAAGGGCGTGATTGATTCGGCCGACCTGCCCCTGAACGTCTCTAGAGAGCTGCTGCAAGAAAGCCGCGACGTGCGCGCCATCCGCGAAGGCTCCACCAAGCGCGTGCTGTCCATGCTGGAAGACCTGGCCAAGCACGACCGCCACGACGCGCCCGCTGAAGGCACCGATGGCGTGACCGACGTGGTCGATGCCGACGACAAGGCCAAAGAAGGCAAATACAGCAAGTTCTACGCCGAGTTTGGCGCCGTGCTCAAAGAGGGCCTGGGCGAAGACTTTGGCAACCGCGAGCGCCTGGCCAAGCTGCTGCGCTTTGCCAGCACCACCAGCGACACCGTGAGCGTGGGCTTTGCCGACTACAAAGCGCGCATGAAAGAGGGCCAGGACGCCATCTACTACATCACCGCCGACAACCTGGCCGCTGCCAAAAACAGCCCGCAGCTCGAAGTGTTCAAGAAGAAGGGCATCGAAGTGCTCTTGATGACCGACCGCGTGGACGAGTGGGCGCTGAACTACCTGCAAGACTTTGACGGCACGCCGCTGCAATCGGTGGCCAAGGGCGCCGTGGACTTGGGCAAGCTGCAAGACGAGGCCGAGAAAAAAGCCGCAGAAGAAGCCGCCGAAGCCTTCAAGCCCGTGCTGGCCAAGCTCAAAGAAGCCCTGAAAGACAAGGCCGAAGACGTGCGCGTCACCTCGCGCCTGGTCGATTCACCCGCTTGTTTGGTGGTGCAGGACGACGGCATGAGCACGCAACTGGCGCGCATGCTCAAGCAGGCCGGCCAGAAGGCGCCTGAATCCAAGCCCGTGCTGGAAGTGAACCCCGAGCACGCGCTGGTGAAAAAGCTCGACGGCAGCGTGCACTTCCACGACCTGGCGCACATCCTGTTCGACCAGGCCCTGCTGGCCGAAGGCGGCCTGCCCGATGACCCCGCCGCCTACGTCAAGCGCGTGAACGCCCTGCTGGCCTGAAGCTGGTGAATATGGAGCCAAATCGGGCTCCAGCGCTTGCTGGATAAGCGCAAGCAGCTATCAAAATAAAAGCAAAACCCCGGCAGTGCGCAGACACTGGCCGGGGTTTTTTATGCCTTTGGTGTGGAGCGGTGCAGTCGCGGTAGTCCGGGCGGGCGCCGGGTAGCCTGCGCAGCCGTCAGCCCGCAGCACGGTGCTGGCCGGTCTGCTGGCTCTGCCAGGCAGAAAACTCCAGCGGGCGAAGGCCGAACCGTACCGCATTGCCGGCATGCAGCGTGGTGAACTCCGCCAGCACCAACTGGACGAAATGGTCGTGCTCGGCCAGCGCAACCGTGGCCGGGGTATGGCTGCGAACGGCCTGCTCGGTAGCCGCTTGGCCCTGGCGCACGATGGCGGCAATCACCTCCGACAGCGCCTGCCGGTGGCGCAGCCGAAAAATGTCGGGTGGCACCAGGTTTTGCTGCATGGCCACGTACTGTTGGCACGAGCGTTCGTAGGCCCACACAAACACGTCACGCAGCAGTTCTATGCGGTTGAGTTCGTACACGCCCAGCATGGCGTCCACGTAGGCTTGCTGCGGCACGTCGATAAAAGACAGCGGGCACAGGTTGTGGCGGATGAATGCGATGTTGGCCGCCAGCCGCGACACGCGCTTGTTCACGTCTTCAAACGGTTGCAAGTACGGCAGATGCACCATCAGGAAGAAGGCTTGCTCGAATGGGTCTGCGATCTCTGCCGCCATCTGCACCACGCTGCCCAACAGCTCCTCCAGCCGCTGTGGCAACGCGATGGGCATGTACACGCTGCCGCCAATTTCCACCGGGCGGCGCCGGATGCGGCCAACAGAGGCCGGGTCGGCCATCAGACCGTCTGACAAAAACGCATGCAGCGCAATCAAGGTGTCGGTTTGCACGCAGGCATGTTCGGGGGTGAGCACCAGGTACTCGATGGCCTGCTTGTGGTTCAGGATCATCTGTGTCTCCAGCGCATTTTTGCCTTCGGCGGCTTGGCCGTAGGCGATCAATCGCTCAGTGTCCAGGCGGCTGTAGGTATTGCCTTCCAAATGCGATGAAGCCCACGATAGGTCAATCAGCAGCCGGGCCAGGATGTCTTTGGCGAAGGTGCCCGCCGGTGTTTGCTGCGCTGGCGAGCGGCCCATGGCGTGCAACTGCTCACGCAAGTGTGGGGGCAGGTAGGCCGTTTGGTTGGGCCGGTATTGCGCCAGAAACTCCAGCTGGTAGCCCACCGGGCGGCGCAGGTGGCGTGGCTGGGATACATAGGTACGGATGTCGGCTCCTTGCGCAGTGATGGGGACATAGTCCTGGCTGGGGGCTTGCAAAGGCGTCTGTCTCAGGGCTTGGGTAGCGGTGTCACCGCCCGGTACAGCAAGGCGGCGGTAGCGGGTGGCGCGCTTTTCGCCCAGCATCGCTATGCGTTGTTGCTCCACCAGCAGGGCCAAGCGCCGCTGCAAGGTACGGCGCGGATAGCGGTGGCCCAGTTGCCCCGCGATGGCTTCGATGCCCAGGCCCGCAGGCGCGGCGCCGATCAGCGCGACCAACATGTCCAACTCGGATGGCGGGGTAGGGTGTGGCATACAGGGTAGCTCGAAGGGGATAGCCAGAAGATTGCGCCACGTGAAGTGGCGCAAATCATTTTATGCGCCACTTCACGTGGCGCGCAAATAGGTTTGTGTGCCACACAACAGAGCGCCGGGAAATTGGAGGAAGAACTCCAGTTCTTACCCGAAAACCACTCCAGCCCTTTTGAAGTAAGCGCAAGCAGCTATCAAAATCAAAGCAAAACCCCGGCAGTGCGACATACCGGCCGGGGCTTTTCCGGCCCGGCGCTGGTGTATGGGCTGGGTCGGAGGGCAGGGACCTATAAAAAGTATCTTAAAAAGATACCTGTAAGACAAAATCACGCCACTGGTGCATAAAAACGCTCTTCCCAGTGGGGTGGCGCGGCACGATACGCCCATCTCCAACCCACCGGCAGCAAACACCATGAACACCTCCCACAGCAACACCACCCCTTTGATCCTGCGTGACACCCGTGCCTGGCAGTGGCAGGTGTGGGCCTCGTTTGGCGTGGCCGTGTTTTTGTGCGCCGTCGGCCTGGCCTGGTTGCCCGGCGAGCCGCTGGAGCAGGCTTTCATGGTGATGGGCTATGTGTTCTGCCTCAGCGCGGTGTTCGGCCTGTCGAAGTTTGTGCGCGACAACGACGGCGCCCGTCGGGGCGAGGCCACCGATACGCCCCTGTGGAAGCTGGTGGTGTGGGGCGGTTTTGCCGTCGCCATGCTGCTCACCGGCTGGGGCCTGCTGGGCATGGACATCAACGACACCTACAAGGCGTTTCTGGGTGTGAGCTGGCTGTATCTGGTGACCACCGCCTTCACCCTGGCCAAGATGCTGCGCGACCGCCACGAGGCCGATGTGCTCGAAGCGCGCCTGCAAGGCCGCCGCGAAGCCGCCCAGGCCCGTGCGGGCAGTGTGGAGTGATGGTGGTGCCATCTGCTAGCGCTGGCCGTTACCCCCCTGCACCCGTTTTTTCTGAGGAGCCTGTCATGAGCACTTGGTTGACTTTCACCCTGGCACGCTGGCTGCTGGCCGCCAGCGCCCTGTGCAGCGCGGCGCTGCTGCCGCTGCCCGCGCAGGCGCAGAGCGAAGCATCGGCGGCGCTGTCTTTGCTGCCGCTGGCCTCGGTGGTGGGCACGGCGTCGGCGGGGGCTGCGGCCTCGGGGGCGGCGGTGGTGTTGCCCGCAGCGCTGTCGGTGGCCGGGGCGGTACTGACGGTGCAGGCTGTGCAGGTGTCTGCCGTGGGCACGGTGTACCTGCTGGAACGCGCGTCCGATGGCGCCCAGGCCAGCGTGGAGGTGCTGGGGCGCGGCATTGGGGCATCGGCCCACGGCGTGGGGACGGTGGTGGCATGCAGCGTGATCGGCACCGGCGTGCTGCTGTCGGTGGCGGGCGAGGTGCTGGCCTTTGTGCCCAACGCCATCGGCCAGGCCCTGCTGCACAACGAGCGCCTGTGAGGAGCGCAGCCATGCACATTTCCATCGCACGCGCCACAGCCGCCCGGTACGGCCAGCACGCTTCGCACGCCCCGCGCCCTTTGGCCACGCAGCGGCCGGTGCGGGGCGCCGCGCTGCTGGCCAGCGCCCTGTGTGCCTTGGTGATCGCCGCCCCGGCACCGGCCCACGCGGGCCGTGCCTGCGACCGCGCCCAGCCCCCGGCCCTGCGCACCATCGAGCGCGGCATGGCGCTGGCCCAGCGCACCGCCGCCGCGCTGGACGCCGAGCACGCCCGCGCAGGCACCCAGGTGGTGCTGCTGGGCCGCGCCGGGCAAGACCTGAGCGCCTACGGCCTGCGCTACTCGCATCTGGGCTGGGCCTACAAAACGCCACAAGGCCCGTGGCGCATCGTCCACAAGCTCAACGACTGCGGCACGGCCGTGGGCCAGGTCTATCGCCAGGGGCTGGGCGAGTTCTTTATGGACGACCTGCACCGCTACGAGGCCGTCTGGGCCGTGCCCACGCCCGCCGTGCAGCAACACCTGCTGGCCGTGCTGCCCGACAACGCGCGCGCCCGTGTGCTGCAACACCGCCCCTACAGCATGGTCAGCTACGCCTGGGGCCAGCGCTACCAGCAATCCAACCAGTGGGCCATCGAGACGCTGGCCGCCGCCATGGAGCCTGCCACCATCCGCACGCGCGACCAGGCGCAGGCGTGGTTGCAGTTCAAGGGCTATGTGCCGACCACGCTGCACATCCGCGCCTTGCAGCGCCTGGGCGCGCGCGTGGGATCGGCCCACATTGCGTTTGACGACCACCCGCCGCGCCAGCGCTTTGCCAACCAGATCGAGACCGTGACAGCCGACTCGGTGCTGGACTGGTTGCAGCGCACCCAGTGGACGGCTGCGCCGGTGGTGCTGCCAGAAAAATAATGCTAAAAAATGGCCTCTGGCGCCCGCAGGATAAGCGCTAGCAGCTATTAAAAAAATAGTAATTTGCGCGCCCATGTCTACCATCGCATCCGTTATTCCAAGGAGCATTCCATGAGCAAACCCCTGCGCTTGTCCGAGAAATGGTTTCGCCGCGGCCTGTGGCTGGTGGCGCTGGTGTTTGCCAGTTTTTTGATTGGCTTGGGCGGCACCATCGTGGGCGATTTGCCCAAGGTGGAAGCCACGCTGCAACTCGATGATTTTCTGGACAAGGGCGCTGCCCAGGCCCTGCGCGCGCAGCTCCAGCAGGCGCACACCGCCGAACAAGACGCCCAGACCGCGCTGGAGCAGGCCCAGTTGCAGCGCAGCAAAGCGCGCAGCGAAACCCAGGCCGAGCGCGAAACCTTCAGCAACTGGCTGGCCGCCCGCAGCGTGACCCAGCGCGCCGAGCACGACCCCGAGGTGCTGGCGCGCACCCAGGCGCTGGACGCCCTCAAGCAAACCGAGCGCCGCACCCAGCAGGCCGTGCAGGTGCAAGAACAAGCCGCGCTGGATGCGCGCCAAAACGCCGCAGCCACCCGCCAGCGCCTGAGCGATCTGGAAAGCAGCGGCTACGCCCGGCTGAACGCCGAGCGCCGCAAGGTCGAGCTGCGGGTGTTTTTGTACCGCCTGGCACTGACCTTGCCGCTGCTGGCGCTGGCCGGGTGGCTGTTTGTCAAGCAGCGCCGCAGCACGTACTGGCCGTTTGTCTGGGGCTTTATCTGGTTTGCGCTGTTCGCCTTCTTTGTCGAACTGGTGCCCTACCTGCCCAGCTACGGTGGCTACGTGCGCTACGTGGTGGGCATTGCCGTGACGGCGCTGGTGGGGCGCTACGCCATCCTGGCCCTGAACCGCTACCTGGAGCGGCAAAGACAAGCCGAGGCGCTGCCCGACCAGGAGCGGCGCAAGGAGCTGGGCTACGACGTGGCCCTGGCGCGCCTGGCCAAAAACGTGTGCCCGGGCTGCGAGCGCCCGGTGGACTTGAAGAACGAGCAGATCGATTTCTGCCCGCACTGCGGCATTGGCCTGTTTGACCGCTGCGGCCACTGCCACACGCGCAAGAGTGCGTTTGCGCGCTTTTGCCACGCCTGCGGTACGGTGGCCGCAGGGCGCGCTGGCAGCGCCGACTGAGCTGGGCGCAGGCGGCGTCCGCAGCGTGGCGCCACCGCGAAAACGCTTCAAATTCCCAAGGTGCTTTTCAGTGCTGCCCAGGCGGTGTTGTTCAAGCGATTGGCATCAGACGTTGCGAGCATCTGGGCCGGTTTGCTCTGGCGTGCCCGGAAAACATAATCGCCCGTCGCGGTGCCCTTGACCTCTGCATAGAGATTTTCTTGTGGCGACGCGGGGGTCGGGGCGTGCCCTGCAAACCGCATGACGCGCGCTCCGTTCACTGTCTCAATGGCGTAGCTGCCGGTGTCGGTGGCGGCGCAGTTGGACGCCACGGTGGCTGCTGCGTTGAGTTCGCAGTCGTAAAACTGAACCGTGCCGCTGGTGGGGCTGGTGGTGCCTGTGAAGGCCACGCGCAAATTGCGCAGGCTGCTGGTGCTTACACCCAAAGTCAGTGAACCGGCAGCCGTCGCCAGAACCACTTTGGCCGCAGGCTTGGCCACAATGAGTTGCTCCAGCGTGGTGGCCTCTGATTGCGGGCGTGCATCGGTGTTGGTGTTGGTGATGAAGATGGGCCGGTTAATGTCCATCGCCGCACGCAGGCGGGTTCCTGCACCTGCGGGAAACGCGGCTGACCCCACGGCTGCCAAAAGAGAGTCGTTTGGTGCGTCGTTGTTGATGGTGTTGCTGGTGGCCGCAGACTGCATGGCTTGCAGCACGCCGCTCATGGGCTGATCGGCAATGCTTTGGCGAAGAGAAAACGCCACGGACAGCGCTGCATTGCAGTAATTGCTGCGGCTGGGGTTGCCCAAAGTGCCGGTGTGCGCGGTGGTACTGTCGCAGCGCTTCCAGCCGGTGGAGGTCAGGTAGATCAATGGGTACAGGGTGGCCAGGCGATCCACATTCACGCCCCCGGTGAAGCGGGTTCGCTGGTCTTCGTATAACGTGCCGGCTGTGCCCGCTGGTTTGGTCAGCGTGTGGGAGGTGCGGAAGCCGTAATTGCTGGCATCGGTGTAGCTCAGGCTTACAAGGTCGCCGGGCGATGCGGTTTGGGCGGCCATCTGGTCTGCCACTTCCAGCGTTGCGCCGCGCTCCAGGGCCAGCGCGGTGGTGCGTGCCATGGTGCGGGCGTTGTCCGCCACCGGTGTGGCGGTCGATGTCTCGTCGTCTTGGTAGTTGTCTATCTTGGCGGCCTCAATGCCCAGTTGAATGCTGACATTGGCGCGTGCGGCACTTTCCGTCATGCCTGCGGCAATGCCTGCTGCCACCAAAGTGGTGAGGGGGTTGATGGGGCCGCTTTTGCCAGGCGCCTGCCGCAAAACGTAGGCAGACGTGGTGGCTGCCTGGCCGGGCTGGGCCGCATCGAGAGTGGTGCCGGGTTCGGTGGGGGCGCCCGGCACCATCGCGGCGATGAGAGAGGCTGACGCCGCTTGCGCTGCCGTGACTTTGCTGGTGTCGTAGGTCAGGCTGTAGGCACCATCGGCACCGGTTCTTGCGGAGGCGGGCTCGCCAGCGTCGCAGGCGCTGTTGGCGTTGAGATCCATGCACACCAGCGCATTTTGAATCGCCTGGTTTACCGCTACGGTGCCATTCAAGGTGACCAAGACGGGCTCTGGCCCGGGGCCTTCTCCAGCGTTATCGCTGCCACCACCACAGCCAGAGAGGGTGGCGAGAAGCGCTGCACCTACCGCAATGGATAAGTTTTTTTGTGGGTATTGCATGGTGCGTCCTATTGAAGTGATCTGTAACAAGAAACTTCAGAATAGCCACGCGTGGCCAGGTTCGAATCACCTGTTTGGGTGATTCTTGCGGCGGTGTGCAGAGACAGTTGGTGGGGCCGCGTCAGTACTGCTGCGCCAGCGTGATGAACAAGTGGATCAGCTCGGCCTGCCGTTTTGTGTGCGTCTTCTCGAACAGCCGCTTCAGATGTGTTTTGACGGTGTTCTCTGCCAGGTGCAGTTGTTGCGCCATTTCCTGCACGCTCTGGCCGTGCAGCACTTGCTGCGCCACCCGCAATTCAGCGCCCGTGATGCCATAAATTTTCAGCAAAAAGGCAGGGTCCAGTTGTGGCACTTTTGCGGCATTGGTGATGAAAACCAATGCGCCGGTACGGATGCTGGGCGACCAGAGGGCGCTGCTGGCTTCAGCCACAGGCACGGTATGCACCGTGAGCCGACTGCTGCCTGAAGTGCCACGAATGGCCATGCCGTTCGAGAAGTGGGCCGGGCGAAGAAAGTCGTTCGCCAGCGCTGCGCGCATTTCAGACCTCAAGAGCACTTGTTCGTTGGGCGTGGAAGCTTGTAGCCAGCCCAGGCCATCGGTCAAAGGGTGGCCGCTTTGAAGCCGCAGGCCCAGCCCTTGCGCCAACACATCAAGGGCGTTGCGGTTTGCAAAAGTGACGTTGCCGCGAGGCCCCAGAAGAAGCACCCCCGTGTGCAGCCGGTCCAGCGCATGCAAGCTGGTGGCCAGCCTGAACTCGCTGTCGCGCAGGCGCATGATCGTGCCCAGCGCCAGCGCCAGCGATAAGTGGCGGGTGATGAGCGTGTGTGAGGCCCGGTTGTCTTGGTCGAACACCTTCGCTGGGCTGGGCCTGAAGACGGAGCAGCCGGTGAGTGGCAAATGATCCGAGCACCCGGAAAAAACAATGCCGCAGCACATGTGGCGAATGTTTTGCCGCGCCAGGAATTCCCGGTAGAACACCGAGCCGAGAAATTCGGCGTCTGGCACCAACTCATGGCTCATGACCACATCACCGTCTTTGGGCGTGCCGTTCAGCAACGTGCACGCAGTCCACAGGTCGTGCTGGCTGTAATGCAAAGCCCACTCGGACAAGATTGACTCAGGGATGTGGTGAGCCAGCACAAAACCGCCATCTTGTGGGCTGACCGTGGGCGTGAAAAGCAAAGTGCGTTCTGCGCCCTGTAGCAAGGCAATGCGCTCCAGCGCCGCAGGCCACTGCTCGGGCTGCAAGGCCGCAAAGTGGATGGACTCGACGGTCTGGCTGAAACGGCTGAGCAAGGAGGTGTCCATGGCAGGCGCTTGTGGATGCGGGTACTGGAGCGTTGAGCAGATGGTAAATGCCCAACGGCTGGTAGCTGGCAGGGGTTGCCAGAGGCCACTTCAGGTGCGCGGGGGATGGCGCCCCGCGCTCAGCCCTGTTGTCAGAAGCTTTCCCAGTCGTCGTCGTTTTTGCTGCTTTGCGCGGCGGCAATGCGCGGGGCGGGCGCTGCCGCCGGTGCGGTGGCCTTGGGCTTGCCCGCCAGCGCGGGCGCCGGGCGCGCTGCGGGCGCGCGTGGGCTGGAGGCGCTGCGGGCCAGGGCCGGTTGGGCCGCCGGGGTGCTGGCGCGCACGGCGGGCGGGGGGGTGGGGCGTAGGGGGGTGCTGCGGGCCTGCACTTCGTGGCGGCCCAGCTGGAACACGGCCACGGCCTGCACCAGTTGCTGCGCCTGCTGGTTCAGGCTGGCGGCGGCGGCGGCCGATTCCTCGACCAGTGCGGCGTTTTGCTGCGTGACCTGATCGAGCTGGGCCACGGCCTCGCTGACCTGGCCAATGCCCACCGTCTGCTCGCTGGTGGAGGCGCTGATCTCGCGGATCAGGCCCGTCACGCGCTGCACCTCTTGCACGATGTGCTGCATGGTGCTGCCTGCGGTATCGACCAGCTTGCTGCCCGCGTCCACCTTGTCCACGCTGTTGCCAATCAGCACCTTGATCTCTTTGGCGGCCTCGGCGCTGCGCCCGGCCAGGCTGCGCACCTCACTGGCCACCACGGCAAAGCCCCGGCCTTGTTCGCCTGCACGGGCGGCTTCCACGGCGGCATTCAGCGCCAGGATGTTGGTCTGGAAGGCGATGCCGTCGATCACGCCAATGATGTCGGCGATCTTGCGCGAGGCAGTGTTGATCTCTTCCATGGTGGTGACAACCTGCTCCATCACGGCGCCGCCTTGGGTGGCGGCATCGCTGGCGCTGGTGGCCAGCTGCGTGGCCTGGCGCGCGGTATCGGCGCTGGTTTGCACGGTGCTGGCGATCTCTTCCATCGACGCGGCGGTTTGCTCCAGGTTGCTGGCCTGGGTTTCGGTGCGCTGGGACAGGTCGCTGTTGCCGGTGGCAATTTGCTGCGCGCCGGTGGCAATGCTGTCGCTGCTGGCGCGCACGGTGCTGACGATCTGGCGCAGCGATGCTTGCATCTCGTGCATGGCATGCACCACGCTGGTGGCCTGGGCCTTGCTGTCGTCGATGGTGGTGCTCAGATCGCCCGCAGCGATGGCGTTGGCCACGGCGGCCACATCGGCAGGCTCGCCGCCGAGCTGGCGCGTCAGGCTGCGCGTGATCAGCGTCCCGATGGCCACGCCCGCCAGCACGCCGCCCAGGGTCAGGGCGATCAGCAGGGCGTGGGTGCTGGCGTAAATGGCGTCGGTTTCTTCGCTCAACGCCTTGGCATTGGCGCTTTTGCGCTCCACCAGTGTGGTCATCAGCGCGCTGAGCTTGTTGGCCGTGGGCGTGCCCACGGTAAACAGCTGCCGCGTGGAGCCGGTCAACTCGGGCAGCGGCTCCGAGCGCAGCGTGGCGGCCATGTCTTTGGCAATGGCCTCGTAGGCCAGCAGGGCGTTGTGGGTATCGGCCAGCTGGGCCTTGCCCGTGGGCGTGAAGAAGGTTTTTTCTGCCGAGCGCAGCTCGGTCTTGGATTCGTCCAGGCGCGTTTGCATGTCTTGCAGATGGCGGTTGCGGTCTGGCTCGGTGCCAGAGAGCATGGCGCTGCGCAGCGAGCGCGTGGCTTCCACCATGGCCAGATTGCTCCTGGCGATGTGTTGTGCGCCGATCATTTCGCGCTCGTACATCACGGTGGCCATGTCGCTGAGTTCACTGGTTTTGAGAATGCCCAGCACGCCGATCACGGCACCAATCAGCGATACGACCAAAAACCCGAAGATCAGTTTGGAGCCAACCTTCATGTGTGTAAACCAGTTCATTTTTTCTCCAAAAGGATGTTTGCAGTCGGCAGCACGGCTCCCAAGGTGTCTGGGTGCATGGAAGAAGCAAACCGTGTTTCGTGTTGCATTTTGCAACGCACAGGGGGCACAGGCTTTGGATTACCTTAGCGGCGCTGTGGGCGGGGCAGGCGCCGGGCCGCAGGCGCGCCAGCCGACAATGCGGGCTTTGTCTGTGGTGGCGCCCGCTCGCGCTCCTTTGTTGTATCGACCATGCCTGCCTCCTGCGATTTCACGCTGCGCCCTTTGTGGGCGCCCACGCCGCCTTCTGTGCATGCCGACAGCGCAGCGCACCGCCAGCGCTGGCAGCGGCGCACCTGGCAATTGCACCAATCGGTGCTGTGGAGCCACTTGTACGCCTTCTTGCTGCTGGTGGGTTACAGCTGGGCGGGCTATGCGCCCGGGGTGGCGGTGGCCTGCTATGGCGCATGGATAGCCGCAGGCATGGGTTTTGTCACCTGGGCCTATGCCAGCGGCTGGTGCCACACGCAGCGCGACCCCGGCCTGTTTGTGGTACACCAGGTCGTCTCCATCCTGGGGGTGCTGGGACTGCTGGTGGCGGCGCCGCAGGTAGCGTTTCAGGCGCTGGTCATGCTGATTGCCTTCAGTGCCGATGGCTTTCTGGCGCGCAGCCGCACCAGCTTTGCCGTGACCTGGGTGCTCACGCTGGCGGCGGCGGGCAGCGCCATCGTCTGGATGGGGCCGCAGATGCGCATGCCCACCGCCACCTTGGCGGGCCAGCTGCTCACGGTGGGGGTGTTGTTGGGGGCAGTGGCGCGCTGCATCGCGCTGGTGACGTTTTTTCGGGGGATGCAATACCGGCTGGGCAAGGCGCTGGCGCAGATTGAAAACCTGGTGCGCTGCGATGACCTGACCGGCATCGCCAACCGCCGGGGCGTGATGGAGGCTTTGCAACGCCACCAGGCGCAGGCCCGGCACAGCGGCCAGCCGCTGTGCGTGGCGCTGCTGGATGTGGACTATTTCAAGCGCATCAACGACCTGCATGGCCACGACAGCGGCGACCGCGTGCTGCGCACCCTGGGCGCGCTGCTGGCCGCCCACACGCGGGTGGGCGACAGCGTGGGCCGCTACGGTGGCGAAGAGTTTTTGCTGGTGCTGCCCGGCACCACCGCCGCCCAGGCGCAGGGGGTACTCGAGCAGCTGCGCCAGCGCGTCGAGTCCACCGACTGGGCCGGCATTTTTCCGGGCGCCACCGGCGTCACCATCACCCTGGGCGCCGCTGCCTGCCACCCCGACGAGCCGGTGGAATCGGCCATCCGGCGCGCCGATGTCGCCCTCTACGAAGGCAAGGCCGCAGGGCGCAACCGGGTGGTGATGGCCCCGCCGCGCCGCCCGCAGGCAGCACAAGAAAAGAGATAAAAAGTGGCTCCAGCGCTTGCAGGATAAGCGCGAGCAGCTATGAAAAAAGGAGTATTTGCCCGCGCCGTGCAGGGCGCGGGCAAGGCGTTACACCCCGCGCGCCCGGTCTGCCTTGAACTGCGCGCGGAACGCGCTGAAACGCCCAGCCTCCAGCGCTTCGCGCACTTCGCGCATCAGGTTCAGGTAGTAGTGCAGGTTGTGGATGGTGGTGAGCATGGGGCCGAGCATCTCGCCGCAGCGGTCGAGGTGGTGCAGGTAGGCGCGCGAGAAACCGCCGCGCCCGCCCTCGTCCCAGCTCACGCCCGCTGCGCCCGCGCAGGCGTGGCAGGTGCAGGTGGTGTCCAGCGGCTGGTGGTCGGTTTTGTGGCGGGCGTTGCGGATTTTGAGGTCGCCAAAGCGCGTGAACAGCGTGCCGTTGCGCGCGTTGCGCGTGGGCATCACGCAGTCGAACATATCCACACCGCAGGCCACGCCTTCGACCAGGTCTTCGGGCGTGCCCACGCCCATCAGGTAGCGCGGCTTGTGCGCAGGCAGCCGGTGCGGCGTGTGTGCCATGATGGACAGCATCTCGTCCTTGGGCTCGCCCACGCTCACGCCGCCAATGGCGTAGCCCGGAAAATCCATCTCCACCAGCCGCTGCAAAGACTCTTCGCGCAGGTTCAGGTACATGCCGCCTTGCACGATGCCAAACAGCGCGTTGGGGTTTTGCAGCCGTTCGATTTCATTTTTGCTGCGCACGGCCCAGCGCAGGCTCATTTCCATGGATTTGCGCGCCTCGGCCTCGGTGGTGAGGTGGCCTTTGGTCTCATACGGCGTGCACTCGTCCAGCTGCATCACGATGTCGGAGTTGAGCGTGGTCTGGATTTGCATGCTCACCTCGGGCGACATGAACAGCTTGTCGCCGTTGACGGGAGACGCAAAGGTCACGCCCTCTTCGGTGATTTTGCGCATGGCGCCCAGGCTCCAGACCTGAAAACCGCCCGAGTCGGTGAGGATGGGTTTGTGCCATTGCTCAAAGCCGTGCAGGCCGCCAAAGCTTTGCATCACGTCCAGGCCCGGGCGCATCCACAGATGGAAGGTGTTGCCCAGAATGATTTGCGCGCCCATGTCGTGCAGGCTTTGGGGCATCACGCCCTTGACGGTGCCGTAGGTGCCCACGGGCATGAAGATGGGGGTTTGCACCACGCCATGGTTGAGCGTGAGCTGGCCACGGCGGGCGTGGCTGGAGGCGTCGGTGGTGAGGATGTCGAATTGCAGCATGGCCGCGATTGTCCCGGATGGGGCGTGCGGTGGCGCCGCTACACTGAACCGAACCATTCAAAAAAAGGAACTTCCATGCTCAAAATCCTCATTGCCATCGACGGCTCCGACCTCGCTCTGGACGCCGTGCGCTACGCGCTGCGCCTGGCGCAGAACGGTTTGCAGATCAGCAGCGTGGTGCTGGCCAACGTGCAGGAGCCCGCATCGCTGTACGAACTGGTGACCACGCGCGACCCCGAGCTGATTGCCGCCGCCAGCATCGAGGCCGGTGAGCACCTGATTGCCCCCGCCCGTGCCTTGCTGGAGGCCACCGGCCTGGAGTGCGAAAGCGCCGTGGGCGTGGGCGACCCCGCGCACACGCTGGTGGACATTATCGAAACCGCAGGCTGCGACCTGGTGCTGATTGGCGCGCGCGGCCAGGGCGCCATCAGCAGTGCGCTGCTGGGTTCGGTGTCGCAAGAGCTGGCGCATGCCAGCCCGGTGCCGGTGACGATTGTTCGCCACGTGGAGGCGCTGTCTGCCGACGAAGCGGGTGATGTGCTGGACGCCGACGGCCAGGACGGCGGCGCTGCGGGCAGCGCGGGCGACTGAGCGCTGCGCCAGATAGGGCGCACGGGCAGGCGCTGGCCCGGGCGCGCTGGTGGTGGCCCTATGCGGCCTTGCGAAACGGCCCCGCTGCGGGCCGTTTGAATTTGCCGTGGGGCAGCGTGGCCAGGCGCTGGAACATGCGCCGCACGTAGCCGCGCACCCACAGGCATTTGTTGATTTCTTCCACCGGCAGCGGCCCCGAGATGACCACCAGGTCATTGGCCACCTCCTGCGCACCGGCAGCGCGCAGGCGCCTGCGCGTCATGGTGGCCCAGGAGTGGATGCGCGTGGGGCTGCCGTGCTGGTGAACCTCGCCCGTGTGCAGGTCGAAGGCAATGGCCACGGTGTCTGTCTTGAGCTTGAAGCGGCGTTCGCCCGTGACGGCACTGGGCGTCTCGCGCATGTCGTACAGGTAATAGCTCCCAGCCTTGAGCTGGTATTGCAGATCCATGGGTTTCCTCCGTGGCGCGATTGTGGCCGACCCGGCATTCGGCAGGGGCAAGGATAAGCGCCGGAAATGACAGGCTTTTTGCGCCCCGTCAGAAGTCCAGCAGGCTCAGCCCCACGCTGAACACGGTGCGCTGGCGGTTGTAATCGATCAGGCTGTCGCCGTAGCCGCTGAAGAGCTGGGTGTGCAGGCGCAGATTGCTTTTGCTGCCCCACAGCCCGGTGCCCAGGGTTTGCAGCCACTCCACGCGCGCCGAGCCCCGGCCCTTGCTGGCCAGTGCGTGGCGCACGGTCACGCCCAGGGTGTTTTCCGGGTTGACGTTCCAGAGCACGCGCAGCTCGCCCCGGCCTATGTAGTCGCTGATGCCGGGGTTGTCGTCGCTGGTGGTCTTTTCGTTCAGGCGCTTCCAGATGCGTGCCTGCACGTTCCAGCGCTGGCCCAGTTCCATGCCCGCCATCAGGTAGGCACGGTTCCAGCTGCGCGACAGGGGCAGGCTTTGGCCGTTGGATTGGTGAACCAGGCCCACGCCGCTGTAGCGCAGCCGCCAGCCGCCAGGCAACTGGGCATCTGTGGGATAGACGTAGATGACTTCAGGCTCGTGGTCGGTGGCGCGAAAGGGCCGTGAAATGCCTGGGCTGAACAGCTGCCAGTACGACTGCTGGGTGTAGCCAAACCACAGCGAGTCTTTGCGCTCGGCATCGCCAGCGGTGAGCAGGCCTTGCGCCATTTTGGTGCGCACTGACAGTTGCACGCGCATCTCGGTGCGCCGGTAGGGGGTGGCCGTTTCGGCGCTGTGCCCGGGGGCGCTGGAGGTGGGCTGGCGGTTGACGCTGTCAGCGCCCACCACCGACACGCTCATGGGCCGGTAGCCCCGAAAACGGAAGGTGCCGCAGTCGCTGCCCGACTCCAGCTCCCACTGGCGCGACATCTCGCTGTAGCGCGGATTGCGGCAGCCGTCGATGTGAACCACGGTGGGCTCCGGGGCGGCCTGGGCGCTGTCCAGGGCCGTGGCACTGTTCAGTGCGGATGGCTGCGCGCTGGCGGGCGTTGTGCTGGGCACGCCAGCGGGCGTGGCACTGGCCTGTGCGGGCGGTGCTTGCCAGGCTTGCTGGCCTGCCCATTGGTCAAAGCAGGCCAGGCGCGCGGCGCTGTCGGGTTGGGCGGCGCAGTGGCGCCAGGCCGGATCGGTGGCCGGTGTGGCGGCGCTGGCGCCCTGTGCCCAGGCCAGGGTGGCCAGGGTCAGCAGGGCCAGGGCCAGGGGGGCGGTGTAGCGGTGTGTCATCAATGCCAGGCAGGCTGTTTTTGCAGCACGAAGGGGGTGGAGGTGTCGGTGGCGGCGTGGTGCCAGGTGCCACGGATTTCGCGGGCACAGCTGCCCTCGACGACCGTGCCTAGCCAGGTAGCGCTGATGCGCTGGCCGTCGGTGGATTCTTCCAGCGTCAGTTCGCCCTCGTGGACGTCGCCGCTGACCTGCGCCGTGGTGCTGGCGCGTTGCACGCTGCCGCGCACGCTCTCGCCCAGCTCGGGATGGGGGCCCAGGCGCAGCAGCGCGCCCGTGGCCGTGCCATCGAGCTGTGCGCGCCACACGCCTTGCAGGTGCTGGTGCGTCATCTCCATGCCGCTGGGGCAGGCGCTGGTGGGGTTGGTGGTGCTGCGGGTTGCACTGACCGGGGGGATGGCCCCATTTTTGAGATCGTTTTCGGCTCTGGCGCTTGCGGGATAAGCGCTGGCAGCTATCAAAATAAGAGTAATAAAAGCTTTCATGGTGTGGGGTTGGATGCTTGGGCCGCACTGGCGGCCTGAGCCTTGGCGGCAAATTCGGCGCGCAGGGCCTTGAGTTTTTCACGCGGGTCTTCGCGGGCGGTGGTCTGGTTCAGCGCCATCTCGGCGATGAAGCGGCTGGGCTGGGCGGCCACCATTTCGCGGCCTTTTTTGCGTTTTTTCGTCCAGCTCACGGCCAGGGTGCGCTGGGCGCGGGTGATGCCCACGTACATCAGGCGGCGCTCTTCTTGCAGGCGCTGCACCATGTCGCCGGTCACGTCCTTGTCGCGGCCACCGTCGTCGTCCATTTTGAAGGGCAGCATGCCCTCGGTCACGCCGGCCAGAATGACGTGCGGCCACTCCAGCCCCTTGCTGGCGTGCAGCGTCGAGAGCGTGACCATGTCCTGGTCTTTCTCGCGCTCCGAGATGGTCGAGAGCAGCGCAATGGTCTGCGCCACTTCCAGCAGGCTTTTGGATTCGCTGGTGGTCACGCTGCCTGCCGTGTCGTCGATCTGGCCACCAGCGCGCTGGGCCATCCAGTCGCAAAACTCCAGCACATTCGTCCAGCGCGCGGCGGCCACTTTCTCGCTGTCTTCGCCGTCGTAGAGGTATTTTTCGTAGCCGATGTCTTTGAGCCAGTCGAGCAAGAAGGCGCGCGCGCCGTCCGCGCCGTGGGTGTGGCGGGCGCGGTATTCCAGATCGTTCACGTAGCGGCCAAATTCCAGCAGGCTGTCGAGCGCGCGCCGGGGCAGGGCGGCGGGCAGCATGGGTGAGAACAGCGCGGCAAACAGGCTCAGGTGGTGCTGCGTGGCAAACGCACCCAGCTGCGCCAGGCTTTGGTGGCCAATGCCGCGCTTGGGCGTGCCCACCGAGCGCAAAAACGCCGGGTCGTCGTCCGAATTGATCCACAGCCGAAACCACGCGCACAAGTCCTTGATTTCCGCCCGGTCAAAAAAGCTGGTGCCACCCGAGACTTTGTACGGGATGTTGGCCCGGCGCAGGGCTTTTTCAAAGGGTTTGGCCTGGTGGTTGGCGCGGTACAGCACGGCAAAGCCGCGCCATTCGGGCGGCGGGTTGCTGGCCGCGCGCAGGCCCAGAATGCGGGCCACGGCGCGCTCGGCCTCGTGCTCTTCGCTGTCGGCATCGACCACGCGCACCGGCTCGCCCTCGCCCAGCTCGGAAAACAGCGTCTTGGGGAACAGCTTGGGGTTGGGGCCGATGACGTTGTTGGCCGCGCGCAGGATGGCGCTGGTGGAGCGGTAGTTTTGCTCCAGCTTGACGATTTGCAGCTGCGGAAAATCCACCGGCAGCTTTTTCAGGTTGTCCAGCGTGGCGCCGCGCCAGCCGTAAATGCTCTGGTCGTCGTCGCCCACGGCGGTGAAGTGGCCGCGTTCGCCCACCAAGAGCTTGAGCAGGTCGTACTGCGTGGCGTTGGTGTCCTGGTATTCATCGACCAGCACATGGCCCAGCGCCGCTTGCCATTTGGCGCGCACTTCGGGGTGGTCGCGCAGCAGCTTGAGCGGCAGGCTGATGAGGTCGTCAAAGTCCACGCTCTGGTAGGCGGCCAGGCGCTCCTCGTAGCGCGCCATGATGAGGGCGATGGTGCGCTCGTTGTCGTCCTGGGCACGGGCCAGGGCCTGCTGGGCGTTCATGCCCATGTTCTTCCACAGGCTGATCGTCCACTGCCACTGGCGCGCGGTGGCCGCGTCGGTCGTGCCCCCGGCGGCGTCTTTCAGGATGCTGTTCACGTCGTCCTGATCCAGGATGCTGAACTGGGGCTTGAGGCCCAGCACTTTGCCGTCTTCGCGCACCATGCGCACACCCAGCGAGTGGAAGGTGCAGATCAGCACCTCTTTGGCGCGCCGGCCAATCAGGCCCTTGGCGCGTTCACGCATTTCAGCGGCGGCCTTGTTGGTGAAGGTGATGGCGGCAATGCGCCGGGGATCGAGCCCACGCTCTATCAGGTGGGCGATTTTGTGCGTGATGACCCGCGTCTTGCCCGAGCCCGCCCCGGCCAGCACCAGGCAAGGGCCATCGGTGTAGTGAACAGCCTGGAGCTGGGCGAGGTTGAGACCGGAGGACATGGGCGAGAGGGGCGCGGTGATGGGGGGAGCGAAGGGGGCCGAAGCAGCCAGGGCGGTCTGCGACGGGCGGGCGCGGCCCGCAGAGCGCGCAATGATACAGAGCAGGCCCGACCGCGTCCGGCCCCGCGCGGTCTGGGGTGCCGGTTGCGTTTTTGGCCTGGCCCGGGTGTGGTGCGGCTGCCTGGCCTGCGCACAGGTGCTGCCGCTGGGCGCCATCTTCCGGCTCGACGGGCGTGCCCTTGCCGGGGTGCGCTCAGACGGTGATGTTGATCAGTTCGCCTATGCGCTGGCCCAGGCCGTTGAGCATGGCGGGGCTGGCCGATGGCAGGGTGGTGGCCTGCGCGGTGGCGGTGTAGGTGATGGGTGCAATGGCCCCGCCAATGGCGCTGGCGGGGCTGGCCACCGCATCGGTCGCCAGCATGCTTTTGCCAAAGCTGTTCATATCCCGGCGCGCCTTGTCGGCACCCGAGACGGCCTGGTTGGCGCGGGTGTCGATGGCGCGGGCGTTGGCCTCGGCCAGATCGACCTGTTTCCAGGCCTGGCGGGCCTGCGTTTGCAGTGTTTCGGCGGCCTGTTGCGCCTGCTCTGCCGCACGCCGCAGCTGCGGCGAGGCGGCCTGCTGGAAGCTGGGGAGCGCTGCGCTGGCGGATGTTGAGATAGCAAGCATGGTCGTTGTAACAGCCTGGACTTTCACCCGGGCCGCTCCTGTGTAAGGCCGTCAGGCCATGATCGAAAGGCGTTGTGTGGGCCGGGCGTTGGATTGCGCCGACTGGGCATCAGCCAGCTGCTGGAGCTGCTGGGCTCTGCTGAGTAGAGCGGGGCCGCCTTGCTCACCCGCCATGGTGCGGCCCTGGGTGCTGTTGGACGACGAGGCCGATTCGCCCGTGCGGTTGACCACGCCCAGGCTCAGGGTAGAACGCCCCGCACCTTGCACAGCGACACCGCCCAGGGCGTTGCCGCCATCGGTGGAGCGGGGGTTTTCTGGTGCTGGCACCGGCGCACGCATGTTCAGTGACAGGCCCATGGTCGATTGCCAGGCGGGCGCGGCAACGGCATTGGCCTGCTGCCCGGCCTGGTCTTGCGAAGTGCCTGCCACACGTTGCTGGGTGATTTGGCGCGTCTGCGCTTGCACGTCGTTGGTTTCGGTACGCATCTGTGGTTTGATTTCTGGCGCAACTGCGCTCTCGCCGGTATTGACTGGCGGCTTGTTCAGCTGTGGCGCTTTGTTGGCTACCTGTGCCAGAAAGTTACCGTCGATACGTAATGCCATGGCGACTCTCCTTCAGAGTTCATTGGTACCCAAGCCGGGGCAATGGCGCAAACAAGGGGGTGAATCGAGTGCTGTTTGCGCCTTGGTCTGATTGGGGGTGTGTTAAGGCAGGCTATGGCCGGACTGTAGGCCGGGGTCCCCCTGGATGTCAAATTTTTTGTGCACTGCGGCTGGGCGTTGGGTTGTCAAAATTGATAGCTGCCAGCGCTTTCCCTGTAAGCGCTGGAGTCCAAAAACAACCTCAAATTACCAGCGGATCCACGTCCACCAGCCAGCGCACCAGTGCCTTGTGTGCGCTCTGGGCGCGGGTGTGGTGCAACAGCGCCTGCCAGGCGGCCAGAAAGCGCTGCAAGGCGGCACGGCTGTCGCTCTCGAGCAGCATTTGCGCGCGCTCCACGTTGGCTACGCGCTGGATGGTGAGCGGCACCGGCGGGTACAGCGTGACGTGCTCCAGCCCCGGCAGGGCGGCATCGGTGGCCGCCTGGCTGGCGGCGCGCAAAAAGCCCTGCGCCACCTCCTGCGTGCGGGCGTCGGCGCGCACCAGTGCCTGGAACGCAAACGGTGGCATGGCTGCGCCCTGGCGCTCGTCGAGCTGCTGCGCGGCAAAGGCGGGGTAGTCGTGCTGGCGCAGCGCGGCGACGATGGCGTGCTCGGGGTGGAAGGTTTGCAGCCACATCTCGCTGCGGCTGCCCTGGGCTGCCACGTAATCGGCATCGCGCCCGGCGCGGCCACTGGCCTGCATCAACAGCGCAAACAGCCGCTCGGGCGCGCGAAAGTCGCTGCTGAACAAGGCACCATCGGGCTGCACGGCGGCCACCAGCGTGATGCGCCGGAAGTCGTGGCCCTTGGCAATCATTTGCGTGCCCACCAGCACGTCGATGTCGCCAGCGTGTACCTGCGCCAGCTGCGCCTCCAGGGCGCCCTGGGCGCGGGTGGTGTCGGCGTCGATGCGGGCCACGCGCGCGGGCGCGCCATCGGGGCGGCGCACGTCGGCCAGCAGGGCGCTGAGTTGCTCTTCGAGCTGCTCGGTGCCCCGGCCTATGGGCGTGATGTCGGGGCTGCCGCAGCCGGGGCAGGCGCGCGGCACGCGCTGGGCAAAGCCGCAGTGGTGGCAGCGCAGGCTGCGGTCGGTTTTGTGGAAAACCTGGTGCGCGCTGCAATGCGGGCAATCGCTTTTCCAGTCGCAGTCGGCGCAGTGCAGCACGGGGGCGTAGCCGCGCCGGTTGAGCAAAATCATGCACTGCTCGCCGCGCTCTATGCGCTCTTGCAGCGCGGCCAGCAGCGGCGCCGAGAACACCGTGCGCCGGGGTTGGTGGTTCATATTGACCACGCGCAACACCGGCAGCTTGCCCGCGCCGATGCGGCTGGGCATGTGCAGGCGCAGGTAGCGCCCGCCCTGCGGATCATCGGGCGTGGCCGGGCGGCTGGCGTGCCAGCTCTCCAGAGACGGCGTGGCCGAACCCAGAATGACCTTGGCGTGCTGCTCGCGTGCGCGCCAGATGGCCAGATCGCGGGCCGAGTAGCGCGCGCCCTCTTGCTGCTTGTAGCTGGCGTCGTGCTCCTCATCGACCACGATCAGCGCCAGTTGCGGCATCGAGGCAAACACCGCCATGCGCGTACCCAGCACGATGCGGGCCTGGCCACTGTGCGCCGCCAGCCAGCTTTTGAGGCGCTGCGGGTTGGTCATGCCGCTGTGCAGCGACACCACGCGGGCGGTGCCAAAGCGCTCGGTAAAGCGTGCCTCCAGCTGCGGCGTGAGGTTGATCTCGGGCACCATCACCAGCGCCTGGGCGCCGGGGCGGGCCTCCAGCGCCGTCTGCACGCAGCGCAAATAGACCTCGGTTTTGCCGCTGCCGGTGCTGCCAAACAGCAAAAACGGCCCGGGGTTGGAGCCGATTTGGGCCAGAACGACCTGCTGCTCTGCGCTAAGCGCTATCAAAGGAGTAGCGTTTTCAGCGGCAGAGGCGGCAGAGGCGGCAGAGGCGGCAGAGGCGGCAGAGGCGGCGCTGGCAGCGGCGCCCACAACGGTGTCCACAGCGGCTGGGTGATCCGTGGCGCCATGCAAGGCGCTGGCCGCACGGGGGTTGGCGTCGGCAGGTGCGGGGGCAGTGTTTGCGCGGGCCGCAGCGCCTTTGCCCGCAGGCTTGGCCGGGCGACGCAGGCGCCGGGCCAGTTGTTCATGGCTCAGATCGCGCAGCTGCGGCGGCAGGGCGGCCAGGGCGATTTCACCCAGGCTGCGCTGGTAGTAGCGCGCGGCAAAGGCCACCAGGCGGCGCCAGTGGATATCCAGCGGCGCAATGCCATCGAGCACGGCGGCCACGCTGCGCGTGGCCATGCCTTCGGGCAGCGGCGCAGGCGTGCCATCCCAGACCACGCCCAGCACCTCGCGCTGGCCCAGCGGCACGCGCACCAGCGTGCCCGGCGCCAGGGGCTGCGCGCTGGTGTAACTGAGCAGGTCGCCCAGCGCACTGTGCGCCGGCGTGTGGACGGCCACGGCCACCGTGGCAGGCTGCGACTGCGATGGCTGCGCCGATCCCGTTGCCGGTGCTCGCTGCGGCAGCGTGGATGCCTGTACGGCGGCGGGCGGGTTGGGGTGGTCGGGTGACGGCGCCATGGGGGTGCGGGGGAGGGCGTTGCGGGCGGAGGAATGCGGTGGTTGAACGGCGGGGAGGGTGCGGTGTGCCAAGTATCTGCGCGGATCAGCACCAGCCTGTGGATAACTTTGTGGGCATCCTGCGCGCACGGGGCTGCGGGCTGTGGAGAACACTGCACTACAGCGTCTTGTTGCTGGCCCGGTATAAAAACAAAAATGCTTTCAAATCAAACGGTTGCGTGAATGTCGGCAGCGGTGTTGCGGTGCTGTGGCACATCGGAGCGGCTGTACCAGACCAGGGTGCCGCAGCACGCGCCATGTGCATAAGTTGACTGGGCCGGGCTGGCAAGCACCCATCCGGGGTCGAGGTGTGTTAGCGCGGCGCGGCCCGTGCGGCGCCCAAAACCAGCGCCGAGGCGGCTGCATCGATGCAAGTCTTTGATTCTTCGGGGGTTTTGCAACTTGTCCAGAAAATCTGTGGATAACTTTGTGGGTATCTGGTGCGCCACCGGGCTGCAGGCCTTGTGGCCATTGGCTCAGCAACACTTTGCCTGCCAAAGCAGCAGCGGTAAGTGGCTATATAAATCAATGACTTAGCGCGGTGTGGCGCACTTGCGTGGCGGGTGGGCCATGCGCACTGCGCGCTGCGCGGCGGCCACCGCACGCCGCCGGTTTGTGCATAAGTCAGTGCCCGCCCCCGTGGCAGGGCCGTGTCGGCGGGCGCCTGCCCAGGGTGTCCGCCCGACGCTGCGCTCTGCCTCAGGCGCGCTGGCGCAGCGCGCGCGACTGGCTGTGCACCGCCTCGACCAGCGCCGCCACATGCTCGGGCGGCGTGAACTGGCTGATGCCGTGGCCCAGGTTGAAGATGTGCGTGGGGCCGGTGGTGGTTTTGTCGGTGTGCGGCGCACCAAAGCTGGTCAGCACGCGCGCCACTTGCGCCTCGATCTGCGCGGGTGGGGCAAACAGCACGTTAGGGTCGATGTTGCCTTGCAGCGCCTTGCCGGGGCCGCCCACGGCGCCGCCGACGATGGCGCGCGCCTTGCCCAGGTGGGCCGTCCAGTCCAGGCCCAGCACCTCGCAATCGATGTCCTTCATATCTTCCAGCCAGATGCCACCGCCCTTGGTAAAGACGATGCGCGGCACGTCCTGGCCGTCGGCGCCGGTGCGCTTGAGCTGCGCCAGCACGCGCGTGGTGTACGCCAGGCTGAACTCCTGAAAAGCACCATCGGCCAGCACGCCGCCCCAGCTGTCAAAAATCATCACCGCCTGGGCGCCCGCGTCGATTTGCGCGTTCAGGTAAGCGGCCACGCTGTCGGCGTTGACGGCCAGAATCTGGTGCATCAAGTCGGGGCGCGCATACATCAGCGTCTTGACCTGCCGGTAGTCCTGCGAGCCTTTGCCCTCGACCATGTAGCAGGCCAGCGTCCAGGGGCTGCCCGAAAAACCGATCAGCGGCACGCGGCCATTCAGCGCGCGGCGGATGCTGGTGACGGCGTTGAACACGTAGCTGAGCTTGTCCATGTCCGGCACGGCGAGCTGGGCCACGGCGGCTTCGTCGCGCACCACCTTGGCAAAGCGCGGGCCTTCGCCTTCGGCAAACGACAGGCCCAGGCCCATGGCGTCGGGCACGGTGAGGATGTCGCTGAACAAAATGGCGGCGTCGAGCGGGAAGCGCTCCAGCGGTTGCAGCGTGACCTCGGTGGCGTAATCCACGTTGGTGGCCAGCCCCATGAAGCTGCCGGCCTGGGCGCGCGTGGCCTTGTACTCGGGCAGGTAGCGGCCCGCCTGGCGCATCAGCCACAGGGGGGTGTAGTCGGTGGCCTGGCGCCGGCAGGCGCGCAGGAAGGTGTCGTTTTGCAAGGGGGCGAAGGCGGTGGAATTCATGCGGGCGATTGTCGCAGGCCCGCTGGGCGGGTGGCCATGGCCTGCGGGGCCAGTTGCCGCCGGGCGCCAGCGCTGGCGCCGCCCCGGTGCTGGTGATTAGGAGCGTTTTATGCCTCCAGCCCTTGCACAGAGAGCGCTGGTAGCTATGAATTTTGGGGGTAATTGCGGCCCGTTAGAGCGCTCGGGCGGGCCGCTACGGGCTCCTTTACTTGGCCGTCAGCAAGGTCTTGAAGCGCGGGTCGTTCACTGCCTTGGACAGCGTGCCCTGCACGGCGGGAGCAAAGGCATCGGCCACATTTTTGCAGGCACTCCAGGCATCCCAGCTGGTATCGAAGCGGTGGCTGTTTTCCACCTGCAAGGAATGGCCATTGCTGGATGTCAGCGTCATGCCAATCTCCCAGCTGGCAGGACTGATGGAGCTGAAGGAGAGCTTGTCGATCCGGCCGCCAATCGACACCGGGGCATTGCCCGCGTAGGCCTTGGCCAGGAACAGTTCTTCCTGAAATGCTTCGCGGATGAATTCCGCAGGGGTTTTGCCAGAACCTAAAGAGATGGGGCCATTGGCACGACACAAGGGGCTGCTTTCTACGCCTGGGGCAGCGGTGAATTCGTTGGTTTTGACCTTCGCTCCCGTATCGCGGACGTATTCCTCGATTTGGATGACGTTGCGTGTGGACGCCTTGTATTGCACGGGCGTGCTGGTGGTGGAGCACCCCGCCAGGAAGACGGCGGCCAGGGAAACGAGGAGAGCGGTTTTTTGGAGCATGGGGGTTGGGCTTGCAATAAAACGGGTTGGTTTTTAAGAAATGCCTTTCTTGTGACCACTATACCCATGCGCGATGGAGATGTATTCAGGCGCTGTTTTTTAAAGCTTTTTAGGCTTGAAACCCTTGTTTGGTGGGCGCTAGCAGCTATTAATCTAATAGCGTTTCATCGGCCCCGGCCGCCAGCAGCCGCGTCAGCAGCGGGTGCATGACCTTGCGGGCGCTGTAGATCAGGTGGAACTGCTCATGCACGTCGGGCGTGGTGCCCACCAGCGCCAGGGCGCAGGTTTGCTCCAGGTGTGCGCCCAGCGATGCGGGCGCGGGCATCACGCCCATGCCGCTGGCGGCAAAGGTGCTGAGCAAGGCGCTGTCTTCAAACTCCCCGGCGATGTGCGGGCGGATGTGTTCGCGCTCCAGCCAGTGGTTGATGCGCGCGCGCACGGCGGCGTGCTCGGTGGGCAGCAGCACCGGCACCTGCGCCAGGCTGTGCGGAAAATTCTCCCGCGCTGCTGCAGCCCAGCGCGCCGGGGTGTACCAGGCAATCGCGCTGGTGCCCAGCAGTTGGCTGGTGGTTTTCAGGGCCGGGTTGGGCGGCGCGGGGCGGTCGGCCAGCACGGCGTCGAGCTTGTGCAGCACCAGCTCGCCCAGCAGCGGCTGGAACTCGCCCTCGTGGCACAGCAGGCGCAGGTGCGGCTCGTCCAGCACGGGTTGGAGCAGCCGGTGCATGGCCAGCTTGGCAATGCCGTCCGAGATGCCCAGGTTCAGCCGCAGCGTTCTGCCGCTGGCGGCTTCGCGCACGCGCTGGGGCAGCTGCTCGCCCAGGGCAAAAATGTGGTCGGCCTCGTGCAGCGCGGCCACGCCCGCCTCGGTCAGCACCAGGTTGCGGCCCTCGTTGCGCAGCAGGCTCACGCCCAGCGATTGCTCCAGCGCGCGCACCTGGGCGCTGATGGTTTGCACGGCCATGTCCAGGCGCTCGGCGGCGCGGGCCATGCCGCCTTCTTTGGCCACCACCCAGAAGTAATACAGATGGCGGTAATTGAAGCTTTGGCTCATGGCGGTGCGGGTGGGGGGATAGTGAATAGTTCGTAAAAACCGAAGTAATACTACGTTGAATGCAGGTTTTTCAAATGTATCTGCGGTTTTACATTCGCCCATCTTTCAATTTTTTCCTGCGATGGAGCGCAATGATCATGGAAACCATAGGAACCTGGTGGATGTGGACGGGGTTTGCCGTCTTTGTGGTGGTGGCCATTGCCATCGACCTGCTGGTGATGGAGCGCCAGGGCGCGCACAAGGTCACGATGAAGGAGGCCGTGCGCTGGAGCCTGCTGTGGTTCGGGCTGGCCTTTGTGTTTGTGGCGCTCTTGTGGTGGTATCTGGACAGCAGCCAGGGCCGCGAGGTGGCCAACACGGTGTCCATGCAGTTCATCACCGGGTATCTGGTGGAAAAGAGCTTGTCGATTGACAACATCTTTGTCTTTTTGATGCTGTTCAGCTACTTTGCCGTGCCGCAGCAGTACCAAAAGCGCGCGCTCATCATCGGCATCATTGGCGCCATCATCCTGCGCACGCTGCTCATTTTGGTGGGTGCGTGGTTGCTGGCCACCTTCCACTGGCTGCTGTATGTGTTTGGCGCGTTCCTGGTGCTGACGGGCGCAAAGATGTGGTTTGCTGCGGGCCAGGAGCCTGATATTTCCACCAACCCGGTGCTGGGCTTGCTGAAAAAACGCATCCGCATTACCGACCAGTTTGATGGCGAAAAGCTCTCGACGATGGTCAATGGCGTCAAGCACTACACGCCGCTGTTTGTGGTGCTGGTGCTGATTGGTACGACCGACATCATTTTTGCGGTGGACAGCATTCCGGCGATTTTTGCCATCACCAGCGACCCGTTCATCGTGCTGACGGCCAACATTTTTGCCATCCTGGGCCTGCGCGCTTTGTACTTCCTGCTGGCTGATCTGGCCAACCGCTTTCACCTGCTGGCCTATGGTTTGGCCCTGGTGCTGGTGTTCATCGGCGCCAAGATGCTGTTGATTGATGTGGTCAAGATTCCGATTGGCTACGCGCTGCTGGTGACGGCGTCGCTGATTGCCGGTTCGATCTTCCTGTCGCTGCGCAACTCCAGCAAGAGCGAGGTGGCTTTGCCCGGCAAGGATTGATGGTCGAGAAGGGCTGTAGCGCCTGCTGGGCGGGCGCTAGTAGCTCTACTATTGATAGCAAAATTCCCGCTGCTGACTGGGGTCAGGGCGGGTTTTTTGTTGTGTGTGTGGTTTTGCTGAGTGTGGGAGCCGGGACTCGCCCCGGCGGGCGCCTCACTTTCTTTTGCTTCGCCAAAAGAAAGTAAGCAAAGAAAAGGCGACCCTGCTGTGCGTGACCCCGCTGCTGCGCAGCGGGGCAACCTGCGATGCTCACGCCGGGCGGGGGCCGCGCAAACTCGCCTTCGGCTCAAACAGCGCGCGGCCCTGATCCGCCCGGCGCTGCGCTTCTCGGCACGCCCAGAAGGGGCGGTGGAGGCCAGAACCGCCGAACATCCATACGGGCCATCGCTGCGCTTGGCCCAACATCCGCGCGGCAAACGGCAAACGGCAAACGGCAAACGGCAAACGGCAAACGGCAAACGGCAAACGGCAAACGCCAAACGCCAAACGCCAAACGCCAAACGCCAAACGCCACATGCCACATGCCACATGCCACATGCCACATGCCACATGCCACATGCCACATGCCAGATGCCAGATGGCGCGCAGCGCCTGTGCCATCCAGGCCAAGCGCAGCAATGGCCCGTATGGATGTTCTGGGGCGTTTCAATCCCCTGTGACTGCGCCTGGGCCGGGGTGCTTGCGGGGTGGCGGGTGTGCCGCAGGACACACCCGCAGCGTGGACTGACTCGCCGTGGTTGTCCGAGCGCAGCGCCGCAGGCGCGCAGTGAGTTCCACGGCGCACCCCGCAAGTGCCCCGGCGCAGGTGTGCCCCAGCGCTGCGCGCTGGGGTCGCAGTCGTGGGGTCGCTTTTCTTTTGGGTACTTTTCTTTGGCGAAGCAAAGAAAAGTACCTCGCCCGCCGGGGCGAGTCCCGGCTCCCGCCCTCAGCAAAGAGCAAAGAGCAAAGAGCAAAGAGCCAAAAATCACCCCCACAAAGTCAATCCATCAACCTCTGAAAAAATACAACAAAATTAGCCTCCAGCCCTCACACAGCAAGCGCTTCAAGCTATGCAATCCATAGCAAAACGCCCGCCACTGACCAACGTCAGGGCGGGCGCAGTGCAGTGCAGCCGCTGGCAAACGGCTACAGGCGTGGCATGCCGATCAATCCAGCGAAATCTTCTGCTCGCGGATCAGCTTGTGCCAGCGCTTGACTTCGGTGCGGATCAGGTCGGCGTACTGCTGCGACGTGCTGCCCACCGGCTCAATGCCAAAGTCGATCAGCTTTTGCCGCACCGCAGGCTGCTGGATGGCCGTGGTGATCTGCTTTTGCAGGGCGGCCACCACGTCGGCAGGGGTGCCCGCTGCGGCCACCACGCCCACCTGGGCGGCGGCTTCCACGTTTTTGTAGCCCAGCTCGGCAAAGGTGGGCACATCGGGCAACTGGGGCAGGCGTGTGGGGTTGGCCACGGCCAGCGGGCGGGCCTTGCCGCCCTTGATGAAGCCAGCGCCAGCGGCCATGTCCACCATCATGGCGGTGATCTGACCACCGGCCAGGTCAGACAGCGCAGGCGCTGCGCCCCGGTAGGGGATGTGCACCATGTGCAGGCCCGCGTTGACCTTGAGCAGCTCCATGGCCAGGTGGTGCGGGCTACCCGCACCCGCCGAGCCGTAGCTGGTGTGGCCCGGCTTGGCCTTGGCTTTGGCGATGAAGTCTTTGGCGTCCTTGATGTCCGAGCCCTGTGGCACCACCAGAATCATCGGAAACTTGCCCATCAGCGTCACGGGCGTGAGGTCTTTTTCCGGGTTGTAGCTCAGCTTGGCGTACAGCGCCGAGTTGAACACCATGGTGCCGTTGTCCGCCGACAAAATGGTGTAGCCATCGGCGGGCGAGCGGATCACGTCCGACGCGGCCACAGCGGTGTTGCCGCCGGGCTTGTTGTCCACCACGATGGGCTGGCCCACTTGGGTGGACAACTGCTGGCCAATGGTGCGCGCCAGAAAGTCCGAGCCGCCCCCAGCCGGGTAGGGCACCACCCAGCGGATGGGTTTGGCGGGGAAGGGTGCCGTCTGTGCCTGGGCCAGGCCAGCGGTGGCGCCGACCAGGGCCAGCGCGGCAAACAAACGGGTGATGTGGCGACGGTTGGACATCGGGGGTTTTCCTGTGAAGTTGCCAAGGGCAATATAAAACGCTGCATGTTATTACGCATAGCGTAATAACGTTCCCGTGTTTACCCTGATACTTGAATCCATGGAACATTCGACCCCAACCCCTGCCGCCAGCAACCGGCGCCAGCGTGTGCAATCGGCAGAAACCGGCTTGTCCATTCTGAAGGCGCTGACCCGGCTGGGCGGCGCTGCCAGCCTGACGGCCATTGCCACCGAGGTGCAAGAGAGCACGGCCAAGGTACACCGCTATTTATCGAGCTTTGTGCAAGAGGGCTTTGTGGCGCAAAACCCCGCCACCCACCACTATTACCTGGGGCCCGAGTCCATCCGGCTGGGGCTGGCCGCGCTGCGCCAGTGCGACCCGGTGCGCCTGGGCGAGGGCGCGCTGGTGCGCCTGCGCGAGTCGCTGGAGGTGACCTGCTTTATCGCCGTGATGGGCAACCTGGGGCCGACGGTGCTGCGCATCGAGGAGCCATCGTTGCCGGTGACGGTGAACATCCGCGCCGGGTCGGTGCTGCCGCTGGTGTGGTCGGCCACGGGACAGGCGTTTCTGGCCTTTACCAACGATACCCGCATCCTGCACCAGGCCGATGCCGAGTTTGCAGCGGGCTCGGAGGAGCAGCGCTCGCTGCTGGCCGGGCCCGACGCCGTGGCGCGGCTGCGCAGGCAGGTGCGCGACCAGGGCTGCGCCATCATCCACGACACCTTGCTGCGCGGCATCAGCGCCGTGGCCGCGCCGGTGCTGGATGCGCGCGGCCATGTCTGTGCGGTGCTCACCGCCCTGGGGGCCAGCAATGGCTTTGATGCCCGCCCGGGGGGGCGGATTTGCCCGCAAATCATCCGCGAGGCGCAGGACATCAGCGCGGACATGGGGTTTCAACCCGGCTGAATGGGCGCGCGCCGGGGTCGCGGGGGTAAGTGGAAATACGGGTCTGCTTTGTACGCTTTGCGTAATATGCTTACGCAAACAACCTTTCGCACGGATTCACGCCATGAACGACCAGTCCCTTGCCAGCGCCAGCCGCTGCCCCATCGACCACCAAGCCCTGGCGCGCGCTGCGGCGCCCAATGGCTGCCCCGTCAGTGCCGGGGGTGCTGCCTTCAACCCGTTTGAGGGCGCCTACATGCAGGCCCCGGCAGAGTATTTGCGCTGGGCGCGCGAGCAGGAGCCCGTGTTCTGGAGCCCGCAACTGGGCTACTGGGTGGTCACGCGCTACGAGGACGTGAAGGCCGTGTTCCGCGACAACATCCTGTTCTCGCCCTCGGTGGCGCTGGAAAAAATCACCCCGGCCACGCCCGAGGTGGCGCAGATTCTGGAAGGCTACGGCTACGCCATGCGCCGCACCATGGTCAACGAGGACGAGCCCGACCACATGGCGCGCCGCCGCCTGCTCACCGATGCGTTTTTGCCCGAGCGGCTGATGGACTACGAGCCCACAGTGCGGGCGCTGGCACGCCAGTACATGGACCGCTTCATCGACCAGGGCCGTGCCGATCTGGTGGCCGAGATGTTCTACGAGATTCCGCTGAACATCGCGCTCAAATTCTTGGGCGTGCCCGACGAGGGCGCCGAGCAGCTGCGCCAGTTTGCCGTGGCGCACACGCTCAACACCTGGGGGCGCCCGACGCCGCAAGAGCAGCTGGAGATTGCCGACAACGTGGGCAAGTTCTGGCAGGTGGCCCAGAAAATCCTGGCCGACATGATGGCCCAGCCCGATGGCGAGGGCTGGATGTACGAAAGCATCCGCCAGCACCACCGCCACCCCGACATCGTCACCGCCTCGTATTTGCAGTCGATGATGATGGCCATCCTGGCGGCGGCGCACGAAACCACCTCGAATGCCACGGCCAACGCCTTCATGACGCTGCTGACGCACCGCAAGGCCTGGGAGTCCATCTGCGCCAACCCGGCGCTGATTCCCAACGCGGTCGAAGAATGCCTGCGCGTGGCGGGCTCCATCATTGCCTGGCGCCGCATGGCCACCGCCGACACCACCGTGGGCGGCGTGGCCATCCCCCAAGGCAGCAAGCTGCTGCTGGTGCAGGCATCGGCCAACTTTGACACCCGGCACTTCGAGAACCCCGACGAGGTGGACTTGTACCGCGAGAACGCCGTCGAGCACCTCACGTTTGGCTACGGCGCCCACCAGTGCATGGGCAAAAACATTGGCCGCATGCAGATGCGCGTGTTTCTGGAGGAGTTTGTCCGGCGCCTGCCGCACATCCACTTGGTGGAGGGCCAGCAGTTTGAGTTTCTGCCCAACACCTCTTTCCGTGGCCCGGCGCAGCTGTGGGTGCAGTGGGATCCGGCGCAGAACCCCGAGCGCGTGCGCCCCGGCGCGATGCAAGAGCCGGCGCCGTTCTATATCGGCCCTCCGGCCAAAGACAGCATTGCCCGCACCGTGGTCGTGCGCGAAAAGCACGCTGAGGGCACTGACCTGCTGCGCTTCGTGCTGGCCGACCCCCACGGCGAGGCCCTGCCCGCATGGACGGCCGGCGCGCACGTGGATTTGATTGCCGGGGGCTTTCGGCGCAAATACTCGCTGTGTGGCCGCGCCGACGACCGCCACAGCCTGCAAGTGGTGGTGCAGCGCGAGGCCCAGGGGCGCGGCGGCTCGCAGCACTTTTGCGACCACATCGCGGCGGGCAGCACGCTGCAACTGTCGGGCCCGAAAAACCTGTTCGGCCTGGACGAATCGGCCCGGCACTTTGTGCTGATTGCCGGTGGCATCGGCATCACGCCCATGGTGGCCATGGCCGACCGCCTGCGCCGCCTGGGCAAGTCGTATGAACTGCACTACGCCGGGCGCTCGCGCCAGCACATGGCGCTCTTGGCGCGCCTGGAGCAAGACCACGCCGACCACCTGCACCTGTACATCAAGGCCGATGGCCAGCGCATGGACTTGGGCCGCCTGCTGGCCACGGTGGATGAAGGCACCCGCGTCTATGCCTGCGGCCCCGACCGCCTGATTGCCGCGCTGGAAACCCTGAGCGAGCAGTGGCCCGCCAACGTGCTGCACTTTGAGCATTTCAGTGCCGAAAGCGCGGTGCTCGACCCAAGCAAAGAGCACGCTTTTGTGGCGCAGCTCAAAGACTCCAACGTCAGCGTCACGGTGGCCGCCGACCAGACCTTGCTGCAAGCCTTGCAAGCGGCCGGTTTTGACGTGCCCTGCGACTGTGGTGAGGGCCTGTGCGGCACCTGCGAAGTGGCCGTGGTGGAGGGCGAGGGCGACCACCGCGACAAGGTGCTGACCAAGGCCGAGCGCGCCGCCAACCGGCGCCTGATGGCCTGCTGCTCGCGCGCGGCGGGCGACAAAATCGTGCTGGCGCTGTGACCGCAGCGGTGGCCGCGCTGGCCGCCGCACCAACCGTAGTCCGCAAGTTTTAAGAACGTGTTCAAAGTCTTTTGAGCATTAGCGCCAAGAATGCTAGATGGATGAATTGCAAACTGGTATTGAGCCAACGCTCGCAGTTCTTCCACA
>NZ_SLXH01000017.1 GCF_004341365.1 Simplicispira metamorpha | reverse complement strand
GAGCGCCAGGATATTGGTCTGGAAGGCAATGCCGTCGATCACGCCAATGATGTCGGCGATCTTGCGCGACGAGGCGTTGATGGCCTCCATGGTGTGAACCACCTGCGCCACCACAGAGCCGCCCTTGATGGCCACCTGCGATGCCGACTCGGCCAGTTCGTTGGCGTGCTTGCCGCTGTCAAAGTTCTGTTTGACGGTGCCTGCCAGCTCCTGCATGGAGGCTGCTGTTTGTTCCAGCGCGCTGGCTTGCTCCTCGGTGCGCGAGGACAAATCCAGGTTGCCCGCAGAAATCTGGCTGGTGGCGGTGGCAATGGTGTCGCTGCCGCTGCGCACCCGGCCCACAATCTCTTGCAGGCTCTGGTTCATGTCTTTGAGTGCCTGCATGAGCTGGCCAGTCTCGTCGCCCGAGCGCACCTCGACACGGCTGGTCAGGTCGCCCGCTGCCACGGCCTGCGCCACCTGCACGGCCTCGCGCAGCGGGCCAGTGATGGAGCGCGTGATCCAGTACGCCAGCGCCACGCCACTGACCAGCCCGGCCAGCCCCAGCAGCAGCAGCATCCAGCGCGCCGACTGCGCCTGTGCGCTGGCCCGGGCGCCACTCTCGACCACCAGGCGCTGCTCCATTGCAGACAGCTGATCCACGCGCTGCTGCACGATGGCCAGCTCGGGCAGGGTACGGGCGGTCAATTCAGCGTAGGCCTCTTCCTTGTTCCCGGCGTCCACCAGCGCGTTGAACCGGGCTTGCGAAGTGACGTAGCGCCCACGGGCCTGCTCGGCTTCGGCCAGCAGCGCCCTGGCCTCGGGCAACTGCACCATCTCGGTCAATGTCTTGAAAGACTGGACGAAAGAAGTGCGCGCGGCCACGATTTCAGCGCGCATCTTGGCGCGCTGGGCCTCGTCGGGGGCCAGGTAAATCTCGATGGTGCGCCGCGTATTGGCCTGCGCAATGGCGCTGAGCGTGTTGGCCGCCTGCGCCTTGACCCAATCGACCTCGATGATGTGGCTGTTGGCCGCCGACACACTCGTCAGGCGCAGCACACCGACCACCACCATGACCAGCATCATGGCAATCAACAAACCAAAACCCAGGGCCAAGCGGGTTCCGATGTGCAGGCCGCGCGCACGCGGTTGGGACGTAGGGGGCATACAAGCTTCCTTTTGGTGAAATATGCGTACCGCGCAGAACTGGCGGGTGTTTTTTGCTACTTTTTTAATAGCAAATGACTGGCGTAACCTAGCATTCTTACATCGCAACCACGCAGGCCAAAATTACCTGCATTGCGCAGCCCAGAAGCCGACGAAAACGCACCACCATTGTGCGCAGCCTGCACCAGGCTTGTGCGCCGCTCCTGCACCGCCACGCTCATCCCCGCACTGGGCCGTTGCACCGCCCGCATGGCCGCAGGCGAACGCCGCCTGGCCCAGCGGCTGGAGGACAAACTCGACGGCAATTCGACTCTTCAGACAGACACCCACACCAGCAAAAAACGGCACACCCCTGCCGCTGCCTGCCGGGGCGCGTGCGCCAGCGCCGCTGCCGCACAGCCACCCGGCGATACTTGCCTGCCTGGGCGCCCCACCGCTGACCCCTCCTGCGCCGTCGCCCTGACTGCCCCCTTCCGCCACCTTTGCCTCCCTTTTCCCACCCCTGATTGACGTGCCTACACCCCACTCCACGCCCCCCGCCCCGGCCATCGACTTTGACGAGGCCTACTACCAGCGCTTTTACTTCGACCCCAAAACCAGCGTGGCCGACCCGCAGCACATCGAGCGCCTGGGCGCCTTTGTGTGCAGCTACCTGCACTACCTGCGCGTGCCGGTGCTGCGCGTGCTGGATGTGGGCTGCGGCATCGGGCTGTGGCGCGATGTGGTGGCGCGGCATTTTCCGCAGGCGCAGTTCCACGGCGTGGAGGTCAGCGCCTACCTGTGCGAGCGCTTTGGCTGGGAGCGCGGCTCGGTGCTGGACTACCGCGCCAGCGCGCCGTTTGACCTGGTGATCTGCCAGGGCGTGCTGCCCTACCTGAACGCCGCCGACGCCCAGGCCGCCATGCGCAACCTGGCGCGCCTGAGCCAGGGCGCGCTGTACGTCGAGGCTGTCACGCGCGAGGACTGGGAGCAGGACATCGTCGATCAAACCCTGACCGACACGCGCCAGTACCGCCACCGCGCGCAGCTGTACCGGCGCACGCTGGCCGAGGGCTTTACCGAAATCGGCGGCGGCCTGTGGCTGAGCCACCGCGCTGAAGTACCGCTGTTCGCCCTCGAACATATGGGCGGGCGATGAGCAGGGCGGGCCTGGTTGGCGCTGGCGCAGGCGCGGCTACAGCGGCAGCACCTGCCACGTTAACGGCACCCGCTGCGCTGGTAGCAGCGGCCGAACAGGCGGCGCCCCATGCCACAGCTACGGCAGCAGCGCCCATGCCTGCGCCACCCCACGCTGTCTCGCGCCTGCGCACGGCGCGGCTGGCGCGCAGTGCCAAGCCGTTTCTGGCGCGCGGTGGCTCGCGGGTGCTGCGCTGCCCGGACTGCCGTGTGGCCCTCAGCCACTGTCTGTGCAGCCTGCGCCCGCAGGTGGCTACGCAGGCGGGCATGTGCCTGATCATGGCCGACATCGAGCCGCTCAAGCCCAGCAACACCGGCTGGCTGATTGCCGACGTGGTGGCCGACACCTGGGCCTTTGGCTGGGCGCGCACCGAGGTCGATCCGGCCCTGCTGGCGCTGCTGGCCGATCCGCAGTGGCAGCCGGTGCTGGTGTTTCCGGGCGAGTTCGTCGCGCCGCAGCGGCTGCTGACGGCGTGGCCGGGGGCAGACAGCACCCATGCCCATGCCAGCGCAGGTGGCACTGGCACCACGGCCAACACCAACCCTGGTGGTGCCTGCGCAGCAGAGGCACCCCAGGCCACCGAGGCACTCCGGGATGCCGCTGCCACCGACAGTACCCGCGCCGCGCCCCCCGCAGCCGCGCCCGCCCGGCGCCCGCTGTTTGTGCTGCTGGACGCCACCTGGTCGGAGGCGCGCAAGATGTTCCGCAAAAGCCCCTACCTCGACCACCTGCCGGTGCTGAGTTTGCAGCCCGAGCAGCTCTCGCGCTACCGCCTGCGCCGCTCCCGGCGCGAAGACCATTTCTGCACCGCCGAGGTCGCCGCCCTGTGCCTGGAGCTGGCGGGCGAGCCCCACGCCGCGCGCACACTGGAGGCCTACCTGGACGTGTTCACCCACCACTACCTGCAAGCCAAGCAGCAACTGCCGGTGGATTGGCACAGCGCGGCACATGCCCAACTGCGCAGCCTGCGCCCGCCAGATGTGCCAGCGGATGCGGATGCGCCCGGCAGCCGCCAGAACCATCAAAATGTATAGCTGCTTGCGCCCGAAATGTAAGGGCTGGAGGCCCATTGAGGCCTGATTTTTTCTGCCTGGCAGTGCTGCGCCACACAGCACGCCCACCACCGCCTATTTGCTCCCGAATCAATAGCTTCTTACGCTTATTTCATAAGGGCTAGAGGCCAATTTGACCTGCATTTTCCTGGGCGATGGCACGGAACGGCGCCGACACCCGCGCATCCTGCGCCACCGCCTGCCAGAAGCGATGCGCCAGCGCCTGGGCCTGCGCCCATTCGCTCAGGGTGGCAGTGCTGGGCTGCAAAGCGCGTTGGGCAAAATCGCGCGCCACCAGCTCACCGCCGACGGGGGCGTAGAGCATGGGCAGCATGTCGTAGGTGGGCGACAGCGCCCAGTCGTCGCCGGGGCGCAGCAGTTGGCGCTCGGCCATGCGCTGGGCGGTGGCAGCCCAGTTGTCGATCTCGCCCACCGAATAGCGCGAGGGGCTCTATCCATTTGGGCTGGCCGCTTGCGGCCTGGAGGCAGAACCGCCCCCATTGGCTGGAGGGGTAAGCGCAGCCAGCCTGCTGCTGGATGTACTGCTGGATGATTTCTAGCGGTGCCCCGCCGCACGACAGTACACAGTAACTGCGCGACCAAAGCACCGGCTTGGAATACACGCCGGCCAACTCTTGGGTAAACATCGTGCGCAAGCGCCTGCTGGTGCCCGTCTTGAGTGCATTCACAAACCCGTATAGTGACCAATCATGAGCGAAGCCCGCAACCTGCGTAAAACAACCTATCGGCTGTACCCAACGCCAAAGCAGGTGTTTGCGCTCGATGCGCTCTTGCGCTCACACCAACAGCTTTACAACGCAGCCTTGGAAGAGCGCATCAGCGCCTGGTCAAAGGCGGGCAAATCGATTTCCTACGCTGACCAGTGCAAGAGCCTGACGCTGTTGCGCCGTGAATTGCCCGAGTGGCGCGATGCAGCCAACTGCTCCAGCCAGCAAATGACGCTGCGCCGCCTGGACAAGGCCTTTACCGCCTTCTTTCGGCGGGTCAAAGCGGGCCAAACACCGGGTTTTCCCCGCTTCAAGTCGCTGGGGCGTTTTTCCGGTTTCAGCGTCAAGAGCCATGGCGACGGTTGGCGCTTCACACCCACAGATGGCTGGAAACACGGCAGCTTGCGTCTGTCGGGCGTGGGCCAGATTCGTGCCCGTGGCCAAGCCCGTCAGGGCGGGGAAATTCGGGCGTCGGACATCCTGCACCGCGATGGTCGCTGGTATTTGTCGCTGACCGTGGCCGTGGCCAGCCCAGAACGCACCCGGCAGGCCGATGGCGCACTGGCCTATGACTGGGGCGTGGAGCGCTTCCTGTCGGGTGTCACGCACACCGGCGAGCTGGAGAACATCGACAACCCGCGCTGGTGGCAACAAGAGATGGAGCAGACCATCCGGTTGCAGCAAGCCGTTTCGCGCAAACCTAACCGCCGCTCCAACCGCAGAAAGAAGGCTGTGCGCAGGCTGGCTGCTGCCCGCGCCAAGGTAGCCCGCAAGCGGCTGGACTGGGTGCACCAGCAAACGGCAGCGCTGGCAGGCAAATATGCCTTGGTGGCAACGGAAGAACTCACGCTCAAGAACATGACCCGCAGCGCCTCGGGCACTGCGGAAGAACCGGGAAAACAAGTGGCCCAAAAGGCGGGCCTGAACCGGGAAATTCTGGACACCGCCCCTGGGCTGTTCACTTCGCTGTTTCGCTACAAAGTGCTGGAAACTGGTGGCGAATGGGTGGACGCTCCAACCCGCAAACTCAAACCCAGCCAGCGCTGCCCCCGGTGCTGGCATGTGGCCAAAAAGCAGTTGTCGCAGCGAATGCACTGCTGCGAGCAATGCGGGCACCAGGAGAACAGGGATACGGCTTCAGCGCGTGTGGTGCTCTGCTGGGCTTTGGAATCAATATCCGGTCAGGAACTGGCCGAGACGGGGATTCATTCTCCCCGTGAAACTCCACCCTTTGCAACGCATAGGGTGGAGTAGTTCATCTTTTGCACCTGGCCCGACTGGATCAAGGGCGCCAGCGCGCGCGAGACCGTGGGCTGGCTGACGCCCAGCAGGCGCTGCAAGTCGGCGCTGGAGAGTACGCTGCCTTGTCGGCGCAGGGCTTGCAAGGCGTGGGCGGTAAGATCGTTTTGCGGTGTCATGAATGGTGGCATGAATAGATACTTTTTAAAAATATCTATATATTTCAAATAGTTATAAATTTTTCTGAATAGATTGTGCAGCGCAGATTTTTGCTCATTGCCGGGGCGGCAGCCGTGGCCGGCGCACTGGGCGCCTGTGCCAGCGCGCCCTCGCACACCGTGCTGCCGCTGGCGCAGTTGCAGCAGGCGCTGGCACAGCGCTTTCCGCGCACGCACACGCTGGGCGGGGCGCTGGTGCAGCTGCAATGGCAGGCGCCGCAGTTGCAAGCGCTGCCCGAGCGCAACCGGCTGCGCGCGCAGCTGGCCGTGCAGGTGTCGGGGCCGCTGCTGCGGCGCAGCGTGGACGGCACGCTGGCGCTGGACTTTGCCCTGCGCTACGAAGCCAGCGACGCCACACTGCGCGCCACCGATGTGCGCCTGGGCACGCTCGACTTTCCCGGCCTGCCCCCGGCCACGGCGGCGCTGGTGAACACCGCCGCAGGGCCGCTGGCGGCGCAGTGGCTGGGCGAGGTGGTGCTCTACACCCTGCGCCCGCAAGACCAGGCGCGCCTGGCCGCCCGGGGCCTGCAGCCGGGCGCCATCACCGTCACAGCGCAGGGCCTGGAAGTGCAGTGGCTGCGGCCAGGCACACCGTAAATTGCACAATCCACTATCAAATCAATAGCTACCAGCGCTTTCTGTACGGGCCTTGAAAGCCATTTTGGCGCTTGATTTACCACGCTGCGCCCAGTCACCGCAGAGCGCGCCCCAGGGCGGTGCAGCGCAGTGCCCTGCACGCCCTTGCCCGCCAGAGGCGCCCCGCCGGGGCAAAATCACCCCCTATGAGCTGGAACCGCACCCTATCCAACGACTTCAGCCAGGCCACCGCCCTGGTCGCTGATGCCAATACCTCCACCCGCAGCGTCATGGGCGCGCAGCTGCGTGAGCTGGGCGTGAAATCCATCCGCCAGGTCTCGCGCGCCAGCGATGCCCGCAAGCACCTGGAGGCACAGACCTTCGACATCGTGCTGTGCGAACAAAACTTTCCACAGGAATCCATCACCGGGCAAGAGCTGCTGGACGACTTGCGCCGGGGCGGCATGCTGCCGCTGGCCACCATTTTCATCATGGTCACGCCCGAGGCCTCGTATGCCAAGGTGGCCGAGGCGGCCGAGTCCATGCTCGACGGCTACCTGCTCAAGCCCTTCACCGCCGCGCGCCTGCAAGAGCGCATTGCCCAGGCACGCCAGCGCAAAGTGGCCCTGCAAGAGATTTACCAGCTGATTGAAGACCAGTCGTTCATCCAGGCCGCGCGCCTGTGCCTGACGCGCTTCAACGAGCGCGCACCGTACTGGAACTTTGCCGCCCGCATCGGCGCCGAGCTGCTGCTGCGCCTGGCGCGCTTTGAGATGGCGCAAAAGCTCTACGAGGCCATGCTCACCGCCGAACCCGCCCCCTGGGCGCGCCTGGGCCTGGCGCGGGTGCAGCTGGAGATGGGCCAGCCGCACAAGGCCAAGCCGCTGCTGGAGGCCCTGCTGACCGACGAGCCCAGCTACGCCGATGCCTGCGACAACTTTGCCCGCACGCTGGTGGAACTGGGCCAGTTTGAAGAAGCGCTGAAGGCCTACAAGACCTCGACCGACCTCACGCCCGCCTCGATTGCGCGGCTGCAACGCCACGGCATGCTGGCCTTTTACCTGGGCGATAAACCCACCGCCGTGGCGCTGCTGGAGCGCTCGGTGCGGCTGGGCCTGGGCTCGAAAATGTTCGATGGCCAGACCCTCACGCTGCTGGCCATGCAGCGCTTCGAGATCGACGAGCCCAAGCAGTTTCGGCAGTTTTTCAAAGACCAGCAGGCCATGTCCGAGCGCAACCCCGAATCGGTGCGGCTGCGGCGCATGGTGCAGGCGCTGCATGTGCTGGACGCCTGCCTGTACCAGGGCGCGCCCGAGACGCTGGAAGCGCTGAGCCATTTGACAGAGCCGATTTTGCAGCCCGACTTTGACTTTGAGGCCGCCTGCAACCTGCTCTCGGTGCTGGCCCTGCTGGCCACCAAAGACATTATTCCGCCCGATGGCGAACGCACCGTGCAGACGCTGGGCCTGCGTTTTGCCACCTCCATGGCCATGTGCGAGCTGCTGATGGGCGCCGCCTACAAGCACGAGCGCACCTGCGAGCTGCTGCAAGCGAGCAACACCCAGGTGCTGCGCCTGCTCGACCAGGCCCTGGCGCCCAGCCGCAGCGGCGAACCCGGCACCGCAGGCAAGGCCGTCGAAACCCTGCTGGCCCAGGGCGTGGCCACGCTCAACGCCAAGGTGATTGAAACGGCCTGGCGCGTGCTGCAACGCTACGAAAGCGACATTGCCAACGCCACCGAGCTGGCCGAGAAGATCGAGCCCTGGCGCCAGGCACTGGGCAGTGCCTACAACAAGCCCGTGCTGGGCGACCGCAACATGCGCCAGTCGGGCGGCGTGAGCCTGCGCGGCATGGACTCGGCACCGCTGCAACCCACCATGGGCGCAGCGCACCACGCCCACGCCGTCTGAGGGCCTTGCGCACGCCCGGCGCGGTAGCGGCTCAATGGGGAAACCCGTAGGGCGTGAACCGGCTCTGGTTTTCATCGACCTCCAGCGCGCGCCCGACATACGGAAAGGCGCGCTGCGGGCAACGGTCGCGCTCGCACACCTTGCAGCCCATGCCGATGGGGGTGGCGGCCTCGGGGGTCTGCAAATCCAGCCCCTGGGCATAGACCAGGCGCCCGGCGTGGCGCACATCGCAGCCCAGGCCGATGGAGAACGTGCGGCGCGGCGAGCCATAACCGCCCTGGCTGCGCGCAATGGAGCGGGCCACCCACAGGTAGCGCCGCCCGTCCGGCATGTTGGCCAACTGCGCCAGGATGCGGCCCGGTTGGCCAAAGGCTTCGTACACGTTCCACAAAGGGCAGGTGCCGCCCGTGCGGCTGAAGTGAAAGTGTGTGGCCGACTGGCGCTTGGAGATGTTGCCCGCCCGGTCCACGCGCACAAAGAAAAACGGCACCCCCGGCGCACCCGGGCGCTGTAGCGTGCTCAGGCGGTGGCACACGGTTTCAAAGCCCACGCCAAAGCGCTGCTCCAGCAGTTCGATGTCATAGCGCAGCGACTCGGCTGCCGCCAGAAATGGCCCATACGGCAACAGCAAGGCCCCCGCAAAGTAGTTGGCCAGGCCCATGCGGGCCAGCTTGCGGGCCGCCGTGTCGTGGGCCAGCTGCGGCACGCGGATCAGCGCATCAATGGTGTCGGCGTGCTCCAGCAGTGCCCATTGCGTGCCCAGCTGGAATGCCTGCTGCGCGCCGTTGAGTTCGGCGGCCAGCTGCAAGGTGCGCCGCTCAGGGGCAAAGCTGCGTTTGCCATGCGCCGCATCCTCGGTGCGCTCCATGCGCACACCGTGGCGCAGTTCCAGGCGCTGCGCCAACCAGTGCGCTAGCGCGTCGCCCTGCGCCTGGGCTTGGGTGGCCAGGGCTTCGGCAGCGCGGTCGAGCACGTCGAAATGGTTCTGGTGGGCAAAGAAAAAGTCCCGCACCACCTCAAAGGGCATGGCCGTGGGCGCGGCGGCATCGGAGCGGCCATCGCCCAGGCGCAGGGACATCATCTCGATGCGCTCCATGGCCTCCAGGTGCCGGCGGTGCAGCGCCAGCACGGCCTGGCCCAAGGCGGGCATCTGCGCAGCCACCTCTTGCAACTCGGGCAGCGCCACGGGCTGGGCGGCATCGGCAAATACCTCTTTCAGCCCGGCAATCAAGCGCGCCTCGTCGTCCTCGGAAAACTCCTGGATATCGACGCCCAGGGTGCGGTTGAGCTTGAGCAACACCGACACCGTGAGGGGCCGCTGGTTCTGCTCGATCTGGTTCAGGTAGCTGGGCGAGAGGCCCAGGGCATGGGCCAGGGCGATTTGCGACATGCCCCGCTCCGCACGCAGTTTGCGCAGCTTGACGCCCATGAAAGTTTTTTTCACAGCACCCCCGAGAGCAGCGACAAATTTGCAAAATTTGCAATTTCATGGATGGTGTTTCGCAAGATTTCGCCTTTTTAGCTCTGTTGGGAACCGGGTATTTTGCGTAAATTGCGAAGAATGACAACCCCCGGAGACCACCCCATGACCACCCCGACCGCAGACAGCGCTGCCCCTGCCAGCGCCAGCTTCAAGCCCAAGAAATCCGTCGCCCTCTCGGGCGTGACCGCAGGCAACACCGCGCTGTGTACGGTGGGCAAAACGGGCAACGACCTGCACTACCGGGGCTACGACATCCTGGACATGGCCCAGGTGTGCGAGTTCGAGGAAGTGGCCCACCTGCTGGTACACGGCAAGCTGCCCACGCGCGCTGAACTCCAAGCCTACAAAGCCAAGCTGCGCGCCCTGCGCGGCCTGCCCGGCAGCGTGAAGGTGGCGCTGGAGCAATTGCCCGCCGCCAGCCACCCCATGGACGTGATGCGCACCGGCGTCTCGGCCCTGGGCTGCGCCCTGCCCGAAAAAGACGACCACAACCTGCCCGGCGCGCGCGACATTGCCGACCGCCTGATGGCCAGCCTGGGCAGCATGCTGCTGTACTGGTACCACTTCAGCAACTCGGGCCGGCGCATTGAGGTGCAAACCGATGACGACTCCATCGGCGCGCATTTTCTGCACCTGCTGCACGGCGCCAAGCCCTGCGATGCATGGGTGCGGGCCATGCACACCTCACTGAACCTGTACGCCGAGCACGAGTTCAACGCCAGCACCTTCACCGCGCGCGTGATTGCGGGCACGGGCAGCGACATGTATTCGAGCATTGCCGGGGCCATTGGCGCGCTGCGCGGCCCCAAGCACGGCGGCGCCAACGAGGTGGCGTTCGAGATCCAGAAACGCTACGACAACCCCGACGAGGCAGAAAACGACATCCGCCACCGCGTGGCCAACAAAGAGGTGGTGATCGGCTTTGGCCACCCGGTCTATACCGTGAGCGACCCGCGCAATGTCGTCATCAAGGAGGTGGCGCGCCAGCTCTCGCTGCAAGCGGGCAGCAGCAAGATGTACGACATTGCCGAGCGCCTGGAGCGCGTGATGTGGAAAGAGAAAAACATGTTCCCCAACCTCGACTGGTTCAGCGCCGTGAGCTACCACATGATGCAGGTGCCCACCGCCATGTTCACGCCGCTGTTCGTCATGGCGCGCACCAGCGGCTGGGCCGCGCACGTGATCGAGCAGCGCCTGGACAACAAGATCATCCGCCCCAGCGCCCACTACACCGGGCCGGACGACCAGCGGTTTGTGCCCATCGAAGAACGCCATTGAAGCAAAAACCATAGCTGCCAGCGCTTATCACATAGAGCTTTCGGCCTGTTTTTGTGCTGAAAGCAACGTCCACCAAGCGCAAGCAGCTCACAAAAAAAGAGCAAACCTGTCCCGCCCCATGATGAACACTGCCCACCGCAAACCCCTTCCCGGCACTGCCTTGCAGTATTTCGACGCGCACGAGGCCGTCGAACAACTCCAGCCCGGCGCCTGGGCCCAGCTGCCCTACACGGCGCGCGTACACGCCGAAAACCTGGTGCGCAGCGCCGACCCCGCGCAGCTGAACGACTACCTGCGCCAGCTCATCGAGCGCCAGCGCGACATGGACTTTCCGTGGTTCCCGGTGCGCGTGGTGTGCCACGACATCCTGGGCCAGACGGCGCTGGTGGATTTGGCCGGGCTGCGCGATGCGATTGCCAAGGAGGGCGGCGACCCGGCTGCCGTGAACCCGGTGGTACCGGTGCAGCTCATCGTGGACCACTCGCTGGCCGTGGAGTGCGGCGGCTTTGACCCCGACGCCTTTGCCAAAAACCGCGCCATTGAAGAGCGCCGCAACGAGGACCGCTTCCACTTCATCGAATGGACGAAGAAGGCGTTTACCAACGTCCAGGTCATCCCGGCGGGCAACGGGATCATGCACCAGATCAACCTGGAGAAGATGTCGCCCGTGGTGTACGTACAAGACGGCGTGGCTTTCCCCGACACCTGCGTGGGCACCGACAGCCACACGCCGCACGTCGATGCGCTGGGCGTGATCGCCGTGGGCGTGGGCGGCCTGGAGGCCGAGAACGTGATGCTGGGCCGCGCCAGCTGGATGCGCCTGCCCACCATCGTGGGCGTGGAGCTGACGGGCGCGCCCCCCAGCGGCATCACCGCCACCGACACCGTGCTGGCGCTGACCGAATTCCTGCGCCAGGAAAAAGTGGTGGGCGCCTACCTGGAGTTCTACGGCGCGGGCGCGCAGGGCCTGTCGGTGGGCGACCGCGCCACCATCAGCAACATGTGCCCCGAATACGGCGCCACTGCCGCGCTGTTCGCCATCGACGCGCAGACGCTGGCCTACCTGCGCCTGACGGGCCGCGACGAGGCGCAGGTGCAGCTGGTGGAAACCTATGCCAAAACGGCAGGCTTCTGGGCCGACACGCTGCGCGAGGTGCAGTACGAGCGCGTGCTGCGCTTTGACCTCGCAAGCGTGGTGCGCAACATGGCCGGGCCATCGAACCCGCACCGGCGCCTGCCCACCTCACAGCTGACCGAGCGCGGCATTGCCGGTGCCGTGAAGCTGGAGATGGCCCGCGCCGACGAGGCCGAAGGGCGCATGCCCGATGGCGCCGTCATCATTGCCGCCATCACCAGCTGCACCAACACCAGCAACCCGCGCAACGTCATCGCCGCCGCACTGCTGGCGCGCAACGCGCGCCGCCTGGGCTTGGTGCGCAAGCCCTGGGTCAAGACCTCGCTGGCGCCCGGCTCCAAGGCCGTGGAGCTGTATTTGAAGGAGGCCGGCCTGATGGAAGACCTGGAGGCGCTGGGCTTTGGCATCGTCGGCTTTGCCTGCACCACCTGCAACGGCATGAGCGGCGCGCTGGAGCCGAAAGTCCAGCAAGAGATCATCGAGCGCAACCTCTACGCCACCGCCGTGCTCTCGGGCAACCGCAATTTTGACGGGCGCATCCACCCGTATGCCAGCCAGGCGTTTCTGGCATCGCCGCCGCTGGTGGTGGCTTATGCCATCGCAGGCACGGTGCGCTTTGACATCGAACGCGACGTGCTCGCGGTGGTGAACGGCCAGCCCATCCGCCTGCAAGACCTGTGGCCCAGCGATGAGGAGATCGACGCCGTGGTGCAGGCCGCCGTCAAGCCCGAACAGTACCGCGCGGTGTACGGGCCCATGTTCGCCATCCACGCCGACGGTGGCGACAAAGTCAACCCGCAGTACGACTGGCGCGCCCAGTCCACCTACATCCGCCGCCCGCCGTACTGGGACACCGAAGGCGTGGGCGCGCTGGCGGCCTTCCCGCGCACGCTCCAGGGCATGCGCGCGCTGGCGCTGCTGGGCGACAACATCACCACCGACCACCTCTCGCCCTCCAATGCCATCCTGGCCGACAGCGCAGCGGGCGAGTACCTGGCCAGGATGGGCCTGCCCGAAGAAGACTTCAACTCCTACGCCACGCACCGGGGCGACCACCTCACGGCCCTGCGCGCCACGTTTGCCAACCCGCAACTGCGCAACGAGATGGCGGTGGTCGGTGGCCAGGTGCAAAAAGGCTCGCTGGCGCGCATCGAACCCGAGGGCCAGGTGGTGCGCATGTGGGAGGCCATCGAGACGTACCTGCACCGCCGCCAGCCGCTCATCATCATTGCCGGGGCCGACTACGGCCAGGGGTCAAGCCGCGACTGGGCCGCCAAGGGCGTGCGCCTGGCGGGCGTGGAAACCGTGGTGGCCGAGGGCTTTGAGCGCATCCACCGCACCAACCTGATCGGCATGGGCGTGCTGCCGCTGGAGTTTGCGCCGGGCGTGAACCGCCGCACGCTGCACCTGGACGGCAGCGAAACCTACGACGTGCTGGGCCAGCGCACCCCGCGCGCCGACCTCACCCTGGTCATCCACCGCCGCAGCGGCGAAACGGTGCAGGCGCGCGTGACCTGCCGCCTGGACACCGCCGAGGAAGTGTCGGTGTACGAAGCGGGCGGCGTGCTGCAACGCTTTGCCCAGGACTTTCTGGAATCCAACCCCAAAACGGCCTCTGGCGCTCTGCGGTAAAGCGCAAGCAGCTATCAAAATATGAGCAAACTACCCCAAATCAAAATCCCCGCCACTTACCTGCGCGGCGGCACCAGCAAGGGCGTGTTCTTCCGCCTGCAAGACCTGCCCGGCGCCGCGCAGCACAGCGGCCCCGCGCGCGACGCGCTGCTGCTGCGCGTGCTCGGCAGCCCCGACCCGTATGGCAAGCAAATCGACGGCATGGGCGGCGCCACCTCGTCCACCTCCAAGGCGGTGATCGTGTCGGCCTCCAGCCAGCCGGGGCACGATGTGGACTACCTGTTCGGCCAGGTGTCCATCGGCCAGCCGGTGGTCGATTGGAGCGGCAACTGCGGCAACCTGTCGGCGGCGGTGGGGCCGTTCGCCATCGCGGGCGGGCTGGTGGCCAAGGAGCGCATTCCCGACAACGGCATCTGCACCGTGCGCATCTGGCAGGCCAACATCGGCAAAACCATCGTGGCGCATGTGCCCATCACCCACGGGCAGGTGCAGGAGACGGGCGACTTTGAACTCGACGGCGTGACCTTCCCCGCCGCCGAGGTGCAGCTCGAATTCCTGGACCCCGCCGATGGCGGCGAGGAGGGCGGCGCCCTGTTCCCCACGGGCAACGTGGTGGACACGCTGGACGTGCCCGGCGTGGGCCGCTTGCCGGCCACGCTCATCAACGCGGGCATACCCACCATCTTCCTCAATGCCCGCGACCTGGGCTACACCGGCACCGAGCGGCAAGACGCCATCAACGGCGACGCTGCTGCGCTGGCGCGTTTTGAAGCGATCCGCGCCTGGGGCGCCGTGAAGATGGGCCTGATTGCCCAGGTAGCCGACGCCGCCACGCGCCAGCACACACCCAAAATCGCCTTCGTGGCACCGCCCGCCGACTACGTGGCCTCCAGCGGCAAGGCCGTGCAGGCGGGCGAGGTGGATTTGCTGGTGCGCGCGCTGTCCATGGGCCAGCTGCACCACGCCATGATGGGCACGGCAGCGGTGGCCATTGGCACGGCGGCGGCCATCCCCGGCACGCTGGTCAACCTGGCCGCCGGGGGCGGCACACGCAACGCCGTGCGCTTTGGCCACCCCTCGGGCACGCTGCGCGTGGGCGCCGAAGCCCGGCTGGCGAACGGCCAATGGACAGCCACCAAAGCCCTGATGGGCCGCAGCGCCCGCGTGCTGATGGAAGGCTGGGTACGGGTGCCTGGCTGACCCCAGTTTTTTGGCAGGAGCGGTCGCCTCGGGGGCCATGGCAAGCACTCCTGTTTTCATAGCTGCTAGCGCTTGCCCAGCGGGCGCTGGCGGCTCTTTTTATATAAATCCTACCGGCACGGGTGCTGGCTGCACGGCGCTGGCCTGTGGGGCGATGGAGAAAAAAGCAATGTCCACACGCAAACAACTCAAGCAACTTGTCGAGGCCCGCAGCGGCCTGATCGTTCCGGGCGCATTCAACGCGCTGTCGGCCACCGTCATTGCCGACCTGGGCTTTCAGGCCATTTACGTCACCGGCGCGGGTGTGACGAACATGTGGTTTGGCATGCCCGACCAGGGTTTCATGGGCCTGCACGAGATCGCCGAGCACACCGCCCGCATCCGCGACGCCGTGCAGGTGCCGCTCATCGTCGATGCCGACACCGGCTTTGGCAACGCGCTCAACGTGGTCCACACCGTGCGCACGCTGGAGCGCGCCGGGGCCGACTGCATCCAGCTCGAAGACCAGGTGGCGCCCAAGCGCTGCGGGCATTTCAACGGCAAAGAGGTCATCAGCACCGAAGAGGCCGTGGACAAGATCAAGGCCGCCGTGGATGCGCGGCGCGACCCCGATTTGCTCATCATGGCGCGCACCGACGCTGCCGCCACCCACGGCTTCGAGGCCGCCGTGGAGCGCGCACAAAAGTTTGCCGAGGCGGGCGCCGACATCCTGTTCGTCGAAGCCGTCACCCAGGCCGAAGAGGTGCGCGCCCTGCCCCAGCGGCTGGCCAAGCCGCAGTTGATGAACATGGTGATTGGCGGCAAAACGCCCCTCTTCAACGCCGACCAACTGGGCGCGCTGGGCTTTGGCATCGTGCTCTACGCCAACGCGGCCTTGCAGGGCGCGGTGATGGGCATGCAAAACGCCCTGACCGTGCTGCGCGACACCAAGGAAGTGCGCGAGGACAGCGGCCTGGTCACCCCCTTTGCCGAGCGCCAGCGCCTGGTGGGCAAACCCCAGTGGGATGCGCTGGAGCAGCGTTACACCGGAGGCACCAGGGCACCGCAATGAGCGACTTTTTCTACCGCTGTGCGCCAGAACCGTGCGCACCGACCACCGCGCCAAACTTGCAGCCCCGCGCGCTGTACGAGGCCCTGGCAGACCGTGTGCGCGAGCGCATCCTGGCCCATGAACTGAGGCCGGGAGAGCCCATCAGCGAAACGGCCTTGATGCACGAATACGGCGTCAGCCGCACGCCGGTGCGCGAAACCCTCAAGCTGCTGCACCACGAGGGCTTGCTGACGGCGCGCCCCCGGCGGGGCATGTCGGTTCGCATCCTGGGCACACAAGAGCGCGAAGAGGCCATGCGCCTGCACCGCCTGCTGCAAACCCACGCCAGCGCCCATGGCGTGGCGTTCGGGGCGCAGCCATGCCAGTCGTTGCTAGGCCGCATCCTGGGAATGACCGAACTGCACCTGCGGCTGGCCTACGGGCCGGCCTTTGAAGGGATGCTCCAGAAAGCGCAGGGCCAGCAGGGGCGCTGAAGGGCACCGCGTCAGGCCAGCAGCGGCTGGCGGGCCTGCGCGATGAAGGCTTGCAGGTAGTCGATGGCCGTGTCCCCCTCGCGCACGCCCAGGTAGATGTGCTTGGCAATACCATGCGGCCCCAGCCGCACGGGCACCACGTCCATCTTGCTGGCGTACTCCTGCACCAGCCAGCGCGGCAGTCCAGCCACGCCCCGGCCACTGGCCACCATCTGCAACATGATGTCGGTGGTTTCAATGGTTTTGTGGCGCTTGGGCAGTACGCCTGCGGGCAGCAGAAACTGGGTGTAGATGTCCAGCCGGTCTGTGGCCACCGGGTAGGTGATGAGCACCTCTTGCGCCAGCTGGCGGGGGTTGACGCAAGGCGCATCCGCCAGCGCGTGGCCGCGCGCTACCACCAGCACCTGCTCGTAATCAAACACCGGCTCAAAGTGCAGGCCCGGCTTGAATACCGGGTCGGGGGTGACCAACAGGTCAATCTCGTAGCCGTACAACGCGCCCATGCCGCCGAACTGGAATTTCTGCTTCACATCCACGTCCACGTCGGGCCACGCGGCCAGATAGGGAGACACCACCTTCAGCAGCCACTGGTAGCAGGGGTGGCACTCCATGCCGATGCGCAGCGTGCCACGCTCGCCTTGGGCGAACTGGCGCAGCCGCTCTTCGGCCAAGCTGAGCTGGGGCAGCACGCGGCCCGCCAGCGCCAGCAGGTACTGCCCGGCCTGCGTGAGGCGCAGGCTGCGGCCCTCGCGCAGCCAGATGGAGGTGCCCAGCTGCTGCTCCAGCTTTTTCATGCTGTGGCTCAGGGCCGACTGGGTGACGCAGAGCTTGTCGGCAGCCGCCGTGAGCGAGCCCTGGCGCTCAACCTCCTGCACCACGGCGAGATGGATACGCTCCAACATAAATATATGAATAAAACTAATCGATACGTGAGATAAGACCATTTTACTTCATCGATAACGGGGTCTACGATGCCCTTTTTTCGCTTGGATGAAGACCGACATGACAACGATTCACAGCCTTGGCTTTCCCCGCATCGGCGCCCGCCGCGAACTCAAGTTTGCGCTGGAGTCCTATTGGAAAGGGCAGTCTTCGCGCGACACCCTCCTGCACCTGGGCGCGCAACTGCGCCAGAAGCACTGGGCAGACCAGAGCGGTCTGGACTGGGTACCCGTGGGCGACTTCTCGTTTTATGACCAGGTGCTGGACATGAGCTTTACTCTGGGCAACCTGCCCGAGCGGGTGCAGGGCTTCCAGGGCGATGCGCTGGACAACTACTTCCGCGTGGCCCGGGGCCGCTCTGCCCCAGCCGCTGACGGCACTCCAGACTGCTGTGGCGGCGTGGCTGCGGGCGAGATGACCAAGTGGTTTGATACCAACTACCACTACATCGTCCCCGAGTTCAGCGCAGCCACCACGTTCACCCTCGACGCCTCGCGCCTGCTGGCGCAACTGGCGGAAGCTGCAGCCCAGGGCGTCCAGGCCAAACCTGTGGTGCTGGGCCCCCTCACCTACCTGGCCATCGGCAAGGCCAAGGACGCTTCTGACAAGTTGGCACTGCTGGAACGCCTGCTGCCGGTGTATGCGCAGTTGCTCGACACGCTGGCCCAGCAGGGCGTGCAGTGGGTGCAAATCGACGAGCCCATCCTGGTGACGGAGCTGGACGCCGACTGGCAACACGCCTTCAACACCGCTTACCACCACCTCAAGGCCGCCAAGGTCAAGCTGCTGGTAGCCACCTACTTCGGCCAGTTGCAGGACAACGTCTATCTGGCAGCCCATCTGCCGGTGGCGGGACTGCATGTGGATGCCGTCAACGACCGCGAAGGCGTACTGCCGCTGCTCAACCTGCTGCCCACGCACAAGGTACTGTCGCTGGGCGTGGTCAATGGCCGCAACATCTGGAAAACCGATCTGACCGCCGTGCTCGACTGGCTCGAGCCGTTGGCGCAGCGCCTGGGTGAACGCCTGTGGATTGCGCCGTCGTGTTCGCTGTTGCATGTGCCGGTCGATCTGGACAGCGAGCAGCAGCTCGACAGCGAGGTCAAGTCCTGGCTGGCGTTCGCGCTGCAAAAGCTCGATGAGCTGAAGGTGCTGGGCACCGCACTGCGCCAGGGCCGCAGCGCAGTCCAGGATGCGCTGGCCGCCAACCAGGCCGCCCTGGCTGCGCGCCGCACGTCTGTGCGGGTGAACAACCCCGCAGTGCAAACGACCGTGGCCCGGATCAGTGCCCACCTGGGCCTGCGCGAAAGCCCCTACGCCCAGCGTGCGCCCAAGCAGTCGGCGCGGTTGAAGCTGCCACCGTACCCCACAACGAGCATTGGCTCCTTCCCGCAGACAGCGCAAATCCGCCAGGCGCGCAGTGACTTCAAGGCGGGCAGGCTCGACCCGGCTGGCTACCGGGCCGCGATGCGGCAGGAGATCGCGCGCAGCGTGCGCGAGCAAGAAGCGCTGGGGCTGGATGTGCTGGTACACGGCGAGGCCGAGCGCAACGACATGGTGGAATACTTCGGCGAGCAGCTCGAAGGCTATGCGTTCAGCCAGTTTGGCTGGGTCCAATCCTACGGCTCACGCTGCGTCAAGCCACCGATTTTGTTTGGTGACATCAGCCGCCCCCAGGCCATGACGGTGGAATGGATCGCCTACGCCCAGTCGCTCACCCGAAAGCCCATGAAGGGCATGCTCACCGGCCCCGTGACGATCCTGAACTGGTCCTTTGTGCGCGACGACCAACCGCGCTCGGCATCGTGCAAACAACTGGCACTGGCGATCCGCGAGGAAGTTCTCGATCTGGAAAAAGCCGGCGTGCGCATCATCCAGATCGATGAGGCCGCACTGCGCGAAGGGCTGCCGCTGCGCAAAACGCAGTGGAAAGAGTACCTGGACTGGGCCGTGGAGTCGTTCCGCATCACCGCCAACGGCGTGCGCGACGAAACCCAGATCCACACCCACATGTGCTACTCGGAGTTCAACGACATCATCGCCTCGATTGCCGACATGGATGCCGACGTGATCACCATCGAAACCTCACGCTCGGACATGGAGCTGCTGGATGCTTTCGAGCACTTCCAGTACCCCAACGAGATCGGCCCCGGCGTGTACGACATCCATTCGCCCAACATCCCGACGCAGGAGCACATCGTGCAGCTCATGCAGAAGGCTGCTGAGCGCATCCCTGCCGAGCGCCTGTGGGTGAACCCGGACTGCGGCCTCAAGACGCGCCAGTGGTCTGAAGTGATTCCCGCGCTGGCCAACATGGTTGCTGCCGCCAAGACCCTGCGCGCCTGCACCGCCTGAGGCACCCGCCCAGCCCCAGGCGCGCAACACACTATCCTGGCAGCGGCACCTTGTCTGGCTGCGCAGCGGTCGTATCTCATGTGACACTGGAATGCTGCATTCCGACCACAGGAGCTTTGCCATGACCGCTGCCGCCACCGCCATCCTCACCACCCAGCCGCTGGGCCCGCTGTGGCCCACGCTGGACCCGTTTTTGTTCTGCGCCCACCACGACGACGCCTACCCGGCGGGCAATGGGGCCTTCGGGCCTGCCGCGCCGCTGCTGGCAGGCCGCCAGATGGGCAGCGATTTCAGCCGCCAGGACGGCTGGAGCATGTACCACGGCCAGGCGGTGCCGGGTTTTCCGGTGCACCCGCACCGGGGCTTTGAAACCGTGACACTGGTGCGCCAGGGCCTGATCGATCACTCTGACTCGCTGGGCGCGGCAGCGCGCTTTGGTGGCGGTGATGTGCAATGGATCACGGCGGGCAAAGGCTTGCAGCATTCCGAGATGTTCCCGCTGCTCGATGCCAGCGCGCCCAATCCGCTGGAGCTGTTCCAGGTCTGGCTGAACCTGCCTGCGCGCAACAAGATGGCCACGCCGCACTTCACCATGTTCTGGAACGAGCGCATTCCGCGCCTCATCCACCACGACGACCAGGGCCGCACCACCACCGTCACCGTGGTGGCGGGCGCCCTGCCGGGCACGGCGGCCCCGCTGGCGCCGCCGCCCGAGTCGTGGGCTGCGCAGCCCGATGCCGATGTGGCCATCTGGACGCTGCACCTGGCGCCCGGCGCCACCTGGACGCTGCCCGCTGCCCAGGCGGGCACGCGGCGCATGCTGTATTACTTTGTCGGCGACGGCCTGCGCCTGGGACTGCACGACGTGCCCGGTCACGCGGCGCTGGAGGTGGATGCCCGCCAAGACTGGCTGCTGACCAACACCGGCACCCAAGCCGTCGAATGCCTGGTGCTGCAAGGCCGCCCGATTGCCGAGCCGGTGGCGCAGTACGGCCCATTCGTGATGAACACGCAGCAGGAAATCATGCAGGCCATGCAAGACTACCGCAGCACACAGTTTGGCGGCTGGCCCTGGCCTGCCAGCGACCCGGTACACGGCCCACAGGCGCGCCGCTTTGCCCGCTACCCCGGCCAGGATCACGAAGTATTGCCGCCCGACACCACGGCGTAAAATTCATGCCAAATCAGCCGCAAACGCTTACAGAGCAAGCGCAAGCAGCTATGATTTTTATCAGCCCCACCCCCCTCTACGCAAGAGAAAGCACCGCATGAACATCACCGCCGATACCGCCGTCACGCTGAGCTACACCGTTACCAGCCTGGCAGGCAAGCCGCTGGACGCGGGCAGCCTGGCCTATTTGCACGGTGGCTACGACAACATCTTCCCCAAGGTCGAGGCAGCGCTGGACGGCCAGGCCGTGGGCTTTGCCACCACGCTGGAGCTGCCCGCTGCCGATGCCTTTGGTGAGCGCGATGAATCGCTGGTGCGCACCATCCCCAAGGCCGAGTTTCCGCCCGGCGTGAAGGTGGGCGGGCAACTGCAAGGTCTGGGCCCGGATGGCCAGCCGCAGGTGTTCAATGTGGTCAAGATCAAGGGCCCCGAGGTGCATCTGGACGGCAACCACCCGCTGGCCGGGCAGGCACTGAAGTTCAGCTGCAAGGTGACCGACGTGCGCGCGGCCAGCGCCGAAGAAATTGCCCACCGCCATGTGCATGGCGCCCACGGCCACCAGCATTGAACGGGTGAATCGCTGGGCAACGGCACAGGGGCGGCGCCAGCCCGCCCCTCAGGTGCCCAGCAAGGCGGCCACCTCGTCGTCATCGACCGGGCCAAAGTAGCTGTAGCACTGGCCCACCGACCGAAAGGGCTCGGGCGTCTCCAGGCACACCACTTCGTCGGCCAGCAACTGGACTTTGCGCAGGGCCGCGTGGGCGGCCACCGGCACGGCGCACACCAGCCACAGCGGCCGGTGCGAACGCACCGCGTGCAACGCGGCCACCATGGTGGCGCCTGTGGCCAGGCCGTCATCCACCACGATGGTGGTGCGCCCCGCAGGGCTGATGGGCGCACGCAGGCGCGTGTACTGGCTGCGCCGGGTGTGGATGGTGCGCATCTGGGTGCGGGTTTCAGCGGCCAGGTAGTCGGCATCGGCGCCCTGCGAGGCGGCACTGGGGTCGATGTAAGTCCAGCCGCTTTCATCGACGGCGCCGACGGCCAGCTCGGGCTGCAAGGGCGCACGCAGCTTGCGCGCCAGCACCACGTCAAACTCGCCGCCCAACTGGTCGGCCAGCAGTTTTCCCATGGGCACGCCGCCGCGCGGAATGGCCAGCACCAGCGGGTTGCGGCCCTGAAAAGCACTGAGCCGCTGGCACAGGCGCTGGGCGGCTTCTTCTCGGTCACGGAACATGGCGAACCTTTGCAAGAGGGGTCAAGGGGGAGCGGGCGCTCCATCGCGCAGCGCGTGCGGCTGGAGCACATCCACCTTGAACGTGGGCTCGTAGGGTGGCACGTTGCACTCGATGATGTCGGACGGCGCCACGTCGAGGCGCACGCCCAGCACATCGGCATGCACAGGCAATCGGGCCACGCCCCGATCCACCAGAACGGCACAGCGAATCTGTGCGGGCTGCCAGCGGGCCAGGTACTCGACCACGCGCAGCAGGGAGTGCCCGGTGTAGAGCACATCGTCCACCACCAGCAAGGTGTGGCCTGCCAATGCCAAGTCGGCGTGCCGGGGCTCTTCGGTCAGCCGGGTTTCCGGGTACAACAGGGTCAAATCATCGGCATAGCGCTTGACCGAAAGGTCCAGGCGCAGCGGTATGGCCAGGCCATGGCGCTGCACCATCAGCGCAGTCAGCCGATCGGCCAGCGGTGCGCCACGGCGCAGCACCCCAATCACGGCCACTGGGGTACAGCTGCCTGCCAGGCCACTGGCCAGTTGGCGCGCCATGGTGTCCATGACTGCGCCCAGTTGGGGGGTATCGTAGAGACAGGTGCGAACGCCTGGGGGTGCGGTCATGGTGAGGCTCTCCAGTCTGGCGCAGGGGGCGGTGGGCAGGCGTCACGCTTGCGGCGCGGGCTCATCTGCGCTGCGTACCAGCAGCACGGGCACCGGGGCCACGCGCAGAACCTGCTCGGCATCGCTGCCCAGCAGCAGGCGGCTCACACCACGGCGACCGTGGGTACCCAGCACGATGAGATCGGCAGGCCAGCTGCGAACCTGCTCCAGCACGGCATCGGCCAGACGCCGACCCGGGGCTTCATCCAGCACCACGTCGGCAGCAATGCCTTGGTCGATGGCCTGCGCCCGGGCCTGGTTGAGCAGCTCCTGGCCCGCCTCGTGCAGCACGGCAAAAATGTCCGTCGCCACCGGCGCGTAGGAGCCCAGAGCCAGCGCCGCCGAGAGCTCATCGGTCACGTGCAGCAAGCGCAACTGGCCACCGCTCAAACGCGCCAGCGCAATGGCTTGCTGCAAACCTTGCAAGGCGGTGGCGCTGCCGTCAACAGGAACAAGAATACGCTGGTACATGTGGGCTCTCCTGGGTGCGGTGGTTTGGCTGGTGGGTACAAATGCCGGTGTTGTTGCGCACCGGCTTCAGTGCCGGCGCAGCAGTGCCTGGCGCAGCAGGCGCGCGGCACGGTCACGGATATGCAAGGGGCTGTGGCCCGGTTGCGGCGGTTGTACGCGGGTGGCACTGCAAGCGGCCAGAAAGTCGTGCAGGATGGCGGTGTCATCCAACGCGTTGTGGCCCTGGCGGTGGAACTCGGGGTGCCACTGGGTGGCGGCGATGTAGCCGCGCCCGGGGCCCGGACGGCGGCGAATGGCCTCGGGCACCACATCGGGGTGGCTGTAGGCCTCGATCTCAAAGTCCGGCGCCAGGCGTTTGATGCCCTGGTGGTGGATGCTGTTGACGCGCACGCGCCGCTGGCCTGGGTACAGCTGCGCCAGGCGCGAGCCGGGCACAAACTCCACCTGGTGGAAGTTCTGGTCGTAGGTGCTGGCGTTGCGGTGCTGCAAGGCGCCGGGGCGTTGGGTTTCGATGTCCTGGTAGAGCGTGCCGCCAAAGGCCACGTTGATCAGTTGCAGACCCCGGCAGATGCCAAAAATGGGCTTGCCCGCCTGGGCAAACGCCTCGACCACGGCCAGGTCGTAGAGGTCACGCACGCGGTCGCCCTCCCACGCCTGGCGCAAAGGCGCCTCGCCATAACTGCCGGGCCAGACATCGGCGCCGCCGTGCATGACCACGCCATCGAGCCAGTCAGCGTAGTGCGCCAGCGTGACATCGCCGCGCGCTGTCTCGCCCGTGGGGCAAGGCACCATCACCACCATGGCACCGGCGGACATGATCCAGTGGGCCACCGATTGCTCGATGTACTGCAAGGTTTTGCCCGTGAACAGGGAACGCGACGGATCAGCGTGCGAGAAGCAGGCAGAAAGCCCGATTTTGAGGCGGCGTGAGGCTGGCATGCCCTGGTTGTAGCACCTGCGCCTGCGCGGGCCTGTAGGAGGGCACCGCAGACGCTGGAGCTGCCAGCGCAGTGGGGGACGGGCGGCAACAATTGACATGCATCAAGCCTGTACCGCCCGCTGTCTGCACGATACCCGGCACTGGTTTACAGTGTTCGTGTCGGTACGATGCCGATCCATAGCTACAAAAGGAGCCCAACATGCAAGTTCAGGTACACACCAACGACCACATTCAAGGCGGCGAGTCGCTGGCACTCTGGATTCAGGAAGAAGCAGCAGCCCGGCTGGCACGCTTTCGCGAGCACATCACCCGTGTGGAAGTGTTCCTGACCGACGTGGACGCAGGCAAGTCAGGGGTTAACGACAAGCGCTGCCGCCTGGAAGCACGCCCCGCCGGGCACCAGCCGATCACCGTAACGGCCGATGCCGACAAAGTAGCCAGCGCTTTCACCAGCGCCGCCGACAAGCTGATCCGCGCACTGGACGCTGACCTGGGCCGCATCAAGGACAAGAACGCCCGCGAAACCATTCGCACCCTGGAGGAATGAGCCCCCCGCCCCGCGCTGGCCAATGCCGCAGCGGGGCTTGATTAGCTCACTTTTCAGGAGCTGCAAGCGCTTGTATAGCAAGCCTTGCAGCTCTTTTTTATGCCTCTTTTAGCCATGACCCACACCCACGATACCGAGCAGCGGCTGGCCGACCTGGAAATCAAAGCCAGTTTCAATGAAGACCTGCTGGACCAACTGAACCTGACCATTTACCGCCAGCAGCAGCACATCGACTGGCTGCTGCAAGAGGTGCGCCGCCTGGGCCAGCAGCAGCCCGAGGGCGGCGGCGCTGCACCGCGCAGCCTGCGCGATGAGCTGCCGCCGCACTACTGACAGCGCACAGTGCAGGCGCGGCGGCGGCGCCCACACTGCGGGGCTCAGTGCGCCGTGTCAGGCAACGCTGAGGGCACCGGCCTGGGTCAGCCGCTCGGGCACCAGCAGCAGGTTCATTTCTGCCTGGCCCATGATGCCCAGCTCCTCGGCGGTCAGCGCAATGGTCTTGCCGCTGGCCATGGCCGCCTTGGCGATGGAGGCCGATTTCTCGTAGCCGATGAGGGGGTTGAGCGCCGTCACCAGCGTGATCGACTCGGCCATGCGCTGGGCCAGCAGCGGGTGGTTGGCCTCAATGCCTTCGACGCAGTTGACCTGCAAGGTCTGGCAAGCGCGCGCCAGGTGCGTCAGGCTTTGGTGCAGCGCCCAGCCCATCAGCGGCTCAAAGGCGTTGAGCTGCAACTGGCCGCCTTCCGAGGCCATGGTGATGGCCACGTCGTTGCCAATCACCTCAAAGCACACCTGGTTCATCACCTCCGGAATCACCGGGTTGACCTTGCCCGGCATGATGGACGAGCCCGCCTGGCGCGCAGGCAGTTTGATGTCGCCCACACCGGCCTGCGGGCCCGACGAGAGCAGGCGCAGGTCGTTGCTGATCTTGGACAGTTTGGTGGCGATGCGTTTCAGAATGCCCGAAATATCGACAAAAGCGCCGGTATCGGACGTGGCAGCAATCATGTCGGCGGCGGGCGTGACGGGCACACCCGAGAGGCGCGCCAGCTCGGGGATGACCACATCGACATAGCCCACAGGGGCATTGATACCGGTGCCAATGGCGGTGCCGCCCAGGTTCACTTCGGTCATCAGGTGGGCCGACTCGCGCAGGCGCGCTTCGTCGGCGGCAATCATGCTGGCAAAGGCGGTGAACTCCTGGCCCAGCGTCATCGGCACGGCGTCTTGTAGTTGTGTGCGGCCGATTTTGAGGACGGGAGCGAATTCACGCGCCTTGGCTTCAAACGCACCGCGCAGGCTGGCCAGGGCGTCCAGCAGCGCCTGGATTTCGAACCAGGTGGCCAGCTTGAGCGCGGTGGGATAGGCGTCGTTGGTGCTTTGCGAGGCGTTGACGTGGTCGTTGGGGTGAACAACGTCGTAGCGGCCTTTGGGCAATCCCAGGTGCTCTAGTGCACGGTTGGCGATCACCTCATTGGCGTTCATGTTCGTGGAGGTACCAGCGCCGCCCTGAATGACATCGACCACAAACTGGTCGTGCAGCTGCCCGGCGATCAGGTCGTCACAGGCTTGGGCAATGGCGTGGGCTTGGGTGGGGTTGATGGCGCCGAGCTGCAAGTTGGCGTGGGCAGCGGCTTTTTTGACGAGGGCAAAGGCACGGATGAGTTGGGGCATGTGGGCCACGGTGCGGCCGGTGATGGGAAAGTTCTCCACCGCACGGGCGGTGTGAACCCCCCAGTAGGCTGCGGGAGGGATGGTCTTGACTCCGATGAAGTCGCTTTCTTGGCGCATGAAACAGTCTCAGTAAGGTGACAAAAAACGGATGGCACCCGCCCGAACCGGCCCGGCGCCACCAGTGCAAAAGCCCTGCCGAAGGGAACTGGAAAACCAGTCCCCGAAAGCAGGGCTCCGGGGCAGATTATGTCCCGCTGCGGCATGGCCCCCATACTGATCGGCATAACCATAGCGACTCCCGTGTCGCCCACCTTGCACTCAATCCTGGCAGAGCAGCCCCTGTACCGGGCGGACGCTGCGCTCGACGGCACCATCCAAAGTGAAGGCGTTGGCCATGTGCGCCAGGTGGGTGGCCTGGTCTTGCAGGCTGACTGCTGCTGCTGCTGCCTGTTCCACCAGTGCAGTGTTTTGCTGGGTACCGTCTTCCATGTGGACGATGGCCTGGTTGATCTGCTCGATGTCGTGGATTTGCTCGCTGCTGGCCTGGCTGATCTCGGCCATGATGCCGGTGACGCGCTGCACATTGGCCACGATCTCCTGCATGGTCTGGCCCGCCTCCTGCACCAGCGCGCCACCACTTTGCGCCTTGTTGACCGAATCGTTGACCAGCGCACTGATCTCCCGTGCCGCAGCTGAGGAGCGCTGCGCCAGGTTGCGCACCTCGCTGGCCACCACGGCAAAGCCGCGTCCCTGCTCGCCCGCGCGCGCCGCTTCCACGGCTGCGTTGAGCGCCAGGATGTTGGTCTGGAACGCGATGGAGTCAATCACGCCATTGATGTCGGCAATCTTGCGCGACGACTGGTTGATCTCATCCATCATCGTCACCACGCCCGACACCACGGCGCCACCCTTGAGTGCCACCTGCGATGCCGACTGGGCCTGGTGGTTGGCCTGGGCCGCACTGTCGGCATTGCGCCGAACGGTCTGGGTGAGCTTGTCCACCGAGGCCACTGTATTGCCCAGCGCGTGGGCTTGCTGCTCGGTGCGCGCCGACAGGTCGCGGTTGCCCGAGGCGATTTCAGAGGTGGCGGTTTCCACCGACCTGCTGGTGTCGCGTATCTGGTGCAGCACGGTGGCAATGTTGTCGGCAAAACGGTTATAGGCCTGGGCGATCTGGGTGAGTTCGTCCGACCCCGATGCCTCCAGGCGGTGCGTGAAATTACCCTCTCCAGCCGCGGTGATGGCCAGACGCAGGCCCTGCAACCGCGCCAGCGCCCGGCTGATAGCGAAGTACAGCAGGGCGGCAGCCACCAGTGCAATGACCACCGATGACAACACCGAGGTCGTGAGCATCGTGCCCAGACCAGCGGTGACTTCGGCATGGTCGATGACGAGTGCCAGGCGCCAATCCGAGCCTGGCACCACGTGGGAGTACACCATGGCGGCGCGCCCACTGAAATCCAGGGTGGGTACTTCTGTGGTGCGGGTGGGCTCCAGCAGCGGCAGCGACAAATCGGGGTGAATGGCCGTGATCGGCTTGAGCGTCAAATCCCGGTCGGGATGTGCAATCACCGTGCCGGTGCCGCTGACCAGAAAAGCAAAGCTGTGGGGCGTGGGCCGGATGGCGCCAATCGCGGTAATGACCGCCTCCAGCATGACGTCACCGGCCACCACGGCCTGCACCTGGCCAGGGCTGCCGACCAAATCAGAAAACGTGATGATCAGCTTGCCCGTGCTGGCACCGATGAACGGCTGGGTAATCGCCGCCCCGCCTGCTCGCACCGCCCCCTTGTACCAGGCGCGCTGGGTGGGGTCGTAATCGGCAGCGCGCGCCCGGTTTTCAGAAAAAACAAAATGCTTGTCTGGAAAACCCATGTAGGCCTGATCGAATTGCGCCGCCTGCACCGCAGTTTGCAGCATCGGCACCGGATTGTCAGAGGCCACATGGGGCTTGAGTGACGCCACCACACGTTGCTTGGCCTGCAGCCACTGGCCTAGCGCAGTGCTGTGGGCACGCACCAGCGCGGCAGACTGGCTGTTGATCATGTCCATACTGCTGCTGCGGGTCATCAGCAAATTGGTGGTAGCAACGATCACCATCGCCAACATAACGATGCCAACGCACAGTGCCACCATGCGTGTTCGGAGAGAGGAAAACATAGGCAGATGTGGCAACGCCCTGTTGAAGGGGGTGCAAAGTGCAGTGGACCGAGGCAAGAATGCCGTTTTATCGCACTACTCCACCCTGTGCGCGGCAAAGGATGGAGTAGTTCACAAAGTCCGCTTGTCAGCGGGGTAATACCGCTCAGTGTGCAGCGGCGCTGGCTGCGCCCACGCCCGTTTGGGCACGAACGTACTGGTCGTCAAAGGCGGCACGCTCCATCCGGGCTTGTTCACTGTTGTCCAGCTTGGAGAACACGTAAATGCAAAGGAAGGCCAGCGGCATGGCAAACAGCGCTGGCTGGGTGTACGGGAACAGCGGTGCCGCGTTGCCCAGCACATCCACCCACACCGACTTGGAGAACACCACGAACAGCACCGAGCTGATCAGGCCGGTATAGCCACCCACCAGCGCGCCGCGCGTGGTCAGGCCGCGCCAGTACATGGACATCAGCAGCACCGGAAAGTTGGCGCAGGAGGCCACGCCAAAAGCCAGCGCCACCATGAAAGCCACGTTCATCTTCTCGAAGGCCACACCCAACAGCACCGCCACCACGCCCAAACCCAGCGTGGCCATCTTGGAGACACGGATCTCCTTTTCTTCGGACACATTGCCTTTCATGATGACGCGCGCATACAGGTCGTGCGAAATGGCCGATGCACCCGCCAGGGCCAGACCCGCCACCACGGCCAGGATGGTGGCAAAAGCCACCGCCGACAAAAAGCCCAGCAGCAAATTGCCGCCTGCGGCCTTGGCCAGGTGCAGCGCCACCATGTTGCCGCCGCCAATCAGCTTGCCAGCGACGTCGCCGCCCTCAAAGAACTGCGGGTCGGTGCCCACCAGCACAATGGAGCACAGGCCCATGAAGGCAATCACGTGGAAGAAGAAGGCGATGATGCCGGAGGCATAAAACACCGACTTGCGCGCTTCTTTGGCGTTGGTCACGGTAAAAAAGCGCATCAGGATGTGCGGCAATCCGGCAATGCCGAACATCAGGCCCAGGCCCATCGAAATGGCCGTCACCGGATCGGCCAGCAGGCTGCCCGAGGCCAGCAGATTGGGGCCCAGCTTGTGCACTTCCATGGCGCGGTTGGTCAGGGTCTCGAAGCTGAAGCCAAACTGGCTGAACGCCAGCAGCATGATGGCGGTGCCGCCCGTCAGCAGCATGCACGCCTTGATGATCTGCACCCAGGTGGTGGCGACCATGCCGCCAAAGATGACGTACACCATCATCAGCACACCGACGATGACCAGGGCCACGTTGTATTCCAGCCCGAACAGCAGCTTGATGAGTTGCCCGGCACCCACCATTTGCGCCACCAGGTAAAAGCACACCACCACCAGCGAACTGATCGCGGCCATGGTGCGCACCTGGCCCTGGTTGAGGCGGTAGGCGGTGATATCGGCAAAGGTGAACTTGCCCAGGTTGCGCAGGCGCTCGGCCATCAGGAACAGGATGATGGGCCAGCCGACGAAGAACGCGACCATGTAGATATAGCCATCCACGCCTTGGCCGTAGATCATGGCCGTCAGCCCCAGCAGCGTGGCGGCAGACATGAAGTCGCCGGCAATGGCCAGGCCGTTTTGCTTGCCGCTGATGCCGCCACCGGCGGTATAGAAGTCCGATGCCGACTTGGAGCGGCCCGCCGCCCAGTAGGTGATGCCCAGCGTCATCAGCACGAAGGCAAAGAACATGCCGATAGCGTGCAAGTTCAGCGGTTGTTTTTCCGTGGCGCCCAGGTCGGGGCCTGCCAGGGCCAGCGCGGGCAGGCACAGCAGCGCAGCCGCCAGCACACGCCCGGGGGAAGAAAGCAGAGGGGGCGTTCGGGTCATTTGGTTTTCCTCAGGGCGTCTTGGATGATTTGTTCATTCAGGGTGTCGAACTCGCCATTGGCACGGCGCACATACACCCAGGTAAGCAGGCAGAAGAACACGAACTGGAAAAACCCCAGCGCCACGCCCACCGTCAAATTGCTGCCCGCAAAAATGCGCACTGCAATGGCGCTGGGCACAAATGCCACCAGCAGCACAAAACTGAAAAAAACGCCGATCACCATCAAGGCCAGCATGGTGGCAAAGCGCCCGCGCTGCTGTATCAGCTCGGCGTAGCGCGGGTCGCGCTTGATGTTTTCGTACAGTGGATTGGACATGGGCCTCCCTAAAGAATCGCAGCCTGCTGACCGCGCTAAAAAGGCGCCATTCTAGGAAGTCAATCCTGTTAAATCCTTACAGAAAAATACCAGCTTCTGGCGTATGGAAACGCATTTTCACGAGGCTCCCAAGCGCCCACAAAAAAGCCCGAGCAGAGCGGCAGACCGGTGACTTGGCCACCACATCCGTCTTCGCCAAAAGTAAGGAAAAATCCTTACAATAGAAATTTCCTCTCAGGAGTTAGCTATGAACGCTATCCACGAAGTTGCAGCCATCACCGCCAAGGGGCAAATCACTTTGCCCAAGGCTATCCGCCAAGCCTTGGGGGTAGACGTGGGAGGCAAGGTGGCGTTTGATTTTCTGGGTGACAAGGTCGTTGTGAGTCGAGCGCCAACAGCTCATGAAGACCCCGCCATTGCTGGCTTTTTGCAGATGCTGGAACAAGACATTCAATCGGGCCTCCACATCAGCAGCCTGCCCGATGATTTGGCCAGGGCGCTGGTAGCGGCTGCAGCCCAATCCGTGGATTTGGATGCCGACATCGCTGGCGATGTGGATTTGTGATGCAGCGCCACGGCTGGACGCTGCTGTTTCATGACTGCTTGATAGCGCAGCTACAAAAACTGGCCACCGCTACCGCGCGGGCCAAAGCCCAAGACCCGGATGGGTATGGCACCAACGCCAACGTCAAACTGTTCAACGCGCTAGCGCAGTTGATGCTGGAGACCATACCCAGCAACCCCGGGCGCGACGAGTTCCGCCAAGGCAACACCATGGGGCCAGTGTTCAGGCACTGGCGCCGGGCCAAAATCGGACGGCGCTTCCGCCTGTTTTTCCGTTTCGACTCCAAAAGCAAAATCATCATTTTTGCTTGGATCAACGATGAGCACAGTTTGCGCGCATCAGGCAGCAGCACCGATCCTTATGCGGTGTTTTGCAAGATGCTCCAGCGCGGACATCCGCCCAATGGCTGGGAAGATTTATTGCAGGCCAGCCAAGCAGAATGGCCGGTGGATCGTATTAGTTGAGTTTTGCTTTTTTATCAAAAATTTAGCTATAGCATCAGTAATAGGCGCCCCAATAGCATCTTCAATCCATAAATATCTACCAAATGGATTGATATCAAGAAGATAATAATTCCCACCTTGATCTACACAAAGATCTATGGTCGCATAATCAAGTTTCATTTTTCTGCAAATGCCAATTATTTCTTCAGCAATAGCAGAAGGAAGATCATATTGAGAATGTGGAGTATTCGCCAAATCATAAGCCCTCCAGTCTATACGGCCTGCATCGGAATGGGTTGCATCAATTTTGCAAGAAAAAATATGATCACCAACAATTGTTAGACGCACATCATAGATTTTTTCGACATACTCCTGAAGAAATATTGGACACTCATTTTTTTGTTGGAAATCAAGAAAATCGTCTTCTTGCACTATTGATGCTAGAAGCATAGTTGGTTCGCCATCAACACTTAATTGCATTTGATGCAGTGTTTTTAAAACCACACAGGAATCCGAATTTCGAAAAAAATTTAATAGCGACTCCCGATCGTTGCTAATAATGGATTTAGGTTGCTTGAGAATATTTTTAGAAATATTGCCAATGTATCTAATTTTATTTTGATTAGCAACGGCCTCAGAAATAGATCCATTTACCAAAATACCGCGCTGCTCAAGGAGCGCATAAATCCCATTTAGCGATTCTCGCCATGTGAAAAACCAAAACTTTAATTCTTGACTGAATTTTTCTTCTGTTGTCGAAAAAAGTGAAAAAATTGGCTGACACACCCACGCGGAATGGATACTGTTAGTATTTAATGTAATATTTCCCTGAGTAATTTCTATGCTTGATTTTTCATCATTAAGTAAAAAAACAAAACTGGTATTTTTTAAATCTTTTCTCGCTGTAGAGATGATGGCACATGGGTAACCCAAAAGACGAATCTTTTGCTCTATTTCTTGTGCATGAGGATCTTCGAGACTACCAAAAATTGCAATCATATAATTAAGGATTTAAAAAAGCGCCTTACGGCGCTTTTTTCATTCGTTAGTATAATCGTCAGCCTGATTTTTTCCACTAAATGTAGCAGTCTTAATATCTAAAGAACCACGGTGCTTTACAGGAGTCCAAGTCCAGTGTGCTTCATCTGTTTCCACAGCAGGATTCGATTTGAGAAACTTAAGCGTGTACGATTTTTCGATGCTTACTGGATTTTCAGTAGTTGCGTGCATAATAGTCATTATAAATAAAATAGATAAAATGATTATTTATAAGAATTTCAATATTTGCAAATTAAAAAAAACTATTGTATTTTTATAAATATAGTTTTTAGCTATAAAAATCTGATAAATAACTTTTGCTGAATCTAATTGCAAAATTTGGGTAGTCAGTCGTGTTAGTGCACGAAAAAACGCGCCCGAAGGCGCGCTCTTTTTGCTCAGTGCGGTGCGGTGATTACTTGGCCACCACGCGCACCATTTCCAGGCACTTGTTCGAGTAGCCCCACTCGTTGTCGTACCAGCTGACGATCTTGACGAAGGTGCCATCCAGCGCAATACCGGCGTCGGCATCAAAGATAGAGGTACGCGTGTCGCCACGGAAGTCGGTGGCCACCACCTTGTCTTCGGTATAGCCCAGCACGCCCTTGAGCGCGCCTTCGGACTGGGCCTTCATCTCGGCCTTGATTTCTTCGTAGGTGGCGGCATTGGCCAGTTCCACGGTCAAGTCCACCACCGACACGTCCGACGTGGGCACGCGGAAGGACATGCCTGTCAGCTTGCCCTTGAGTTCAGGCAGCACCACGCCCACGGCCTTGGCTGCACCCGTGCTGCTGGGGATGATGTTTTCCAGAATGCCACGGCCACCGCGCCAGTCTTTGTTGCTGGGGCCGTCCACCGTCTTTTGCGTGGCGGTGGCGGCGTGCACGGTGGTCATCAGGCCGCGCTTGATACCCCACTTGTCGTTGAGCACCTTGGCCACGGGTGCCAGGCAGTTGGTGGTGCAGCTGGCGTTGCTGATGATGGCCTGACCGGCGTAGGTCTGGTCGTTCACGCCGAAGACGAACATGGGCGTGTCGTCCTTGGAGGGGGCCGACAAAATCACCTTCTTGGCACCGGCATCGATGTGCTTTTGTGCCGTCACCTTGTCCAGGAACAGGCCCGTGGATTCGATGACGATATCGGCGCCGACTTCGTTCCACTTCAGGTTGGCCGGGTCGCGCTCTTGCGTCAGGCGGATCTTTTTACCGTTGACGATGAGGTTGGAGCCTTCCACCGACACTTCGCCCTTGAAGCGGCCATGCACGCTGTCGTATTGCAGCATGTAGGCCAGGTAGTCGGGCTCCAGCAGGTCGTTGATGCCCACGACTTCGATGTCGCTGAAGTTTTGCAGTGCCGAGCGCAGCACGTTGCGGCCAATGCGGCCAAAGCCGTTGATACCAATCTTGATGGTGGTCATGTGTTTCTCTCCAGAGGGTTGCTTGCCAAAAATCACTTGCGCTTGAGGGCGGCCTGCACGGTGGCGACCACGTTGTCTTCAGTGAAGCCGAAGTGCTCGAACAGCACCGGCGCGGGGGCCGACTCGCCGTAGCTGTCAATGCCCACCACAGCGGCACAGCCGTACTTCCACCAGAAGTCGGTCACGCCCATCTCCACGGCAATGCGCGGCACGCCGGTGGGCAGCACGGCCTTCTTGTACTTGATGTCTTCGCGGTCAAACGTGGTGGTGCTGGGCATGGAGACGACGCGGACAGCGATCTTCTTGGCGGCCAGCAGGCGCTGCGCCTTGAGCGCCAGTTGCACCTCAGAGCCGGTGGCGATGATGACCGCTTGCAGTTTTTTCTTCAGGCCCACGTCGGTGGGCTCGGACAGCACATAGGCGCCGCGCGAGATATCGCCCACGTCGCGCTTGGGTGCGTAGGCCAGGTTCTGGCGCGACAGCAGCAGCGCCGTGGGCTTGTCGCGCTGCGAGATGGCCACGCTCCAGGCGACGGCGGTTTCGGTGGTGTCGGCGGGGCGCCACACGTCCAGGTTGGGAATCAAGCGCAGGCTGGCAGCGTGCTCAATGGACTGGTGCGTGGGGCCGTCTTCGCCCAGGCCGATGGAGTCGTGGGTGAACACATGCACCACGCGCAGCTTCATCAGCGCAGCCATGCGGATGGCATTGCGGCTGTAGTCGCTGAACGTGAGGAAGGTGCCGCCGTAGGGAATGAAGCCACCGTGCAGCGCCACGCCGTTCATGATGGCGGCCATGCCGAATTCGCGCACACCGTAGTTGATGTGGCGGCCAATCTGGCCATCTTCCGTCTTGACCACGGCGCCCTTGGCATCCATGCGCAGCGCGGGCGTGCTCTTGGTGTTGGTCAGGTTGGAGCCGGTCAGGTCGGCGCTGCCGCCCAGCAGTTCGGGCAGCGCGGCGGTGAAGGCTTCCAGCGCCAGTTGGCTGGCCTTGCGGCTGGCCACGGTTTCGCCCTTGCGGTGGGCTTCGACCACGGTATCGACGGCCACTTGGGCAAACGCCTTGGGCAGGTCACCGCGCATGCGGCGGGTGAACTCGAACGCCAGTTCGGGGTAGGCGGCTTCGTAAGCAGCAAAGCGCAGCGTCCAGTCGGCCTCAGCGGCCTGGCCTGTCGCCTTGGCATCCCAATCGGCATACACCGATTCGGGCACCACGAAGGGCTCGTGCGACCAGCCCAGGGCGGCGCGGGTCAGGTTGATTTCTTCGGCACCCAGGGGCTCGCCGTGGGCCTTGGCGGTGTTGGCACGGTTGGGGCTGCCTTTGCCAATGGCCGTCTTGCAGACGATGAGCGTGGGCTTGTCGCTGCTCTTTTTGGCCTTGGCAATGGCGGCGGCCACGGCGTCGGCGTCGTGACCATCGACGTTGTTGATCACGTTCCAGCCGCAGGCCGTGAAGCGCTGGGGCGTGTTGTCGATGAACCAGGGGGCTACTTGGCCGTCGATGCTGATGCCGTTGTCGTCGTACAGGGCGATGAGCTTGTTCAGCTTCCAGGCACCGGCCAGGGCCACGGCCTCGTGGCTGATGCCTTCCATCAGGCAGCCATCGCCCAGGAAGGTGTAGGTGTGGTGGTTGACGATGGTGTGCTTGTCGCGGTTGAACTCAGCTGCCAGCAGCTTCTCAGCCAGGGCAAAGCCCACGGCGTTGGTGATGCCCTGGCCCAGCGGGCCGGTGGTGGTTTCCACGCCGGGGGTCACGCCCACTTCGGGGTGGCCAGCGGTTTTGCTGTGCAGCTTGCGGAAGTTCTTCAGCTCTTGCACGGGCAGGTCGTAGCCAGACAGGTGCAGCACCGCGTACAGCAGCATGGAGGCGTGGCCGTTGGAGAGCACAAAGCGGTCGCGGTCAAACCACTGCGGGTTGGCGGGGTTGTGCTTGAGGTGACGGCCCCACAGCGCCACCGCCATGTCGGCCATGCCCATGGGGGCACCGGGGTGGCCGGAATTGGCTTGTTGAACGGCATCCATTGCGAGTGCGCGGATTGCATTCGCCATTTGTTGAGAGTTGGCCATGGGGCGGTTCCGGTCAGGAGGTGAGGGAAAAACCGGCGATTTTAGCGGTGCGCCCCGCGCCCCCTGCTGCGCGCACCCCGGCGCGCAGGCCATGCACTACAGTGCGCGCCATGAACCGCCTGCCCCCTTCGCCCTCTGCCAGCGCCTGTGCAGGCGCTGCCCTGCCCACGCCCACCGTCCTGTCCACGGCCCAGCCCGCGCACCCGACCCGCGCCCGCGCGCTGCTGCTGGCCGCTGGCCGGGGCGAGCGCATGCGCCCCCTGACCGATGCCACCCCCAAGCCCCTGCTGGTGGTGCAGGGCCAGCCGCTACTGCAGTGGCACCTGGAGGCGCTGGCCGCTGCCGGGCTGGGCGCCGTGGCCATCAACACCGCCTGGCTGGGCGCGCAGATCAGTGATTATTTTGGAAGCCATTTTGGCCTCCAGCCCTTTGCCGATAAGCGCGAGCAGCTATCAATTTTTTACTCCCAAGAAGGCCGCGACTTTGGTGCCGCGCTGGAGACAGCAGGCGGCATTGCACGCGCCCTGCCGCTGCTGGACGACATCTTCTGGCTGGCCGCAGGCGACGTGTTTGCGCCCGACTTTGTCTTTGCCCCCGAGGCGCTGCACGCGTTTGCCGCCAGCCCCATGCTGGCCCACCTGTGGCTGGTGCCCAACCCAGCGCACCACCCGCGTGGCGACTTCGGCCTCAGCCCCGATGGCCTGGCGCTGAACCTGGGCGCCGAGCACCCCGGCCCGCGCTACACCTACAGCACCATCGCCCTGCTGCGCGCCGAACTGTTTGGCCCACCGTGGTGCAACATCGCCCCGGGTAACCCGCAGGGCGAAGCGGCACCGCTGGGCCCGCTGCTGCGCCGCGCCATGGATGCGGGCAGAGTGTCGGCGCAGCTCTACGAAGGCCGCTGGACAGACGTGGGCACGCCCGAGCGGCTGGCCGCACTCAACACCACAGCCTTCTAGCCACACGCCGCCTGCCCGGGTGGACTACAACCGGATGCGCCCGCGTCCGACACCCGCACCTGCACCACGCCACACAATGGGGATACGGGCTTTGCTGCGCCCGGCGGTTCAGGAGGTGTGCCATGTTCGACTTTTTCAATCTGAGTTCGAAAGCCTATGCCCGGCGCGCAGAAACCATGCTGCGTGAAGCGCGCTTTGCCCAACTGGAACATGAAGCCGCCGCAGAACACCACAGCGCCCTGGCACGCATGTACGCAGAGCGTGTGGCCCGGCTCGAAGGGCACACACGCCGCACCGAACCGCACCCGCAGGCCCAGGCCGCAGCGCCAGCGCTATCTCAGGACGGGCAGCGCGGCGAGCGGGCGCCCTTTCGCGTACTGACCCAGACCGACGCCCAGGCCACTGGCTGAGTCGGCACCGGCGCAGTCCCCGCCGCCAGTGGGGGCACGCTGTGGGGCGCGCGGGCGCGCGTCCTCGGGGCGCATTACGATGGTCGGATGAACTCCGTCTATGCCCAACGCCGTGCGCGCCTGGCCGCGCAACTCGGCCCCCACGCCGTCGCCATCATCCCCACGGCCCCTGAGCGCCCGCGCAACCGCGACAGCGACTTCCCGTACCGCCACGACAGCTATTTTTACTACCTCACCGGCTTTACCGAGCCCCACGCCTGGCTGGTGCTCACGGGCGATGGCCACAGCACACTGTTTTGCCAGCCCAAAGACCTGGAACGCGAAATCTGGGACGGCTACCGCCTGGGCCCCGAGGCCGCGCCCGGCGCGCTGGGCGTGGATGCCGCCCTGGCGGTGGGCGAACTCGACGCACGCCTGCCGCGCCTGCTGGAAAACCACAGCGCCGTCTGGTACCCGTTTGCTACCCACAGCGGCCTGGCCGCGCGCGTGGAAGGCTGGCTGGCGCCCGTGCGCGCGCGGGTGCGCTTTGGCGCGCTGTGTCCCACGCAACAAAACGACCTGTGCGTGCTGCTGGATGAAATGCGCCTGGTCAAAGACACGCACGAGCAGGACGTGATGCGCCGCGCCGCGCAGATCAGCGCTGGCGCCCATGTGCGTGCCATGCAGACGTCGGCACAGATGCTGCGCGCGGGCCAGGATGTGCGCGAATACCACCTCGAAGCCGAGCTGCTGCACGAGTTCCGCCGCCACGGGGCGCAGTCGGTGGCCTACAACAGCATCGTCGCGGCGGGCGCCAATGCCTGCGTGCTGCACTACCGCGCCGATACCGCCCCCATCCGGGCAGGCGAGCTGGTGCTGATCGACGCAGGCTGCGAACTCGATGGCTACGCCAGCGACATCACGCGCACTTTTCCCGCCAACGGCCAGTTCACGGGGCCGCAGCGCGCGCTCTACGACCTGGTGCTGGCCAGCCAGGAAGCGGCCATTGCTGCCACGCGCGCAGGCGCCCGCTTCACCGACCCGCACGAGGCCACCGTGGCCGTGCTGGCGCAAGGCTTGCTCGACCTGGGCCTGCTGGACAAAACCAAGGTGGGCACCGTGCAGGACGTGATCGCCAACCGGGCCTATTTCCCGTTCTACATGCACCGCACCGGCCACTGGCTGGGCATGGACGTACACGACTGCGGCAGCTACGTGGAGCCCGCTGAGATCGGCCAGGTCAGCCAGCGGCGCGACCCGCTCTCGGGCGAAGTCATCCAAGACCGGCCCAGCCGCATCCTGCGCGCAGGCATGGTGCTGACCATTGAGCCGGGCCTGTACGTGCGCCCCGGCGCCGATGTGCCTGCGCAGTTCCACGGCATCGGCATCCGCATCGAAGACGACGCCATCGTCACCGACACGGGCTGCGAGTTGATCACGCGCGGCGTACCAGTCAAGGCCGATGACATTGAGGCGCTGATGCGCTGAAAGCAGCAGCGCCCACCCCTGCGCTGTGGCAGGTGTGGGCGCTGCGCCATGGCGGCCCTGCGGGGCCGTTACTGGGCGTACATCCGTTTGGCGTCATCCACGCACTTGGCTTTCAGGTCGCCGGTCATGGCATCGCAGCGCTCGGCGGCGGCCTTGTAATCGGCTTCACGCTTCTCGGCAGCGGCGTCCTTGCGGGCTTCGGCAACGGCGGCGCCTTTTTCAGCGGCGGTGGCGGCGGGCTGGGCCTGCACCTGGGCGACCTTGGCGTTTTCCACGGCGCGCACATGGGCGGCCTTGGCATCCTTGCGGCACACGTCCTTGGCATTGCCAGTCAGGTCGTCGCACTTTTCTTTGGCCACGTCGTACGCGGCATCGGCGTGGGCAACACGGGCCTTGTACTGGGTTTTGTCGCTGGGGCGGTACTGTGCTTCCAGCTCGGCCTTGGCCACCTTCTCGGCGCCTTTGGCCTCTTGCATGCAAATGTCTTTGGCATTGCCATGCATGGCACTGCACTTGTCCTTGTGCATTTTGTAATCGGCGCTGATGCGCTCTTTGGCCGCCGTGTGCTCGGCTGGCTGCATGGCCATCGAGACACTGGCGACCATGCCAGCGGCCATGAGGGCCACAAAATTACGGGTCAAGCTTGTCATGCTGAATGCTCCTGAAGAATAAAGAATGGCCAAAATCCGATTCGCTCTCAGTCGTCAAACCGGAATTCGGGGTGGCGTGCCTGCCATTCCTTGAGCTGCGTTTCTGCGGCGTCGCGGGCCAAGCCGTGGCGCTCTTGCAGCTTGCCCAGAAATTGGTCGCGCTTGCCAGCGATCACGTCCAGGTCATCGTTGGTGAGCTTGCCCCACTGCTCTTGCAGCTTGCCGGTAAATTGCTTCCAGTTGCCTTTGATGCGGTCTTCGTTCATGGCTTTGATCCTCAGAAAAAGTCTCGCCTGCGCCATCCACCCGTTGTGTGTGGAACACCTGCATGGGCGATGGGGAGACTCTACGTCCGAGGGCGCGCCCGCCGCGTAGGCAGCGCGGGGCACAGCACGTCAGTGCTTGCCTACTTTCGTGCAGGACAACCGCGCGCCCCGGGCACGAGACAACGGCGGGGCTGCGCGGCTGCTTGCGCGCAGGCGGGGCCTCAGCCGGGCATCAGCGGCCCTGCTGCTCCAGCCACTGCGCCAGCGCCTGCGCGGCCTGCTGCGTGGCTTCGGCCAGGGCGCGGGTGCCACCGGCGGCGTCGGCACTGGTGGCGGCCTGCTGGGCCACAAACAGGCGCTGGCCCAGCAACTGCTCGCCCGTGGGCGTGGGCTCGACCAGGGTGGCGCGCAGGCGCACCACGCCGGTGCTGCCCTGCTCGCTCGTGAAAATCTGGCTGAACTCTTCCAGCTCCACGCGCAGCACCGCTGTGGGCGCTTGGCCCTGGCGCGCGGCAATCAGCGCTTTGTCGGCGCGCAGCACGGCACGGCGCTCACCCAGCACGGCGCGCAGGCGCTGCTCCAGCAGTTGGGCGGGCGGCTGGCTCCAGCGCGCGCTTTGGTAGGGGCGCAACTGGCGGGCGTCGGCGTAGGCCAGGCGGTAGTGCACGGCGGTGCTGCCATCGACCGGGCCGGCGCTTTGCACATCGGCCAGCGCCAGTGCGGGCAGCGGTGGCTGCTCGGCGGCGGGGGCCAGTTGGCCCGGCCCCAGGTCGTAGAGCACGGGACGCACCGGCGGCTGGGGCAGGGCCGAGCATCCAGCCAGAAAAATAGCAGCAAAAGTGGCTACAACGCTTGCTGGACGGGCGCTAGCAGCTATTTTTTTAAGAGCATTCATAGCAATCCTTGTCAGGGCTTGGCAGGTGCGACAGCAGGCACGGGGGCCACAAAACCGGCCTCACCGGGGCCGGGCAAGGGCGCGCCGGGGCCGTAAATGAGGGCCTGGGGGTTGTCGCTGACGCCCGCTGTCATGCGGCCAAACTGGCGCGCGGCGCGGGCGGTGGCGTCGGTGGCGGCCTCCACCCGGGGCAGGGTGACGGCGTTGAAGCGCTCCAGCGAGCGGCTCAGCGCCAGGGTGCCGCGCGCGGTCTGGTCGATGACGCCATCGGGCTCGTTCAAGCGCCGGGCCACCTGGCCCATGTCGGCGGCGGCACTGGCGGTGTTGGCACCGGCCTGTTGCAGCGTCTGTAGGGTCTGGCGCGCCTGCGCGGCCAGGGCGGGCACAGCGGCCAGCGCGGGGTCGAGCCGCTGGGTGACGGTGGCATCGAGCTTCAAGCTCAGGGCATGCACGCTGCCTGCCGCCTGGCCGATGTTCACCAGCGCACTGGTGATGTGTTTCTGGTTTTCTTCGCCCAGCACCTGGTTCAGGCGTTGCACGGCGTCGTCCAGGCGGCCCAGGATCACCGGCCCCTGGTCGGCCAGCTTGCTGAAGGGCGAGGATTCGAGCGGCAGGCGCGGCAGGCCGCTGTCGCCGGGGGGCAGCGGGGGGTGGTCTTCGCCTGCGTCGTCCAGCAGCACGTAGGCCAGGCCGGTCACGCCCTGGTAGCCCAGCACGGCAAACGTGGAGGCTGTGATGGGCGTCTCTTCATTCACGTCGATGCGGATCAGCACATTGCCGCTGACCTGCGGGTCAAAACCGATGTGCGTGACCTTGCCCACGGCCACGCCCTTGTAGCGCACCGCCGCCTGCGGCTGCAGGCCGCTGACGCCCTCGCGGCTGGAAAGCTCGTAGGTGTGGTAATTGCCGTTGTCGCGGGTGAGCCACATGCCCAGGCCCGCCACCAGCAGCGACACGATGAGCACGAACAGGCCAGCGGCCATGGCGTGGGCTTTGTTTTGCATCAGGATTCCTTGAGGGGGGTGGGCGGTGCCATGGCGCGGCGGCCACGCTCACCCAGGAAGAATTGTTCAACGAAGGGGTGGGCAAAGTGCGCCACTTCGGTGGGCGTGCCGGTGGTGATGACGCGCTTGTCGGCCAGCACGGCCACGCGCGTGGCCAGGGCAAACAGCGTGTCCAGGTCGTGCGTGACCATCACCATGGTCACGCCCAGCTCGGCCTGCAACTCACGCACCAAGGCGCAAAACTCATCCGAGCCGTGGGGGTCCAGGCCCGCCGTGGGCTCGTCCAGCAAGAGCAGCGGCGGGTCCATGATGAGGGCGCGCGCCAGCGCCACGCGCTTGATCATGCCGCCGGACAAATCGGCGGGCATGCGCGTGGCGTGCTCGGGCTTGAGGCCCACCATTTGCAGCTTGACCATGGCGGCGTCGCGCACCAGATCGGCAGGCAGCGTGCCCTGCTCGTTCAGGGCAAAGGCGATGTTGTCGAGCACGTTGAAGGCCGAAAACAGCGCGCCGTGCTGGAACAACATGCCCACGCGGCTGGCGGCGCCCTCGCCGGTCATCTCGCGCGCGGGACGACCCAGCGCCGTGACGCTGCCGCGCGTGGGCTGCATCAGGCCCAGTATCTGGCGCAAGAGCACGGTTTTGCCGGTGCCCGATCCGCCCACCAGGGCCAGGATTTCGCCGCGCTGCACGGTCAAGTCCAGGTCTTGGTGGACAGAGAACGCCTTGTCGCCTTTGCCAAACACCGTCCACAGGCCAGCAATTTGCACCACGGGTGCGGGCACGGCAGCCATGTCAGAACCCCACATTCTTGAAGACCACGGCAAACACCGCATCCACGATGATGACCACGGTGATGGACGTGACCACCGAGGCCGTCGTGCCCTCGCCCAGGCTTTGCGTGTTGGGTTTGACGCGCAGGCCCCAGTGGCAGCCAATCAGCGCAATCAAGGTGCCAAACACCACCGATTTGGACAGCGCCAGCCACAGGTTGCCCACCTTCACTGCGGCGGGCATGGCCTCGAAAAAATAGGCGGGCGAGATACCCATGGCCATGTCAGCGGCCAGCATGCCGCCCGCCAGTGCGGCCAGCGTAGTCCAGATGCTGATGAGCGGCATGGCAATGGCCAGTGCCAGCGCGCGCGGCAGCACCAGCCGAAAGCCGTGCGGTATGCCCATGACGCTCATGGCATCCAATTCTTCGGTCACGCGCATGACGCCGATCTGCGCCGTGATGGCCGAGCCCGATCGCCCCGCCACCAAAATGGCACCCAGCAGCGGCCCCAGCTCGCGGATCAGCGAGATGCCCAAAATATTGACGATGAACGCCTCGGCGCCAAACTGGCGCAATTGCAGGCTCATCAGGTAGGCCAGCACCACGCCAATCAGAAAACCCACCAGCGCCGTAATCGGCAGGGCCATGGCGCCCATGCTGTAGAGGTGGCCCGACACGTCGCGCCAGGGCGCCCGGCGCGGCGCGCGCAGCACGCGCAGGCTGTCGAGCAGCAACTGCCCCACCAGCAGCAGCAGGTGGCGGGCATGGTCCACGCCGTGCATGACCAGCGTGCCCAGGCGGTCGATCTGGTCGGCCAGGCGCCAGGGCTCGGGCGGCGCGGCGGTACAGCTCAAGCGCGCCACGCGATCGAGCATGGCGCGCTGGGAGGCGTCCAGCGCCAGGCGCTCGGGCCAGGCGCGGCCCCAGTGGTTCCATAACAGCTGCGCGCCCACGTGGTCCAGCCACTCCAGGCCGCGCAAGTCCCAGCCCAGGCCCGCAGCGGCGCGCTGGCCCCGCAGTTGTACCGACAGCGCGCGCCACTGCGCACGGGTGCCCAGTTGCGCCGCGCCCCAGCGGCCCAGCAGGCGCACGCACGGGCCATCGGGCGTGTCGGTGCGCTCTAAGCGGGGGGAGGAATCGGACATGGGTCAGTGTAAAAAAAAGTACAGGGCCAAGGCGCCGATGGTAGCGGCACCGTGCCGGGCAGCGCCGCAGCTGCCATGGCCAGCGCGTGAAATATTATCAAAAAACGCCTCCAAGGCAAGCAGGATAAGCGCAAGCAGCTATCTTTTAAATAGCAAAAACCAGGCACTACCACCGCCTGGCCCGCACCCGCCAGCACACCGCCGCACAATGGCCGCCACAGCCGCGCAGACGGCTGAACCTCGGCACAGGAGACACCGTGAGCGACACCACTTTCGACTACATCATCATCGGCGCGGGCACGGCAGGCGCCCTGCTGGCCAACCGCCTCAGCGCCAATCCGCAGCACCGCGTGCTGCTGATCGAGGCCGGGCGCAAAGACGACTACCACTGGATCCACATCCCTGTGGGCTACCTGTACTGCATCGGCAACCCGCGCACCGACTGGCTCTACCAGACCGAGCCCGACGCGGGGCTCAATGGCCGGCGCCTGCGCTACCCGCGCGGCAAAACGCTGGGCGGGTGCAGCAGCATCAACGGCATGATTTACATGCGCGGCCAGGCGCGCGACTACGACCAGTGGGCGCACCTGACGGGCGACGACACCTGGCGCTGGGACAACGTGCTGCCCGCCTTTCGCCAGCACGAAGACCACTGGCGCCTGGACCAGCCCGGCACCGCCAGCAGCGACTTTCAGCGCCTGCACGGCCACCGCAACACCGGCAGCACGGGCGAGTGGCGCGTCGAAAAACAGCGCCTGCGCTGGGACGTGCTCGACGCCTTTGCCCAGGCCGCACAGCAGGCGGGCATTGCCGCCACCGACGACTTCAACCGGGGCTGCAACGAGGGCGTGGGCTATTTCGAGGTCAACCAGAAAAGCGGCTGGCGCTGGAACACGGCCAAGGCGTTTTTGCGCCCCACCTGCACGGGCCGGGCCAACTTCACGCTGTGGACGCGCGCTCAGGCCACCCGGCTGCTGCTGGCCCCGCAGCCCGATGGCCGCCCGCGCTGCACCGGCGTGCAGGTCTGGAACGGCCAGGAGATGGTCACGGCGCACGCCACGCGCGAGGTGGTGCTGAGCGCAGGCGCCATCAACTCGCCGCAGCTGTTGCAGCTCTCGGGCATAGGCCCGGCGCCGCTGCTGCGCGCGCACGGCATCGAGGTGGTGCATGACCTGCCCGGCGTGGGCGCCAACCTGCAAGACCACCTGCAAATCCGCGCCGTGTTCAAGGTGCAGGGCGTGCCCACGCTCAACACGCTGGCCAACTCCCTGTGGGGCAAGGCCAAGATCGGGCTGGAATATGCACTCCAGCGCACCGGCCCCATGAGCATGGCGCCTTCGCAGCTGGGCGCTTTCACCCGCTCCAGCCCCGCACAGCCGCACCCCAACATCGAGTACCACGTGCAGCCGCTGTCGCTCGACGCTTTTGGCGAGCCGCTGCACCCGTTTCCGGCGTTCACCGCCAGCGTGTGCAACCTCAACCCCACCAGCCGGGGCACGGTACACATCCAGAGCGCCGACTTCCGCAGCGCCCCGGCCATTGCCCCCCACTACCTCAGCACCGCCGAAGACCGCCAGGTGGCCGCCGACAGCCTGCGCCTGACGCGCCGCATCGTGGCGCAACCGGCGCTGGCACGCTACCAGCCCCAGGAATACAAGCCCGGCGTGCAGTTCGACAGCGATGCCGATCTGGCGCGCCTGGCGGGCGACATTGCCACCACCATCTTCCACCCCGTAGGCACCACCAAGATGGGGCGCGAGAGCGACCCCCTGGCGGTGCTGGACGCCCAGTTGCGCGTGCGCGGCGTGGCCGGGCTGCGCGTGGTGGATGCGGGTGCCATGCCCACCATCACCAGCGGCAACACCAACGCCCCCACGCTGATGCTGGCCGAAAAAGCGGCGCATTGGATGCGCGCCGAGGCGCTCGGGCGCGCTTAACGGATGCCGCCCACGTAGCGCGGCAGGTCAGGCGGCGCTGGCGCCGCATGGCCCGTGCTGGCGCGCGCTGCCCCCGGGGCGCTGGCTGCACCCAGGGGCTGGGGCCAGGCGCGCTCCAGGCGCTGCGCCCATTCGGCCAGCTCGGGGAGGTCGCGCTCCTGGGCCTGCTCGCAGGCAAAGCGCACGATGGCGCGGGCGTATTCGGCATTGCAGGCCATCCATTCGGTGTCCGTGACCCGGCCCGTCTTGCGCCGCAGCAGCACATGCAAGTGGGCAGCCACGGCCAGGGTATCGCTGGTGTTCATGGTCGCATCCTCCTTATCCGCCCAGGCGCTCGCGGTGCAGGGCGATGTCCAGTCCGGTCAGCTCGGAGGCATCGTCCACGCGCAAATCCACCACCAGCAGGCGCGTCAGCCACAGCAACAGGGCCGTGGCGACCACGCTGTAGCCCATCACGGCCAGCACGCCCAGCGCCTGCACGCTCAGGCTGGCACCGACACCGCCGATGGCCTTGTCGGCCAGCACCCCGGTCAGCAGCGAGCCGACGATGCCGCCAATGCCATGCACACCAAACACGTCCAGGGAGTCATCGGCCCCCAACCAGCGCTTGAGTCCTGTAGCGCCCCAGTAGCAGGCCAACCCGGCCACCGCCCCGATCAACAAGGCCGAGACGGGTGTGACAAAGCCCGCTGCGGGCGTGATGGCCACCAAACCAGCCACCAGCCCCGAACACAACCCCAGCAGCGAGGGGCGCTGGCGCACCACCCACTCGCCCATCATCCAGGCGATGGCACCGGCGGCGGCGGCAATGTGCGTGACCACCAGTGCCAGCCCGGCACGCCCATCTGCGGCCACCGCCGAGCCCGCGTTGAACCCGAACCAGCCCACCCACAGCAAACACGCCCCCACCATGGTCAGGCCCAGGTTGTACGGCTCAAAAGGTTCACGGCCATAGCCCCGGCGCGGGCCCAGAAACCAGGCGCACACCAGCCCGGCCACCCCGGCGTTGATGTGTACCACCGCGCCCCCGGCAAAATCCAGCGCCCCCAGCTGCACCAGCCAGCCGCCCGGCTCCCACACCCAGTGGGCAATGGGCGCATAGACCAGCACCGTCCACAGCCCGATGAACAGCAGCAGCGCCGAAAAACGCATGCGCTCCACCACGGCCCCCACCACCAGCGCCGCTGTGATGATGGCAAAGCCCAGCTGGAACATGGCGTACACCGACTCGGGAATGTGCGGCGCCAGATGGCTGACCGCCACTTTGCCGCTGGCCATCACGTAGTCCAGCCCGTCAAACCACATGCGCGAACCGCCGCCCAGCCAGGACGAGCCCGGCGTAAAAGCCCACGAGTAGCCCACCGCAAACCACAGCACGCTGACCAGCGCCGCCACCGCCAGCACACTGGCCATGGTGTTGAGCACGTTCTTGCGGCGCACCATGCCGGCATAGAACAGCGCCACCCCCGGCAGCGTCATCAGCAGCACCAGGGCCGTGGCAGTCATGACCCAGGCGGTGTCTGCGGCGCGGATGGACTCCTGCGCCACCAGCATGGGCCGCACCAGCGCTGCCGCAGCCCCCGGCGCGCCTGCGCTGTCTGCCGTCTGGGCCCAGGCGGGCGCCTGCACAGCCAGCCATACGGCCATGGTCTGCATGATGTGGTGTGCTTTTCTGTGCATGGCAGCGCCCTCCCGACTTGGATATATCCACTGGTACAGCACAAGCCATGCCAGCGCGCCAACGCCAGCACCGGGGCCACCTGCACTGCCAGCGCCCCAGAAAAGGGGGAGGGAAACTCCCTATGCACCGCCAGGGTGCATGCCGTTACAGTCACGCCACTCAACGGCGCACCACCACGGCGCGCCCAAAGAGGGGCCGAGGAGACAACCTACCGAGCCACAACCATATTCCCAAGCATCCGCCATGAGATGCCCTCTTGCCAAGGCGCCGCCCCTGTGTCGGCGCCTTTTTTTTGCCTGTGCCGCATTCACGCACTGGTTGTATTTCTCAGATAAAAACAGCCTCCAGGCCTTACGCAGAAAGCGCCAGAAGCTCTCAAGTCCATAGCAAAATTGGGTGCGACAATCGGCCCATGGAATGGATTGTTGTCACGCTGGCCTCGCTGCTGGCCGGTTTTGTGGATGCCATCGTGGGCGGCGGTGGCCTGGTTTTGCTGCCAGCGCTGTTTGCCACCTTCCCCAGCACGGCACCGGCCACGCTGATGGGCACGAACAAGGCAGGCGCTGTCTGGGGCACGGCCATCGCCACCTGGCAATACAGCCGCCGCGTGCAACTGCGCTGGGCGGCCATGCTGCCAGCGGCGCTGGCCGGGTTTGCGGGCGCTTTTGCCGGAGCCTGGGCAGTGACGGTGCTCTCACCCGACTTTTTGCGCAAGCTGCTGCCGCTGGTGCTGCTGGCGGTGCTGGGCTACACGCTGGCCAAAAAAGAGCTGGGGCGCCACCACCAGCCGCGCTTTGCGGGCCGCGCCGAGTGGGTGGCCGCCAGCCTGATCGGCGCCAGCATCGGCTTTTACGATGGTTTTTTTGGGCCGGGCACGGGGAGCTTTTTCGTGTTTTTGTTCGTGCGCCTGCTGGGCTACGACTTTTTGAACGCCTCGGCATCGGCCAAGCTGCTCAATGTGGCCACCAACGTGGCTGCCATCATCCTGTTCTCGCTCAAAGGCCATGTCTGGTGGCACTTTGCCCTGCCGCTGGCCGTGGCCAACGTGCTGGGCAGCGTGTTGGGCACGCACATGGCGCTCAAGCACGGCACGGGGTTTGTGCGTGGCATATTCATTGCCGTGGTCAGCCTGCTCATCCTGAAAACGGGTTACGACGCCTTTCTGCGCTGAGCGCCAGGGCCGGCCACACCGGCCCGCCCTGCGGCCTTTGTCCACACGGTCGCCCGCCTGCGCCGCTTTGCCACCCGAAAGGCCCCTGCCATGCCCACACCCCGCCCCTCCATCGCCCTGATCGGCGCACCCAGCGATGCAGGCGCCAACCTGCCCGGCACCAGCCTGGGGCCAGACGCCCTGCGCATTGCCGGTATCGCCCCAGCGCTGCGCGCACGCGGCCTGCACGCCATCGACCAAGGCAACCTGAGTGGCCCCGGCGTAGACCACCACGCCGGGCACGCGCCGCAGCAGGGTTTTCGGCATCTGGCCGAGGTGGCGCAGTGGAATGCGGCGGTGTGTGGCGCCGTCGCCGAAGCGCTGGCGGCAGGCCACCTGCCGCTGCTGCTGGGCGGCGACCACAGCCTGGCCGTGGGCTCCATCAGCGCTGTGGCCCGGCACTGCCGCCAGCGCGGCCAGCGCCTGAAAGTGCTGTGGCTGGACGCCCATGCCGATGCCAACACCCCGGCCACCAGCCCCAGTGGCAATCTGCACGGCATGCCCGTGGCCTGCCTGCTGGGCCACGGGCCGCAGGGCCTGACGCACCTGGCGGAGCACAGCCCGGCGCTGGTGCCCGCGCAACTGGCCCTGCTGGGCGTGCGCAGCGTGGACGCGGCAGAAAAACGCTTCGTCAACGCCCTGGGCATCGAGGTGTACGACATGCGCTACATCGACGAGGTGGGCATGCGCGCCACCATGGCGCAGGCCCTGTACGGTGTGGACCGGCACACCCACCTGCACGTCAGCTTTGACCTGGACTGCCTCGACCCCACCGTGGCACCCGGGGTAGGCACGCCCGTGCGCGGCGGCCCCACCTACCGCGAAATCCAGCTGTGCATGGAGATACTGGCCGACTGCGGTGCGCTGGGCTCGGTGGATGTGGTGGAACTGAACCCGACGCGCGACGTGCGCAACCAGAGCGCCGAACTGGCCGTGGACTTGCTGGAGAGCCTGTTTGGCAAAAGCACGCTGATGCGCGCGCGCTGAAAGCGCCGCGCGGGGACATGCCGCCGCGCGGCGCTTTCAGCGCACCGGCAGCTCGATCTCGGCCACGGGCCGGGACTTGCCGACGGGCGCCATGGCCTGGCCTTTGCGCACGGCGGCAATGTCTTCTTCGCTGGGGTATTCGTCCAGCAGCCAGTAATCGAACACGCGCCGGGCGATGGGCGCCGCCTGGGCACCGCCAAAACCGGCGTTCTCCACAATCACGGCCAGCGCAATGCGCGGCGCATCCGCCGGGGCAAAGGCGATGTAGAGGGCGTGATCGCGCTGGCGCTCTTGCAGGCGCGCGGCGTTGTACTTGTCTTTCTGGCCGATGGTGACGGCCTGCGCCGTGCCGGTTTTGCCCGCCGACACGTAGCGCGCGCCAGCAAACACCCGCGTCGAGGTGCCGCCCTGCGTCACGCCCACCATGGCGCGGCGCACGGCCTCGATGTGCTCACTCTTGTAGCCCAGGTTGACCGGCGCCGGGGGCTCGATGGAGCGGCGCTCGCGCGTGACCGCATCGATGGTGGCCATGCCCAGGTGCGGGCGGTGCTGCACGCCACCATTGGCCAACGTGGCCGTGGCGTAGGCCAGTTGCAGCATGGTGAAACTGTTGTAACCCTGACCAATGCCCAGCGAGATGGTTTCGCCCGCATACCACCTTCTCTGCTCGGGCCGGCGGTAGGCGTTGCGCTTCCACTCCTGGCTGGGCAGCACGCCGCGCAGCTCGCCATTGAGGTCAATGCCGGTGAACTGGCCAAAGCCCAGCGGTTTCATGAAGTCGTGCATGGCATCGACGCCCATGTCATTGGCCAGCTGGTAGTAGTACACGTTGCTCGACTGCACGATGCTGCGGTACAAATCCACCGCACCCAGGCCGTGGTCGCCATGGCTGCGGAAGGTATGGCCACCAAACGTCCAGGAGCCACCATCGTGGATGATGGTGCCTGCGGTGCGCTTGCCCGTCTCCAGCGCCGCCAGCCCCATGAACGGTTTGTAGGTCGAGCCCGGCGGGTAGGTGCCGCGCAGCGCCCGGTTGAGCAGCGGTTTGTCAATGGACTCGTTGAGCGCGCTCCAGTTTTCCTGGTCAATCCCCTCGACGAACAGGTTGGGATCGAACGTGGGCTTGCTCACCAGTGCCAGCACCTCGCCATTGCGCGGGTCTATGGCCACCAGCGCACCCCGGCGATCGCCATACAGGTCTTCAATGAGCTTTTGCAGCTTGATGTCCAGCGACAAGGCCACCGTATGGCCCGGCGTGGCAGGAAAGCTGTTGAGCCGGCGCACGGCGCGCCCGCCCGCCGAGGTTTCCATTTGCTCCACGCCGGTGATGCCGTGCAGCTGCGCTTCAAAGCTTTGCTCTATGCCCAGCTTGCCGATGTACTCGGTGCCCCGGTAATTGGCTTCTTCTTCGGAGTCTTCGATGCGCTCTTTTTCTTTTTGGTTGATGCGCCCGATGTAGCCAATGGCGTGGCTGGCCACCTCGCCCAGCGGGTAGTTGCGAAACAGCCGCGCCTTGATGTCCACGCCCGGAAAGCGGTAGCGCTGGGCCGTGAAACGGGCCACCTCTTCGTCGGTCAGGCGGGTACGGATGGGCAGCGAATCAAAGCTGCGCGACTCTTCCATCAGGCGCTTGAAGCGGCGTTTGTCACGGGCGTGGATGTCCACCACCTTGGACAGCTCCTGAATGGTTTCTTCCAGCACCCCGGCCTTGGAGGGTGTGATCTCCAGCGTGTAGGCGGCGTAGTTGGTGGCCAGCACCACGCCATTGCGATCCAGAATGAGGCCCCGGTTGGGAACCACCGGCAGCACGGCAGTGCGGTTGCTCTCGGCCTGTTCGGCCAAATCCTCGTGGCGCACCACCTGCAAAAAAACCAGGCGCGCCACCACCAGGCAGAACGCCAGCAACACCGCCAGCCCCACCACCAGCACACGGGCGCGAAAACGCGCCGCATCCAGCTCCACATTGCGCAGCTCGGTCAAGGCGCACCCCCTGGTTGGCACCTGCACTCAGGCACTGCGCTGGCACCACGCAGGCCATACCCTACCGCCAAGCCAGAGCACATCTCGCTCATAACGGCCGGTTGGCATCCTGGTCGGGAGCGCGGCGTTGCGGCGCCAGCAGCAACATGCTGGCCAGCGGCCACAGCAAGGCCTCCAGCACCGGCGCCCACAAAATGTCCCACTCCGGAAACACGCCCCCCGACAACAACCGAATCAGCGCCTGTAGCGCATGTGCGCCCACAAACAGACCCAACATTTGTAGCGCCTGCAACCAGGCCCGAAACCACAGCAGCCGCCGGTGCGTCATGGAGGTGCCAAACAGCACCAGCGCATAGGCCAGCGCATGCTGGCCCAGCAGCGCAGACTGGTGAACGTCCATGCACAGACCGAACACAAAGGCCAGCCCCATGCCCACACGCAGAGGCTGGTGTACGCCCCAGAAGGCCAGCAGCACCATCAACACATCGGGCATCCAGAGCACGCGGCCCAGGGGCAGCATGTTGATGGCCAGCGCCGCTGCCAAGCTGGCGCCAATGAAGACCGGGTTGACTGGCAGCAGCAGTTGCTGTCCACGGGGCATGATCATGGTGCCTCCCGCCCTGTGCGCCGCAGGTGCCCTGGAAGTGGCTGGCGTTTCATTTTTGTTTGCCCTTCTTGAGCACTGCCGCGGGCTCGGCGGTGGGGCGCGCCGGATCGGTGCCCGCCGTCGGTGTAATCAGCATCACATGGCGCGCACCCTCTACCCGCGCGGTGGGCGTGCAATAAATGCGCGCAAATGCGGAGTCGGCGCGCCGCTCTACCCGTACCACCCGTGCCACGGGCAGGCCAGAGGGGTAGACACCATCGAGTCCGCTGGTGGTGAGCACATCGCCCTCTTGCACATCGGCGTTGGCCGAGACGAAACGCAGTTCCAGACCGCCGCCGTGGCTGGCCACCGGGTCGCCATAGGCCACGCCGCGCGCCCCCGTGCGGATATTGAGCACGGGAATGGCCTGGTCGCGGTCCACCAGCAGCGTCACCTCACTCAGAAACGGGTGCACCCGCGTGACCTGGCCCAGCACGCCAGCGTCGTCTAGCACCGGCGAGCCCAGTTCCACCCCGTGTACCTGGCCCTGGTCCACGACCACGCGCCGCGTGTAGGGGTCGGCCGTGTCGTACAGGATTTGCGCCGCCCGTGCAGGCGCTTGCAGCCGCTCGCGCAAATCGAGCAGCTTGCGCAGCCGCTCGTTCTCCTGTAGCAGCTCCTGGGCCTGGTTGGCACGCAGCGACAGCTGCAACACCTCTTTGCGCGCGGTGTCGGCCTGATCCTGTGCGGTTTGCAGGGCGTGAAAATAGTCTGCCCCGCGGCTGAAAAACTCCAGCGGCTGCACCATCAGCCACTGCACCGGATACAGCACCGTGGACACCACCTGGCGCAGCGGGTCGGTGATGCGCCAGCGCACATCCGCCAGCATCAGCAACAGCGCCAGCGCAATATACAAAACGATTTGCGACAGGGCAGATGGCCCTTGGCGCATAAAAGAGGGCGTGGTGCGGTCCAGGGTTCCCAGGGACATGGGGGCCTCCGTTCAGGCGTTGCGCTGCCCGGCACGCACCAGCGCAGCATCGGCTCGGAAGGTGGCAAAAGCGGTCATGCAATTGCGGCATGTCGGCCTGCCGGGCAGGCCAGGCCGCCTCACTCGCTGGTGAAGATGCTGCCAGTGCGCCCCATGCGCTCCAGCGCAATGCCGCAACCACGCACCACGCAGGTCAGCGGGTCTTCAGCCACCAGCACGGGCAGGCCGGTTTCTTCGGCCAGCAGGCGATCGAGGTCGCGCAAGAGCGCACCGCCGCCGGTCAGCATCATGCCGCGTTCGGCAATATCGGCGCCCAGTTCGGGCGGGGTTTGCTCCAGCGCGTTTTTCACGGCAGAGACAATCTGGTTGAGCGGTTCGGTCAGGGCTTCCAGCACTTCGTTGCTGGAAATGGTGAAGCTGCGCGGCACGCCTTCCGACAGGTTGCGCCCACGCACTTCCATCTCTTTGACTTCCGAGCCAGGAAAGGCCGAGCCGATGTTTTTCTTGATGGCCTCAGCGGTGGGTTCGCCAATCAGCATGCCGTAATTGCGGCGGATGTAGCTGATGATGGCCTCGTCGAACTTGTCACCGCCCACGCGCACGCTGCCTTTGTAGACCATGCCGCCCAGCGAGATCACGCCCACCTCGGTGGTGCCGCCGCCAATATCAACCACCATGGAGCCGCTGGCCTCGCTCACTGGCAGGCCAGCGCCGATGCCAGCAGCCATGGGCTCTTCAATCAGGTAAACGGCCGTGGCGCCTGCGGCTTCTGCTGCATCTTTGATAGCACGGCGTTCCACCTGCGTAGAACCACAGGGCACACAGATGATGATGCGCGGGCTGGGCGTGAGCAAGGTGCGCGGATGCACCATCTTGATGAACTGCTTGATCATCTGCTCAGTGATGACGAAGTCAGCAATCACGCCGTCCTTCATCGGGCGGATGGCCTCGATGTTGCCGGGCACCTTGCCCAGCATGGCCTTGGCCTCGCGGCCCACGGCCTGAATCACTTTCTTACCGTGGGGGCCCCCTTCGTGGCGGATGGCCACCACCGAAGGTTCGTCGAGGACAATGCCCTTGTCGCGGGCAAAAATCAGGGTATTGGCGGTGCCAAGGTCAATGGCCAGGTCGGTGGAGAAGTACCGACGGAAAGCTCCGAACATTCAAAATCCTCTCGGGCACGGCATGCGCTTCGGCTTGCAGTCGCCGGGTATGTAACGGGGTGTTTACGGGGTCTAAAGTGGCTCTTTTTCGCACAATGACCGGCAGTGGGCATGGTATTGCGGCAAAGGCGGGATAATACCGCATCCCCTGTGGACAACCCTTTTTGGTACATCCGCAGACACAGCTTTACATCTGGTTTCTGACGCCCATCTGACACCCATTCCCCCTATGGCACTGACCCCCCAGGATATTGGCCGCATTGCCCATCTGGCACGGCTTGAACTCAGCCCATCCGAGAGCGAGCGCATGCTCACACAACTCAATGGCTTTTTTGCCACCGTGGAGCAGATGCGTGCGGTGGACACCAGCGGTATCGAACCCCTGGCCCACCCGGTGGCCACCATCCAGGACGTACAGCTTCGCCTGCGCGACGATGTTGCCAGTGAACCCAACCAGCGCGAAGCCAACCAGAAGAGCGCTCCCGCCGTGGAGCGCGGCCTGTTCCTGGTGCCCAAAGTGATTGAGTGACGCACGCATGACTTCTTCCAACCCCCCCCTGCATGACCTGAGCGTGGCCGCGCTGGCCAGCGCCCTGCGCGAGCGCCACGTGAGCGCCCTGGAGACCGCCCAGCATTTTCTGGCCCGCGCCCAACAGCACCAGGCGCTGGGCGCCTATGTCGCCCTCAACGAAGAGGCCACGCTGGCCCAGGCACGCGCCGCCGATGCGCGCATCGCTGCGGGTACCGCTGGCGTGCTGGAAGGCGTGCCCATCGCCCACAAAGACATCTTCGTCACACGCGACTTTCCCACCACCGCTGGCTCGAAGATGCTGGTGGGCTACCAGTCGCCTTTTGACGCCACCGTGGTCACCCAACTCGCCCAGGCGGGCGCCGTGACGCTGGGCAAGCTCAATTGCGACGAGTTCGCCATGGGCTCGGCCAACGAAAACTCCGCCGTCGCGCCCGTCGGCTTTGACGCCCCGGCGCCCGTGCGCAACCCCTGGAACCACGACCATGTGCCCGGTGGTTCGTCCGGCGGCAGCGCCGTGGCCGTGGCCGCGCGCCTGGCGCCAGCCGCCACCGGCACCGACACCGGCGGCTCCATCCGCCAGCCGGCATCGTTTTGCGGCATCACCGGCATCAAACCGACCTATGGCCGCGCCTCGCGCTACGGCATGGTGGCCTATGCCTCCAGCCTCGACCAGGCCGGCCCGATGGCGCGCAGCGCCGAAGACTGCGCCATCCTGCTGTCCGCCATGTGCGGCCCCGACCCCGACCGCGACTCCACCTCGCTGGACATGCCCGCTGAGGACTTCAGCCGCTCGCTCAACGACAGCCTGGACGGCCTGCGCATCGGCATCCCGAAAGAGTTCTTTGGCGACGGCCTGGCCAGCGATGTGCGCGCCGCCGTCGATGCCGCCCTGCGCGAATACGAAAAGCTCGGTGCCAAGCTGGTTCCCATCAGCCTGCCGCGCACCGAGCTGTCCATTCCCGTCTACTACATCATTGCGCCCGCCGAGGCATCGTCCAACCTGAGCCGCTTTGACGGCGTGAAGTTTGGCCACCGCGCCAACAACTTCACCGACCTCGAAGACATGTACAAAAAGACCCGCGCCGAAGGCTTTGGCGCCGAGGTCAAGCGCCGCATCATGACCGGCGCCTATGTGCTCTCGCACGGCTACTACGACGCCTACTACCTGCAAGCGCAAAAGGTGCGCCGCATGATCGCCAACGACTTCCAGAACGCCTTCCAAGACTGCGACCTGATCGCTGGCCCCGTGGCGCCCACCGTGGCCTGGAAAATCGGCGAGCACGGCAACGACCCGCTGGCCGACTACCTGGCCGACATCTTCACGCTGCCCGCCTCGCTGGCGGGCCTGCCCGGCATGAGCGTGCCCGCAGGCTTTGGCGCGGGCGGCATGCCCGTGGGCCTGCAACTGATTGGCAACTACTTTGCCGAGGCGCGGTTGCTCAACGCCGCCCACCGCCTGCAGCAGGCCACGGACTTCCACCTGCGCACACCGCTCTGAAAACCATAGCTGCCAGCGCACGCCACGCAAGCGATTCAGCACCAAATCATGCTGATAACGCCGCCAGCCGTGCGCCAGCAGCTCCCATTTTGATAGCCAAGGACAGCCCCATGTCTGCGAAACTCATCCACGGTTACGAAGTCGTCATCGGCTTTGAAACCCACGCCCAGCTGGCCACGAAGAGCAAAATCTTCAGCCGCGCCAGCACCGCCTTTGGCGCCGAGCCCAACACCCAGGCCTGCGCCGTCGATCTGGCCCTGCCCGGCACGCTGCCGGTGATGAACCGCGAGGCCGTGGCCTGCGCCATCAAGCTCGGGCTGGCGCTGGGCTCGCACATTGCGCCCGTCAGCATTTTTGCGCGCAAAAATTACTTCTACCCCGACCTGCCCAAGGGCTACCAGATCAGCCAGTTCGAGATTCCGGTGGTGCAGGGCGGCGAGGTGTCGTTCTTTCTGGAGGGTGAGAAGAAAACCGTGCGCCTGGTGCGCGCCCACCTGGAAGAAGACGCGGGCAAATCGCTGCACGAAGACTTTCTCGGCCAGTCGGGCATCGACCTGAACCGCGCGGGCACGCCGCTGCTGGAGATCGTGACAGAGCCCGATATGCGCTCGTCCGAAGAGGCCGTGGCCTACGCCAAAGAGCTGCACAAGCTCGTCACCTGGATTGGCGTGTGCGACGGCAACATGCAAGAGGGGTCGTTTCGCTGCGATGCCAACGTCTCGGTGCGCAAGCCCGGCCAGCCGCTGGGCACGCGCCGCGAGATCAAGAACCTCAACAGCTTCAAGAACATGCAGCAGGCGATCGACTACGAGATCCGCTGGCAGATTGAAGAGATTGAAGATGGCCGCGCCATCCAGCAGGCCACCGTGCTGTTCAACCCCGACACGGGCGAGACGCGCGCCATGCGCACCAAGGAAGACGCGGCCGATTACCGCTACTTCCCCGACCCCGACCTGCCGCCGCTGGTGATTGCGCCCGAGTGGGTGGAGCGCGTGCGCGCCGACATGGCCGAGCTGCCGCGCGTGATGGCGGCGCGCTTTGTGCAGGACTACGGCCTGCCCGAGTACGACGCCACCCTCCTCACGCAAAGCAAGGCCATGGCCGCCTACTTTGAAGCCGCCGCCCAGGCCAGCGGCCAGGCCAAGCTGGCCAGCAACTGGATCATGGGCGAGATTTCGCGCCGCCTGAACGCGCAAGACAGCGGCATCGAAAGCGCCGCCGTCAGCGCCGCGCAACTGGCCGCGCTGATTGGCCGCATCCAGGACGGCACCATCAGCAACAACGCCGCGCGCCAGGTGTTCGAGGCGCTGTGGAGCGGCGAGGCCAGCGATGTCGATGCGGTCATCGAGGCCAAGGGCCTCAAGCAGATGAATGACAGCGGCGCGCTGGAAAAAATCGTCGATGAGGTGATTGCCGCCAACCCCGGCAACGTCGAGCAGTTCAAGGCCGGCAAGGACAAGGCGTTCAACGCCCTGATTGGCCAGATCATGAAGGCCAGCAAGGGCAAGGCCAACCCGCAGCAGGCCACTGATTTGCTGCGCGCGCGGCTGGGCGGCTAGCGCTGTTTTTGGCTGGCTGACCAGGGCGCCAAACGGTCAGGATATGGCGCAGCAACGGGATGCGGTACTGCAATGAGCAGCCGTTGCCGAAACCATTTTTTCCTTCCTGCCATGTGAGCAAACCCACTTCCTGCCAGGGCCAAAAAACAGAAAGCGACACAAGGTGTGCCGTGCGGTGAAGAATGTGCGCTATGACCTATTCCCCTCCCCCCACCTTGCGCATCGACTTTGTCTCCGACGTTTCCTGCCCCTGGTGCGCCGTCGGCCTGGGCGCGCTGCAAGCCGCTCTCGCCCGCGTGGCGCCGGACATCACCGCCGAGCTGCACTTTCAGCCGTTTGAGCTGAACCCCCACATGCCCGCCGAAGGCCAGGACACCATCGAGCACCTGACGCAAAAGTACGGCATCAGCGCCGAGCAGGCGCGCGCCAACGGCCAAGCCATCCGCGAGCGCGGCGCAGCCGTCGGCTTCACCTACGACCCCGAGCGGCGCAGCCGCGTCTGGAACACCTTTGACGCCCACCGCCTGCTGCACTGGGCCGAGCTGCAAGGGCCGGCGCAGCAGCTGGCGCTCAAGCAAGCGCTGCTCAAGGCCTACCTCACCGATGGCGAGAACCCGTCTGACCACGACGTGCTGGTGCGCCTGGCTGGCGAGGCGGGTTTGAATACCGCGCAGGCGCGCGAAGTGCTGGCCAGCGACGAATACGCCCAAGCGACGCGCCAGCGCGAGCAGGAGTTTCTGGACGCCGGCATCCATTCCGTGCCGGCCATCATCCTGAACCGCCAGCATTTGATTTCCGGCGGCCAGCCGGTCGAGGTGTTTGAACGCGCACTGCGCCAGGTGGCGGGCGCGGCCAACACGTCGGCGGCGTCTGTGCAGTCCGCATAGCCCGATAGCCCGGTGCGCACTCCCGGCCGGGGTGCCCTGGCCGTTCTATCGCCCGTTGCCAGCGGCAGCATGTTCAGAGGCCCGTCGAGGGCTGTGAAAAAAGGCCTGCCACGCTCAGCTTGATAACGCGCTAAGAAACTGCGGCGCCCGGCGCCAGCATGCCCCGGGTGACGATGAAGTCCACCACCTGCGCCAGCCCCTCCAGCGTTTTCAGATTCGTCATCACGAAGGGCTTGAGGCCCTGGGCGTTGGTGCGCATGCGGCGGGTATCGGCGTCCATCACAGCCAGGTTGGCGCCCACGTAGGGGGCCAGGTCGGTCTTGTTGATGACGAACAGATCACTTTTGGTGATGCCGGGACCGCCCTTGCGCGGGATTTTCTCGCCCGCCGCCACGTCGATGACGTAGATCGTCAGGTCGCTCAGCTCGGGGCTGAAGGTGGCGGCCAGGTTGTCACCGCCGCTCTCGATGAAAACGATGTCGGCCTCGGGAAACTGCACCAGCATGCGGTCAATCGCTTCGAGGTTGATGGAAGCATCTTCGCGGATGGCGGTGTGCGGGCAGCCGCCGGTTTCCACGCCCAGGATGCGCTCGGCGGGCAGCGCGCCGCTCACGGTGAGCAGGCGCTGGTCTTCCTTGGTGTAGATGTCGTTGGTGATGGCGATCAGGTCGTAGTGCTCGCGCATGGTTTTGCAGAGCATTTCCAGCAGCGTGGTCTTACCCGAGCCGACGGGGCCGCCAATGCCCACGCGCAGCGGCGGCAGGGGTTTGGTGCGGCGGGGGATGTGGTGCAGTGCGTTGGTCATGAGCGGAACAGGCGGGAGTATTGGGTTTCATGCTGGGCCGACAAGATGGCCAGCATGGGCGAAAAAGACTGGCGCTGGTCGTCGGTCAGCCCCAGCGCATGGTCTGCGGCAGCGGGGATGGCGGCGGCCAGGCGCGCCAGGATGCGCTGGCCCGCGCTCTGGCCCAGCGGCACGGCCTTGAGCGCGGCCTGCACCATGTTCTCGGCCCAGCCAAAGGCATAAGCCAACAGCACGTCGCGCGCGCCAGCCTCGGTGCTGGCGGCGGCCAGCGCGAAAGACACCGGGTAGGTGGGCGGCAGCGCCGCCAGCGCGGCAACGCCCTCCAGGCGCTCGGGCACGCCGGCGTGCTGGTTGCGCAGCCAGTCGGCCAGGGAGCGGCCCATCTGCTCGGTCTGCAAGCGCATTTCGCTGCTCTCGCGCGTGTGCAGCACCCAGTCGTTCAGCGTGCGCACGGTGGCGTGGTCGCCCCGCCGCCAGGCGGCCAGGGCCCGGCCCAGCACGGCCAGATCGGCGCGCGCCTGGGTCAGCCGCAGTTGGTCGATGAGCCAGTCGGATGCTGCACTTTCTGTAGCTACTCCCGCCCGCTCCACGGCCACTTCCAGCACTTCGGAGTAAGAAAACCCGCCCACGGGCAGCGCTGGCGAGGCCAGCCAGATCAGTTGCAGCAGGCTGGCAGCGGGCAGGGGCGCGGGGGCGGTGCTCATCGGTGTCCGTGCGGGGCGTGCCCATGGCCGTGCTCGTGCTCGTGCTCGTGCGCGGGGCCGTGGGTGTGCGCAGAGCCGTTCGGGGGGCTACCGGGATGACTGTGGCTATGCCCATGCCCGTGGCTGGCAGCGTGGTCGCCGTAGGCGCCGCTTTCGGGCTCGAAGGCGGCCTGCTGTTCCTGCACCGCCAGGTGCATGGCGCGCAGCATGTCGGCCAGCACATGGTCGGGCTCGATCTGCAAATAGGCCGGGGTCAGCTCGATGGGCACATGGCGGTTGCCCAGGTGGTAGGCGGCGCGCACCAGATCAAACGGCGTACCGTGCTGCGGGCAGGGCGTGATGCGCAGCACCGCCTGCGGCGCGGCCACCACGCGCACCAGCGTGCCGTCCTCGGCCACCAGCACGTCGCCGCCGCGCACCACGCTGCCGCGCGGCAAAAACACGCCCAGCGTGCGGCCCTGGCTGTCGGTGGCCTGGAAGCGGCTTTTCTGGCGCGTGTCCCAGTCCAGCACCACCTCGGCGGCGCGTTGCAGCAGCACGGGCGCCAGGTGCTGGCCACGGGGCAACAGTTTGGAGACGTGGAGCATGGTGGTTCAGGGCTCAGGGTTCGGGGTTCAGAACAGGAAGTAGCGCTGCGCCATCGGCAGGCTGGTGGCGGGCTCGCAGGTCAGCAGCTGGCCATCGGCGCGCACCACGTAGGTTTGCGCGTCCACCTCCATGCGCGGCGCGTAGTCGTTGTGGATCATGTGCCGCTTGCCCAGGCCGCGAATGCCTTTGACGGCGCTGAGCGTTTTGTGCAGGCCAAAGCGATCGCCAATGCCCGCCGCCAGCCCGGCCTGCGAAACAAAGGTGAGCGAGGTCCTGGCGATGGCCCCGCCAAAGGCGCCGAACATGGGCCGGTAGTGCACCGGCTGCGGCGTGGGGATGGAGCCGTTGGGGTCGCCCATGGCGGCCATGGCGATGCAGCCGCCCTTCAAAATGAGCGACGGCTTGACGCCAAAAAACGCCGGCTTCCAGACCACCAGATCGGCCCATTTGCCCACCTCGATGCTGCCCACTTCGTGGCCGATGCCGTGCGCAATGGCGGGGTTGATGGTGTATTTGGCCAGGTAGCGCTGGATGCGGAAGTTGTCGTTGCGCGCGCCGTCGCCGGGGAGTGCGCCGCGCTGCTGCTTCATCTTGTGCGCCGTCTGCCAGGTGCGGAGGATGACCTCGCCGACGCGGCCCATGGCCTGGCTGTCGCTGCTCATCATGCTGATGGCGCCCAGGTCGTGCAGGATGTCTTCGGCGGCGATGGTTTCCTTGCGGATGCGGCTCTCGGCAAAAGCCAGGTCTTCGGCAATGGCGGGGCTCAGGTGGTGGCACACCATGAGCATGTCCACATGCTCGTCCAGCGTGTTGATGGTGTAGGGGCGCGTGGGGTTGGTGGAGCTGGGCAGCACGTTGGCCTCGCCCACCACTTTCAAAATATCGGGCGCATGGCCGCCGCCCGCGCCCTCGGTGTGGAAGGTGTGGATGGTGCGGCCCTTGAACGCCGCCACGGTGTCTTCGACAAAGCCCGATTCGTTCAGCGTGTCGGTGTGGATGGCCACCTGCGTGTCCGTCTCTTCGGCCACGTTCAGGCAGTTGTCGATGGCGGCGGGGGTGCTGCCCCAGTCCTCGTGCAGCTTCAGGCCAATGGCGCCGGCGCTGATCTGCTCGTGCAGCGCGGCCGGCAGGCTGGCGTTGCCCTTGCCGAGAAAGCCCAGGTTCATGGGAAAGGCATCGGCCGCCTGCAACATGCGCTCCAGGTGCCAGGGGCCGGGCGTGCAGGTGGTGGCCAGCGTGCCGGTGGCCGGGCCGGTGCCGCCGCCCAGCAGGGTGGTCACGCCGCTGGCCAGGGCTTCTTCGATCTGCTGCGGGCAGATGAAGTGGATGTGGCTGTCCACGCCGCCCGCCGTGACGATGTGGCCCTCGCAGCTGATGATCTCCGTGCCGGGGCCGATGGCGATGTCCACGCCCGGCTGGGTGTCGGGGTTGCCAGCCTTGCCTATGGATGCGATGCGCCCGCCCTTGAGGCCAATGTCGGCCTTGACGATGCCCCAGTGGTCGAAGATCAGCGCATTGGTCAGCACCGTGTCCATGGCGCCTTCTGCGCGGCTGCGCTGGCTTTGCGCCATGCCGTCGCGGATGGTCTTGCCGCCGCCAAACTTCACTTCTTCGCCGTAGCTGCCCGCTTGCAGGGTGAAGTCTTTTTCGACCTCGGCGATCAGGTCGGTGTCGGCCAGGCGCACGCGGTCGCCCACGGTGGGGCCAAAAATTTCAGCGTAAGCGCGGCGTTCGATGGTGGCCATGGGCAAGGGCTTTCTATGGTTTTGATAGCTGCTCGCGCTGACTGCACAAGCGCTGGAGGCCGATTTGGTTCATATTTTTCAGAGCAGCCCTTGTGTCAGGCCGCGAAAGCCGAACACCGCGCGCTCGCCCGCGTAGTCCACCAGCTCGACGGTGCGCTGCTGGCCGGGTTCAAAGCGCACCGCCGTGCCGCTGGTGATGTTCAGCCGCATGCCGCGCGCGCTAGCGCGGTCAAAACCGAGCGCAGCGTTGGTTTCGGCAAAGTGGTAGTGCGAGCCGACCTGGATGGGCCGGTCGCCGGTGTTGCGCACCACCAGGGTGAGCGTGCGCCGCCCGGTGTTGAGCGCGTGCGCGCCGTCGTTGATGAGGAGTTCGCCGGGGGTCATGGGGGGCCTTTCAAGCGCGGGGGGGCGGGGGTGGTTCAGGCCATGCGCACCAGCAGCGCCGCGCCCAGCAGCGCGGTGGATGCGCCCGCCAGCACGGCCAGCCAGCGGTGGCGCGCCACCACGGCGTGGCCCAGGGCCATGCCCGTGCCGTGCAGCAGCGCCGTGCTGACCAGCATGCCCACCAGCGCCAGCCATTGGCCCGCGCCGCCCAGCTCGGTGCCGTGCGCCGCGCCGTGGAAGAAGGCAAAAGCGCCGACCAGCACGGTGGTCAGCGCCAGGGGCAGCTGGCGGCGCTGCGCCAGCAACAGGCCCAGCACCAGCAGCGAGGCGGCCACCATGGGCTCCACGCCCGGCACCGCCACGCCGACAAAGCCCGCCACCGCCCCCACGGCCAGCAGCGCCACAAAGGCCGCTGGCGCCAGCCACGCCGGCCGCACGGCCAGCGCGCTCCACACGCCCACGGCCAGCATGGCGGCCAGGTGGTCGGGGCCGGTGATCGGGTGCAGCAGCCCTTGCAGCAAGCCGCCGGGGCCGTGGTCGGCATGGCCGGCATGGGCCCAGGCCAGCGCGGGCAGCAGGGTCAGGGTGGCCAAGGCCATGGAAAGTGCTTTGTTTTTCATAGCTGGTAGCGCAGGTGGATAAAGGGCTGGAAGCCAAAAAGGCTTGAAATTCAGGCGTCAGACAATGGGCTGGTGGACGGTGACCAGCTTGGTGCCATCGGGAAAGGTGGCCTCGACCTGGATGTCAGAAACCATCTCGGCGATGCCGTCCATCACGTCGGCGCGCGTGAGCACGTTGCGGCCCTCGCTCATCAGTTGCGCCACGGTCTTGCCGTCGCGCGCGCCCTCCATCACGGCAGCGCTGATGAGGGCCACGGCCTCGGGGTAGTTGAGCTGCAGGCCGCGCGCGCGGCGGCGCTCGGCCAGCAGCGCGGCGGTGAAGATCAGCAGTTTGTCTTTTTCACGGGGCGTGAGTTCCATGTCGTTTCACTCCATGCTTTGGTCAGTCAGCCCATGCGGCCAGAACACGCTGGCCGAGCACGGGGCGTGGGTTCCATGCGCGGGCTCCGGGGTGCGGGGTGCGGGGTATGCAGGCTTGTCAGCAAACATCGTGCCTGCCCGGCGGGCGCCGGGAGATGGCATGAAAACTGCACCCGGCTGCTGTGTGCCCGCGCCGGGTACGCCTTGGCCCCCACTCCACCATGCCGCAGCCCTCCACCGCCCCGCCCAGCCACGCAGGCGCCCCGCCCCCGGCGGCGCCTGCGGACACGCCAGCGGGCGCGCCCCAGCAGGTGGTCAAGGTGCGCCGCGACTACAACCGCTGGGTGGCCACCGAAACCCTGGAGGACTACGCGCTGCGCTACACGCCGCAGCGCTTTCGCCAGTGGTCGGAATGGCGCGTGGCCAACACGGCGTTTGGCGCGGCATCGTTTCTGGTGCTGGAGGCCGTGGGCGCCACGCTGCTGGTGCAGTACGGCTTTGTCAACGCCTTCTGGGCCATCCTGGCCACGGGGCTGATCATCTTTCTGGCGGGCCTGCCCATCAGCGTGTACGCCGCCCGCTACGGCGTGGACATGGACTTGCTCACGCGCGGCGCGGGCTTTGGCTACATCGGCTCGACGGTCACGTCGCTGCTCTACGCCACCTTCACCTTCATCTTTTTTGCGCTGGAGGCCGCCGTGATGGCCTACGCGCTGGAGCTGGCGCTGGACGTGCCGCCGCGCTGGGGCTACCTGGTGTGCGCGCTGGTGGTGATTCCGCTGGTGACGCACGGCGTGTCCACCATCAGCCGCCTGCAGATGTGGACACAGCCGCTGTGGCTGGTGATGCTGGTGGTGCCGTATGTGTTCGTGCTGGTGCGCGATCCTGGTGCGTTTGCCGGGGTCACGCACTACGGCGGTGAATCGGGCCGGGCCACGGCGTTCAGCCTGCCCCTGTTCGGTGCGGCGCTCACCGTGGGCATTGCGCTCATCACGCAGATGGGCGAGCAGGCCGATTACCTGCGCTTCATGCCCGCGCGCGCACCGGCCCAGCGCTGGCGCTGGTGGCTGGGCGTGCTGGCCGGTGGCCCGGGCTGGGTGGTGCTGGGCGTGCTCAAGATGCTGGGCGGCGCGCTACTGGCCTACCTGGCCATCACGCACAGCGTGCCCGTGGACCGCGCGGTAGACCCCAACCAGATGTACCTGGCGGCCTACGAGTACGTGTTTCCACACTACGGCTGGGCGGTGGCGGCCACGGCGCTGTTCGTGGTGGTGTCGCAACTCAAGATCAACGTCACCAATGCCTATGCCGGCTCGCTGGCGTGGAGCAACTTCTTCTCGCGCCTCACGCACAGCCACCCGGGGCGCGTGGTGTGGGTGGTGTTCAACACGCTGATCGCTTTCATGCTGATGGAGATGAACGTCTTTCGGGCGCTGGGCGAGGTGCTGGGCCTGTACTCGAACCTGGCCATTGCCTGGATCATGGCCGTGGTGGCCGATCTGGTCATCAACAAGCCGCTGGGGCTGTCGCCCCGGGGCATCGAGTTCAAGCGGGCGCACCTGTACGACATCAACCCGGTGGGCGTGGGCGCGATGGCGCTGGCCTCGCTGCTGTCGATGGCCGCGCACCTGGGCCTGTTTGGGGCGCTGGCGCAGGCGTTCTCGGCGGTGATTGCCATGGTGACGGCGTTTGTCGCGGCGCCGCTGATAGCCTGGGCCACGCAGGGGCGCTACTACCTGGCGCGTGCCGCTGCTGCGCCGCCGCACGGGTCACGCCCCTGCGCCGGGGCGGATGCACCGGGGGTCGGCCCGGCGGCGGCGCCGCGCCCGCACGGGGCGGGCCGGGCGGCAGTGGCCGTGCAGCGCTGCGTGGTGTGCGAGCGCGCGTACGAAGCGCCCGACATGGCGCAGTGCCCCGCCTACCGGGGCGCCATCTGCTCGCTGTGCTGCACCCTGGACGCGCGCTGCGGCGACATGTGCAAGCCGCACGCCAGCCTGGCGGTGCAGTGGTCGGCGGCCTTGCGCTGGCTGCTGCCACGGCGCGTGTGGCGCTCGCTGGACAAGGGGCTGGGGCACTTCTTGCTGCTGATGCTGGTGATTGCGCCGCTGCTGGCGGCGGTGTTCGGGCTGTTCTACCACCAGGAGTTGCAGACGCTGGCGCTGGCCGGCGCCGATGCCAGCGCGCAGCAGGACACGGCCAGCGCCTTGCAGTCGGGCCTGCTCAAGGCCTACCTGGCGCTGCTGCTGATTGCCGGCATCGTGGCCTGGTGGCTGGTGCTGGCGCACCAGAGCCGCCAGGTGGCGCAGCAGGAATCCAACCGGCAAACGCATTTGCTGCAACGCGAAATCGCCCTGCACCACCAGACCGACCAGGCCTTGCAGGAGGCGCGGCGCGTGGCCGACCAGGCCAACCAGGCCAAGAGCCGCTACATCAGCGCCATCAGCCACGAACTGCGCACGCCGCTCAACAGCATCCTGGGCTATGCCCAGCTCATGGGCGACGACGCCAGCGTGCCGCCGCACCGCCAGCAGGCGGTGAACGTGATCCGCCGGGGCGGCGAGCACCTGCTGTCGCTGATCGAGGGCACGCTGGACATTGCGCGCATCGAATCCGGCAAGCTCACCCTGGACGTGGCCCCCATGCGCCTGGCCGACGGCCTGCACGAGATGGCCGACCTGTTCGAGCTGCAAGCCGCCGCCAAGGGCCTGGCCTTTGTGTTCGACGTGCAGGGCGTGCTGCCCGAGGTGGTGCGCGCCGACGAAAAGCGCCTGCGCCAGATCCTCATCAACCTGCTGGGCAACGCCATCAAGTTCACGGCACAGGGCAGCGTCACGCTGCGCGTGCGCTACGCCCGCGAGATGGCGCGCATCAGCGTGCAAGACACCGGCCCGGGCCTGACGGAGGCAGAAATCGCCCACATCTTCGAGCCGTTTGCGCGGGGCGGTGCGCCGGGCACCTCGGGCGCCAGCGCCGCAGCGCCCGTGCCGGGCGCGGGCCTGGGGCTGACCATTGCCAAGATGCTGACCGAGCTGATGGGCGGCGAACTCACGCTCACCAGCCAGCCCGGCGTGGGCTCGGCCTTCCACATCAAGCTGTTCCTGCCCGAGGTGCATGCCGATGCCTGGGGCCAGGCCCCGGCCCGCGCGCGCGCAGCCCCACCGCGCCGCGCCTATGCCGGTGCGCGCCGCCGCATCCTGGTGGTGGACAACGAGGAGGCCGACCGCGAACTGCTGGTGCAACTGCTGGAACCCCGGGGGTTTGCCTTGCGCCAGGCCTGCAGCGGGCACGACGCGCTCGACCTGCTGGCCAGCGGCTACCGGCCCGACGCCCTGCTGATCGACCTGGCCATGCCCGGCATTGACGGCTGGGAGACGCTGCGGCGCGTGCGCCAGATGGCGCTGCCCGATCTGCACTGCGCCATCGTCTCGGCCAACGCCTTTGACAAGGGGCTGGAGAACGCGCTGGGCATCGGCCCCGGGGATTTCATCGTCAAACCCATCCGCCACAGCGAGCTGCTGGACTGGCTGGAGCGCCGCCTGGCCCTGGTGTGGGTCGATGCGCCAGCGCCCGCTGCGCCCGCCGCCGCCCCGGTGGCGGCGCCCGCGCCGCTGGTGTTTCCGGAGGGCGCGGCGCTGGCGGCGTTGCAGCACAGCGTGTCGCTGGGCTACTACCGGGGCATCCTGAACGCGCTGGACGAGATCGAGCGCAGCCACAGCGGCCACGCCGCCTTCGTGCAGACCCTGCGCGCACTGGCCCAGGCGTTCCAGTTCGAGGCCATGGAGCAGATTCTTCAACAGGCACCCCATGCACCCCCACCTACCCCCTGAGCTTCCCCCTGAGCCCACGTCGGCACCCCCGATCCTCGACCGCGCGCACAGCGACGTGGTGCTGATCGTCGATGACGTGCCCGACAACCTGGCCGTGCTGCACGATGCGCTCGATGAATCGGGCTACACCGTGCTGGTGGCCACGCGCGGCGAAGCGGCGCTGCAACGTGCCGCACAGGCGCTGCCCGACATCGTGCTGCTGGACGCCCTGATGCCCGGCATGGACGGCTTCGAGGTGGCGCGGCGCCTGAAGGCCATGGCGCAGACGGCGCACATTCCCATCATCTTCATGACCGGGCTGACGGAGACCGAGCACCTGGTGGCGGCGCTGGAGGCGGGCGGCGTGGACTACGTGACCAAGCCCATCAAGCCCAAGGAAGTGCTGGCGCGCATGAACGTGCACCTGCAAGGCGCGCGCCGCGCCCGCCAGGAGGTGCGCCAGGCCGGACAGGCGCGCAACGCGCTGGACGCCTTTGGCTACGCCAGCATCACGGTGCGCGTGGGCGATGGGCGGCTGATGTGGCAAACCCCGCTGGCGCGCGACCTGCTGCTCGATTACTTTGGCAGCAGCGCGCCCTATGCGCCCACCGTGGTGCTGGACTGGCTGCGCCAGCACCTGCCCGACCTGGAGCGGCTGGCGCAGCAGCAGCAAGAGCCGCCGCGCCTGAACGTGCAGCAGGGCGCGCGCTGCCTGAGTTTTCGGCTGCACCAGCAGACCGGCGATGGCGAGGGCGGCGGCGACTGGCTGATCGTGATGCGCGAGGTGTCCGATACCGCCGTGATCGCCTGCCTGGGCCTGGGCTTCAAGCTCACGGCGCGCGAGGCCGAAGTGCTGTACTGGCTGGTCAAGGGCAAGACCAACCGCGACATTGGCGAGATTCTGGGCAGCAGCCCGGCCACCGTCAAAAAGCACCTGGAGCGGGTGTACGTCAAGCTGGGCGTGGAAACGCGCACGGCGGCGGCGGGCATGGCCATGGCGCGCATCCGGCAGTCGCACCCGCAGTTCGAGGGGTAGGCCCCAGTAGCCCGCAACGTGGCACAGTCCTTGCGTGGCACAGGGCTCTAGCCGACGGAGTTCCCATGCACGCATTGACCTTACCCGCTGCGGACCATTACGACGAGATGCTGCTGCCCAGTGGCGCCATCCGGCCGCATTACCAATCCTTTGCCAACTGGCTGCACGCGCAAACGCCCCAGGCGCTGGCCAAGAAACACGCCGAGGCCGATTTGCTGTTCCACAAGGTCGGCATCACCTTTGCGGTGTATGGCGACGAGGCCGGGGCCGAGCGCTTGATTCCGTTTGACACCGTGCCGCGCATCGTGCATTCCAACGAGTGGAAGATGCTGGAAGCGGGCCTGCGCCAGCGGGTGACGGCGCTGAACCGCTTCTTGTGGGACATCTACCACGACCACGACATCATCAAAGCCGGGCTCATTCCCGCCGAACAGGTATTTGCCAACGCCCAGTACCAGCCCGCCATGCAGGGCCTGGACTTGCCACACGGCATTTACGCGCACATCACCGGGGTCGATCTGATCCGCCATTGCGATGGCGGCTACTACGTGCTGGAAGACAACTTGCGCGTGCCTTCCGGCGTGAGCTACATGCTGGAAAACCGCAAGATGATGATGCGGCTGTTTCCCGAGCTGTTTGCCCGCTATCCGGTGGCCCCGGTGGCGCACTACCCGACCTTGCTGCTCGATACCCTGCGCCACTCCAGCGAAGTGGAAAACCCCAGCGTGGTGGTACTGACACCGGGGCCGTGCAACTCGGCCTACTTCGAGCACGCCTTCCTGGCCCAGCAAATGGGCGTCGAGCTGGTGGAGGGGCAGGACCTGTTCGTCAAGGACGACTACCTTTACATGCGCACCACCGTGGGCGCGCAGCGGGTGGACGTGATCTACCGGCGCATTGACGACGCCTTTCTCGACCCGCTGGCCTTCAACGCCGACTCCATGCTCGGCGTGCCGGGCCTCTTGTCGGTGTACAAGCAGGGCCACCTGATCTTGGCCAATGCCATCGGCACCGGCGTGGCCGACGACAAGTCGATCTACCCCTACGTGCCCGACATGGTCCGCTTCTACCTGAACGAGGAGCCGATCCTGCACAACGTGCCCACCTGGCAATGCCGCAAGCCGGACGACCTGGCCCATGTGCTGAAGCACATGGCCGAGCTGGTGGTCAAAGAGGTGCATGGCGCGGGCGGCTACGGCATGTTGGTCGGGCCTGCATCCACAGCCGCCGAGGTGGCCGACTTCAAAGAGCGCGTGCGCGCCAACCCCAGCAACTACATCGCCCAGCCCACGCTGTGCCTGTCCAGCTGCCCGACCTTTGTCGAGAGCGGCATTGCGCCGCGCCACATCGACCTGCGCCCGTTTGTGCTCAGTGGCCGCGAGGTGTCGATGGTGGCCGGTGGCCTGACGCGCGTGGCCCTGAAAGAAGGCTCGCTGGTGGTCAACTCGTCCCAGGGTGGTGGCACCAAGGACACCTGGATTCTGGAGGCCTGAGATGCTGTCACGTACTGCCGCCCAACTCTTCTGGATGAGCCGCTACCTGGAGCGCGCGGAAAACCTGGTGCGCATGCTCGATGTGACGCACTCGCTGTCGCTGCTGCCGCAATCGCGCGGGGCCATGACCGAGTTTGCCGCGCCGCTGGCCGTCACCGGCACGCTGAGCCCGTACATCGCACAAAACCGCAAGCTCGATGGCGAGGCGCTGTTTCACTACATGGCGCTCGATCTGGACAACCCCGCCTCGGTGCTGTCGTGCCTGAAGCTGGCGCGCGAAAACGCCCATGCCGTGCGCGGCAAGATCACCGCCGAAATGTGGGAGGCGATCAACGCCAGCTGGCTCGAAGCGCGCGAGATGCCCCGGCGCGGCATCACCGATGTGTCGGGCTTTTTTGACTGGATCAAGGAGCGCTCGCACCTGTTTCGCGGCGCCACCTACGGCACCTTGCAGCGCAACGATGCCTACTGCTTCATCCGCCTGGGCACCTTCATTGAGCGCGCCGACAACACGGCGCGCCTGCTCGACGTCAAATCGCAACTGATCGAGCCTGCCGTGGCCGGTTTGGCGCCAGTCCATCTGCCGCAGGAAAGCGCCCCCGAGTTTTATGCCTGGAGCGCGCTGCTGCGCTCGCTGTCGGCCTTTGAGGCCTACCACGAGGTGTACCGCGATGCGCTCGATGGCCGGCGCGTCACGGAACTCTTGATCCTGCGCCCCGACGTGCCACGCAGCCTGCGCGCCTGCTGCGACGAAATCCGCAGCATCCTGCCGGACATCAAGGCCCTGCCGGGCGCCATGGACGCGGGTCGGGAGGTCAAGATGCTGGCGGGCAAGCTGGCGCTGAAGCTGGAATATGGCGCGGTCGATGAAATCCTGGACGCTGGCGTGCACCACTGGCTGACCGATTTTCTGGCCCAGTCGGCCCGGCTGGGCGACGCCATCGGCAAGGCCTACCTCGAAGCCAATTGAGCGCCGGTTTTTTGAACCCCGCAAGGAAACGACATGCACCTGCTCATTGCCCACGAGACCGTTTACCGCTACGACCGCCTGGTCCAGCGCAGCACGCAGTACCTGCGCCTCACACCGCGCCCCGGCCACGGCCTGAAGGTGCTGTCCTGGCAGCTCACGCTGCCGGCCCCGGCATCGCGCTGCCTGGATGCCTACGGCAACACCATGCATGTGCTGACGCTGGACAAGCCGGTGAGCGAAATCCACCTGCTGGCGCGCGGCGAAGTCGAGACCGACGACCGTGCGCCCACGCCCGACCCCGAGGACGAGTGGCCCGCGCAGCTGTTCCTGCGCGACTCAGCCCTGACGCGCGCAGACGCTGCGCTGCGCCAGTTTGCCCACGGGCATGCGGCGCAGGTGGCGTCCGACCCGCTGGCGGGCCTGCTGCACATGATGCAGGCGTTGGTCGTGGTCATGCCCTATACACCGGGCAGCACCGACGCAGCCACCCCGGCCGCCGAGGCCTTTGCCAACCAGAACGGCGTTTGCCAGGACCACGCACAGGTCTTTGCCACCTGTGCGCGGCTGCTGGGCCTGCCCGCGCGCTACGTCAGCGGTTATCTGGCGACCGATAGCGAGCATGTGGCCAGCCACGCCTGGACCGAAGTACGCCTGCCCCAGGGCTGGCTGGGTTTTGATGTGTCCAACCAATGCCTGGCCAATGGCCGCTACGTGCGCCTGGCCATCGGCGCCGACTACGCCGATGCCTGTCCGGTGCGCGGTATGCGCCTGGGCGGTGGGGTGGAGCACCTGCAAACGGCGGTGCAGGTCAGCCACGGCGGCAAAGGGGCTGAGCAGTGAATCAGGCAAGGGATAATCGTGCCGATTCAACGCGCCTTCTCCTTCTTTCTCTCTCACCATGACCTACTGTGTTGCCATGCGGCTGGATGCCGGCCTGCTGTTTGCCTCGGACTCGCGCACCAATGCCGGGGTCGATCACATCGCCACCTTCCGCAAGATGAATGTGTTTGAAGTGCCCGGCGAGCGCCTGATCACGCTGCTGAGCGCCGGGAATCTGGCCACCACCCAGAGCGTGGTCAGCTTGCTGCGCCAGCGGCTGGCGCACAAAGGCGTGCCCGAGGGAGAGCATTTGTTCAACCGCGCCTCGATGTACGACGTGGCCGAACTGGTAGGGCGCACCGTCAAGGAAACGGTAGCCCGCGATGCCAATGCCCAAACCTTGGGGCAAGGGGTGGACTTTGGCGGCAACTTTCTGGTCGGCGGGCAGATTCGGGGCGAGGAGCCGCGTCTGTTCCATGTCTATGCCCAGGGCAATTTCATTGAAGCGGGGCAAGACACGCCGTACTTCCAGATTGGCGAATCCAAATACGGCAAACCCATCATCGACCGCGTGGTGCGCCACGACACCTCGCTGAAAGAAGCCGCCAAGTGCACGCTGATCTCGTTCGACTCGACGATACGCAGCAACCTGTCGGTGGGTTTGCCCATCGACATGCTGCTGTACCGCACCGACTCCTTTGCCCCGGCAGCGCCGCACCGCATCACCGCAGACGACCCCTACTTCCTCAAACTGAGCCGGGGCTGGGGCGAGGGGCTGCGCCGCACCTTTGCCAGGCTGCCCGACGAAGACTGGTTTCGCTGACCGGCTGTGCGCCGGGCAGCACCCGCCGGGGCCGCTACCAGAGGCCCCGGCTCTATTGGGATCATTTTGGCCTTGAGGCCAATCTGGTAAAGCGCCAGCAGCTATCGAAAAAATAGCAAACTAGCGCTGTCCTGTGGCGCATTGCGCCCCGCCCGGACAGCGCCAGTACGCCACCTGGCGTATTGGCCGGGCACAGGGGTGTCTCCAGAATCGGTTCATCGCTGACAAGACTGCCGCAAAGAACAAACAGCGCGGCAGACACAGCGACCACCACCCTTTCACTCCCTGGAGCCGCTCATGCAACGTCGATCCACCCTCAAGGCACTGACCGCCGCCATGGCCCTGGCGGGCCTGTCTGCCCTTCCCGCCCACGCCGCCGACACCATCAAGGTCGGCATCCTGCACAGCCTCTCGGGCACCATGGCCATTTCGGAAACCGTGCTCAAGGACACGGTGCTGATGGCCATTGACGAGATCAACGCCAAGGGCGGCGTGCTGGGCAAGCAGCTCGAACCCGTGGTGGTCGATCCGGCCTCCAACTGGCCGCTGTTCGCAGAAAAAACCAAGCAGCTGCTGGGCCAGGACAAGGTCTCGGTGATCTTTGGCTGCTGGACATCGGTGAGCCGCAAATCGGTGCTGCCCGTGGTCGAAGAAATGAACGGCCTGCTGTTCTACCCCGTGCAGTACGAGGGCGAAGAGCTGTCGAAAAACGTGTTCTACACCGGCGCCGCGCCCAACCAGCAGGCCATCCCGGCGGTGGACTACCTGATGAGCAAGGACGGCGGTGCAGCCAAGCGCTGGGTGCTGCTGGGCACCGACTACGTGTACCCGCGCACCACCAACAAAATCCTGCGCGCCTACCTGAAATCCAAGGGCGTAAAAGACAGCGACATCGACGAAAAATACACGCCGTTTGGCCACTCTGACTACCAGACCATCGTGGCCGACATCAAGAAGTTCAGCCAGGGCGGCAAGACGGCCGTGGTGTCCACCATCAACGGCGACTCCAACGTGCCGTTCTACAAAGAGCTGGGCAACGCGGGCCTGAAGGCCAAGGACGTGCCCGTGGTGGCATTCAGCGTGGGCGAGGAAGAACTGCGCGGCGTGGACACCAAGCCGCTGGTGGGCCACCTGGCGGCGTGGAACTACTTCATGTCCCTCAAGAACCCGACCAACGCGGCCTTCATCAAACAGTGGAGCGATTACGCCAAGGCCAAGAACATTGCGGGCCACAAAGACAAGCCGCTGACCAACGACCCGATGGAGGCCACCTACATCGGCATCCACATGTGGAAGCAGGCCGTAGAAAAAGCCAAGAGCACCGATGTGGACAAGGTGATTGCCGCCATGGCGGGCCAGACCTTCAAGGCGCCCAGCGGCATCGTCAGCAAGATGGACGAGAAGAACCACCACCTGCACAAGAGCGTGTTCATCGGTGAGATCAAGGCCGACGGCCAGTTCAACGTGGTCTGGAAAACGCCCGGCCCCGTCAAGGCCAAGCCCTGGTCGCCCTACATCGAAGGCAACGACAAGAAGAAGGACGAGCCACAAGGCAAATCCGCAATGTGACAGCCACCGGCCCCGGCGCCCGCGTTGCAGCGGGGGCCGGGCCGGACGAGGGCGCACCGCGCGCCCGCCCCTGTGCCCCGGGCTGTGTTCGGCGCACACATGACACCTACCGCGCAGTGCGCCCCCGTTCCATGCCTTCCAGAATCTTTTACCGCTGGTTTGTCTGCCTGCTGCTCTGGTGCGCAGCCGTGCAGGCCCACGCCCTCACGCCCGAGGCGGCGCGGGCCATGGCCGCAGGCGATACCGACGAGCGCATCGCCGCCCTGCAACGCGCCACGGCCACGCCCGACGACGCCACGCTGGCCTTCATCCGCGCCATGGCCGACGACGCCGTCAAGGTGGCGGGCGAGCGCGCCATCGTCCTGAAAGACGGCAAGGGACTCGATCCTGTCACCGGCGCCGAGGTGAGCGTGCCCGACGACGCCGAAGACATCGTCAACAACAACCGCATGCGCGGCGAATTCGACGCCGCGCTGGCCGCGCTGCAACTGCTCTCGCCCGACGCGGCCCAGCGCCGTGCCGCCATCGAGGCGCTGAAAGAAGACACCGACGAAGCGCGCCTGCCCCTGATAGAAAAAGCCCTGGCACTGGAAAAAGACACCCGCCTGCAAGCGCAGCTCGAAGCCATCCGCGCCCGCATCCTGCTGGCCAGCCCCAGCGCAGAGCGCCGCCTGGAGGCCGCGCAGTACCTGACCCACAGCGGCAACCCGGCCACGCGCACCGTGCTGCTGGAGCAACTGCGCCAGGAGGCCGACCCGAAGGCCCGGGCCGCCATGCAGTCAGCCTTGACCGCCGTGGAAGGGCGCCTGCAATGGGGCGAGAAACTGGCCGCGCTGTTCTCGGGACTGAGCCTGGGCAGCATCTTGCTGCTGGTGGCGCTGGGCCTGGCCATCACCTACGGGCTGATGGGCGTCATCAACATGGCGCACGGCGAGCTGATGATGGTGGGCGCCTACGCCACCTACGTGGTGCAGGGCCTGTTCCAAAAATACCTGCCCGGCGCCTTTGACTGGTACCTGGTAGCGGCCCTGCCGGTGGCGTTTGGCGCCTCGGCGCTGATGGGCGCGGTGCTCGAGCGCAGCGTGATCCGCTTTTTGTATGGCCGCCCGCTGGAGACCTTGCTGGCCACCTGGGGCATCAGCCTGGTGCTGCAACAGCTGGTGCGCAGCGTGTTCGGCGCGCAAAACGTGGGCGTAGAAAACCCCGCCTGGATGAGCGGCGGCGTGCAGCTCATGGACAACCTGCAGCTGCCCTGGAACCGCGTGCTCATCGTCGCCTTTGCCTTTGCCGTGCTGGCGGGCGTGGCCTTTCTCATCAGCCAGACGCGGCTGGGCCTGTTTGTGCGCGGCGTGACGCAAAACCGCCCCATGGCCGCGTGCATGGGCGTGAACACCGCGCGCATCGACACCTACGCCTTTGCGCTGGGCTCGGGCATTGCGGGGCTGGCGGGCTGCGCGCTGAGCCAGGTCGGCAACGTGGGGCCTGACCTGGGCCAGGGCTACATCGTCGATGCGTTCATGGTGGTGGTGCTGGGCGGCGTGGGCCAGCTGGCGGGCACGGTGTACGCCGCCCTGGGCCTGGGCGTGCTGAACAAATTTCTCGAAGGCTGGATGGGCGCCGTGCTGGCCAAGATTGCCGTGCTGGTGCTCATCATCGTCTTCATCCAGAAGCGCCCCCAAGGCATTTTTGCCATGAAAGGCCGCAGCGCGGAAGCCTGACCATGACCACCTCCTCTTCTCCCTCTACCCCTGCCGCCGCCGTTGCCGCACCCGCGTTGCAGCTCCCGGCCCCGGCGCCGCTGCTCACGCGCACGGGCTGGTCGGCCTTTGCCGCCGCGCTGATCGTGGTGTGCGCGGTGGCGCCGCTGCTCAACCTGTGGGTGCCTGCGGGCAGCCCGCTGCACCTGTCAGACTACGCTGTGGCGCTGCTGGGCAAGATCATGTGCTACGCCATCTGCGCGCTGGCCATGGACCTGATCTGGGGCTACACCGGCATCCTGAGCCTGGGCCACGGCCTGTTCTTTGCGCTGGGTGGCTACGTGATGGGCATGTACCTGATGCGCCAGATTGGCCGCGACGGCAACTACCACAGCGACCTGCCCGACTTCATGGTGTTCCTCGACTGGAAGGAGCTGCCCTGGCACTGGGCGCTGTCCGACAGCTTTGCCGCCACGCTGATTCTGGTGCTGGCCGTGCCGGGCGTGATCGCCTTTGTGTTTGGCTACTTTGCCTTTCGCTCGCGCATCAAGGGCGTGTACTTTTCCATCATCACGCAGGCGCTCACCTATGCGGCCATGCTGCTGTTCTTCCGCAACGAAACAGGCTTTGGCGGCAACAACGGCTTTACCGACTTCAAGCGCATTCTGGGCATGCCCCTGGCCACGCAGAACATGCGCATGACGCTGTTTGTGCTCACCGGCGTGGCGCTGCTGGGCTTCTTTTTGCTGGCGCGCTGGCTGGTGCGCAGCAAGTTTGGCCGCGTGCTGCAAGCCGTGCGCGACGCTGAAACGCGCGTCATGTTCTCGGGCTACTCGCCGCTGCCCTACAAGCTCACCATCTGGACGATCAGCGCCATGATGTGCGGCGTGGCCGGGGCGCTGTATGTGCCGCAGGTGGGCATCATCAACCCCGGCGAGATGAGCGCCGCCAACTCCATCGAGATCGCCGTCTGGGCCGCCGTGGGCGGGCGAGCCACGCTGATCGGGCCGATTGTGGGCGCCTTCATCGTCAACGGCGCCAAGAGCTGGCTCACGGTGACGGCGCCCGAGTTCTGGCTGTATTTTCTGGGCGCGCTGTTCATCGCCGTGACGCTGTTCCTGCCCCACGGCGTGGTGGGCCTGGTGAAAAAACTCAAAAGCAAAACCTCCCCAGGAGCCGCACCATGACCCCCGACCTGATGGACGAAGGCGCCCGGCGCCTGCACAAGGCGCAGGCAGCCGTGGCCACCCCGGGCCACACCGAATCCGGGGGCCGCGCCGCAGGCTTCTCGCGCATTGCCACGCCCGGCGCCGTGGACGTGACCCATGGCCGCATCCTGTACCTGGAAGACGTGCATGTGAGCTTTGACGGCTTCAAGGCCATCAACGGCCTGAACCTGGACATTGCTCCCGGCGAGCTGCGCTGCATCATCGGCCCCAACGGCGCGGGCAAGACCACCATGATGGACATCATCACCGGCAAGACGCGGCCCCAGCAGGGCAGCGTGTTCTTTGGCAGCACCATCGACCTGCTGCGCCACAACGAGCCCGAGATTGCCAGCCTGGGCATTGGCCGCAAGTTCCAGAAACCCACCGTGTTCGAGCAGCTCACGGTGTTCGAGAACCTGGAGCTGGCCCTCAAAACCCACAAGGGCGTGGCATCGAGCATGTTCTTCCAGCTGGACTCAGCGCAGTCCGACCGGCTGGCCGACATCCTGCACACCATCCACCTGGCGGACAGCGTGGCGCGCCAGTCAGGCAACCTGAGCCACGGACAAAAGCAGTGGCTGGAGATTGGCATGTTGCTGATGCAAGAGCCCCAGCTGCTGCTGCTGGACGAGCCCGTGGCCGGCATGACCGACGACGAAACCGCCCGCACCGCCGAGCTGTTCTTGACGCTCAAGGGCCAGCACTCGCTGATGGTGGTGGAGCACGACATGTCGTTCATCCGCACCATCAGCGAAAAAGTCACCGTGCTGTGCGATGGCGCCGTGCTGGCCGAAGGCACGCTGGACCAGGTGCAGGCCGACGAGCGCGTGATCGAGGTGTACCTGGGCCGCTGATACCGCCGCCCAGCCAACTATCAAAACCATAGCTGCTCGCGCTTACTGTATCAGCGCCAGAGCCCAAAAACACTACAAAACCACCATGCTCACCGTCCAGAACCTCCACCAGTACTACGGCGGCTCCCACATCCTGCGCGACGTGGGCCTGAGCGCCGCCCCCGGCCAAGTCACCGTGCTGCTGGGGCGCAACGGCGTGGGCAAGACCACGCTGCTCAAAAGCCTGATGGGCCTGGTGCCCATCAAAAGCGGCACCATCACCTGGAATGGCCAGCCCATACAGCACCAAACGCCCTACGAGCGCGCCCGCAGCGGCATCGGCTTTGTGCCCCAGGGCCGCGAGATTTTTGGCCGCCTCACCGTGGAAGACAACCTGCGCATGGGCCTGGCCTACAAAAGCGGCTCCACGCCCATCCCCGAGCACCTGTACACGCTGTTTCCGGTGCTCAAGCAGATGCTGAAACGGCGCGGCGGCGACCTCTCGGGCGGGCAGCAGCAGCAACTGGCCATTGCCCGCGCGCTGGCGCCCAGCCCCAGCCTGCTGATCCTGGACGAGCCCACCGAAGGCATACAGCCCAGCATCATCAAAGACATTGGCCGCGTCATCCGCCAGCTGGCCGACCACGGCCTGGACGGCCACCCCGTGGCCGTGCTGCTGTGCGAGCAGTACTACGACTTTGCCGAAGAGCTGGCCGACGCCTACCTGGTGATGGAGCGCGGCGAAGTCATCGCCCACGGGCCGGGCAGCGAGATGCAGGAAAAAGGCATCCAGCGGCTGGTGGCGATTTGAGGCAGCGCACGGCGCACGGCACCAGAACCGCCAAAAAACAGCATCCAATCAGGCTCTAATGCCCGCCAGATAAGCGCAAGCAGCTATCATTTCAGGATTGATTCAGGCGCCAGCGCCTTACACCACACAAGGCCCCAGCCACACGCCGCTGCGCAGGCGCTCGGGCGGCTGCTGCGCCCACACCTGGGCGCTGGCGTCCCAGGTGTCCACCTGCACATGCAGCCCGGCGAACACGCCGTAACCGTCGCCCGCGCGAATGTCCTCGCCCGCCGACAGGCTCTCGCCCGCCTTGATCGCGCCGCCCGCATGGATGCACTCGCCCGCCTTGATGCCCCAGCCCGCCTCCAGGTGCTGCACGCCGGTGATGGCGCCGCCCACCCAAATGCCCTGCCCCACGCGCACGCTGGCCGCGCCCGTCAGGTGCCCGCCCACGCGCACGCCCTTGTCGCACTCCACGCTGCCGTGGGCGATCAGGTCTTGCCCGACAAACGCGCCGCCTTTGAGCGCCAGCGTGCCGTGGCACACCAGATCCCACCCGGCGCGCAGGTCGCCGCCGCAGCGGATATCGCCCTCGGCCTCCACGCCCCAGTCCGCGCGCAGGTCGCCGCCCACTTGCAGCAAGCCCTGGCTGACGATGGCGCCCGCGACGCGGACGTCCTCGCCCACCACGATGGATTCGCCAGCGCGCAGGCCGCCGCCCGCCCGAATGGAGCGCCCCGTCTGCAACACGCCCGACACATCGACGTTGCCGCGCACCACCAGCGTGCCCGCAAACACGAGGGCGTCGGCCTCCAGGCGGTCGAGCGTCAGCACCTCGTTGGTGGGGCCGAACTGCGACAGCAGCCAGCAGGCATCACCCACGCGCCCGGCGTTGACCAGGGTATCGAGCGCCTGCTGGTAGCCGCTGCCGTCCTCGACATGGCGGCTGAACCAGCGGAAGCCATCGGCGCAGGGGCTCTTGGCGCGCAAGAATTTTTTGGTGAATTCCATGGCCATCACCCCTGGCATGGCAGCGGGCGCGCGAACGCGGGCGGTGGGTGGACGAGGAACGAAGCTATGGGCGTAGGCCCACCAACAGAATCTGGGTGCATGGGGCATCTCTGGGGGGAGCGGCCCGTGCCGGTGCGCAAAGGCGCACATCCGCAGGCCGCCATCGCGCTGGGCGGGTGCCCGGCGATGGATGTTCTGCGCAGATGGGGGAGGAAAGGTTATCGCCGGGCGGAGGAATGTGCGACCGGCTTGTAGGGCCAGAGCGCACGCGCCACCCCGCCCCAGCCCACGATCAAGCCGCCGCGCAAGGGGCCGGGCTGGAAGTGCATGGAGGGCTGGGAAGGCATAGGGGCGCGATCGTAGCAGCGCGGGGGTATCGCACTGGGGTGGGTGGGTTTTGGCGGGGCGGGGCTGGAGCAGTCAAACAGGCGGGGAATCGAGGCGTATCTGAGCCGGTGATGCTGCCGCCTATTTTGCTATTAAAACAATAGCTTATAGCGCTTATCACGTAAGGCTTAGAAGCTAAAAGCACTAGACTCTTCAGAGGAGCACCATGCGCATGAACGCTACCCAGTTTTAGTCCAGCATCGCTAGTTTGCTCCACCAAGCAGTGTGTCCATTACGCCGATTGCCTCGGTGAGGAGACGTTCGGCACTTTCAAGCTCAGCAATGAGTGCGTCAAGTACAGATTCCTGCTTGCGCTTTGCTTGATTGAGTTCCTTGGTGATGCGTGGCAACGCGACAGTTGTCGCCTTAAAACCGATCATCGATTCCCTAGCTGTAGGAAGGGAGCTTAAGAGAGCCAAGGCAGCAGTTTTTGCAGTTTGTGTTTGCTCACTACCAAATGCCACAGATAGTGCGGCTGCTTTTGTCAGCGCAGCCACCGAATCGTTCATAGCTGCATGGAACAGAGGAATTTCTGCTTCGGTTCGGGCAGCAAACTGCATCATTTCATCTGCAACTTTGGCGATGAGTCGGCGTGCCTGTTTCGCAGTAGCTCCTTCCGGCGCAGCCTGAAGAGCTTGTAATTCAGCAGTGCCCTGGACAGTCTTAGACGCCAGTTCATTTTGTGCATCGCTCAGACGATTCACTATGCTGGTTACCTCTCCTATTCGCTCTTCGAATGTTTCGATCAAATCGAGCAAGCCGTCATCTTCCTCTGAAGTCACTTCGCTTTGCATTGTCATGCTGTGCCGATCTGCTTTTGGTGAATCGGAGAAGTTCGTGAGGATTGCAGTTGTGCTTCTCGGGATATGCCGCCAAGACTGAACGTGTTTTGTAATGTGCAAAATCACGAGTCTTTCGAACTGATCGCTGTCTGCAAAATCCCAATGCAGGACGCCTTCGATTTTCAGTCGCTGTTTGAACTCTTGGAGTTTCATAAGCTGCTCACTGTCGATCTTGCTCGGCGGGATTGGCGTGTCTTTGAAATAGAAAAGTATTTCTGGATTACCAAGCCCTCGCCGATTCATTTGAAGCGCGCGGTCAAACTCTTCAGCAGTTCCTGAGCCAGCCCTTCCTGTGGGCGTACCGAATCGCGACCACATGATGCCGACAAACAAGTCGTAGTCCTGTGGCAACTGCTGATTAATCACATCCTGCGCATCTACGCCAACGCCGGGGTATGCATCATCCTCCCAACGAATTACTTCAAGTCGGACACCTAAATTACGCGCCCAAGTTCTGTTCCATTCGCGGATGGCATCTCCCAAACGATTTCTCTCGTCGGTGACATCGCCAGGTGAAGCGAGAAAAATCGAGAGTACAGATTCAGTTCGAGCCATTGGGAAGTTCTGGTAGATGATGAAGAAGTGTGGGCTATGACGCTTGGCGTAATGTATCCAGTAAAACTTGCTTCACGATTGACACGAAATATGTCAAACCCAAATATCTGAGGCAAACAAACAGTGGAAACGGGGGTATGCAAAAACTGGGTAAACAGAATGCGACACCCCCCATCACATCGCCCAAATACGCGGCCTCTGTGCTTCCAACTGCCAAAAATGCGCGCGCCACGCGGCCCAGACCTGTTGCAGCAGGGCCATGGCGGGCTCCACCATCGGGGCCAGGGCGCGCACCACCACCACTTGCGGGTTGGGGCTGGTGGCGCCTGCGGTGGCGGCCAGCGGGTGGGCGTCGATCACGGCGCGGGCCAAGTCCAGGGCGGTGTCGCGGCGGGTGCGCTCCAGCGCCGATCCGGTGATGAAAAAAATCGACGCCATGCAGCGCTGCCCGGCCAGCCCCAGCGGGCTGTTCAGCAGCAGGTCGTCGGTGGCGGCAATGTTGCCGCGCTCCAGCCACACGCCGGGCACGTCGATGTGCTGCACAAAGCGGCCCGCCGCAAAGGGCTGGTCGGCGTGGGGCAGGCCCAGGGCGGTGGCGTCCCAGCCCAAAAATTCGGCGCCCGGCGCCAGCTCCAGCGTCAGGCGGTTTTCGGCCTCGCAGTCGCTGTAGGCAATGGCTTCCAGCGGCAGCCATTCCAGCCGGGCGCCCGCGTCCAGCACGGCGTGGGTGCGTTGCAACGCCAGTTCACCCGTAGATCGGTAAAAGCGCGTGGCCCCCGGCGTGGTGATGAGGGCGTGCGCGCCGCTGGCCACCTGGGCGCGGATATCCAGCGTGTCGCCGCCCACCAGGCCGCTGGGCGGGTGTACCAGCACGTTGTGGCAAATGGCGTCGCCTTCGGGGTACAGGCTTTTCAGGATGCGCAGCGGGCCGTTGTGTGCATGGCGCACCACGGTGCGGGCGCCTTCGCGGCGGTAGTCAAGTTGGAGATGGGCGTGCCAGGGCATACAAAAAATTAACGCCCCGCAGCCGCTGCTGCCGGGGGGGTGTCGGCGGCGGGCGGCGCCCCGCCCGGTGCGGGCGCGGCGTGCTGCATGGCCCACAGGCGCCGCAGTTGCCCCAGCTCTATGTCAAAGCGTTGGTGGACGCGGCGCTTCTCGCGGTCTTGGCCGGTGATAAAGCGCTGTTGCTCCAGGATGCCTTCGTCGTTTTCCGCCAGTTGGCGGCGCAGCGCCATGGGCGCCTTGAGCGGGTCGTTGCGGTAGAACTCCAGCTCCACATCCAACGTTTTGCGCTGGGCCTGCAAATCCACAATGCGCTTGGCGGCGGCGTTGCTCACTTCTTCCACCTGGGCGATGGCGTTGGCGCGCTCGGCGTCATGCGCAGCTTTGTCGGGGTAGCGCGCCAGCAGGGCACGATCGCGGCGGCGGTCGTCGGCAATGCGGTTGCGCTCTTCCTGCTCTTTGCGCCGCTGCACTTCCTGGGCGGCGCGCTCTTGTTCGGTCAGGGTGGGGCCCACCACCCGGCGCACGGTGCCCGAGGGGCTCAGCTCGCGCTGTTCGCGGTCAAGGCACTCCACGATGGGGCGGTCGGCAGTCAGCTTGCGGCCGTTTTTGTCGATGCAGGTGTAAATGCCCGAACCCTGCGCCAGAGGCTGGGCCCACGCCAGCGTGCAGCCCGTGGCCGCCAGGCCGGTTGCCAAGGCCAGCGTGCGGGCCGCCATCCAGGCACGGTGGGGTCGCAAAGGTGTCATCGCCGGGCCCTTTCCACAAAACAGTTGCGCCACACAGGACACGGGCAATGGCGTTACACGCCGTAGCGCTGGCGGTAGGCCAGCACCCGCTCGTGGTGGGCCGATACGCCCGAGCCGTCATCTTGCTGCAAATACTGCAACAAATCGGCCAGCGTGGCGATGGCGCACACCTGCAAGCCCAGTTGCTGGCGCACGTATTGCACGGCGCTGTGGTTCACGTCCTGGCCGTTTTCGGTGGCTTTTTCCTGGCGGTCCAGGGCGATGACCACGGCGTGGGGCGTGGCGCCTGCGGCCTGGATCAGCGCAATGGATTCGCGCGCTGCGGTGCCTGCCGACATCACGTCATCGACGATGAGCACGCGCCCTTGCAGCGGCGCGCCCACCAGGGTGCCGCCTTCGCCATGGTCTTTGACCTCTTTGCGGTTGTAGGCAAAGGGCACGTTGCGGCCCCGGCGCGCCAGCTCCACGGCCACGGTGGCGGCCAACGGAATGCCCTTGTAGGCGGGGCCAAACACCATGTCGAATTCGATGCCGCTCTCCATCAGGGCTTGTGCATAGAATTCGGCCAGCCGACCCATCTTGGCACCGTCATCAAACAAACCGGCGTTGAAAAAATACGGACTCAGGCGCCCGGCCTTGGTCTTGAACTCGCCAAAGCGCAGCACGCCCGACTCCACCGCAAAACGCACAAAATCCTGTGCCAGACGGTCTTTCTCTATTGCTTGCGCGCCACCAACCACCATGGGAAATTCCTTGTTCAAGTTAACCAGCCTCAACCTCAATGGCATCCGCTCCGCCACCCGCAAAGGCGCCGAAGACTGGATGGCCAGCCTGCGCCCGGATTGTATTTGCGTGCAGGAAATCAAAGCCCAGGCCGCCGATATAGAAGGCAAGTTCGAGGAGCTGGCGGGCCTGCGCGGGTATTTCCATTACGCCGAGAAAAAAGGCTATTCGGGCGTGGGCATTTATACCCGCCACGAGCCCAGCGATGTGGTGGCGGGCTATGGCTCGCCCGAGTTCGATGCCGAAGGCCGCTACCTGGAGCTGCGCTTTGACACGCCCGCGCGCAAGCTCTCGGTCATCAGCGCCTACTTTCCCAGCGGCGCCTCGGGCGAGGCGCGCCAGCAGGCCAAGTTCCGGTTTCTGGCCGGGTTCCACCCGCACCTGATGCAGACCAAGGCCGAGCGCGAGTTCATTTTGTGCGGCGACCTGAACATCGCCCACCAGAGCATCGACCTGAAAAACTGGCGCAGCAACCAGAAAAACAGCGGCTTTACCCCCGAAGAGCGCGCCTGGGTGAGCCAGCTGCTGCACCCCACCGAGCCCAGCGGCGGGCTGGTGGATGTGTACCGCCGCCTGCAACCCGAGGCCACCGATGCGGCCTACACCTGGTGGAGCAACCGGGGCCAGGCCTACGCCAACAACGTGGGCTGGCGGCTGGATTACCACCTGGCCACCCCCGCCCTGGCTGCGCTGGCGCAGGCCGAGCACATCTACAAGGGCGAGAAATTCTCTGACCACGCGCCCATCACGGTGGATTACGCCTTCACACTCTGAGCCGCGACTGGCCCACCGCCAGCGCCCCGCCCGCCATCTCCACCGCTGCCTTCCCATGCCCGACTCCCTGATGACCACCGACGCACCGCCGTCCACCTGCCTGCACCCCAAAGACGCAGACAGCCTGTGGCGGCTGGTGAATGCGCCGCACCCCCTGGTGGGCAATGCGCACCACCTGGGCGAGGCGCTGGTGCAGGCTGGGTTGGTCACACCGGCAGCGCTGCTGCGCAGCCTGCAAATCCAGCAACAAGAGCGTGAGTGTGGGCAGCACCGCCCCGTGGGCCAAATCCTGGTGGCCCAGGGCGACCTGACGCAAGAGCGGCTGCGCCAGGTGATTGGCAGCTGGCTGGGCGGCTACATGGTGGACCCCAGCGAGCTGCCCCCCGACGCCGCCGCGCTGGCGCTGGTGCCGCGCGCCGTGGCCGAGCGCGAATCCGTGCTGCCCCTGCTGGCGCGCGAGGACGCGCTGGTGGTGCTGATGGCCGACCCGCTGGACCGCGTGCTGCTCGATGAGCTGCGCTTTCTGACCCAGCGGCGGCTGGTGCCGGTGCAGGCCGCGCCGGGCACCCTGCTGCCCGCCATTGCCCGGGCCTACCGCACCCACCCGGGCAACCCACCAACCACCGGCACGCCGCGCTCCCTGACCAAGGCCGCAGGCAACCCGCCGCCGCTGGCCATGCAGCGCGCCAGCGCCCAGGAGCTGGCCAGCGACCTCACCAGCGCCCTGCCCGAGGGCGATGCCCAGCAAGCCGATGTGGTCAGCGAGTCGGACAACACGCTGGTGCGGCTGATCAACTCCGTCATCAACGAGGCCATTGCGCACCGCGCCTCCGACATCCACATCGAGACCGAACCGGCGCCGCAGAACGTGCGCATCCGCCTGCGCGTCGATGGCGAGCTGGCGCCCTACCTGGAGCTGCCCGCGCGGTTTCGCTTTGCCATGGTGGCGCGCATCAAGATCATGGCCAGCCTGGACATTTCCGAGCACCGCAAGCCCCAGGACGGCAAGATCGACTTTGCCCGCTTTGGCGGCCCGCCGGTGGAGCTGCGCGTGGTGACGGTGCCCACCTCGCACGGGCTGGAAGACGTGGTGCTGCGCCTGCTGGCCAGCGCCAAGCCCATACCGCTGGAGCACATCGGCCTGAGCCCCGCCCACCTGCAAGTGCTGCGCGCCGTGGTGCACAAAAGCTACGGCCTGGTGCTGGTGTGCGGCCCCACGGGCTGCGGCAAGACGACCACGCTGCATTCGGTGGTGAGCGACATCAACACCGAAGGCCGCAAAATCTGGACGGCCGAAGACCCCATCGAAATCACCCAGTCGGGGCTGCGCCAGGTGCAGGTCAACCCGCGCATCGGCTGGACGTTTGCCGCCGCCATGCGCACGTTTTTGCGCGCCGACCCCGATGTGATCCTGATTGGCGAAATGCGCGATGAGGAAACCGCGCGCATCGCCATCGAAGCCTCGCTGACGGGGCACCTGGTGCTATCGACGCTGCACACCAACTCGGCGCCCGAGAGCATCACGCGGCTGCTCGAAATTGGCCTCGACCCGTTCAACTTTTCTGATTCGCTGCTGGCCATTCTGGCGCAGCGCCTGGTGCGCCGCCTGTGCGTGGCCTGCCGCCAGCCGCACCCGGCAGACAATGACACGCTGCTGGCCATGGCCTCGCAGTACCTGGCCAGCGGCGTACAGAACACGCCCGAGGCGCGCGCCGCGCAGGTGGCGCGCTGGCGCAGCAGCTACGGCAGCAGCAGCGGCGGCACGGTCACGCTGTGGCAGCGCCAAGGCTGCCCCCAGTGCGACGGCCACGGCTACCGGGGGCGCCTGGGCATCCACGAGCTGATGCAAAGCGACGACGCCATCCGCCAGCACATCCGCCAGCGCGCCAGCGCCACCGAGATTCGCCACAGCGCGCTGCAAGCGGGCATGCGCACCCTGCGCCAGGATGGCATCGACAAAGTCTTGCAGGGCCTGACCGATATGCCCGAGGTGCTGGCGGCCACCAACCTGTGAATTGATAGCCAAAAGTGCCTCCAGCCCTTTCGGGACGGGCGCTAGCAGCTATCAAAAATGCACCAAAACCAGCCGCCAGAAGGCGCTCAGCGGCCCAGGTCTTTGGCGCTGACGCCGGCAATGCCCCAGTTCTCTTTGGGCACGTCGTGGATCCAGACGCGCACGTTCTCTTTGGGCGCGCCCACGGCCTCGTGCAGGGCCTGGGTGACTTTTTCGATGACGGCTTTTTTCTGCGCTTCGGTGCGGCCTTCAATCATGTAAATCTGGGCAAATGGCATGGCGGTTTCCTGGCAATGGTCAAAGAACGAAGGGGGCCATCAATCGAGCTTGATACCCAGCTTCTGGATCAAGCTGCCCCAGCGCAGGTTTTCTGCGCGGATGAAATCGGCAAACTGTGCCGGTGTCTGCACCCGGATGTCGGCAGAGATGGCCTCGAAGGCGTTGGTGGCATCGGTCAGCTTGGAGCCCTCGCTCCAGGCCGATTGGAGCTTGTCCACGATGGCGCGTGGCGTGCCCACCGGCGCCACCAGCCCGAACCAGGTCTCCACTTCAAAACCGGGGTAGCCCGACTCGGCAATGGTGGGCACCTGGGGCAGGGCGCGCGAGCGCTTGGGCGAGGTCACGGCTATCGCCTTGAGCTTGCCCGCCTTGATGTGTTGCAGCGTGGTGGCCAGCGAGCTTTCCATGCTCATCAGCAGCACGCCCGACAGCAGGTCGGGCACGATCTGGCTGGAGCCTTTGTACGGCACGCTGGTCAGCTGGATGCCCGCCGTGGCCTGCAACAACTCCGCCGCCAGGTGGTTGCTGGTGCCGATGCCCGAGGTGGCGTAGTTGAGTTTGCCCGGGTTGGCCTTGGCGTAGGCCACCAGGCCCTTGAGGTCGCTGAAGGGCGCGCTCGGGTGTACGACGATGACGCAGGGCGAGGTGCCCACCAGCGAGATCGGCGCAAAGTCTTTTTCGACCGAGAACGGCACTTTGGCGTACAGGTGCGGCGCAATGGCCAGGCTGCTGATGGCCGACAGGCCGATGGTGTAGCCATCGGCAGCGGCCTTGGCCACGGCCTCGGTACCGATGTTGCCACCCGCACCGGCCTTGTTTTCCACCACAAAGGGTTGGCCCAGTTTTTCTGCCATGACCTTGGCCGCCGTGCGCCCCATCACATCGGTGGGCCCGCCGGGCGGGAACGGCACGATCAGCTTGACCGGCTTGGTCGGCCAGGCCTCTTGCGCCCACGCGGGAAGCGCAGCCACGGAGGCGGACAGGGCGGCGCCAGCGCCGGTGGCGATGAATTGTCTGCGTTGCATGGTGTTGTCTCTTTTCTGGGTTACACGAACCGAACCGACACGCTTCCCAGGTTCTGGATGCGCAAGGTGACGTTGTCGCCCGCCTGCACCGGCACGGCTTCGGTGATGCCGCCCGACAGCACCAGGCTGCCAGCGGGCAGCGATTGGCCACGGCGCCCCAGGTGGTTGACCAGCATGGCCACAGCGGCGGCGGGGTGGCCCAGCACGGCAGCGCCTGCCCCCAGGGCCACGGGCTGGCCGTTCTTTTCCAGCACCACGCCCAAGGTGCGCAAGTCCAGGTCACGCGCCGGGGCCACGCGGCCACCGACCACGAAACGCGCCGCCGAGGTGTTGTCGGCAATCACGCTTTTCAGGTCGAACTTGAAGTCGCGGTAGCGGCTGTCGATCACTTCGATGCCGGGCAGCACCACATCGCTGGCGGCCAGCACAGCGCCGATGTGGCAACCGGGGCCGGTGAGTTCGGTGCGGGTGATGAAGCAAATTTCGGGCTCCACCTTGGGGTGGATCAGCTCGCTGACCTTGACCTCGGCGCCCTCGGCCACGACGTATTCATCCACCAGGAAGCCGAACACCGGGTCGGTCACGCCCATTTGTTTCATTTTGGCGTGCGAGGTCAAACCGGCCTTGTAGCCCACCACGCGCGCGCCCTTGCGCAGCTTGCTGGCCAGAATCAAGTCCTGGATGGCGTAGGCATCGTCCCAGTCCATATCGGGGTGGGCTTCGGTGATTTTCAGGGTGTCCTGGGCTTGCAGTTGGCAGTTTTCCAGGTGCTGGGCCAGTTCAGCGAGGGTGTGGGTTTGCAGTGGCATGGAGGGGCCTTCGTCGTAGAGTGGAAAAATCGGGGGAATGGGAGCAGCGGGCACCGCGCTGCTCAGCGTGGCAGCCGGGCCACCAGGCTCGCCAGGGGGCGGCGGGCCAACGGGGCGGGCGGGCCCAGCTGCGCCAGGCTGCTTTTGACCAGGTCGTAGGCGGGGCGCACCCGCTGGGGTACATGGATGCGCACCTGGTCAAACTGCTCGGACTGGGCCAGCGCCAGCATGTCGTTGCGCAACCGGCGGTAGGTTTGCAAGGCGGTGGCAAACGCCTGCGCTGCGGCCACCTGCGACGGCTCGCGCAGGCCGCGTTGGTAATGCGACCAGGTGCTGTCGATGAGTTGATCGAGTTGCCCAATGCGCTCCACCACCGCGCCAATCTCGCGGCAGGCATCGGCATTCATGATGAGGATGTTGCAGGCGCGCAGCTCTTCGATGCAATCGGCCAGTACCGCCAGCGGAGCGCGGCCAGGCAGCAGCTGCGAGGTTTCGCGCTTGAGCTGCCCGATCAGGCCCTGCACCGTGCGCAGCTGGGCATTGCTGGCACCAATCGATTCCACCGATTGCTGCGCCGCTGCCGACAGGGCCTGGGCGTTGGCCACCAAGTCCTGGCTCAGGCCCTCCTGGGTATGGGCGGCGGCGGCCATGTCGCTGGCAGCCTCCAGGGTGCGGCCCGCGCGGGTGCGGATGTCGGCCAGCGCGGTGCTGGTGTCGCGGGTGCGCTCAATGCTGCCGTGGATGTCTTGCAGCACCTGTTGCAAATAGCTGTCTGCGGCCACCGTGCTGTGGGTGATGCCGGACACCATCTGGCGGATTTGCAGCGTGGCCTCGTTGGTGCGGGTGGCCAGCTGGCGCACTTCCTGGGCCACTACGCTGAAACCCCGCCCGTGTTCACCGGCGCGGGCAGCCTCAACGGCGGCATTGAGCGACAGCAGGTTGGTCTGCATGGCCACCTTCTGGATGATGTCCAGGATGGTTTCGATGTTGTCGCGGTGTCGCATGACCTCGCGAAAGCGCTCTTCCAGGCCCTGGGCCGATGGCTCCAGCGCGGCAATGCGCTCCATGGTCTGGTGCAGCAGGCCATCGCCCTGCACGGCCAGCGCATGCATGGAATCGACCTCGTTGCGGGTGACGGCAGCCGCTTGCGCCACCGTTTCCACGCTGCGGTTGAGCGCACCAACGCCATCGAGCAGCTGTGCCAGAACGCCAGCCTGCGCGCGCGAGGCGCTCACCACTTTGGTAAACGACGACATCATGCTGGCGTTGTTCACTGTGACATCCAGGGCCTGCTGGTCCAGCCGCCCCAGCGCCGCTGCCATGGCACGGCGGCCCACGCGGGCCCACCCGCCACGGGCACGCCCCGCCACGCCGACCAGCGCCAGCAGGGCCAGACCAAGGAGGGCCAGCTCACGCAAGCCATCCCAGGGCCATGACCAGGCGGGCCAGGCCAATGCAGCCAACAGCAGCACCACGGCAAAGCCGAGCAACGTGCCCATATATCGCTGATGGCGGCGTTATGCGGCCATCAGGCCGCGCGCCTTGGCCATGGTCAGCGCCGTGTCTTCAATCATGTCCTCCTGGCCACCGACCATGCCGCGCCGGCCCATCTCCACCAGAATCTCGCGCGC
>NZ_SLXH01000016.1 GCF_004341365.1 Simplicispira metamorpha | reverse complement strand
TTTGCAGAAATCGCCCAAAAAGGTGCAGCAGTTTTTTGGGAAGGATTCTGTCAAATATGCCGCTTGATTCAAGTTGTTTTATTTCTAGTCAATAACGCCTCATTTCACCGGCGCCGGAGCCACAGGCGGAGGGCACCAATACTGGCAACTAAAGCGCCTCAGGATAGGCCAGTGTTGGCATCTAGGGATGTCCTGCAAAACCTCGCGATCAATCTGATAGATGCTGGTGAGTCATGGCATCCTCACATGCCACCTTTAGGCAACTGGCACATTACTTGTTGGCAGGCCAATGTCATGCTGAAAATGGCAAGCATTAATAACGAAATCAATATAATTAATTATTGATTTGATATAAGACCTAATATCACCAAGAGATAAATCAGATGCATCATCATTATGATGAACGATATTATTCCGCCGTGTAACTATTGCCTGAATTGAATCCTTCCATAATTCCCACTGGACTTTTTCCGCAGCCAATTCAATGCCAACCAGCGCTAACGCCTCCTTGGTTCGGTATACATTTCCTGAAACCAAGTCGTCGACTTCTTTTTTAGTCATGTTGATACTTAGTAGTTTTTTTGATATTAACGAAGAGTCTGATTTTTTCTTTTGACCTAATCGCCACTCTATTACCGACGATGGGATTGCGGCAGATGAAAGTCTTGCATCAATATCCTTTGCTATTTCAAAAACTATTTCTTTGATGCACATCTCCAAGTGAGCACACGCGGAAATTAGAAAAGATTTTGTGTAAAAGTTGACGTTATTGGTTATCAGAGGCGTTGTTTCGGCGCCACCAATAACTGCTAGTTCAGTCTTTCCAACCATGGCCTCGAGCTCACGAAGTCCATCCTTGAAAGTCTCGGATTTCTCGTTCAAGTCCATGATTACACCATTATTGGTTTAAGTAATTTCTCCCAAAGCTCTCGGCGTTTCAAAATTGAAACTTTATTTTGTATACCCCCTGATAGGGTTCGCTGGAATTCGCTATTTTTACATAGCTCCTCGAAGGCCTGTTGAATTTTCGCTTCCTTGCCGATTATCTTAGATTTTTTGTATTTATATAGACTATTCATGAGCAGATCATAGTGAACTATGCTCTGCAGCGGCCTGTCTTTGGTTGTGTCTGTAAATACAGTTTCTCCGAAAATTTGGTGGCAAATGCCAAGGGTGCTGATAAAAGATCCCCTTAACTTCCGTAGCTTTACCTCAGGCGCCTTCGCGTTTTCTCTCATGTATGAATCCAAAAACCGTGATAGACGCCCTTCATAGCCAGCGAGATCATCTTGCAAGGCGAAAAACCGTAGCACTAACTCCTCTCCTTCTCGAGAGTCTTTAGTAGTGTTACCAAAATTCGCGATGGCAGAGGTCTTTGCAAGCTCAAGTAGTAGATCGTTTAGTGAGCCAGGGTATATTGCATGTCTAATTTCCTGGTCTGAAAGTTTTACAGCACCTTGGTTTAGACGAGAAAAAATCTCTTGAATCAAATATTCTGGATTCTCTTTTCTTAGGATAATGCAACGAATTGTCGTTGCTTCCAGTTCAGCCCTATACCCCCCTAACTCTGAGAATTTTTTTCCTTCTAGCTCTTCGAAAGAGGTTAATCCCTCAAGGGAAAATTCATTATTAAAAAATTTCTCAATAGTGGTGAGTCGCTGCACTCCATCTATCACCAAATGCGTGCCATCTTCCTTTTCTGCAAAATAACATGCAGGCAGAGGAATTCTCATGAGGCATGATTCGATAAACCGAGAAGCTCTTTCCCACCCTTCTTTATCCCATTTATATTTTCTTTGAAAATCTGGATCTAGTTTTAGCTTTGGTGGATTTGCACGAATACGAGATGAAAGCGTCTCAAATGGGTAGTCAATTGGATATAGATTAAGCGTTTTATCTGCTTGATTTGATTTTGACATTTATTTTTTACTCATGTGTTTGCTGACTTGGATGGATTTATTTTTGATAGTCTCAATGAAGAAATCTGTTAATCCATTATTATGCCTGAGAATAAAGCGATTTTTATTTTTTCCTAAGCCACCAGCTGCAATGGCTGTTTTTGGAGAGGTCTCACATCAGTCTGCTTGAGGCCGAAATCCGTCTTACGCCAATATCACCATGCACCCCGCACACTGGTCAACCCCAAAATCAGCTTCTAGGGCCTGTCTGCCGTGCGCTACCAGCTACTGATTCAGTAGCAATCTCTCCCCCGCGCTACCCTTTCAACGCAGCACTGCACCAAACACCGGGCGCGTCCTGGGCGCAGACGGTGGTGTGGGCGCAAGTGCCAATCAACTCCTTTTTTGATAGCTGCTCGCGCTTACTGCACGAGCGCTGGAGACCTAAAACACCTCAAAAAAATCCTGCACTGAAATTCGGGAACCGCCTGCCCCCCCCTGTGGCGGCGATGGCGCTGCGGGTGGTGGCTTTTCCTGCCGTGGACGGGCCGCGTGGCGCGGCCACGGCCCAGCCCGGCGCAATTCTGTTCAATACGAACCCCGCGTGTCTCAGCACACTGGGCCTTTTGGACTGAACCGTCAGGGAGGTTTTTTGGTGACCGAGCTTTTGTTTGCGATGGCAACCTTTGCCCTTATCGGATCGATCACGCCCGGCCCGGTCAACGTTTTGGCGGTGCGCCACGGTGCCAGCGCCCGCTGGGGGGCCGCCATGGCGTATGTGCTGGGCGCCAGCCTGAGCTACACCCTGGTCGTCTGGCTCATGGGAAAAAGCAGTGAATTTCTGGTCAACGACCCGGCCATCGCCCAGGCCGCCCAATGGGGCGGTGCCGCTTACCTCAGCTACCTGGCCTGGCGCATCAGCACGGCGCCCTTGGTCAATTTGCAGGCCGATGCGGCGCCAGTGCAGCACTCTGCCCTGATGGCGTTCATGGAAGGGGGCATCACGCAATCGCTCAACCCCAAGGCCTGGATAGTGGCGCTGTCGGGCATCGCGCTGTTCGTGGTGCCACAAGCGGATGGGCAGACTGCGTACTGGCTTTTTTGCGGCGTCTCGCTGCTGGCGTGTTGCTTGGGCGTGGGCTGCTGGGCGGTGGCGGGCCGGGTGCTGTCGCGCTGGTTGGGCCCGGCCCCACGCCAAAAGGCATTCAACCAGATGATGGGCGTTTTGCTGCTGCTCAGCGTGGCCAGTATGCTGCGCTGAGTCCACACCGCCCTATGCCCCAGCACCGCCAGCACCGCATCCATCGCCACCCGGCAGCGCCGTGGGCCGAGCTGCGCGTCAGCACCCAGACGTTCGACTGCTACCGGGCGCACTCACACGCCGAATATTCGGTGGGTATCGTCGACCAGGGTTGCGCCACATTCCACCATGCGGACGGTTCGCACCCGGTCATGGCCGGATCGGTGGTGTTGATCGAGCCGGGCATCGTTCACGCGTGCAACCCCGTTGTCCGGCAGGCGTGGTCTTACCGGATGCTGTTTATCGATGCGGCGTGGCTGCACCACGCGGTGGCACAGGTGTGGGGCCGTGCGCTGCCTTGCGAGGGGCTGGCGTTTTTGTCACGCCACGCCAACGATGCGGCGTTTACGCAGGCGGTGGACGGTTTTTGCCAGCCGATCACGTCCGACTGCGCGGCCAGCGCATTGGCGGCCCAATTGCCGCAGTGGATTGCACGCCATGCCCGCCCAGAAGGCGCGGAACACCCGGCCACGGTGCCTGCCGATCTGGTGGCCGCCATAGACACCATGCACACAGAGATGGAGCGGCGCATTACAGTCAAAGAGCTGGCCCAGGCGTGCGCCATGAGCGATTCACAGTTCATTCGGCGCTTTCATGCGGCTTTTGGGATGACGCCCGGTGGCTATTTGCAGAACCTGCGCATCAATGGCGCAAGGCGGCTTTTGTCGCAGGGCATAGCCTTGGCGGATGCGGCGCACTCGATGGGGTTTGCCGATCAGGCGCACATGCAGCGCGCCTTCAAGGTTCACCATGCGATGACGCCCGGCACGTACCGGCGGCGGCGCTGACAGCGCGGCGGTCAACGGGTCACGGTGGGTGCCACCACGCTCGCGGCACCAGCCACCGCCCCAAAACGCTGGGCACACAGGCGCTCCAAAAAATCATTTTTTGATAGCTGCTTGCGCTCGCTGCACGGGTGCTGGAGGCCAAAAAGACTTGAAATTTTTCAGCAGAATGTGCTCAAGGCTCAAGAGCGCGGCGCGCTGTGGGCGCGCAGCCAGGCGGCAAAGTCTGCTTCGGAGATGTCGCCAGCGGCCACGGCCAGCATGGTGAGCACGCACGAGGCGTCGTCAGCGCGCAGCTCCTGGCCATTGAGGCGCAAAAACAGTTCTGCCGCCACAAAACCGGTGCGCTTGTTGCCGTCGATGAAAGGATGGTTGCGCGAGATGCCGTAGCCATACGACGCCGCCAGCGCCGCAGCATCGGGCGGTGGGTCGCCATAGGCCTGTAGTTGCAGCGGCTTGCCCAAGGCCGAATCGAGCAAACCGGCATCGCGCACGCCTGCGCCGCCGCCGTGCTCGGCCAGTTGCATGTCATGGATGGCCAGGATGACGGCGCGATCCAGCCAGACCCATTCGCGGGTCATTTGGCCAGCTCGTGCAAAACGGCGCGGCGCTCTTTCATGATCTCGCGCGCCACGCGCATCTGCGCTTCAAATTCGGGGTTGTGCGTGGTGATGCGCAGGCCGTCGGGGGTTTCGGTGACATACAGCTCGTCGCCTTTTTCCAGCTGCAAGCGCGCCAGCAACTCTTTCGGAAAGATGGCACCAACCGAGTTGCCGACCTGGGTGAGTTTGAGAGTGTGCATGGAATGCCTTTAAGTAATTACGCCAGTAATACTAAAACTTTATTTCTGGTGGGACAAGGATGTTTTTTGCCCACGGCCCTGGCCACCCACATTTACAGCCAATTCAGCCTCCAGCCCTTTAATTGCAGGTGCTAGTAGCTATTCATTCAGTAGCAAATTCTGTACGCCACCGGCCCTGCGTAGGCCGCGCGTGCAGCAACTAAACCCAGCCGCCTCACCCACCCTGCGTCGCCACCCCCGCCGCTTCAAAGCTGGCCATCTCGCGCAGAACAGCACAGGCCGATTGCAAGAGCGGCCAGGCCAGCGCGGCGCCCGAGCCTTCGCCCAGGCGCAGGCCCATGTCCAACAGGGGCTTGGCTTGCAACTGCGCCAGCATCAGCGCGTGGCCGGGCTCACCAGAGCTGTGGGCAAAGACGCAGCGCTGCAACACCGCCGGTTGCAGGCGCGCAGCCACCAGCACGGCAGCGCTGGTGATAAAGCCATCGACCACGATCACGCGGCGTTCTTGTGCTGCTTGCAGCACGGCGCCGGTCATGGTGGCCACCTCAAAGCCGCCCAGCGCGGCCAGTGCGGCCAGTGGCTCGGTGGCCGTGGCATTGGCGGCCAGGGCCTGCGCCAGCACGGCGCGTTTGCGCTCAATGCCTGCGGCGTCCAGGCCGGTGCCCGCGCCGGTGCAGTCTTGCAGCGATACGCCGCACAGCCGCGCCAGCAACAGCGACGCCACCGAGGTGTTGCCTATGCCCATCTCGCCCAGCAGCAGCGCGTTGCCGGGCAGCGCGCGCACCACTTCCATGCCGTTGTGCAGGGCCTGGGCGCATTGGGCGGCGGTCATGGCGGGGCCGACGCTGGCGTCTTGCGTGCCAGGCGCCACTTTGTGCAACAGCAGTTGCGGCTGGCCGGGGGTAGCCGCGCGCGGTGCGATGTCACGGGCCACGCCGCAATCGACCACCGTGAGGGCCAGGCCGTGCTGGCGTGCCAGCACGCTGACGGCGGCGCCCCCGGCGAGAAAGTTCTCCACCATCTGCCAGGTCACGTCGCTGGGGTAGGCCGATACACCCCGCGCGGCCAAGCCGTGGTCGCCTGCAAACACCACCATTTGCGGCGCTTGCAGGGTGGGCTGGTCGGTGCCCAGAATCTGGCCCAGTTGCAGGGCCAGGGCTTCGAGCCTGCCCAGCGCGCCCAGGGGCTTGGTTTTGTGGTCCAGCTGGTGCTGGAGCGTGCGGGTCAGCGCGGGGTCGGACAGATCGGCGGCGCGGGGAAGCTCAAAAGGCAGTTGCATGGGGATACCGGGGTTTCAGGAAAAAAGCGCAGGCGCCATTGTCCACGGCAGCCCCGGTCTGGCCGGGGGGTGTGGGCCGATCAATCGGGCTTGAGGTTCTGGCGCTCTACGGTCTTGCGGTAGATCTCGTATTCAGCGGCAATTTGCTGCGTGAACTGGGCTGGCGAGTTGCCCACCACCAGGGAGCCAGTGTCTTCGATGCGCTTGCGCACGCCAGGGTCTTGCAGCGCTTTCATGGCGGCGGCATGGACTTTGTCCACCACGTCTTTGGGCAGGCTCTTGGGGCCGTAAATGCCGTAAAAAGCCATGCGGTTCACCGGCTCTTGCCCCACTTCCTGGAAGGTGGGCACCTTGGGCAGCACGCTGGCGCGCGCGGGCGCAGACACCACGATGGGCACCAGCCGCCCTTCTTTGATGAACGGCAGGGCCGAGGGCAGGTTGTCCATGATGATGGGCACCTGGCCAGCCACCGTGTCGTTGAGGGCGGGGCCTGATCCCCGGTACGGGATGTGCGTCAGAAAGGTGCCCGCCAGGCTTTTGAACAGCTCCATTTGCAGGTGACCGATGGAGCCGGTGCCTGCCGTGCTGTAGCTGTATTTGCCGGGATTTTTCTTCAGCTCGGCGACAAAGCCTGCGTAGTCCCGCGCCGGAAACGAGGGGTGTACCGCAATCACATTGGGCGTGGCCGCCAGGTTGATGATGGGGGTGAAGTCGGTCAGCGGGTGGTAGGGCAGCTTGGGGTTGATGGCCGGGTTGGTGGCCGTGGCCGACACGGTGGCCATGCCCAGGGTGTAGCCGTCGGGGCGGGCGCGGGCCACCTCCAGCGCACCGATGGCGCCGCCACCGCCGCCCTTGTTGTCCACCACCAGGGGCTGGGTCAGGGCCGCGCCCATCTTGTCTGACACCACCCGCGCAATGATGTCGGTGGTGCCCCCTGCGGCAAACGGCACCACCAGACGCACCGCCCGCGAGGGGTAGGCATCGGCTTGCGCCAGGGCGGGCAGTGCCCCGCTCAAAAGGCCTGCGGCGGCCATCAACGACAAAATCAAACGCATGCTTGTCTCCTTGTAAATCGCGTCAAAAAAGTGCCTTGCACCGTGGGGAAAACCAAAAACCTTCAGCCCCGGCGCAGCAGTTGGCCCCGGTGCAGCTCGCCGCAGTGGTTCACGCCCAGCATGGCCATGTTGCGGTCCACCTCCTGGCGCAGCAGCTCGATGGCATGGGCCACGCCCGCTTGGCCCGCCACGGCGGCGGCGTAGTTGAAGGGCCTGCCCACAAACACAAAGCGCGCGCCCAGCGCCAGCGCCTTGAGCACGTCGCTGCCGCGCCGGAAACCGCTATCGACCATCACGGGCCAGTCACCCACAGCGTCCACCACGTCGGCCAGGATGCGCAGCGGCGCCACCGCGCCATCGAGCTGGCGGCCACCGTGGTTGGACAGGATCACGCCATCGGCACCGTGCTCGCGGGCCAGCAGCGCATCGGCCACACTGAGCACGCCCTTGACGATGAGCCGGCCTTGCCACTGGCGGCGGATTTGCGCCAGGTGCGACCAATTCAGGTGGTCGCGCGCAGAAAAGTCGCGCAGCACGTTGCGCGAGACGATGGGCGCGCCGCGCGTGGCAAACGAGTTCTCGAAGTGCGGCATGCCGTGTTGCACCAGCGTGCGCAAAAACGTGCCCGCCAGCCAGCGCGGGTGCGTGATGCCGTCCCAGGCCAGGCGCAGGCTGGGGCGCAGCGGTGTCGAAAACCCGGTGCGCACGTTGTTCTCGCGGTTGGCCGAGACGGGAATGTCCACCGTGAGCACCAGCGTCTCAAAACCGGCGCGGGCAGCGCGCTCGACCAGCGCGGTGATGCGCTGCGGGTCGCCCGGCAAATACGCCTGGAACCAGGTGCCGGGTGCGGCGGCAATCACCTCCTCCAGCGGGATCAGCGAGGTGCCGCTCAAGATGGCGGGCACCTGTGCAGCCTGCGCAGCGCGGGCCAGCGCGATGTCGCCCCGGTAGGTGGACAGCGCGCTGATGCCCATGGGCGCCAGGCCAAACGGCGCGGCGTACCGGTGCCCCAGCAGCTCCACGCCAGTGCTGCGGTGCGACACGTCCACCAGCACGCGCGTGGTAAAGCCGTAGTCGTCAAACGCGCTGCGGTTGTCTTGCAGCGAACGGTTGTCTTCCGCCGCACCCGCGATGTAGCCAAAAATGGGCCGGGGCAGCCTGCGCCGCGCCTCGGCCTCAAAGTCGTGCAAAGACAGCATGCGCTGCAAAACACGCGGCGGGTGCGGTGCAGCAGGGGTGTGGGCGGGGGCGGTGGTCATGGGCAGGCGCAAGGAAAACGGTGGTGGGCAAATGCCGGAAGCTGCAATGTAGTCCCGCCCAAAAATTCAAAAAAGCGAAATAATTAGAAATATCCATTTCGCCTTTATCGAAACCACCCCACCGTGCGCCCTGCCGTTTTGCCACCATGACCCTCAAACAGCTGGAAGCCTTTTACTGGGCTGCTACCTGCGCCAACTTCACCACGGCGGCGCAGCGGGTGCATTTGTCGATCTCGTCGCTGTCCAAGCGCCTGACGGAGCTGGAGCAATCGCTGGGCCGCACCCTGTTCGACCGCAGCGGCCACCGCGCCACACTCACCGAGGCGGGCCAGGCGCTGCTGCCCCAGGCGCGCCAGTTGCTTGAAGCCGCTGCCGCGCTGAAGGCGGGCACGGCGGCGCCGCAGGGCCTGTCGGGCCGCTGCACGTTTGGGGTGGGAGAGCTGACGGCGCTGACCTGGCTGCCCAAGCTGGTGGCGCTGGTGCGCCAGACCCACCCGGCCCTGGTGCTGGAGCCGCGCGTGGACATTGGCAGCGCACTGGAAGACGGCCTGGAGCGGGGCGAACTCGACTTTGCAGTGATTGCCGGACGCTCCTCGCGCAGCGGCATCGCCTCACAGTGGCTGACCGAGGCACGCTTTGTCTGGACGGCATCGGCCAGCGTGGTGGGCAACGCCCGGCGCATGTCACCCGCGCTGCTGGAGCACGCAGCCCTGGTCACGCTGCCTGCCGGTGCAGGCACCACGCGCATCCTGGACGACTGGCTGCTGGCCCAGGGCATTACCGCCGAGCAGCGCCTGACCTGCAACCACTGGGGCGCCATCGCCGGTCTGCTGGTAGAGGGCATGGGGATTGGATTTTTGCCCGAGGGCTGGGCCTGGGCGCTGGCGCAGCGCGGGCGGCTGCGCATTCTGGAGAGCAACCCGCCCCTGGCCCCCCTGCCCTACGCTTTCCAGTGGCGGCGCGACAACCTGCGCCCGCTGGTGCCCCTGCTGCGCGAGCTGGCGCTCCAAACGGCAGACTTTTCGGGTGCCAGCCAGTTGTTTTAGCCTCGCTGCCCACCCAAAAAACCACCCGCATCCTGCCAACGGGAGAAAACAAAGCGGCACCGGCCAGTACGGCACACACCGATGACCGCTCCCCCTCAGTCTTCGCTGATCGAATAAACGATGGCCACATCCTGGTCACACCGGCCCTGAAAACGGTACAGAAAGCGGCCTTCTGTGCGGGGCTGCGGCATGTCCTTCGACGCTAATCTCACCTCGTCGCCAAAGACGCCATGCAGTTTCACGCGCGCTCCCCGGTGCAGCACCACTTGCGAGGGCGAGTCATCCACTTCCAGGTCAAAAATGTCACGGTCGGCATCTTCACCGGAGCGCTCGCCACGGCGGGTCATGGTGACGCGCAACTCATCCACGATGTCCAGGCGGCTGCTGCTGATATTCAAGGCATCCTCGGTCGGGTTATCGATCAGGAGGCGACGCAGCATGATGGCCGAGTTCTGGAGATCGAATCCGTCATCACCAGAACCACGGCTGTACACCTCTGCAATGTTCCATTCGCAAAACCCGACGCCCATGACCGACACACCATCCAGGTCGTCCAATCCGTGGGCGTTGTCATGGCGGGCTTTGGCAGAACCATCGGGGGCATCACCGCGCCCCAGGTAGTACGCGCTCAACCGTTTGGCGCGAAAGAAAGACAGCGGCGTGGCGCGCGTCTTGCGAATTTGCATTCCGTCTTTGTCCGCGCGGTGGTGGGCACCGAAAAACCAGACGCCACCGTTGTCTGGGTGCTTTTGCGGTACACCATGGCGGTTGGTGGCGCGGATGCTCAAGCGCCTGGCCTGCAAACTTGATCCGGCATCAAAAATGAGTGCGGCGCGCTGAAGGCTGCCGCCGGGAACGCGGCCATTGATGATGCCGATAGATGCCCCGTCCTCTGCGGTCACAGCCACACCCGCCAGGACGTGCACCTGTTTTGTCACGAGATACAAGCAGCCGCGTCGCAACGTGAGGTGGGCTGTGATGTCATCGGCAATCCGATGCACTTGCTGGGTATTGCCCATCTGGTTGCGTCCTGATTCAAAGGGCGACTGGCGCACCGAATTTCTCCAGGTGCTGGGACGCTTGGGCACGGATATCGGCAATGGTGCGGCGCAGGCCGTAATAGCGGTGGATCAACGAGTCATCTACCCAGGTTTCATTGACCTCGGCCAGCATTTCGTCCAGTGCGTCAATGATGGTTTGTGCATCAGCGGCGTTTTCAATCAAATGCAGATCATCGTCAAGATCCCGAAGATCCTGCCAATAATCGTATATCCATTTGTCTGACGGGTAGTTTCGCAGCGACAAGGTTTTGCTGAACAGCGGCCACAAGATGGCAAAAATTGCCAACAAAATAACCCCCATGCCATCAATCACGGTAGCAACCCAGAGTGGAAAATACTTGAACACGGTTGGCATGCCACCGCCAAAATAGCGCTCTCCCACATCGCTGAGTGGAACTTTATGGTCTAAATACTTCGGAAAATAATCCGGCTTGGAGAAAAACTCATCCCGATTCAAACTGATATTTTCTGCCGCACGCAGAAAAAGCCACTGAATGGCCGGATGTATGTCCCGCTCTGTAACCAGCGTGACGGTGGATGCGAGCAACCTGGTCTCCTGTGGCGGGTAAACATTGGCAATGTCCGCAGCTCCACGCGGCAAGGTCACAATCTCCAAAAAAGGGATTTTCTTGATATAGGCATCTATCAAACCAAAATCGACGAGAGCGCGATCCTTCACCTTGAACAAGCGCTGAACCGTCTCTGCCTCAATGCCATCCACCAAGAACACGGCATCGATTTCTCCACTTTCAAAGCGCGCAACAGCCTCTCTGTGCGACAGCTCCAAATGGTTAGCTCCCACCTCAAACTTCATCCCGTGCAGGCTGAGTATTCTTTCCAGCAGCTTGCGGGTTGTGGTGTCGGGCAGGCCCACTGCCATCCGCCGCCGAAGCAAGTCGGCAAGGGGGTTCTGTGGATCGGGTGCAGCCCCACGGTAAAAAACCCATACCGGTGAGTATTTTTGGCTCCCGAAAGACACCAGATCGGGAGCCCGCTCCGATGGCACCGTACCGGCCATCATGAAACCCGCATTGACCTGGTTATTGACGTCTTGGATATCCCTCAGGCCTTGGTCCAGGCCCGGGGTCTCAACCAGCACCAATTCCACCCCATGCTGGCGAAAGTAGTTGGAGAACTTTTCTGCCAGCGCATAGTACGAGGAGCCTTGCTGCCCTGTGGCGAGATACACCTTTTTGGGCGGAAAGGGATCGATATAAAACACCAACCCCACCAAAAAAACCAAGCAAATGGGAATGTAAATACCAAAATACTGAAAAACCCGAACCCAACCATGCACTTCACGCCGGAAATCCTGGCGAAAGTAGTCGATGAAGTCAGGCCATACCCGGTCTGTGTGTCTGCGTTTGACGGCCATGGTGGATAGCTAACGGTAAAAATTGCCGCAATTGCACATTTGTTGGCTTATGGGTACATCCGAGACCAAAATGCACACCGGTGTTGGGCATAAGCGTCATAAGGCCGAATATCTCCAGGCGCCAACTGCTGCACAGTTGCGCCGCCGCTATACCGAGGCCAGGCAGGCAGCGGGGCAGCCTCTGGCGAACCTGTCCGTGCAAACCCAGACCAATACAGCACCATGTGGTCAGCAAGTTGCTGCGAGGCAAGAGAGAGATCCGGCCCATCTATCGCCGCCGTGTTAGACAGGTTGGGAAACAAATAATTGAGTTCCGAAGAGTGAACCGCACCCAGTGCAAATCCGGGGTCCATTCCCTTGGCAATACCTATGCCCAGCACAGGTGCATTCGGGTCTGCAAATTCAAACTGGTAAATCGCTGGCACCCAGGGAGAAAACGCCTGGGCTGTTTTGAGGTAAAGACAATGGTTGATACCCACCAATGGTGAAAAATCAGACGCCATGGAGCCCATCTTTGCACCGTCAAAGCCGTTGGCTGCACCGTACTCGGCAATGATGGCGTCGTAGGTGGATGCTTTGGGGCCATAGAAAGCGGGCAGCCAGACTTTCTTGAGCGTATCGACATCGAAACGCTGCTCTTTGGGTGGAAACAGCGTGGTGTAGGCCACATACAACCGAAGCTCATCGCGCGCACCACCCATCATGAGCGGAACACGGGCCAGCGCGCCAGAAGCAACCGCATCGGCGGCAGACCGCGGCACCGTGGCGTTGCCGGTGCTGGGGCCGAATGCCATGATCCCGTGGCTGGCTGCACCTTGGGCAGTCAGCAGCTCGTCAACACTTTTGCTGCGCATGCACTCCAGTGCGGCGGCACTGGCAGGGGCGGTATCGGTGTCGCACCCGACGGACCGCGCCACTTTCTTCCAGGTGGGTGGCTCCGCATCCAGCCCGGTCAAGGCTTGTTGCACGGTAGGCATTGCCTGCAAGCACCCACCGCTGATGACAATGGCCTTGTGAAACAAGCCACTGACGCGCTCGGGGCTGATCAGATGTTGGCAAATAGAGCCTGCGCCAGCGGACTCCCCCGCAATGGTGACGTTGCCAACATCGCCACCAAAGGCGGCGATGTTGCGCTGCACCCATGACAGTGCAAAGCGTTGATCCTCCAACCCCAAAGTGCCGTTGCTTGCCGCGTCGAATGCGGGATGGGGCATGAATCCGAACACGCCCAACCGATAGTTGGCCGACACCACCACCATCCGGCCCTCGCGGGCGAGCTTGTCCAGTCGATACAGGCTGGACGAACCACCCACAAAAGCCCCCCCGTGAATCCAGAAAAACACCGGCAGCTTCTCCCCCGGCCTGGCATCCAGCGGCGCACTGACATTGAGGCTCAGGCAGTCTTCGGCATTGCTTTCCTGGGTCAGATCAAACCGCTTTTGCTGTGCGCAGCTGGGTCCAAAATTGACGGCACTGCGCTCTGTCCAAGCCTGTGGAGGCTGGGGCATGACCCAACGCAATGCGCCGACAGGGGCTGCTGCAAACGGGATGCCGCGAAACTCACGCACACCGTGGCGCACCGCGCCTTGAACCGCTCCATACTCCGTTGCAACTGTGGGGCCGCTATCGACTGCGGCGCAAGCGGCCAAGGCCGTAAAACCCATGGCCATTGCCACCAGAAATCTGGCGTGCAGGGACGAACAAGATGGCGACGGAGCACGCACAGCGTGTTGGCTGGCTTCTGATAAAGTTTTCGGCATGGCGCGGGGTTCTGCTGCGGGGACACGGTGTCCGGTGGGGGTGAGTCTAGAAAGCGGCTCTACCGGTAACAAGGCTGTAACTCGACGAGTTCCGACATATTCCGACAGGACTGAATACGCCCATGGAGATCAAAAAGCTAGCGCAGCTTCTGCTTTGGATCTGTGCGTGCCTTGGCAGCCAGGCATGGGCACTGGAAATCGCGGTGGCGGCCACCAACGTCAGCGTGTCGCCGTTGGTGGAGGTGCTTGAAGACCCCACACATGCACTCTCTTGGGAGGAGGTGTCAGCGCCAGAAATGGCTGCACGATTCCAGCCGCAGTCAACCAATGGCGAAGACTTCAATGTCGGCATGAGCGCCTCCACCTATTGGCTCAGGTTTCGGTTGCAGCGCACCACCGACACCCCCAACCACTGGCTTCTGGAAGTGCCCTACGGCAATCTGACGTCGCTATCGTTTTATGCCCCTGGCCAGCCTGCAGTCCACACGGGCAGCCTGTTCCCATTGGCCAGTCGGCCCTACTTTCACCGCTATTTTGTTTTTCCGCTGGACCTGGAAGAAACCCCGGCGGATTTTTATATCAGTGCCACCTCCAGCTACGCACTCACGGTGCCTGTGCGCTTGCACGAAGCCGCAGCATTTGCACAAAAAGAACACCGCGACCTGGCGCTGCAATACCTGTATTACGGCAGCGTATTGGCACTGCTGCTGTACAACTTGTTCCTTTTTGCCGGGCTGCGCGATGTGCGCTTGCTCTTGTATTCGGGCTACGTAGCCACCTTCGGGATGGGCATCTACGCGGGCAACGGATTGGGGCGGCTGGTGTTGTGGCCCGACTCCCCGCGTTTTGATGAAATAGCCCAAGGTGCGCTGTTGTGCCTGGCCACGGTCTTTGCTGCCGAGTTTGCACGCGTGTTTCTCAAAACCCGCAGCCGCTTCAAGGTGGTGGACAAGCTTTTACTGTCCAGTGCGGTGGTGTGCTTGCTCATCTGCGCCGGACTGATCGCCTCCATGGGGTCGACCACGGCAGTCAGCCTGCTGAACCGGCTATTTGCTTCACTGACGGTCTTGACGGTGTTCATCATCCTGGTCGCTTGCGCCAAAGCGTGGGCATCAGGAGAGCGGGAGGTGCGGTTTTTTCTGCTCGCCTGGTTTGCCCTTTCGCTGGGGGGACTGGTCGCTGCCCTGCGTGCCTTTGGCTACCTGCCTACGAACGGCCTGACCGCCTATGCGCTGCAAATCGCTTCAGCCATTGAGATGCTGCTGTTTTCTCTGGCGCTGGCAGACAGCATGCACACAGAGCGCGAACGAATGCAGCAGTCATTGAGTGCAGCACTGGCCACGCAGAAAAAGTCCAACGACATGCTGCACCGCTCAGAAGAACGGCTCGAAAGAACCGTGGCCCAACGAACCCACGCACTGAGCGAAGCCCTGACCAGCCAGAAAGAAACGCTGGCCCAGTACGTGCGCTTCGGGTCATTGATTTCGCATGAGTTTCGCAACCCCCTGGCCATCGTGAGTGGTCAACTCAGCCTTTTGCGCAAAGAGGCCGAGCTGGGCACGCCCCGCTGGGAGCAGCGTTCGCGGGTCATGCTGGCCGCGCTCAAGCGCCTGGATGCCTTGTTTGAACAATGGCTGCGCAAAGGGCGGCTGGAGGGCAGCCTGGAAACCATCCACAAAGAGCCGATTGATCTGTGCCAGTGGCTGCGCCAGTGGATGGAAGACAACGCACTCGCTACCGACCACCAGATACGGCTGGAGTTGGCAGGTGGCATGCACACCATTTGGGCCGACCCGGGGCTTTTGGCCAATGCGCTGGGCAACTTGCTTGAAAATGCGTGCAAATACTCGCCCATTGGCACGGTGGTCAGCATCAGTATCCACCGCCGCCCCGGGCAAGTGGGGATTGCCGTTGCCGATGAAGGGGCAGGCATCGCGGACGATCAGCAGCAAAAGGTATTCGAAGCCTTCTACCGGGTGGCGCCGGAAGGGCCAGTCAACGGCATGGGCTTGGGCTTGAACCTCGTCAAACGCATTGTGGAAGCACACATGGGCGAGATCGAGCTGGCCAGCACCCTGGGCCAGGGCAGCCGCTTCTGTATTTGGTTGCCGCACGAACCCACGGCAGCGCAGGAACCATCAACGTGCACAGCAACAGCAAAGCCAGAATTCTGGTCGTAGAAGACGAAACCGACCTGCGCGAAGCCATGGTCGAGTTTTTCAACATGGACGGCTATGCAGCCGATGGCGTGCGCGGTCTGCGGGCCGCCGAGCACTGGATGCTGACGCATGGCTTTGATGTCCTCCTGCTCGACCTCGGATTGCCTGACGGTGATGGCCTGCACTGGCTCCAAAGCAGAACCGACCTGCTCGACAAGATCGTTCTGATCAGCACTGCCCGCAGCACGGGCAGCGACCGCGTGGCTGGTGTGCGGGCAGGCGCCCATGCTTATCTGGTCAAACCCGTAGCACTGGAGGAAATGAGCGCACTAGTGGCCAATTTGCTGCGCAAGGCAGGCAAGGCCCAGTCACCCGTGTGGCACCTCAATGCCACCGCCTGGACACTGACGGCGCCGACGGGCCAGGTCGTCAAATTGACCCATATTGAAATGAGCTTGCTGAGCTGCCTTGCTGGCGTGCCAGGCACAGCCGTTCAGCGGGACCGCTTGGTCGAATGCCTGGGCCAGTCGCCTGACCTCTACGACCCGCGCCGCATGGAAATCATTTTTCGGCGGCTGCGCAGCAAGGTCAAAACAGCCACTGCCGCCGAACTACCGGTGGAAACCGTGCGCAGCGTGGGCTACGCATTTGCCGGGTATATCGCCATGGACGGCAAGCCGTAGGCGGCGCACAGCACTGGGGGTTGCCCGCCGCCTTTGCATACCCTGGCCAGGAGGGTGGTTTGTTTTAATCCGCCACCAGCGCGTCCAGCACCCCCGCCTGGAAGTGGCGCGCCACATAGTCGGCCATCCCCTCGAACACGCTCTCCAGCGTGGGCACGGCGGCGCCGAACAGGGCTTGCAGCGCGGCGGGGTCTTCCAGCAGGCCGTGCAGGTACAGGCCCAGCACATTGCCCGCCGGGTTCTGCCAGGCCAGCCCCGGCAACACCTCGCGGGCCACATCGCCCTTGGCGGCCATGGCCGGGTGCTGGGCGGTCTGGCCATGGTGGATTTCGTAGCCAGACACCGTGGTGCCTGACAGCCCCGCCCACGGCCCGGCCAACACATCGCCAAAGCACGCCTGCGTGTGGCGCACGGTTTTGGCGCTCTCGAACACCGTGACCAGCGGCAGCAAGCCCAGACCGGGGCCGTTGCCGTCGATGCCATCGGGGTCAATCAGCGCCTCGCCCAGCATTTGCAGGCCACCGCAAATACCCAGCACGGCACCGCCCCGGCCTGCGTGCGCGGCAACGGCGCTGTCGAGTCCCTGCGCGCGCAGCCAGGCCAAATCGGCCGCCGTGGCCTTGGAGCCGGGCAGCACCACCCAATCGCCGGGTTGCAGCCCCCCCAGGTCGGCGGGGCTGCGCGCCCACAGCAGGCGCAGGCCGGGCACGTTCTTGAGCGGCTGGAACTCGTCGAGGTTGCTGATGCGCGGGTAGGCGATGACGGCCACGGTTTTGCACACCACGCCAGCGGCCACGCTGCGGTCGTCAAAAATGCCGTCTTCCTCTGGCAGACCATGCTGCCACCACATGGGCAACGTGGCCACGGTGGGCACGCCGGTCAGCTCTTGCAGCATCTGCGGCGCGGGCGCCAGCAAGGCCGCGTCGCCCCGGAACTTGTTGAGCACAAAGCCATGGATCAGCGCACGTTCGTCTTGGGGCAGCAGCGCCCAGGTACCGTACAGGTGGGCAAAGGCGCCACCCCGGTCGATGTCGGTCACCAGCAGGCAGCGTGCGCCCACATGGCGGGCCACGCGCATGTTGACGATGTCGCTGGCGTGCAGGTTGATCTCGGCGGGCGATCCCGCGCCCTCGATGACGACCACGTCGTTCTCGGCCCGCAGGGCGTCGAGCGCGGCGGCAATCTGCGGCCAGACTTTCTCGCTGCGGCCGCGCCAGGGCATGGCGGTGAGTTCTGCGCTGACCTGTCCCATCAGCACGACCTGGCTGTGCGTGTCGGCCTCGGGCTTGAGCAACAGCGGGTTCATGCGCACCTCGGGCGTGGCGCGCGCGGCCAGGGCCTGAAAGTATTGGGCGCTGCCGATCTCGCCCAGCGCGCCGCTCGGGCCGCCCCCCCCGGCGCCGGACGCGCTGCCGAAGCCGGGGTGCGCCCCCCCGGGGGGCAGCGCAGCACCCGCAGGGGCCAGCGTGGGGGCCACCACCACGCGGGCGTTGTTGCTCATGTTCTGCGCCTTGAAGGGCGCCACCTTGAGGCCCTGGCGCGCATAGTAGCGGCACAGCGCGGTGGTCAGCCAGCTCTTGCCAGCGCCGCTGGTGGTGCCCAGCACCATCACGCAGCGCGCGGGGCCAGGGGTGGTGGGATGCAGGGGTTCAGTGGCGGTCATGGGTTCAGAAGGCAAAGGGCGGGGCTGTCATTCCAGCAGCCCGCGGATCAGGGGCAGCGCCAGCTCGGTGGCGCGCTCGCCTGCCTCGATGGCCACGGCGCCCCGGTGGAAGTCCATCGCCGCCATATCGGGCAGGCGTGGGCGGATCATGGCGTCGGCAGGCTCACCGGCCAGGCGGCTTTGCGTGATGCGCACCTGCATGATGTTGAGGCTGGCGCTCATCACGCCCAATAAAGAGGGCATGTTGTGCGGCACCTGCGGGCCTCCAGCGGGCCGAAAGCGCGCCAGCAGCGCCTCCATCATGCCGCTTTGGGCCAGGGCTGCGGCGGCCTGTACATCTTTCACGGGGCGCCTGCGCCGTGCCACCAGCTCCCAGTTCAAATCCACCGCAATGACGATGTCGGCGCCCATGGCGCGGCACAGTGACACGGGCACGGGGTTGACCAGTCCGCCATCGACCAACAGGCGCCCCTCTTGCAAGGCTGGGGTGAACAGGCCTGGCAGCGCGATGGAGGCGCGCACAGCATCGATCACCGAACCTTCGCGCAGCCAGACCTCGCGGCCACTGGCCAGGTCGGTGGCCACGCAGCCAAAGGGCCTGGGCAAATGCTCTATGCCCGGATCGGCATAGCGCGAGCGGAAAAATGCTGCCAGCTTGCCGCCCGCCATCAGGCCACCGCCCATTTTCCAGTCCACCAGACCAACCACGGATGACCAGGTCAGGCCACGCACCCACTGCTCGAAGCGCTCGTGCTCGCCGGTTGCATAAGCAGCCCCAACCAGCGCGCCAATCGACGTGCCGCACACGATGTCGGGAACGATGCCCGCGCGCTCCAGCGCCCGGATCACGCCCAGGTGAGCCCAGCCGCGCGCCGAGCCGCTGCCCAGCGCCAGACCGATGCGAGGGTGTTTGGGGTGCAAAGTGGGCTCCTGTCTGGGTGGGGCTGCGGTGCTGGGCGGGCCGTGCAGCTTACTGTTGGGCGATCTTGACCATGGCACGGTACAGGTGGTGGGAGCCAAAGTCGATATTGCCGGGCGAGAGGCGGAACTTGTCGTGCGCGTTGGGCTGGTCACGGTACTTATCCGGCACCATGGACAAAAAGTACGGCGAGATGAAGCGCGCCCCACCCTGCTGAAAATCGCGCAGCACCTTGGCGGGCACCGTGGGGTCTTTCCAGGCCTGGGTATGGAACTCGGGCACGCCAAAGACTTCACCGGGCTGTAGATAGTGGCGCCGCAGCAGCGCCATGCTGGCAGAACCACCATACACGTTGATGCCTTTTTTGTAGCGCTGCGGGCCTTGCAAACTGGCATCGGAGGCAAACAGCACCGGATTCCAGCCACCCACCGTGGCCACAGCGATCTGGTGGCTGAACAGGCGGTCTGCGGGCAGGCCCACGGCCACGCTGGCGTCCAGCCAGTGCTCGTAAGCGCGCGTGACCTGCGCCGAGCGGAAGTCCAGCCAATCGCGCGCTAGCGGGTTGTAGAACACCGCCATCTGCTGGGCGGGGCGATCCAGGTAAAACTTCAGTCCCTTGGGCACACCGACGCCTGCGGGCAAGCTGCCCGGGATGGGTTGGATGGCCGCCTGGCTGTTGCCCATCACCGACAGGCTGGTGTGTGCCAGCTCGTAGCCCTTGGGGCCTTCCACCCTCACCTGCAAGGTGTGCTGTCCCCGGGGCAACTGGCTGAAGTCCAGCAGGTAACGAAAACCCACCTGCGCCGTCTTGAGGTCGGGCACCGCCTCGTACACATCCTGGCGGTTCAGGCCGTATTCGGCGTAGCCCAGCGCCACCCCGTTGAGGTAGACGCGAATCTGCTGCCCCGGTGCCAGGCGCTCCAGCCAGCCCTCGACGGGCACCACGCCGTGGGCATAACTGTCAAAGTGCTCGCTGAAATGCGCCAGCCGCTGCGATTGCAGGTTTTTGGACGGTGGCTGCACCTGCGCAAAATCTTGGAACTCGGCGCCCAGTGCCCGGTTCAGCGCCTGCACGCTGCCGTAACGCTGGCGCAACCAACCCTGAAAATCACGCACTACGGCAGGGCTGTAATCGGTGATGCGGATGTTGTCAAAGCGCCCCATGCCGGTCGAAAAATCATCGTAAAAATGGTGCAACTCGCCCGCCAGGGTGAAGGCGATGATTTTGTTGCGCGAGGACTGGGGCAGACCCCGGTACCACTGGCCCACCTTGGCCAGGGCTTTTTGCCGCTGCTGGTTGATGCTCAACCCCGGCTGGTTACTCAGGGTGATAGGGGCAATCTGGCGCTGGAAGTATTTTTCTACCGGCGCCGACTGGTCGGCAAACCGGGCCAGGGCGTCTGCCGCTATCGGAGGCTGTGCGGTGGTGCCTGCAAAGTGGTTGGCAAACAGGTAAATGACCACCGGGCGGTCGATAGCGCTCAGCGCCGTCGTCAGAAAACCAAAGGGGTTGAATTCGCCCTGCGCGGGTTGCTCCAGCAGGTTGATGCCCACGGTGTAACCCACCTGCACCGCCCCTTTGGCGCCGCCGGGCTCCAGCGCGTTCAGGGCGTTGGCCAGCTCTTTCACTCCGGGATCATTGCGCTGGGCACAGAGGGCCAGTGCCTGCTCCAGTTTGGGCGCCGCCTTGCCAGCCTGGCAGTAGCCCTGGCCTTCGATCATGGGTGCAATGATGAACGGTGCTGGCGACGCAGCCTGCACCAGACTGGGCGCCGAGATTGCAAAAAAAGCCAGGGAGGCGCACAGCGCGCGCAAACGAAATGGAGAAGTATTCACGGGTCTGGGGCACAACGGATGGAGATCAGGCGGCCAGGCAACGCCCAGCTATCCATCGGGGCGGCAGTGTAAGGGAATGCTTCAGCGGCAATGCCACGCCCGCCGCAGCGCTGCCTGCGCCTGCGGCGCCAGTACGCCCAGGCGCCAGTGGCCGGGCAAACCGAACGAGGCACAGTCGCGCACCTTGATGCCCTGCGCGCGCAGGTGCGTCAGCAGCGCGGACCAAGCTGGGGAGGAGGCTTCCGTGCCAGCCTCTGCACAGGCCAGGTCGCGGGCCACGGGCGCTAGCACATCGCGCACGCACAAGAAGTTGGCAACGCTGGGCAGCACCGTCCAGCCCAGTTGCTGGCACAGGGCGATCTGCTCGGCTTTCCAGGCGCGCAGGGTGTGCAGCGCGCTGGCCATCCAGTGCTGGCTGGCGTCGTCGCACCAGGCGTGCAGCATGGCGGCGCCGTGTGCGCCCAGCGGCCACGAGGGACACAGCGCTTGCAGCGCCTGCACCGCCGCCTCGGCGCCCACAGGAGCGATGGCGTAGGCGCCGCGCACGCCCGTCAGCCCCAGGGCCTTGTTGGGGCTGAAAAGCTGCCAGACACACTCGCGCTCGGCGCTGGTCAGCGCAGGCTGGCCCGACAGGCGCAGCGGCGCATAGGCGCAGTCGAGCACGCCCACGGCCTGCCCTGGCGCTGGCCCGCATGGCCCCGCCCACGCTGACAAGCCCTGCGGCGCGTGGCCCAGCGGGCTGGCCGGATCGCAGGCCCAGAGCAAGCGCGGGGCGGCGGGCGCAACGCCATCGGCCAGCGCAGCAGATGTAACGCTATCGGCTGGTTGCAGCCGCACCTCCAGCCCCCAGGCTTGCGCGGCCTGGCGGTAGTCGCCGTAGGCATGGGGCGGCAGCAGCACCTGGTGCACGCCCTGGCGCGCAGCCCAGGCGGTGATGCGGAAGATGAATTCACTGGCGCTGGCGGCCAGGGCAATGCGCGCGGGCGCCACGCCGTGGAAGGCGGCCAGCCGCTGGCGCAGCGCGGTGTAGGCCGGGTCGGGGTAGCGGCTGGCGTCGGCCTGCTGCACAGCGGCCAGCGCGTGCGGGCACGGGCCGCACGCGTTGCTGTTGGTGGAAAAGTCGTAGCGCGCCGCTCCCTGCGCATCCGTGCCGCCGTGGACGGGCAAAGCATCAAGCATGGCGCATTCCGTTCATAGCTATCAAAACAAGAGCTACCAGCGCGCACCCCGCCAGGGCTAGAGCCACTTTAGACACTATTTTTTGCGCCTGCTGGGCATCCTGCGGCGTGGGCGCGCGGCCCTCGGCGTGCAGGCAGTAGGTGCCCGGCTTGGACAGGCGCACGCCCAGCGCCAGCGCCATGGCGGCCATGGGCCAGCCGCTGTTGGGCGATGGCGTTTTGCGCGCCTCCTGCGCCAGCGCGCGCAGCGGCACGCCGCCCGCCACCAGCGCCAGCAGCAGCGCCGTGATGCGCGCGGGCAACCACGACAGCACATCGTCGGCGCGGGCGGCCCATTTGCCCGCCCATTCCCAGTAGCGGCCATCGCGCTGGCTGCGGTAGCCCCACATGGCATCGGCCGTATTGGCCAGGCGGTACAGCGCAGCACCGGGCAAACCAGCCACCACAAACCAGAACAGCGGCGCCACCACCGAGTCGTTCAAGTTCTCGGCCAGCGATTCGATGGCGCTCTGGCGCACTTCGTCGGCGCTGAGCTGCGCCACATCGCGGCTGACAAGCCAGGCCAGGCGGGCACGGCCCGCGTCCAGCGATTCGGCCAGCGCGGCCTCGACGGCGCGCACCTCGCTTTGCAGCAGCGCCAGCGCCATCAGCGGCTTGAGCAGCAGGCCCAGCAGCACGCTGGCCAGCAGCAGGCGCAGCACGTCCCGCACCAGCGTGGCGCCCAGCAGTCCCACGCCGGGGCCTTCCAGCGTGTCGCGCGTGCAAGCCATCAGGGCCAGGCCGGGTGCGGCGGGCAACGCGGCCAGCACCGCCGCTTGCAGCGCCACAAAAGCTATCAAAATAATAGCTGCAAGCGCGCACCACGCCAGCGCTCCAAGCCAAAAAGACTTCCAATCTCGCCCGGTGTCGGCAACCGGGGCCACGCGCTGACCTGCCCAGCCCAGCGCCTGCCCCATCCACACCACCGGGTGCCAGCGCACGCTGGGCTCGCCCAGCAGGCGGTCGGCCACCAGCGCCACCAGCAGCGCCAGGGGCACGGTGGCCCCGCCCAGCGCCCACGGGGGGGCGCACCAGCCCAGCCACTCAGACACCGGCGGCTCCGGCGGGTGGCTCGGCCCACAGCGCGCTGGCATGGCCCCAGGTGTTGTCAAACACCAGTGATTCCAACGGCGCGCGCTGCGCCCAGCGCTCGCGCTGCAACATCGGCTGGTCGTAAAACGCCTGCACCGGCCCCAGGCACAGCAGGGCGATGGGCTCGGCACCTGCGGGCAGGCCCAGCAGCTGCGCCAGCGCCAGCGGGTCAAAAATCGACACCCAGCCCATGCCCAGCCCTTCGGCGCGCGCGGCCAGCCACAGGTTCTGGATGGCGCAGCTGGCCGATGCCACATCCATCTGTGGCAGGGTGCGGCGGCCAAACACATGCTGCTCGCGGCCATCGGCCAGGGCCACCACCAGCAGCTCGGCAGCCTCCAGCACGCCCTGCACTTTCAGGCGCATGAATTCTTCCTGGCGCTGGCCCAGCGCCTGCGCGGTGCGGATGCGCTCTTGCTCGACCAGCGCGTGCAGCGGCGCGCGCAAGGTGGTATCGGTGATGCGGATAAAGCGCCAGGGCTGCATGAAGCCGACGCTGGGCGCGTGGTGGGCCGCCTCGAGCAGGCGGCGCAGCACCTCGGGCGCGACGCTGCCGCCGCTGAAGTGGCGCATGTCGCGGCGCTCGTGGATGGCGCGGTACACGCCGCGCTGCTCGGCCTCGGGGAAGGCGTGCGCGGGCGGTTCGGGCTCAGGGCAGGCCATGCCTCAATCCTCAATACCGCGCTGTGCCGGAATGCCCGCTTTGAAGGCGTGCTTGACCAGCGTCATCTCGGTCACGGTGTCGGCCAGTTCGATGATTTCTGGCGGGCAGCGCCGGCCCGTGAACACCACATGCACGTCCTTGGGGCGGTTGCGCAGGGTCTCGAGCACACCGTCCAGGGGCAACCAGCCGTAAATCAGCGGGTAGGTGATTTCGTCCAGCACCACCAGAAAATACTCGCCCGAGAGGATGGCGGCGCGGGCTTTTTCCCAGCCGTCGCGGGCCAGCTGGGCTGAGTGTTCGAGGTCTTGGCTTTTCCAGCTGAAGCCGTCGCCCAGGCCCTCGATGGGGATGCCGATTTTTTCGAACATGCGGTGTTCGCCAAAGCGTGCGGTGGGCACTTTCATGAACTGGTAAATCTTCACGGCCTTGCCGCGCCCGTGCGCGCGCAGCGCCAGACCAAATGCGGCTGTGCTTTTGCCTTTGCCGTCGCCGGTGTTGACGATGACCAGGCCCCGGCGCTCGCCTTCGGGTTTGTCGTAGGGCTTGTCTTGGGGTGGGGTTTCGATCTGCATGGGGACTCCAAAAATAGGTGCGTGTGCGGTTCAGTGCAATGCGATGCGGGTGCGTGTCGATTCAGGCCGACACAGGCGCTGCGGCGCTGGGCGCGGGCGCTGCTGGCCGCTCCAGCCGGGGCAGCGCCAGCCACATGCCGGCGGCCTGGGTGATGGCGATGCGCTGGTCAAACACCTGCTCCAGCGCGCGGTGGCTGGCGGCGTCTTGCGTGCTGCCGTGGTGGCGCAGGCGCCCGGCGGCCAGCACGGCCACGTCATCGGCTTGCAGGGCAAAAGAGACTTCGTGCAGCACGCTGACCACGGTGTGGCCGCGCGCTACCAGCTCGCGCACCAGCAGCAGCCAGTCGGCCTGGTGGGGCGGGTCGAGGTTGGCCAGGGGCTCGTCCATCAGCAGCACCTGCGCCTGCACGGCCAGGGCGCGCGCCAGCAGCACGCGCTGGCGCTCGCCGCCCGAGAGCTGGCCCAGCGCCCGCGTGCGCCAGTCCCAGGCCTGGGTGGCGCGCAGGGCCTGCTCGACGGCGGCGTGGTCGGCGCTGCTGGGCGGGGCCAGCCAGGCCTGGTGTGGCAGGCGCCCGAGCATGGCCACGTCGTACACGGTCAGGTCGTCGGCGGCGCTTTCGTTTTGCCCCAGCCACGACAGCGTGCGCGCGCGCTCGCGGCGGGGCCAGTCGGCCAGCGCGCGGCCCAGCAGCTGCACGCTGCCGGTGCAGGATTGCAGCCCGGCCAGCACGCGCAGCAGGGTGGATTTGCCCGCGCCGTTGGGGCCGACGATGCTCGTCCAGCGCCCCGGCGCCAGCGCCAGGTGGATGTCGTGCAGGATGGCGCACGGCCCCATGTGGGCCGTGATGGCGTGGGCGCTGAGGGCGCTGGCGGGCGTAGCAGAGGGGCTGCTCACCATGGGCGCCCCCGCAGGTACATCGCCGCGCCAAATTTTTGGATTTTTTGACCTCTAGCCCTTGTGTGGCGGGCGCCAGCAGCTATCAAAATCATAGTCGTGGTGTGCATTACAAGCCCCCTGCCCCGGTGCGCCGGTGCATCAGCCAGAGCAAATAGCCGCCGCCCAGCACCGCCGTGAGCACGCCCACGGGCAGCTCCTGCGGGGCGATGAGGCCGCGCGCCAGCAAATCGGCGCTGGCCAGCAGCACGGCGCCCATCAGGCTGGCCAGCACCATCAGGCGCTGGTGCGCTACAGGGGCCACGGCGCGCACCAGGTGCGGCGCGGCCAGGCCGACAAAAGCGATCAATCCGGTCTGCGCCACGGCAGTGCCGGTGGCCAGCGCCAGCACGGCCACCAGCGCGGCACGCAGCGGCGCCAGCGGCAGGCCCAGGCTGTGGGCGGTGGATTCGCCCAGCGCCAGCCCATCGAGCACGCGCGACAGCGCCAGCGCCGCCAGCAGGCACAGCAGCCACACGCCCGCCATCAGCAGGCACGATGTCCAGCCCACAAACCCCGTGGAGCCGAGCAAAAACGCCTGCATGGCCTGCATGGCATCGGGCGAGAGCAGCAAGATCAGCGACGTGAACGCCCCCAGCACCACGCCCACGATGACGCCCGCCAGCAGCAGGCGCAGCGTGTGCTGCACGCCACGCGCCAGCACCAGCGTGAGCAGCACGGCCAGGACGGCACCCACAAACGCCGCCCCGGTCAGCCCCAGGCGCACCAGCCAGTGGCTGGAAAACACCGACACGGCCACCGCCGCCCCCGCGCCGCCCACCAGCGCGTTGCCCCCACCCATCAACGCCAGCGCCGCCGCCACGCCCAGCGAGGCGCCCGAGGCGCTGCCCAGCAGGTACGGATCGGCCAGCGGGTTGCGAAACAGCCCCTGCGCCACCGCACCCGCCAGCCCCAGCAGCGCACCCGCCATCCACGCGCCCAGGGTGCGCGGCAGGCGGATATCGGCCACGATTTGCCAGGCCATGGCGCGCTGGGCGCTGGCGGCGGGATCGGCTGCATCGGCGCTGTGCGGCCACAGCCAAGGCCAGAGGTTTTCCAGCCCCATGCTGCCCACCGCGGTGCCCAAAGGAATCAGCAAGGCGCTGGCGCCCAGCAACACCCACACCAGCCAGCGCCCGCGCACGATCACGGGGTGGACGGAAACACCCGGTGCGCCCGTACTTGCCAGATGCGCACGCGCACTGGCACCACAGGACGTTGCGCCTGAACCAGCGCTAGCGCCCGAAGTGGCCTCGGCACGGGCGCCCTCGCCCAAGGAAAGAGGCTGGCTCATCGCGCAGGCACACCCGGGGCCGTGCTGGCAGAAGCCGCAGCGGATGCACCCTGCCCCGCTTGCACCGCTGCACCGGCACGCAGCGCCTGCGGCCGCGGCGCCTTGTCACTGAGGCAGCGGGCCATCAGGCGGGCGCCTTCGGCCATGCGCGGGCCGGGGCGCACCAGCACGTCGGATTCGGTGGGCGTGAACACGCACAGGCGCTCTTGGCGCAGGGCCGTGAGGGCATGCCAGCCGGGGCGCTCGGCCAGGCCCTCCACGCTGCGCGCGCCCACCATGATGATGTCGGGGTTGGCGCGCACCACAAACTCGGGGTTGAGCTTGGGAAACGGCCCCAGCGCGGCAGGCAGGATGTTGCGCGCGCCCAGGCGGGTAAGCGTCTCGCCAATGAACGAGCTGGCGCCCGCGCCGTAAGGCCCCCGGTTCACCTCAAAGTACACCCGCGCGCCGCGCGCTTCTGGCGGCACCGACTGCGCCGCCGCCTGCACCCCCGCATCAATCACGCGCCAGACGCGCTGGGCATCTGGCACACCCAGCACCTGGCCGACCTTGCCCAGCACGCGCTGCACATCGGCATGGCTTTTGGGCTCCAGCGCCACCACGGGCACGCCCAGGGCTTCGAGCCGCGCCGCTGCGCGCGAGGAGGTGGCCATCAGCACCACCTCGGGGCGCAGGGCCACGATGGCCTCGATGTTGGGGTCGAGGCCACCGCCCACCTGGGGCAGTTGGGTCAGGTGGGCAGGCCAGTTGGAGTAGCGGTCCACGCCCACCAGGCGCTGGCATTGCTCCAGCGCGCACACGGTTTCGCTCAACGAGGGCAGCAGACTGACGATGCGCTGGGGCGCGCGCGGCAGCACCACGGTGCGCCCCCGGTCGTCGGTGACGCGCACAGGCTGCGGGGCGGGCGGCTGGGCCGACGGCAGCGGCTGCGCATTGGCCAGGCTGAACATCAGCAGCAACAGACCCAGCAGCACGGCCACCACGATCAGGATGCGCTTGGGCGGGGTGGGCTTCATGCGGTGTCTTTCAGGGTCAGCGGCAGGCCCGCCGCCATCAGGGTGACGCGCGCGCACACCTGGGCCATCTGCTGGTTGAGCTGGCCCAGCGCATCGACAAAAGCGCGCACCTCCCGGCCCAGGGGGATGACGCCCAGGCCAATCTCGTTGCCCACCAGCACCACGGGGCCAGGGGCCTGCGCAATCGCTCCTGAAAAGAGAGCTGCTTGCGCTTGCCACGCGAGGGCTGGAGGCGGATTTGGCTCTGAATTCTCTGCCAGCGGCAGCGCTGCGCTATCGGCGGGCATCAGCCAGTTGGTCAGCCACAGCGTCAGGCAGTCCACCACGATCAGGGTATGCGGTGTGCTCTCGCGCTGGAGCACGGCGGCCAGGTCGAGCGGCTCCTCCAAGGTGGCCAGACCGGGCACGCGCGCGGCGCGGTCGCGCTGGTGGCGCTGGATGCGCGCGCGCATCTCGTCGTCCCAGGGCTGGGCGGTGGCAATCAACAGCGCACTGTGCTGCGGCGACTGGGCCAACCAATCGCGCGCCAGCAATTCGGCACGGCGCGATTTGCCGCTTTTTTGCCCGCCCAGAATCAGCTCGCTGCGGGCAATGGGGCTGGGGGTGGCCGTCATGCGAATGCGCCCAACAGCGCGGCCACGGCGCGCGGGTGGGAGGCAAACCAGGCGTGGAAGTAGCTGGCCTGCACGCTGGCGTGGCGGTACAGCGCTTCGCCCTTGTCGGCCTGCGCGGGCTGGCCCGGGCGGCTGCTGCGCGCCAGCTCGGGCATGGCGCTGTCCAGCCGCGAGTAATGGAAGGTGTGGCCGCGCAGCAAGCCCTGGTCGGTGGCCAGCTGCTGCATGCCCAGCCCGGCCAGGCGCGGCTGCAAGGTGGCGCGCCCGGGCAACAGGCCCCACAGCGGCTGGAACTGGCCGTCGCGGTCGGTAATGCCTTCGCACAGCGCCACCATGCCACCGCATTCGGCCCAAACGGGCAGGCCAGCGGCGATGTGCGCACGCAGGCCGTCTTGCAGCGTCTGGTTGGCGCGCAGGGCTGGCGCGTGCAGTTCAGGGTAGCCGCCGGGCAACCAGATGGCATCGCACACTGGCAAGGCATCGCCCGCCAGCGGCGAGAAAAATGCCAGCCGCGCGCCCATGGCCTCCAGGCAATCGAGGTTGGCCGGGTAGATGAAGCTGAAGGCGGCATCGCGCGCCACGGCCACGGTGCGCCCTTGCAGCCAGGGGCCGGGAGGCTCGTCGGCGGCCAGGTCGGGGCCGGGCGCGGGGAACTCCACGGCCCAATCCTGCCAGTCGGCCCAGGAGCGCTGGCCCAGCGCGGTGGCGTCCAGCGCATCGGCGGCAGCGTCCAGGCGCTCCAGGGCGTCGTGCAGCTCGTGTGCGGCCACCAGGCCCAGGTGGCGCTCGGGCAGCAGGGATTTGTCCGCACCCTGCTCCACCCGCGCCAGCGCGCCTTGCCACAGCGCGGGCTCGCGCAGGCCGGCGCGCAGCAAATCAGCGTGGTGCTGGCTGGCCACGCGGTTGGCCAGCACACCGGCCCAGCGCAGGCCCGGCTGGTAGTGCACCAGCCCATAGACCAGCGCGCCAAACGTTCCCGCCATGGCCGCCGCATCGACCACCGCCAGCACCGGCACACCCAGGCGCGCGGCCAGATCGGCGGCGCTGGGCGTGCCATCGAACAGGCCCATCACGCCTTCGATGAGGATCAGGTCGGACTCTTGCGCGGCGGCGTGGAGGCGCGCGGCCATGTCGGCGGGGCCGGTCATCCAGCCGTCGAGCTGGTGAACCGGCGCACCGCTGGCCAGCTGGTGCCAGTGCGGATCCAGAAAATCCGGCCCGCACTTGAACACGCGCACGCGCCGCCCCTGGCGGGTATGCAGGCGTGCCAAGGCAGCCGTGACGGTGGTTTTACCCTGGCCCGATGCCGGGGCGGCAATCAGCAGGGCGGGACAGCGGGGGGTGGCGGTCATGGTGCGGCGGTGCTTTGCGGGTTCAGGTCACTGGGGCGCCCACTTCAGGCCCACATAGAACGTGCGGCCTGCGGTGGCGTAGGTGCGCGCCAGCTGGTAGTCCTTGTCGGCCAGGTTGTCCAGGCGCACCAGCACGGTGTAGTCGCGCGCCAGGCGGGTACTGGCGTACAGGTTGACCAGCCCATAGCCGCCCAGCACCCGGGTATTGGCCGCTTCGTCAAAGCGCTGGCCCGATGCCTGCACCTCGGCACCCAGCGTCCAGCCAGCCCATTGCGTGTCGGCGCCCAGCGTGGCGTGGCGCTTGGCGCGGCGGGCCAGTTGCTTGCCGGTGGCGGTATCGCGCGGGTTTTGCAGGTCGATGGAGCCGCGCAGGTTCACCCCAGCGATGCGGTAGGCGCCCGCCAGCGTGACGCCTTCATAAACGGCGCGGGCGGTGTTGCCGTAGCAGCCCCAAGGAGAAACGCAACTGCCCGCAGCGCCGTAGGCAATCAGATTGCGCACGCGGTTGCGGTAGGCCACCACCGAGAAGGTGTTGCTGCCCTGGGCCCAGCGCAGGCCGATTTCCGCATTGCGGCTGGTTTCGGGCTGCAGCGATGCCAGGCCGTAGTCACTGAAACGGTGGTAGAGCGTGGGCGCCCGGAACGCCGTGCCCACCGAGGCCGTAGCGCGCCACTGTGGCGTGATGGCATAGCCATACGAGACGCTGCCCGTGCCTTTGCCACCGAATTCGCTGTCGGAGTCGTGGCGCGCGTTGAGCTGCACCGTGTGCGCACCGGCCTGGTAGCCATATCCCAGGGCCAGTGCGTCTTGCGATCGGCTGCGGTCAATGGGGGCGTTGGTGAGGTGGTCTTCGCGCCGCTCCAGCGCAGCGGTGAACTGGTGCGCGCCATAGCGCCATTCGTTCTGGAGCAGGTAGCCGCGCAGCTTGGTTTCGGTCAGGTAGGGCGAGGGCGAGGTTTCATACTGGTCACGCCCATCGGTGACGGACAGGCGGGTTTTGTAGTTGGCACTCCACTGCGCCTGCCAGTGCAGGCCCAGGGCATGCAGCCGGTGCTGGTTGCGGTCGTCCTTGCCCAGGCCGTTGTCGTAACCGCTGTTGATGTCGTTGGCCAGCAGCGTGCCCTCGATGCGGTGGGCAGCATTGATTTGCAGCCCCAGGCGCGCGTTGCCGGAGGTGGAGCGGTAACCATCGGCATCGGGGTTTTGCCCGGCGATGGGGCGGGCGTTGAAGCCATCACTTTCATCCCGTGCAATGCCCAGGGCGTAGTCCAGCGTGCCGTTGGCGCCGCTGATGCCAGCATCCATCTTGTACGTGCCCCGGCTGCCCACGCCCACGCCCACGTAGGGCGCTACACCCGCTTCGCCCCGGCGCGTGAAAATCTGCACCACACCGCCCAGCGCGTCCGAGCCATACACCGCGCCTGCCGGGCCGCGCAGCACTTCAATGCGTTCGATCAGCGACAGCGGAATGGCCTCCCAGCCAGCACCACCCGTGGACTGCGAATCGATCCGCACGCCGTCGATATACACCGCCGTGAAGCGCGACTCGGCACCGCGCAAAAACACGCTGGTAGTGGTTCCAGGGCCGCCATTGCGCGAGATTTCCACGCCGGGCAGGCGCGCCAGCACATCGGCCAGGCCGGTGGCGCCGCTGGCCTCGATGGTTTCGCGGTCCACGATGGACACATCGGCTACCAAATCGGCCAGGGGCTGGGGCGTGCGCGTGGCAGCCACCACCACATCGGCCAGAGACGGTGCGCGCAGGTTCTGCGCCAGCAAGGTTGCGCTGCCCTCTTGCGCCTGGACAGTGCTGGCGGTCAGGGCCGCCAGTGCCAGCACGCCAAGGCGCAAGTTCAAGGGCACGGCCAGGCGTGCGGGGAGTGGAAAATTCTTCATGGGAGTCAAAGCAGAGAATGACCCGTGCCGGCTTCCCCGCCGACATTGGGCAATACGACAGCACGGCCCCCAGGGGCACGCACCACCACCGTGTTGGCCGGTATCCGGGCTGGCGGCGCGCTCTCCAAAGCCTTCCCAGGCGCTTGTTCAAGGCACCCAGTGACTGTGTGATGGAGAGTGAATCAAAGGATTCGGCCGCTGACCGTTGCGGGGGCAGCGCAGGCTGGACGGTGACTGTGGCTGGCACTGGCACCGCGTCCCTGCTTCCCGTTGAACTGCGGCCTGTGAACCACGCCGCGAGCACCAACGGCGCGGATTCTACGGCGCTTTGGCCTGCAACCCTACAATTGCGGCCATGGCCTCTTTGCCCCCCATTGAACAAATCGCCGAGCGTGTAGAGCGGCTGCTACTGCGCCTGGCAGAGCTGCAACGCACCAACGCACAACTGGCACAACAGGTGGCCGCACTCACGCAAGAGCGTGATTCCCTCAAGTCGCGACTGCAAACGGCGCGTGCGCGCGTACAGGCCCTGACACCGCCCGCAACCCCTGTCCCGAAAGACGACGCCGAATGAAGCAAATTGAGGTGCAGATCATGCAGCAAAGCTACTTGCTGGGCTGCCCCGAAGGGCGCGAAGCGCGCCTGCTTGAGGCCGTGGAACGGGTGGACACCGCCATGACGCGCATCCGGGACGCAGGCAAGGTGCGCTCGCGCGAGCGCATTGCGGTACTAACGGCACTGAACATCGCCTTCGATCTGGCCGACCGCGAAGCCAACGACCTGAGCGCCGCCGCGCAGGCCGCTGGCGCCGAACATGCACAACAGCCCCCCGCCGATCCACCAGAGCACCAACAGCAGATAGCCGCATTGCTACAACGCCTGGACGATGCGCTGGGCGGTGCACCCCAGAACCCCTGACGACGGCACGGCTGCACGCCTGCAACACCGCGCCAAACCCCTACAATGGCTGCGTCTGCGGTGCTGCCGGGCTTTATATTTCCTTGAACCAATGCTCATTGAGCCCGGGCTTGGTACATCGGCTGGTGAGCGTGATCATCTCGCGTCAGATGAACCCAACGCCAGCCTGCCCTCGCCCACCTGAACCCCCGGTTCAGGATGCCGGTCCGGCGGCACTTGCAGACACCTGATTTACCGCTGGGCTGGCGCCGCTATTGGGCCGCAACGTCCCACGGGCCAACATTTCCTCCCCAGCATCTTCTTCAGGCCCCTGTGTGGCCCCTGCTCCATGCTCAGCTCTTTTTTGATAGCCCAACTCGTGGCGCTGGGTCTGGCTACCGGTTTTCTGGCAGGCCTGCTGGGTATTGGCGGCGGCATGTTGATGGTGCCGTTTCTGACCTACTTTTTGGGCCAGCACCAAGTGGCACCCGATTTGGCGGTCAAGATGGCGATCGCCACCTCCATGGCTACCATCATGTTTACCTCCTTGTCGAGCGTGCATGCCCACCACCGGCGCGGCGCCGTGCGCTGGGATCTGGCGCTGCGCCTGGCGCCAGGCATCATGCTGGGCAGTCTGGCTGCCAGCCTGGGGGTTTTTGCCTGGCTCAAAGGCTCTTTTCTGGCGATTTTCTTTGGCCTTTTTGTGGGGTTTTCTGCGTTGCAGATGTTCAAGGACCGCAAGCCTGCGCCCTCACGCCAAATGCCCGGCACCGCTGGTCAATTGGCCGCAGGCAGTGGCATCGGTTTTCTGTCGGGCCTGGTGGGCGCGGGCGGGGGCTTTGTCAGCGTGCCCTTCATGACCTGGTGCAACGTGCCCATCCACAACGCCGTAGCGACCAGCGCTGCGCTGGGTTTTCCGATTGCGCTTTTCAACGTGCTGGGCTACGTGGTAGCGGGGCAATCGGTACCCGGGCTGGCTGATCATGCTTTGGGGTATGTCTGGCTCCCCGCATTGGCTGCGATTGCCACAGGCAGCATCTTGACGGCTCCACTGGGCGCACGGGCAGCGCACCGCCTGCCAGTTCGCCAACTCAAACGGGTTTTTGCCAGCCTGCTGCTGTGCCTGGCGGCTTACATGTTGTGGAAAGGCTACGCAGCAGCCTGAATACCATGCACGTGGGCCAACCCACGCTCATTGGCACCACAGCTCGGGGCCGTGGACGGCGCCCAACCACAGGGCCCACACTGCCACACCGCACAGCAAAGCCCCTGCCAGGCGCGTGCCTCCACCATCGTATTTGGCATTCAGACGGTCACGCATCCGTAACCAGACCCAAGGCCCCGCCAACAGCCACAACCCGCTGCCCACAGCAAACAAGGCCATGGTGACTGCACCCTGGAGCGCTCCGCCGCTGAGCGAGGCAACCAGCAAAGCCGAATACAACAGGCCGCATGGCATCAGCGACCACAAAAAACCAGCAGCAAAAGCCCCCCCTGGCGCTGCCACCACTGGGCGTACACGGCCCCAGACAGCACGCCCGGCAGACTCTACCCAGGCGGGTTGGCGAGCCTGCGCCACCATCATCAAGCCCCACGCCAGCACCAGCACATGCAACATCGTCCAGGCTGGACGCAAGGCAGCTGCTTGCACCGTCAACCAGGCCAGGCTCTGCATGGCCATGGCGGCCAAAGCCCCGACACTGGCATATCCCAGCAAGCGGCCCAGGTGGTAAGCCCACAGCCGCCGTTGCTGTCCCCCCCGGGATAGTGGGCGCAGAGGCTGCTCTACTGGCGCTGTGCTACCACCTTGGCCAGTTACTACACTGCACGGCGCAGCGCACATGGCAAGACAATGGGGCCCACCCACGAGCCCCATGATCAAAGCAGTCCAGGCAACAGAAAAAAGCATGAGGCCTAGATGATGCGCGAAAACCGTGTACGGTTGCGGTCAGCCTGCAAATACCGGTCAAAGACCATGGCAATGCCGCGCACAAAATACCAGCCCATATCGGTAACGCGTGCACCCTCGGCATCCAGCACTACCAGCCCTTGGTCGGCCATGTCCTGCAACTGCGCCAGTTCCGCTGAGAAATACTGCCGAAAATCAATCAACCAAGCCTGCTCCATGGACTCGAACAACAGCTCACCCTGGCACATCAAGGCCATGATGGCTGCGCGGCGCACCAGATCGTCGCGCGTCAAGGCCAGCCCGCGCACGATGGGCAAGCGTCCTTGGTTCAAGTGGTCGTAGTACTCATCCAGTGTCTTGGCGTTCTGGCTGTAAGTAGCGCCCACACGGCCAATAGCGGACACCCCCAGGCCAATCAAATCACAATCGGGCTGGGTGCTGTAGCCTTGGAAGTTGCGGTGCAAACGGCCCTGGCGTTTGGCAATAGCAAGTGCATCCGTGGGCAACGCAAAGTGATCCATGCCCACATACACGTACCCAGCTTGGCTGAAAGCATCGAGCGAACTGGCCAACATGCCGACTTTGGCAGACGCAACGGGTAAATCAGCGCTGATGATGCGCCGCTGTGGCTTGAAGCGATCAGGCAAATGCGCATAGGCATACAACGCAATGCGGTCTGGACGCAACTGCGCTACCTGCGCCAGCGTGCGGTCAAACGAGGCGCTGGTCTGGCGTGGCAATCCGTAAATCAAATCAATATTGACCGACTCAAATCCCAAGTTACGCGCGGACTCTACCAACGCAAACACCTGCTCAGCAGGCTGGATACGGTGCACCGCTTTCTGCACTTCGGGATCAAAATCTTGGACGCCAAAGCTCAACCGGTTAAAACCCAACTGCGCCAGCAACGCCAGCCGCTGTGCGTCTACCGTGCGAGGATCGACTTCAATCGAATACTCCCCACCGGGCGCCAGCGTGAAGCTGCTTTTGAGCAGCGCCATCAGGTCGCGCAGGCCATCGTCCGACAAAAAAGTGGGGGTGCCACCGCCCAGGTGCAACTGACTGACGACCTGACCTTTGCCGCAGTGCGCCGTGTGCAAGTCGATTTCGCGTGCGAGATAGCGCAAATACAGATCCGCACGATCTTGGTGCTTGGTGATGATCTTGTTGCATGCGCAGTAGTAGCACAGGGACTCACAAAACGGAATATGCACATAGATAGACAAAGGCAGCGCTTTTGCAGCGGTTCCCAGTCTGCGCTGTTGCAGGGCGAGCACGTAATCGCCATCACCAAAAGCCTCGACGAACCGATCAGCCGTAGGGTAGGAGGTATAGCGCGGCCCGGGCACATCAAACCGGGTCAACAATTCAGGGGAAACAGCGGTCATTGGAACGTCCTTGTGTGCTGAAACACTGTGCCGGAAACCACCACCAGCCTCCTTGACCTTGATCAAGCAGCCTCCCAAAAGCGGATTGGCACTCACCGCCGAAGGGATGGGTGATAATTTGATACATGTCAGCCGCCCACCGCACTTCCATGGCCCTTCATCTTGGCGCCGTTGATGCGCTTGACCCTCAGCCTGATACTGGACACGTGTCTGCCCACATGACCCCACAAACCATCAAAGTCGCCTGCTCCAACTGTAATCTGCGAGAGCTTTGCATGCCACTGGGCCTCAATGACGATCAACTCAAACGCATTGATGACATCGTGGCCACACGGCGCAAGGTCAAGCGTGGGGGCACGCTGTTTCGCAATGGTGAGTCGTTCACGTCGCTTTATGCCATTCGCACCGGTTTTTTCAAAACCTGCGTGGCCACAGAAGACGGGCGCGACCAGGTTACGGGCTTTCAGATGGCCGGCGAGGTGATAGGCCTGGATGGCATCGTCAATGACCACCACACTTGTGACGCCGTGGCACTGGAAGATGCCGAAGTCTGCGTGATGCCGTTTGACCGCATCGAAGAACTCTCGCGCGAAGTCACAGCCTTGCAAAGCCATGTGCACAAGATCATGAGCCGCGAGATTGTGCGCGAACACGGCGTCATGCTGCTGCTGGGCAGCATGCGTGCCGAAGAGCGTCTGGCGGCTTTTTTGCTGAATCTGGTGCAGCGCCTGCATGCGCGGGGCTTCTCGCAATCAGAGTTGGTGTTGCGCATGACGCGCGAAGAAATCGGCAGTTACCTGGGCCTCAAGCTCGAAACGGTGAGCCGCACTTTCTCCAAGTTTGTCGAAGAAGGTATCGTCGAGGTCAAGCAGCGCCACGTGCGCATTCTCAGCACTGACGCACTCAAAGGCATCGTCAATAACCAGCAAGCCTGCCACTGACCATGCACGGCACGGCCAGCTACAGCAGCCGACGTGACAAGGTGACGCACAAAAAAAGCCATCCACAGCTTGGAAAGCTGTTTTTTTCCCAGTAGCATCGACCATGCCAGTGGAGAATCAGGTTTTCGCTGGTTCCACCGACTACTCCCAAAAAAGGAAAATCCAAGATGGCAACTGCAAAAAAAGCCCCGGCCAAGGCCGCCCCCGCCGCCAAGACTGTCGCCGTTGAAAAAGCCGCAGCTCCCGCCAAAAAGCGTGCGCCCAACGCAGCCTTCATGAAGGCCCTGACACCCAGTGCAGCACTGGCCGCCGTGGTGGGTGCAGCGCCATTGCCACGCACCGAGATCATCAGCAAGCTGTGGGTTTATATCAAAGCCAACAACCTGCAAGACGCATCTGACAAACGCATGATCAACGCCGATGCCAAACTGAAAGAAGTTTTTGGCAAGCCCCAGGTGTCCATGTTTGAAATGGCTGGCCTGATCGGCAAGCACGTCAAATAAGCACTTTCGCGTGTTTTCGCTTCAAGGCCGGCTTTGCCGGTCTTTTTTTTGCCCGGCCCCATAACAACTTGTTGTGGAGACGCATCAACGCAAATGAGAACGCCTATTATTTGATTTAACATTGCGTGCTTGACGATGCACAGCCAGTTTCACAGCCACTGCCTCGCGCCCCTGCCGACACGCTTTGCCGTGTCGGTTGCAATATTCCCAACCGATGGAGGCCAGATTGGCACAGAAACGCACCCACTCCCCGAAAAAACCGCTGTCCTGCGCCACGCAGCACACCACCCCGGCAGTCAACGCATCGTCCGACAAAGCGCTACTGCCCCTGGGAGCACTCATGCTGGCCGCCTCGGTTGGAAGTTGGGCACAGACCAGCGATGCGCCCAGTGCAACGCTTTCGACGGTGACGGTGCGCGAAAAAGCGCAAATCCAAAGCAAAGACACCTTGCAGGTTCAGCAAACGACCATCGGCAAAGGTAACCAGGCGCTGCGTGACATTCCGCAAAGCGTGACCGTGTTCACCGAGCGGCTGATGGCCGACCGCAACCAGGACGATTTCCGTGAAGTCCTGCGCACCACCTCGGGCGTGACCTTCCAGGCGGGCGAAACCGGCGAGGAAGATGTGCGTCTGCGCGGCTTCTCGCTGGGCCAGGCGGGCGACATCTACATCGACGGCATGAAGGATGCACCGTTGTATGAACGCGACACTTTCAACAACGACCGGGTGGAAGTGCTCAAAGGCTCGGCCTCCATGCTGTTTGGCAAGGGCTCTACGGGTGGGGTGGTCAACCAGGTGAACAAAGCCCCCTTGCTGATCGACCAGCACGAAGCCGCTTACACCCTGGGCAGCGGCAAAGAGCACCGGCTGACAGGCGACTTCAACTTCAAAACGGGTGAAGATGCCGCTTTCCGGCTCAACGCCATGGTGCACAACGCTGACAACCACGGCGCCATGCAGAAAAAACGCGGTATCGCACCCACCTTCAGCTGGGGCGTAGGCACCCGTGACGAATTCTCGGTCGGGCTGTACTACCTCGACATCCAGGGCCGTCCGCTCTACAACCACCCCTGGTTTCAGAGCAACGGCGTGATCGTGCCCTCGCTGCCAGCCAAAAACTACTACGGTCTCAACAGCGATTACCTGAATTCTTCGGCCCAGTACGCCACGCTGTCACACATTCACCGCTTTGACGACAACGGCGAACTCAAGACACGCCTTCGCCATGGACGCTACGAGCGCGATCTGTGGGCCAGCGTGATCCGCTTCGGCGCAGGCACCACCATCGACAACATCAACAGCAGCACCGTTGTCACCCGCTCTCCCAAGGGCCGTGTGGGGGTGAGCAACCTGACACAGCTACAAAGCGATTACACGAACAGCTTCCAGTGGGGCGGCAAAAAGCACGACCTGATCGCTGGCATCGACATCTACGAAGACGATGCCAAGCGCAACCAGAACTTTGCTGGCACGGCCAGCGGCATGGACACCACCGTGGGCACGCCCAACAACGGTGACTGGCGCCCCGACAACCGTGGCAATCCCACGTTCAACACTTTCAAGGCACGCAACGTCGGTTTGTATGCGCAAGACACCGTGGCCTTGACGCCGACACTGAAACTGGTGGGTGGACTGCGCTATGACCATTTCAAGGCCTCCTACTACAGCAGTGCTGACCTGAACCATGCGCGCTCAGATGGCCTGTGGAGCCCGCGCATCGGTGCGCTTTACCAGCCCGATGACAGCGCCTCGTACTACATCTCTTACGGCACTTCGTACAACACCTCGGGCGATACCTACCAGTTCTCCAACCCGAACGCAGGCACCGAGAAAACCGCCAATACCGATGCGGAAAAAAGCCGCAACTTTGAAATCGGCGGCAAATTCGAGCTGTTTGAAAAACGCGCCAGCCTGGGCGTGGCCGCGTTCTACAGCGAAAAATACAACGAGCGCAACACCGACCCCGACACCGCGGCCCAGCAGCAATTGCTGTCGGGCAAGCGCCACGCCGCCGGGATGGAGTTCAACCTGGCGGGCCGCATCACGCCGGCCTGGGAAATCTTCTACAACCACACCTGGATTCCCAGTGCCAAGATCGACGAAAGCAACGTCGTGCTGGCGGCCAATGGCGGTGGCGCGCAGGTCAAGGGCGATCGCCCTGGCCTGACGCCCAAGCACAGCGGCAGCCTCTGGAGCACCTACGCCGTGACCCCGCAAGTGCGCATCGGCGCTGGCCTGAACTACCGTGGCAAGCAAAACCCCGAGGGTTCGCGCGCCGTGGTGGCAGACAGCTTCATCACCGCCGATGCCATGGTCGAGTACAGCGTGGACGAGCGCACCTCGCTCAAACTCAACGTTACCAACCTGACCAACAAGCTGTACGCCGACACGCTCTACCGTGGTTTTTACGCGCCGGGTGCTGCCCGTACCGTGCAACTGACCCTGAAAACCCGTTTCTGATCGAAGCGTCCACGACCAAACCCACCCTGCTACCTGCTGGTGACTCCGTATGTTCTTGCACCTCAAAAACATTCTCACGCCCGAAGAAGTCCGGAGCGCCCGCAGCCTGCTGGGCCACGATGCACCCTGGGTGGACGGGCGCACCAGCGCAGGCGATCAGGCAGTGGCCGCCAAGCGCAACGAACAGCTGGCGCAAGACAGCACCCAGGCGCAGCAACTGCGCGCCCTGGTGCTGGCCGCGCTGCACCGCGATGCGCTGTTTTTCTCTGCGGCCCTGCCGCACAAAATCTTCAATCCGCTGTTCAACCGCTACAGCGGCGAGAGCAACTTCTACGGCAACCATGTCGATGGCGCCGTGCTGCGCTCACGCCATCCTGACCAATGGGTGCGCAGCGACATCTCCTGCACCCTGTTCCTGGCCGACCCGGCAGACTACGACGGCGGCGAGCTGCTAATCAAAGAGCCACAGGGCGAGCGCGCAGTCAAACTGCCTGCGGGCGACATGGTGCTCTACCCCAGTTCGACCGTCCACCAGGTGGCCCCGGTCACGCGCGGCGCGCGCATCGCCAGCTTTTTCTGGGTGCAAAGCATGGTGCGCTCCACCGAGCAGCGCCAATTGCTGTTTGACATGGACATGGATTTGCTGCGCCTGCGCAGCACCATCGGCGACCACGCCGACCCCGTGGTCGGGTTGACCGGCACCTACCACAACCTGCTGCGCATGTGGGCCGACGCCTGAATTTCGCATCCCTGCAAATCCATCAAAAAAGATAGCTGCTAGCGCACGCCAGTATTGGCACGGAGGCCATTTTGACCATAAAAAACGTGCCCCCACTACAGCGGCACGCCATCCCCCCTGGCACGGCTGCGCTGGCCGACCACGAAGCACTGGCGCGCCAGCACCTGAACGACAACGCCTGGGCGTATTTCAGTGGCGGTGCTGCCGATGAAATCACACTGCGCGCCAACCGTACGGCCTGGGACACGCTGGTGCTGCAGCCGCGCATCTTGCGCCCCCTGGCCGGCGGGCACACCCGTACCACGCTGCTGGGACGCACCCTGGAACACCCCATTTTGCTGGCCCCCATGGCTTTCCAGCACCTGGCACACCCTGATGGCGAACACGCCAGCGCCTTTGCTGCGGCCGCGTTGGGCGCCGGACTGGTGCTCAGCACCCAGGCCAGCACGCCACTGGAAGACGTGGCACAGCGCTTTCTGGCCGACCCGGCGCACGGCCCGCTGTGGTTCCAGCTCTACCTGCAACACGACCGGGGCTTTACCCGCGAACTGGTGCAGCGCGCTGAAGCCGCTGGCTACGAAGCGCTGGTGCTGACGGTGGACGCACCCACCCACGGCGCCCGCGACCGCGAGCGGCGTGCCCTGTTCCACCTGCCTGCTGGCATCAGCGCCGTCAATCTGGCCGGGCTGGCGCCACCGCCATCAGCCCCGTTGCAACCCGGAGAAAGCGCCCTGTTCGACCGCCTGCTGCACCACACCCCCACCTGGGACGATGTGCAATGGCTGCAATCCACCACCCGCTTGCCGGTGCTGCTCAAAGGCGTACTGCACCCCGATGACGCACGCCAAGCCGCCGCGCTGGGCGTAGCAGCGCTGGTGGTGTCGAACCACGGTGGCCGCACGCTGGACACCGCCCCTGCCACGGCGCACGCGCTGGCCCACATTGCCGACGCGGTGCAAGGCGCCTTGCCGCTCCTGGTCGATGGGGGCATCCGCCGGGGCACCGACGTGCTCAAAGCCCTGGCCCTGGGCGCCAGTGCGGTACTCATTGGCCGCCCGGCCCTGTGGGGGCTGGCCCACGCCGGCGCAATGGGGGTGGCACATGTGCTGCGCCTGCTGCGTGATGAACTGGAAATCGCCATGGCCCTGACGGGCTGCGCCACGCTGGCGCAAGCCACACCGGCTTTGCTGCAAAACCACGCCACAGGCCGTATGGGCATCTAAAATTCCACGCGACTGCTAATGCGACGGATTCTCATTTATAATCCATACACTTCTTCCATTACCCGCCCTGTGCGGCCCAATTCCCATGATCGTCTGCGTCTGCCGCCGGATTTCCGACCGTGAAATCGCCCGCCATGCCCATGCCGGTATGGGTTTCGATGAAATCCAGTTTGAGCTGGGCGTGGCCATGCAGTGTGGCCGCTGCGAAGGCTGCGCCCGCGACGTGGTTGCCCAATGCCACGCAACCCGCCCCGTCGCTGCCTTGCGCCAAGAGACAGCAGAGTCTGCCTCAGGCGCCTGCGCTGTGTGAATTGCCTATGCTGCTCTCTGCGCTGGTGGGCAGCATGTTTCTGGTGGCGTTGGCCGCGTGGTGGATTTTTCGCTTCTGATTTCAATCAAATCGGCTTGTAACCCAATGCTGGCAAGCGCTGGCAGCTATCATTTTTTATGCCTTCTACTGACCGTTTCACTGCACCCAGCGCCTGGGGCCGCTACGCGCTGATCTCTGGCGGCGTGGCGCTGCTGCACGGGGCTGCATTGTGGGCATTGCAAACGGGCCTGGTACCTACAGCGGCGCCCACCATCGTTCCCGCCGAAGTGATTGCAGAATTCATTGCGCCGCCCACCCCCGAAGTAGCTCCGCCGCCACCGGCACCGCCTGCCCCACCCACCCCCAAGTCGCCCCCTACACCGCGCCCCGCCGCAACCAAGGCACCCGCGCCACGCCCGACGCCTGCACCGCTGGCAGTAGCCAATGCCGCCCCCGATGCACCGCAAGTAGCAGCCGCAGCACCTGCACCCGATCCTGCCCCGGTATCAGCTCCCGCTGCGGCACCGACCGCTGCACCGGCCACACCCGCGCCGCCCGCACCACCGCGCATTGAACTGCCATCCAGCAACGCTACGCACCTCAACAACCCCTCTCCCGGCTATCCCGCCATCAGCAAGCGCCTGGGTGAGCAAGGCCGGGTCATGCTGCGCGTACTGATCGGCGCCGACGGACTGCCGCAAAAAGTCGAAGTCAGCCAATCCAGCGGCTACGAGCGCCTGGACCGCCAGGCCCAGGAGGCCGTCATGCGCTGGCGGTTCGTTCCCGGCAAGCGCGGTGGTGTACCCGAAGCCATGTGGTACGCGCAGCCCATCAATTTTGTTCTCGAATAATTTTCAGGAGTTCTCATGGAATCGCAATTTGGCATCGCCAACGTCTGGACGCAGGGCGACTTTGTTACCCGTTTTGTGGCCATCTTGCTGCTGGGAATGTCGCTGATCTCGTGGATCGTCATCATCGCCAAGGCGCTGGACATCGTGAAATTCAAAAAACACGCCCGCGCCGCACAGGGCTTCTGGCACAGCGAGGACTTTGCTGCGGGCCTGGAAAAACTCGGTGCTGATCCGCTCAACCCCTTTCGCCAACTGGCCATCGAAGGGCGCGAAGCCACCGCCCACCACCGCAACACCAAAGGCCAGCTGCACGACAGCCTGGACGTGAGCGACTGGGTCACGGGCTGCCTGCGCAACTGCATCGACGAATTCACCGCACGCCTGCAATCGGGTCTGGCGGTGCTGGCTTCGGTGGGCTCAACGGCACCGTTCATCGGCCTGTTTGGCACCGTGTGGGGCATTTACCACGCCTTGATTGCCATCGGCACTTCCGGCCAATCGACCATTGACAAGGTGGCCGGCCCCATCGGAGAGGCACTCATCATGACGGCACTGGGCCTTGCCGTGGCTATTCCCGCCGTACTGGGCTACAACGCGCTGGTGCGGGGCAACAAATCGATTCTGATTCGCCTCAACAGCTTTGCGCACGACTTGCACGCTTACTTTGTGACCGGCGCACGCGTCTCCAGCAGCACCGCCGCTGCCAACGTACACCCCCTGAAGAAAGGTGCCTGAGCATGGCCTTCGGTACCCAGGACGATGCCGACGAGGTGATGAACGAGATCAACATGACACCGCTGGTGGACGTCATGTTGGTGCTGCTCATTATTTTCATCATCACCGTACCGGTGATGAAGCACTCGGTGAACGTGGATTTGCCCAGCGCCGTGAACCAGCCCGAACGCATCCAGCCCGAAACGGTGCGCCTGAGCGTAGCGGCCGATGGCCAGTATTTCTGGAACGGCATGCCCATCGACGACAGTGCGCTTGAGGCCAACCTCCAGACAGAGGCGGCCAAAGACCCGCAACCCGATCTGCACATCCGCGGGGACAAAGCCGTGCGCTACGAGCGTGTAGCCCAGGCCATGGCGGCAGCGCAGCGTGCGGGCGTACGCAAGATCGGGTTTGTGACAGAACCGCAGCCGTGAGCCCTGCCATGACCATGTCCGCCTGCACTCCTGCCCCCCTTTCATGCAGCGCTGCTGCACACGCCGCAACACACAATGCGCCTGGTATGCCGCCTGCCAACCCCAGCGCGCTCCCGGCAGCCACGGTACACAGCCAGGATTTGCTGCAAGGCCACAAGAGCGTCACCATCAGCCACAACGGCACCCTTTACCGCCTGCAAGCCACGCGCATGGGCAAACTGATACTGACCAAATAGTTTTCATCGTGGGGCGACTCCCGGACTGGCCACCAGTCCGTCAGGGTCGTTTTGGCCAGCCAACGGGTCACACCCGCGTAGCCAGGCTTTTTTTGTGCGCCATGCCCCAATGGCGACCCACAGCAGCCACGCACCAAAACCCCTACCAAAATTAGGTAACGGTCACCTGGTCTTGTAAAGCCCCACAGGGGCACCACCTAAAATCTTCCAGCCTGCGCTGTGCAGGTCACTCAGGAGCAACATCATGAACGACCGTTTAACGGCCATCCACTCCTCTGCGGACTACGGCTACGGTATCTCGCAGGAGCAGCGCCACAAGGTGCTGCGCAATACTTACTGGCTCCTCGCACTGAGCCTGCTGCCCACGGTACTGGGCGCCTGGCTGGGCGTAGCTACCGGCATCACCCAATCGCTGCGCGGCGGCGTCGGACTGATTGTGTTCATGGTCGGCGCCTTTGGCTTCATGTATGCCATCGAAAAAACCAAGAACTCCGCAGCGGGCGTTCCCGTTCTGCTGGCCTTCACGTTCTTCATGGGTCTGATGCTGTCGCGCTTGATCGGCATGGTGCTGGGCTTCAAGAACGGCTCGGAACTGATCATGACGGCCTTTGCTGGCACAGCGGGTGTGTTCTTTGTCATGGCCAGCCTGGCCAGCGTCATCAAGCGTGACCTCTCGGGCATGGGCAAGTGGCTGATGGTGGGCGCCCTGGTGCTCATGGTCGGTGCGGTCATCAACGTGTTTGTGGGCTCCACTGCCGGCATGATGGCAATTTCAGTGGCCGCCATTGGTATCTTCAGCGCCTACATGCTGTACGACCTCAAGCAAATCCTGGATGGTGGTGAAACCAACTACATCAGCGCCACACTGTCGCTGTACATGGACATTTTCAACGTTTTCCAGAGCCTGCTGGCTTTGTTGGGAATCATGGGTGGCGAGCGCGAATAAGCAGCGCAACCGCAGCAAGAAGGCTCCGCAAGGAGCCTTTTTTGTGCCTATTGCCAAGGGAATAGCTCAACCCGCGTGGCGGGTTGCCGATAATGAAGAACATGTTCCAGAAAGACCCCACCATGCCGCAACGCCTCGCTGCCACTTTTGCGCTGCTTTTGCTTGCAGGCTGCGACATTCCAGGGCTGGGCCCCGACCCGCGCGCCGTCCAGCGTGAGGCCGAGGCCCAAGCCATAGGCGGCGCTTGCCGCCATGCGCTGCGCGGCCTGGAAGACTGCTACACGCTCAACCCCAAGTCCCCCAAAGCCGCTGTTTTTGCGGGCTGGAAAGACATGGATTCGTACATGCGTGAAAACAAAATCGAGGGCGCGCCTTCAGTGCTGGGCAAAGCGCCACCACCCAAAGCAGCCCGCGATGAGGCCGCCGAAACCGAAACACAGGGCACAGCCAGCACCAACCGCAGCTAAGCGCACGCCCCACAGAGTGGCCTGTTAGGGCGTCTGCGCCTTGGGGAAAGTCTTCAGGCGCGCTCGAACACCGCCATGCTCTCAACGTGCGCCGTGTGCGGAAACATGTTGACCATGCCTGCAGCCGTACAACGGTAGCCCGCCAGATGCACCAACAAGCCAGCATCACGCGCCAGCGTGGCAGGGTTACAGCTGACATAGACAATGCGCTGCGGCGGCGTCCAGCCTTCCGCACCAGCAGGCAGCGGGCCTGCGCCTTCGGCACCAATACGGGCCTGCTCCAGGTCAGCCAGTGCCTTGGCCAAGGCAAAAGCACCTTCGCGCGGTGGATCGACCAGCCATTTGTCGGCCACGCCATCGGCTACCAACATCTCAGGGGTCATCTCAAACAAGTTGCGCGCTACAAAATCTGTAGCTGCAAGCGCTCGTCCTGCGGGCATTTGAGCCTGATTTGATTCATAGTTTTCACGGGAACGCGCCACCAGCGTCTCGCTACCTTCGATACCCAGCACTTCACGGGCCTGAGTGGCCAAAGGCAGCGTAAAGTTGCCAAGACCACAGAACCAGTCAATAACGCGCTCGTTGTTCTGCACTTCCAGCAGACGCAATGCGCGCGACACCAGCACCCGATTGATATGGGGATTGACCTGGGTGAAATCGGTAGGCTTGAACGGCATGGTGATACCAAACTCAGGCAACGCATATGACAACTGCGCCCCACCCTCATCCAGCAATTTCACCGTATCCGGCCCTTTGGACTGCAACCACCACTGTACGCCATGCTCAGCGGCAAACGCACGCAGACGGGCCAGATCATCGCTCGACAAGGGCTCCAGGTGACGCAGCACCAGCGCCGTGACGCTGTCGCCGCAGGCCAGCTCGATTTGCGGGCAAGTATCGCGGGCATCCATGGCGGCAATCAGGGCGCGCAACGGCATCAGCATGGCACTGACGTGCGGTGGCAGCACAGGACAGACCTCCATATCGGCCACATAGCGGCTTTTGCGCTCATGAAAACCCACCAGCACCGTGCCTTTTTTAATGACATGGCGTACCGACAAACGGGCGCGGTAACGATAACCCCAGGCAGGGCCTTCAATGGGACGCAGCAAGGTTTCTGCCTTGACCTTGCCCAAATGCCACAGGTTGTCTTCCAGAACGCGCTGCTTCACAGCCACTTGGGCACCCACGTGCAGATGCTGCATTTTGCAGCCGCCACAAGCACCAGAATGCAGACCAAAGTGCGGGCATCCCGGACGAACGCGCTGGGGCGATTCACGGTGGACAGCGGTCAAGCTGGCCTGCTCCCAATTGTTCTTCTTGCGATGGGTGTTGGCAGTCACCCATTCAAAAGGCAAGGCACCGTCAATGAAGACCACCTTGCCATCGGGCCGGTGCGCTACACCTTGGGCGTCCAGATCAAGAGATTCCACCTCAAGCCAATCGGGTGGATACAGGCTTTGTTTGTCGTTCAGATCACTCATGCGCCTATTGTCTCAGGCTGGGATCACATTCATGCCTTGCAAGTAATGGGTATTCATAACCCCAACCACGCCAACCAGACCAACAAGGCCTGCCACCGCCTTACTGCGGCTGGTCTTTAGGTGGCGTGGCCGCATGGTTTCGCCCCTTCAATGCAGGCGTAAGGGCCTGCTCAGAGCTACCCAGCGTTTGATTGATTTCGACTCCCTTGCGGTAGTAATCATTGTCAATCACAGGATCTGGGGCACTAATGGCCAACCAAAGCGTATAAAAACCTGCCACCACCACCACCGCAGGCCCCGCAATAATCAACCATACATAACCAAACTTCCACCAGGGTGGAGTCGCAGAATTAGGAATAGGGGGCGACATCATCAGCGTATCCTGACCAAAAATAATATGTACTACTCGTCCGCGCGGAAAGGTTTAACGTGGAACCAGAAAAATAGATTTTTCAGTCACATGGGCACTGGTGCCGAGCGCTTGCACATCAAACTGCACGGCATGAGAACCAGCATCCGCAGACCCGTAAGGAATCTGCAACCTGACAGCGACCCAGCGTGATTGGGCAGCATCAATGGCAACCTCCGGTTCAGAAGCCAACTCCAGACCATCCAGACCACGCGCACTGATACGATAACGTTGCGGTGCTTCGGTTGCATTCATGATCTGTAACCGATAAATATTTTCCAACTTGCCTCCAGCCACAATGCGCGACAAGGCCGCCCGGTCTCGCTCCACATCCACCTTCAGAGGCGTACGCGTTACCAGACTGGCGAGCATGGCGACACACAAAGCCACCAGAATTCCGGTATAGACCAATACCCGAGGACGCAGCACACGACGCAATATCTCTGCCCTGCCCCAGCCTTTGGATACGGCACTCTGGGTAGAAAACCGAACCAAGCCACGGGGGTAATGCATTTTGTCCATGACAGTATCGCAGGCATCCACGCACAAACCGCAACCAATGCACTCATACTGCAAACCGTTGCGTATATCAATACCTACTGGGCACACCTGGACACACAAAGTGCAGTCAATGCAATCGCCTAATCCCTTGGCTTTGTAATCCGCAGCCTTGGTACGCGGACCACGGGGCTCGCCACGCTCTTGGTCGTAGGTAACGATCAATGTGTCTTTGTCAAACATGGCGCTTTGAAAGCGCGCATAAGGACACATGTATTTGCAAACCTGCTCGCGCATAAAGCCTGCATTCCCATACGTGGCAAACCCATAAAAAATCACCCAGAAAATTTGCCAACCGCCTTGCAATGCCATCAACTCAGTACCGAGTTCGCGGATAGGAACAAAATAGCCTACGAACGTGAACCCTGTCCAGATAGACAACAAAATCCAAAGAAATTGCTTAAGTGATTTTTTCCATATTTTTTCAGCCGTCCAGCTGCTACTGTCCAGACGCAACCGTGCACTGCGGTCACCCTCGACCTTGTGCTCGATCCACATGAAAATCTCGGTGTAGACCGTTTGCGGACAGGCAAATCCGCACCAAAGGCGTCCTGCTACGGCGGTGAACAAGAACAGCGATAAGGCTGAAATAATCAATAACCCAGTCAGGTAAATGAAATCCTGCGGGTAAAGTACCAAACCAAAAATATAAAAACGCCTTGCCCCAAGGTCAAACAGCACCATCTGGCGCTGTCCCCACTCCAACCATGGCAAGCCGTAAAAAATCAGCTGCGTGAGAAATACCATTCCCCAGCGCCAGCGTGCAAAAATTCCACTGATGGAGCGCGGGTAAACTTTCTTTTGCGCCTCGTACAGAGAAACAATGTCTTTGTCTGTCGCAGGCTCTGAAGCTACAGGCGCAATCGGGATAATCTTGCGGGGTTTCCCATCGGGGGAGTTCATGGTGAAAGCGCTTTTCAAAAAGTGGCCGACATGGCAGCCAAAAGAAGATGGCGCCGAAGCGCCATCTTTATTTCTCCAGTTTAGCGAGCAGAGCCCGGTTTGTTTGACATGCCCCACACATAGGCCGTCAGCACACCCAATTGGGCCTCAGTCAGTTTCTGAGATTGTGCAGGCATCTGATTAACCTTGCCATTGTTGATCATGGCTGTGATGGCTGCCTCACCCCAACCATGAAGCCAGATGTCATCCGTCAGGTTAGGGGCGCCCAAAGCCTGCATACCTTTGCCGTCGGCACCATGGCAAGCAGCACAAGCGACAAACTTGGATTTGCCCAAAGAAGCACGCAGGGAATCGTGTGGACTGCCAGAGAGGCTCAGGACGTAATGCGACAGGTTGCGCACATCCTCAGGCGATCCCACCGCAGCAGCCATGGGAGGCATGTTGCCGATACGGCCCTTTTCCAGGGTTTCACGAATTTTCTCGGGGGTACCGCCATGCAACCAATCGCCGTCGGTCAGATTGGGAAAGCTCTTGCTACCACGGGCGTCAGAACCATGGCATTGTGCGCAGTTGTTCATGAACAAACGCTCACCAATGGCCATTGCCTGCGGATCTTGGGCCACCTGCTCTGTAGTCATCGAGGTAAACCGCGCGTACAAAGGCTCCAACTCAGCCTTGGCTTGAGCCATTTCAGCATCGTAGGCACCGTACTGGCTCCATCCCATTTTTCCAGCAAACTTACCCAGACCCGGATAAATGGCCAGATAAGCAAAAGAAAAGATGATGGTCAGCACAAACAACCACATCCACCACCGTGGCATGGGATTGTTCATCTCAGTCAGGTCTTCGTCCCAGACATGGCCAGTAGTGTTGTTGCTATCAGATGCAACTTTTTTCCGTGCCGTAATCCAGAGCAGCAGCAAACATGCCACGATGCCAGCGATCGTGATACCGGCTACATAAACCGACCAGAAATTGCTAGTGAAGTCACTCATAGGGTGTTCTCGTTCTGGTGGTATTTAATCTTGTTGAAATGGGAGCTGGGCCGCCTCGTCAAACCGAGATCTGTTGTTGCGAGCGTAGGCCCACACCCAGATACCGACAAAACATGCGAAAGAAACCAGCGTGACCACAACGCGCATGACGGTGACATCCATGACAACCACCTTTCTTACTTAAGCGCACGGCCCAAGACCTGCAGATAGGCCACGAGCGCATCCATTTCAGTTTTTCCCTTGACCTCATCTGCCGCAGCAGCGATCTGCTCATCGGTATAGGGAACGCCCACTGCGCGCAACGCCTTCATACGCGGTGCAAGTACTGCGGGATCCAGCGTATTTTTTTCCAGCCAAGAATAAGCAGGCATGTTCGATTCAGGAACCACATCACGGGGATTGTTCAAGTGAATACGGTGCCATTCATCGCTGTACCTGCCGCCCACGCGGTGCAGGTCAGGACCGGTGCGCTTGCTACCCCACTGGAACGGGTGGTCATAGACAAACTCACCCGCCACAGAGTAGTGGCCATAGCGCAGGGTTTCTGCCCGGAAGGGGCGAATCATTTGCGAGTGGCAGTTGTAGCAACCTTCGCGCAAATAGACATCGCGCCCCGCCAACTGCAAAGGAGCGTAAGGCTCCACCCCCTTCACAGGCTCGGTGGTGGACTTCTGAAAGAACAAAGGAACGATTTCAACCAGGCCACCCACAGCAATTACCAAAACGATCAAAACGATCATCAGGAAGTTGTTGGTTTCCACCGTTTCGTGGGAGAACCCCGTCGAAGCATTGTTGTTATGTTGGGACATGAAATGGGACTCCTCGGGTCTCAGGCGTGCGCTGGTTTAGCGACAGGAATGGCCACAGTGACCGAGCGACCGGAAATACTGGTCATCCACACGTTCCAGGCCATCATGACCATGCCAGTCAGGTACAGAACACCGCCCGTGAAGCGAATCACGTAGAACGGATAAGTGGCCTTTACACCTTCCACAAAGGTGTAGGTCAGTGTCCCGTCTGCATTGATGGCACGCCACATCAGGCCCTGCATCACACCGGCAATCCACATAGCGGCGATGTACAGCACGATGCCGATCGTTGCCAGCCAGAAGTGAATTTCAATGGCTTTGACAGAGTGCATCTTTTCCTTGCCGAACAGACGAGGAACCAGGTAGTAAAGGGAGCCCATGGTAATCAGACCTACCCAACCCAAAGCACCAGCATGCACGTGGCCCACGGTCCAATCGGTGTAATGGCTCAAGGCATTGACAGTCTTGATGGCCATCATCGGGCCTTCAAAAGTGGACATGCCGTAGAAAGACAGCGAAACGATCAGGAAGCGCAGGATGGGGTCATCGCGCAGTTTGTGCCAAGCACCCGACAGGGTCATGATGCCGTTGATCATGCCGCCCCAGCTGGGAGCCAGCAAAATAAGCGAGAACACCATGCCCACCGATTGCGTCCAGTCAGGCAGCGCGGTGTAGTGCAGGTGGTGTGGGCCGGCCCACATGTAGGTGAAGATCAGTGCCCAGAAGTGAACAATCGACAGACGGTAGCTGTACACCGGGCGGCCTGCCTGCTTGGGAATGAAGTAGTACATCATGCCCAGAAAGCCTGCCGTGAGGAAAAAGCCCACAGCATTGTGACCATACCACCACTGCACCATGGCATCTTGCACACCGGCATAGGCAGAGTAGCTCTTCATGAAGCCCGCAGGAACCGCAGCGCTGTTGACAATGTGCAGCACAGCCACGGCCAAAATGAACGCACCGTAGAACCAGTTGGCCACATAAATGTGACGCACCTTGCGAATGCCAACCGTGCCGAAAAACACAACCGCATATGCCACCCATACCAAAGCGATGAGGATGTCAATAGGCCATTCCAGCTCAGCGTATTCTTTGCCTTGGGTGTAACCCAGAGGCAAGCTGATGGCGGCAGCCAGAATCACCAGTTGCCAGCCCCAGAACGTGAACGAGGCCAGCTTGCCAGCGAACAGCCGCACCTGGCAAGTACGCTGCACCACGTAGTAGCTGGTAGCAAACAGTGCGCTACCACCAAACGCAAAAATCACCGCATTGGTATGCAGTGGTCGCAAACGGCCGTAACTCAGCCAGGGAATACCGAAGTTGAGTTCGGGCCAAGCCAGCTGGGCGGCGATGAAAACGCCAACCAGCATGCCAACCACCCCCCACACCACGGCCATGATAGAAAACTGCCGTACAACGGTATCGTTGTAGTGCGCAGCATCTGCTTGTTTTGGTATATCCATCGGGCACCTCTTGATTTGAGCGAAAGTATTAACTGTAGAAAGGGTAGTGTTTTTGACAGTGGTCAATTATCGCGAAGAATGCGCTCACCTTCTTGCTCTACGTTCTCGAATTGACCTCGGTACACGGCCCACCACAAGCCCAGCAGAATCATCAGCACGAGCACAACCGACAAGGGAATCAACAGATAAAGAATGTCCATGTGCGGACTCCTGTATTTTTATGCAGCCACGGGTTCAGCGGAAGACGCACCAGCGACTGCCTCGCCCAGTTCGCCTTCTAGCGCAGGCAAAGGCAAAGAAAGGCGTGCCGCATTGAGCACCACCAGCAACGAACTCAGGGCCATGCCAAGCCCTGCCAGCCAAGCTGGCATATAGCCTGCAATGGCCAGCGGCACGCTCAATGCGTTGTACCCGGCGGCCCACCACAGGTTCTGGCGCACCACGCGCAACGTGCGACGCGCCAACAGCACCGCTTGCGGCACCAACCACAGGCTTTCGCCCAACACTACAAAATCAGCCTTCGATTGTGCCAGCGCTACCGACTTGCCAAAAGCGAACGACACGTGGGCACCCGCCAGCACTGGCCCGTCATTCAGCCCGTCACCCACCATGGCAACACGCTGCCCGCGCGCCTGCATGGCCCGCAGCGCTTCCAATTTGTCCTGCGGTGTGCAGTCTGCACGCCAATCGGCAATGCCAGCCTGCCCGGCCACCCGTGCCACAGACTTGGATCTGTCGCCCGACAGCAACTGCACCTGCAATCCGGCATGGGTCACGGCACGCACGGCGCCGGCTGCTTGTGCCCGCAGGTCTTCCGCCAGATCAAACCGTGCCAGCTCTACCCGTCCGGCATGCCCATCCTCTCGCACCAGAAACACCTGTTGCGCTTCGGTGCTCTCGTCAAGCACGGCACCGGTATGCCGCGATGAGCCCAGCAGCACACGACCAGCAGGCAAAGCGCCCTGCAAATCCTGCACCCAGGCGCTCAACCCACGGCCCACTTCCTCCTGCACTTGCGTCACTTGCCAGCGTGGCGCATGGCCGCTGGCGTTGCGTGCTGCGGCCATGACCACAGCGCGTGACACCGGATGCAGAGAGTGGCGCGCCAGCTCTGCCGCCAAACCCAATGCATCTTGCGCGGGCACGCCACCCACAGCATGGATGGCACTGACCACCATGCCATCACGGGTCAAAGTACCGGTTTTGTCGAAAACCACTGTATCCACTTCGGCCAACGCCTCCAGGCCCTGGAGGTTGCGCACCAGCACGCCGTGGCGTGCCAGCGTCCCCGCAGCGGACAACATGGCCACGGGCGTCGCCAGCGACAAAGCGCAGGGGCAGGTAACGATCAATACCGACACTGCCACCATGAGCGCATGGGCCGGATCGGTAGGCCACCACCACAGCGCCGCCAGAAAGGCTGCCAGCAAAACAGCGATCAAAAAAGGCCGTGCTACGCGATCAGCCACTTGCGCCAATCGGGGTTTTTGCAACGATGCGCTCTCCATCAGCGCCACGATCTGACCAAAACGGGTGGCTGGCCCCGTGCCTTGCACCAGCACCTCCACAGACGACTGCAGGTTGTAGCTCCCTGCCGTGACCAGACTTCCCGGTGTGCGCAGCACCGGCTTGGACTCGCCCGTCAACAGTGCTTCATCGGCCAGCGTCTGGCCAGTGACGATGCAGCCGTCGGCCGGAAAAGCTTCACCGGGCAGCACCCGCACGGTGTCACCGGCGACCAGTCGGCGCACGGCCACGCGCTCGAAGGTGCCGTCGGGGGCACGCCGCTCCACGCTATCGGGCAGTCGGTTCATGACAGATTCCAGCGCACCCGCCGTGCGGTCGCGCAGGCGCAACTCCAGCCATCGGCCCGTCAGCAAAAAGAAAACAAACATGGTGAGGGAGTCAAAAAACACCTCCCGTCCAAAGATTCCGGTGGGGTCAAATGTGCCCGCCGTGCTGACCACGAACGTGATCACCATGCCCAGCGCCACAGGCAAATCCATGCTCACCCGCCGCTGGCGGATATCGCGCAAGGCGCTGGAGAAAAACGGCCCGCAGGCAAACAACACTACCGGCAAGCTGATAACCCAGGAGGCCCAGCGCAGCAAGCGCTCCATTTCGGGGGTGAGGTCGCCGGGCAAGGCCACGTAAGCGGGCCACGCATACATCATGACCTGCATCATGCAAAAGCCTGCTACCAGCCAGCGCCACAGCGCGCGCCGGTGCTCGCGCTTGCGCTGTTCGCGGGCCATGGCATCCATGGCGGGCAAAGCGCCATAACCGGCTTTGCGCACCGCCGCCAGCCATTGCGACGGCAGCACCAGCCCAGGCTGCCAGACCACGCGCGCACGCTGGGTAGCAGCACTGACCTCAGCCTGCGCCACGCCGGGAACTGCACACAGCGCCTCTTCAATGGTCAGTGCGCAGGCTGCGCAGTGCATGCCCTCGATGACCACATGCGACTCCCAGGCGCTCTCGCCCCCGGCAGACGCACCATTTGGCGTACAGGGCCGACCAAAAGCCGCCCACTCCTGGCGGTCATCCAGCAGCTCTGGCGCCCCGGGGGCAGGCACCGTATCCGCCGGACGGCCCGTGGCCTGATCGACCGTGGAATTCATTGACATGCGGCAAGCTTACCGCTTTTGCATGCCATACTGACCCGCGTGCATTTTTTTCAGACAATGCCGCCCACCCCATTGATCTTTTCCCCAGAGAGGACCCCCATGTACAAGCGCATCCTGATTGCCACCGACGGCTCCGAGCTGTCCGATAAAGCCGTTCAAAGTGGCCTGTCGCTGGCTGCTTTGTCAGGCGCTTCGGTGGTGGCACTGAAAGTGGTGCCGCGCTACCCGCGCAGCTATTTTGAAGGCGGCATGCCCGTTGAGGCCAGCGACATCCAGCGCATTGAAAAACAATGGGACGAAGCTGCCCAGGCGCTGGTCGATGGCGTCAAGACCGCAGGCGACGCCCAGGGCGTGAGCGTCAAGGCCGTGGTGGCGAAATCCGACCTGGTGGCCGAAGCCGTGATTGCTGCCGCCAAAAAGCACAAGTGCGACCTCATCGTCATGGCGTCGCACGGGCGCAAGGGCATCAAGCGCCTGCTGCTGGGCAGCGAAACACAGCATGTCTTGACGCACTCGCACATCCCCGTGCTGGTGCTGCGCTGAACGCTGCGGACAGCGCATTCACTTCAAGCCAAATCAGGCTCTACGCCTTGCGCACCAAGCGCAAGCAGCTATCAATTCAGAAGCAAAATCGCCTCCAGCCATGCCATGCTGGAGGCGATTTTTGCGCCCTCCCCTCCCCTCCCCTCCTGGCTCAGGCAAACAAGCTCTGGTACTGCGCCCGCAGCAGGTTCTTTTGCACCTTGCCCATGGTGTTGCGCGGCAGTTCTGCCACCACAAAGCAGCGCTTGGGAATCTTGAAATTGGCCAGCTGGATTTTGAGCTGGGCCACGATGGCCTCGGCATCGGGCTGGGCACCGGGCCGGGCCACCAGCACGGCCACGCCCACCTCACCAAAATCGGGGTGTGGCACACCCACCACGGCACTCTCGGCCACGCCGGGCAGCTCGTTGATGGCAGCCTCCACCTCGGCGGGATAGACGTTGTAGCCGCCCGAGATGATCAGGTCTTTGCTGCGCCCGACGATGCTGACGTAACCGCGCGCGTCCACCAGGCCCACGTCGCCGGTCTTGAACCAGCCATCGGGCGTGAATTCTTCAGCGGTTTTTTCCGGCATGCGCCAGTAGCCTTTGAACACATTGGGGCCTTGCACCTGGATGTTGCCGATCTCGCCCACGGGCAGCGGCTGGTTGGCATCGTTGACCACGCGCAGGCCCACGCCGGGCAGCGCAAAGCCGACGGTGGCGCCACGGCGCTCGTCTTGGCCACCGTAGCGAGCGTCAGCGGCATAGGGGTTGGAGGTGAGCATGATGGTTTCACTCATGCCGTAGCGCTCCAGGATGGTGTGGCCGGTGCGCTGCTGCCACGCGGTAAAGGTTTCGATCAGCAGTGGCGCCGACCCGGAGATGAACAGGCGCATGTTCTGCACCGCCTCGCGGGTCAGGCCGGGCTCGGCCAGCATGCGCACGTACAGCGTGGGCACGCCCATGAACACCGTGGCGCGGGCCATGGCGGAAATGGCGGCTTTGGGCTCGAACTTGGCCAGCCAGATCATCTTGCTGCCATTGAGCAGCGCCGCATGGATGGCCACAAACAGCCCGTGCACATGAAAAATCGGCAGCGCGTGGATGAGCACATCGCCCGGCACCCAGCCCCAGTAGTCCTTGAGCATGACCGCGTTAGAGAGCAGATTGCCGTGCGTCAGCATGGCCCCTTTGCTGCGCCCGGTGGTGCCGCTGGTGTAAAGGATGGCGGCCAAATCGTCCGCCGTGCGGGCCACCGGCTGGTGCTGGTCGGCGTGGTGAGCAGCGCGCTCCAGCAAGGAGCCGGTGCGGTCGTCGCCCAGCGTGAACACCTGCTGCGTACCCGCCGTGAAGGCGATTTTGGACACCCAGCCAAAGTTGCCCGGCGTACACACCACCACAGCAGGCTCGGCGTTGCCGATGAAGTATTCGATCTCGCTGCTCTGGTAGGCGGTGTTGAGCGGCAAGAACACGCAGCCCGCGCGCAGTGTGGCTAGGTACAGCACCATGGCCTCGACGGATTTTTCGACCTGCACCGCCACGCGGCTGCCCTCGGGCAGCGCCAGCGAGGCCAGCAAATTGGCCATGCGGGCGCTGGCGTGGTCCAGGTCGCGCCAGGTGTAATTCAGCGCCGTGCCGTCGGGGGCGGTGGTTTCCACGGCCACCAGATCCAAGTCAGAGGGAAAGGCCGCGCGCAAGGCGGCAAACAGATTGTGTGAGCGCATAGGTTTCAAAAAACAGGGGGACGTTTGGCCAGAAAGGCCGTAATGCCTTCGCGGTGCTCGGCGCTGTCGGCGTAGGCGTAGGGGTCGGCGCTGCCGTTTACTATGGTTTCGATAGCTGGTAGCGCGCACCCATCAAGGGCTGGAGGCACTTTTAATGCCCGAAATGTTTGTTTGGTCATGCGTGCGGCTTGGGGCGCCAGCGCGGCGATGCGGCAGGCGCTGCCCAGGGCATCGACGGCCAGCTGCTCGTCTGCCACCACCCGGCTCAAAAAGCCACGCGCCAGCATGTCACTGGCGCTGAAGGTGGCCGCCTCCAGCAGCATCTGGCGCGCTGTGAGTTCACCGACCGCACCAGCCACCAGTTGTGCCTCGCGCGGCGCCATCGGAAAGCCCAGTTTGGCAATCGGCGCACCAAAACGCGCGGACGTGCCCGCAATGCGCAGATCGCAGCAGCTGGCAATCTCCACGCCCGCGCCCATGCAGGCACCCGCAATGTGCGCCACGATGGGCACATCGCAATCGAGCATGGCCTGCAGGCCGCCCCACACATCGCCCTCGTGAAAATCGCGCAGCTGCGCCGCATCAAAGCGAAACGCCGGGTATTCCGAAATATCGCCGCCCGCGCAAAACGCGCCGCCATCGCCCTCAATCAGCACGCAGCGCACGTCCTGGCTGCGCTGAATGCTCTCAAAAACAGAGCGCAGCTGGCGCCACATGGCGCGCGACATGGCGTTGAGCCTGCCGCTGTGGCGCAACGTGACGCGCACCACACCGGCCGCCGCCGGGGCTGCGCCGACCACCGGCGCAGCAATCACTTCTCCTGACATGCAATACCCTTTTCTGGATGAATTTCAACGCGCCCCGGGAGGGGTCACGGGCACAGGCTTTCAATGTCTTTGGAGGCGGGCACCTTGCCTTGTGCCAGCAAACTGCGGTGCTTGTCGATGCGCTTGAGGTCGTAGAGGTAATTGACCATCAGCCCGTAAGACTGTTTTTGCCCCTTGGAGGACGGGTCGCCCGCCCAGTTCAGGCGCTCCACGCGCGCGCCGTTGCCCAAATGGAAGCGCGCCACCGGGTCGATGGGCTTGCCGTCTGGCAGCTCGCGCGCCAGGTAGTGCGCGGCGCATTGCAGCAGCCACTGGCGCAGCGCCGATTTGGGCTCCAGCGCCAGCGCCTTGTCGGCAGCGGCCAGCAGTGCGGGGGCCTGGAGCGGCTCGGCGCCCACTTCGCGGGCCAGCTCGGCGCGTTGCTTGTCACTGAACCGATTCAGCATGGCCGGTGCGTTTTTGCCCAGCCAGGCGCGAAAGCCCGGAATGGGCGAGAGCGTGGCAAACGTGCGCAGGCGCGGAAACTCGGCGCACAGCGTCTCGACCACGTGCTTGATGAGCGAATCGCCAAAGCTGACGCCGCGCAGGCCAGTTTGCGTGTTGCTGATCGAATAGAAAATGGCCGTGGAGGCACGGCTGATGTCGGTGGGCGCAGCCGCCTCGTCCAGCAGCGGCGTGATGCTGCTGGAGATGCTGTCGACCAGCGCCACTTCCACAAAAATGAGTGGCTCGTTGGGCAGGCGCGGGTGAAAGAACCCGTAGCAGCGGCGGTCGCTGTCGAGGCGGTTTTTCAGGTCGGCCCAGCTGCGGATGTCGTGCACGGCCTCGTATTTGATGAGCTTTTCGATCAGCGAGGCGGGCGAGTCCCAGGACAGGCGCCGCAGCTCCAGAAAAGCCACGTCAAACCAGGTGGAAAACAGGTGCTCCAGCTCGGCGTCCAGCGCCAGCAGGCGCTTGTCGCTCTTGAGGTGGGGCAGCAACTCGGCGCGCAAGTCCACCAGAAAGCGCATGCCCTCGGGGAACACGGCAAAGCGCTGCAACAGGCGCGTGCGCGGCGACACCAGAGCGCGGCGCAGCGTGATTTCGGCCTGGCCCTCTTCCTCGGTGCCTGCGGCGGCCTCGTAGCGTTGGCGCGCAGATTGGAAACGCGTGGCATCGGGCGCGAACTGCTCGCACATCAGCAGCCACAGGTCGTGGCGCTCGGCAGGTTGGGCCTGGGCGTACCAGTCAGCCACCACCTGCGCACGGCGTCCGCCCTCCAACTCGCTGGTGCGCGGCTGGATCACGGCTTGCAGATCGGTCAGTACGCGGCGCAGTGCGCGCGGCGACAGTGCTTCCTGGCCCCGGCGCAGCGTGGCCTGCAAGCGGTCATGGGTGGTGCGCGGTGCGGCAGCGGCCTTGGCGCTGGCCGCTGGGGGCACGGTTTTATCGGCCGCGTCAGGCGGCGCAGAACGCAGGCGAGAGACGCTGCGGGCAATCCAGTCGGGGGCGTTTTTCATGGACTTAACCATACCAGAGGAAAACCACGGCCTGGCGTCAGAAAACAGCCCCAAAATCCTTGCATGGCGTGCAGTACGACAACACCAAACGCTATTAATTCAATGGCTTTTAGCGCCCTGCCTGTAAGGCTTTGATGCCAATTTGACTTGTTATTTTTGCACCGGCTGGCGCTGGGCCCACAGCCACAGGCCCACACCACCGGCCACCATCGGCAGGCACAGCCACTGGCCCATGCTCATGCCCAGCGGCAACAGGCCCAGGAAGCCGTCGGGCTCGCGGAAGAACTCGGCAATGAAGCGGAACACGCCATAGCCCAGCAAAAAGGCCGCCGCCACCTGGCCCTGGCGGCGCTCACGGCGCGCATACAGCCACAGCAGCACGAACAGCAACAGCCCTTCGAGCAAAAACTGGTACACCTGCGACGGGTGGCGCGGCTGCATGGAGCCGCTGTGCGCAAACACCATGCCCCAAGGCAAATCGGGGCTGGCAAAGCGGCCCCACAGCTCGCCATTGATGAAGTTGCCCACACGCCCTGCCGCCAGCCCGGTGGGCACGCAGGGCGCGACAAAGTCAGCCACCTGCAACCAAGGCCGCTGGCGCGAGCGGGCAAACCAGACCATCGCAGCGATGACGCCGAGCAAGCCGCCATGAAAGCTCATGCCGCCCTGCCAGATGGCAAAAATCTCCAGCGGATGGGTCGCGTAATAACCGGGCTTGTAAAACAGGCAGTAACCCAGCCGCCCTCCCACGATGACGCCCATCACGCCCAGGAACAAGATGTCCTCCACATCGCGGCGCGACCAAGCACCCGGCCCGGTGATGGCCGCAAAGGGCGGATGGCGCAGGCGCCGCGTGCCCAGAAACATGAACAGGCCAAACGCCGCCAGATACGTCAGGCCATACCAGTGGATGGCCAAGGGGCCGATCTGCAACGCAACGGGATCAATGTGGGGATAAATCAGCATGGCGGCGATTGTGCCCGGCACCCAATCCCGCGCAAAAAACCGGGTTGGCTGGATGGGCTGAATTTTAGGCAAAAAGTGCCTCTAGCGCTTACGCAGCAAGCGCTAGCAGCTATCAAAAACAAAGCAACCAAAAGAAAACCCGCTGGGGAGGGTGTCCAGCGGGTTCATGCACCAGGCGCCTGCGCGCCCGGTGGGGGCATCAGTCGCCCAGCAGCGACAGGTCGCGCACCGCGCCCTTGTCGGCGCTGGTGGCCAGCAGCGCGTAGGCCTTGAGCGCAGCCGACACCTTGCGCGGACGCGGCTTCACCGGCTTCCAGCCTTTGGCATCCTGCTCGGCACGGCGGCGGGCCAGCTCCTCGTCCGAGACCAGCACATCGATCGTTCGGTTGGGGATGTCGATGCGGATGCGGTCGCCCTGCTGCACCAGGCCGATGGCGCCACCGGCAGCAGCCTCCGGCGAGCAGTGGCCTATCGACAGCCCCGACGTGCCGCCCGAAAAACGCCCATCGGTCAGCAGCGCGCAGGCTTTGCCCAGGCCCTTGGACTTGATGTAGCTCGTGGGGTAGAGCATTTCCTGCATGCCCGGGCCGCCCTTGGGGCCTTCGTAGCGCACGATGACAACGTCACCGGCCTTGACGTTGTCGGCCAGGATTTCTGCCACGGCTTCGTCCTGCGACTCGGTCACAAAGGCCGAGCCTTCGAACACCAGGATGGACTCGTCCACACCCGCTGTCTTGACCACGCAGCCATCGACCGCGATGTTGCCGTGCAACACCGCCAGGCCACCTTCTTGCGAGAAAGCGTGCGTGGCCGAGCGGATGCAGCCCTCGGCGCGATCCAAATCCAGGCTGGGCCAGCGCGTGGCCTGGCTGAAGGCCACTTGCGTGGGGATGCCAGCCGGGCCTGCCATGTAGAAGGTTTTGACCGCTTCAGACGGGTTGCGCGCGATATCCCATTGGTCGAGCGCATCCTTCATGGTCTTGGCGTGCACCGTGGGCACGTCGGTATGCAGCTTGCCAGCGCGGTCAAGCTCTCCCAGGATGGCCATGATGCCGCCAGCGCGGTGGACGTCTTCGATGTGGTACTTGTTGGTGTTGGGCGCCACCTTGCACAGCTGCGGCACCACGCGCGAGAGGCGGTCGATGTCCTTCATCGTGAAGTCGATCTCGGCCTCCTGGGCAATGGCCAGCAGGTGCAGGATGGTGTTGGTGGAGCCGCCCATGGCGATGTCGAGGGTGATGGCGTTTTCAAAGGCCTTCAGGCCGATGGCGCGCGGCAGCACGGCCATGTCGTCCTGCTCGTAATGGCGGCGGCACAGCTCCACGATGGTGCGCCCGGCCTGCTTGAACAGGGCTTCGCGGTCGGCGTGCGTAGCCACCACGGTGCCGTTGCCGGGCAGCGACAGGCCCAGCGCCTCGGTCAGGCAGTTCATGGAGTTGGCGGTGAACATGCCCGAGCAGCTGCCGCAGGTGGGGCAGGCCGAGCGCTCGACCTCGGCCAGATCGGCGTCGCTGACGCTGCTGTCCACGGCCATCACCATGGCATCCACCAGGTCGAGCTTTTTGAATTCGATGGTCTGCGTGGTCGGGTTGGCCAAGCGCACCTTGCCTGCCTCCATCGGCCCGCCCGAGACAAAAATGACCGGGATGTTCAAGCGCATGGCAGCCATCAGCATGCCGGGGGTGATCTTGTCGCAGTTCGAGATACACACCATGGCATCGGCGCAGTGCGCGTTCACCATGTACTCGACCGAGTCGGCAATGATGTCGCGGCTGGGCAGCGAATACAGCATGCCGTCATGGCCCATGGCGATGCCGTCATCGACGGCAATGGTGTTGAATTCTTTGGCCACGCCGCCAGCGGCCTCAATCTCGCGGGCCACCAGCTGGCCCAGATCCTTCAGGTGAACGTGGCCAGGCACGAACTGGGTGAAGGAGTTGACGACGGCAATGATGGGCTTTTGAAAATCATCGTCCTTCATGCCAGTGGCGCGCCAGAGCGAGCGCGCACCTGCCATATTGCGACCGGCGGTAGAGGTTTTGGAGCGGTAAACAGGCATGGTGATTTTTCGTAAAGGGGTTAACTGGGGGGCGCAGGAATTATCCCCCAGCGATCTGCCACCCCAGCGCCAGCCAGAAGATGGCCGCGTGCCTGCTCAGCGCGGCTTGCGTGGTTGCATGCCCAAGGCTTGCTTTTGCTTGTCGAGGCGGTCTTTTTTGCGTTGGTCCATTTTTTCCATGGCCTTGCGTTTGGTGTAGCCCGTGGAATCAGCCCAGGCCCACCACAGTATGGTGAGGGCAAAAGGCGTCAGCACCCACCACCACGACCACTGCGCCACGGGCGCTATGTCCAGATACTTCAGCAACGACAGTGCAATTCCCAAAACCAGCATATACATGGCGCCCCCCAACGAACAAAACAAATCACCAGCAGCAGTCAACCCGGATCACTACAATGGCATCAAAAGCAATGTACCCCAACCAAGAGGAAAGACCATGATGAAACGCTCCCTGACTATCCTTGCCCTGACGCTGTCGGCTGCTGTCCCTGCCATGGCAGATCAGGCATTGGCCACTGCCAAAAACTGCATGGCCTGCCACGCAATCGACAAAAAACTGGTCGGCCCCTCTTACAAAGACGTAGCAGCCAAGTACGCTGGCCAAAAAGACGCGGTGGACAAGCTGGCTGCCAAAATCATCAAGGGCGGCGCTGGCGTGTGGGGCCCGGTTCCCATGCCGGCCAACGCCCAAGTCAACGACGCAGAAGCCAAGAAACTGGCTACCTGGGTTCTGACGCAAAAGTAAATCGGCAGTGGCGCCCAAGCGCCCTGTACGTTCGGCCACCGCACATTCCTCCTGTGCCGTGGCCGAAGTTGTTTCTGGCAGGCTCTGGTGTTCAACCCTGCCTGGGAGCGCGGCCGATTTGCTGCTCCAGTTGCCCGATGTAGGCAGCGGCACTGTTGTCTGACTCTTGGGCACGCGCCATCAGATGGGTCTCCAGGGCGTCCAGGCGTGCCATAAAGGCCTCTTGGGATTGAACCTGCTGGCTTTGCACAAAAGCGCGCAGTTCCGTAAAGCGCGAAGCCTCGGCCTTGTCGGCCAATTCGCGCTGCGCCTGCATTTCTTTGGCGTGGCGCCGCGTCTCCAGCAGCACCGAGCCCTGCAATGACAGCACATACGCCACGAAGAAAATCCCTAACAACACCGTCAGGCCCAGCATCAACACGCCCAGGGGTGCCTCGAAAGACAGCAAGCCCAGCGAGACTTCAGACGGCGTTGCCAGCGCATTCCAGTTGAATACGGCCAGCACGGTGATGAGTGCTACGGTCAACAACAAAACAAGGGTTCTCGGATTCATCAGGCACAGTTCCTTTCAGCGTTGAATTGCAGCCTCATTTCGACAAGGGTGAACCCTGAGGCACCGGGTGCGGGTCTGGCTGCTCTGCTTCCATGCGCGCCCCAGGCACCGACTTGCGCGCCAGCAGCGCATACATGGTGGGCACCACAAAGATGGTCAGCAAGGTGCCCAGGCTCATGCCACCCACAATCACCCAGCCAATTTGCATGCGGGTTTCAGCACCCGCGCCCTGGGCCAGCGCCAGCGGCACCGCACCCAGCACCATGGCGCCGGTGGTCATCAAGATGGGCCGCAGCCGCTGGGCCGATGCTTTGACCAGCGCATCCACCATCTCCAGCCCCTGCTCACGCAGCTGGTTGGTGAACTCCACAATCAAAATTCCGTGCTTGGTGATCAGGCCCACCAGCGTGATCAGACCAATTTGTGAATACACATTGAGCGAACCGCCACTCCACTTCAATGCCAATAGCGCACCAATCATGGACAGCGGCACGGACAGCATGATCACCAGCGGATCAATGAAGCTCTCGAACTGCGCCGCCAGCACCAGAAAAATAAACACCAGCGCCAGCACAAACACAATACCCAGCGCGCCTTGCGAGTTTTTGAACTCGCGCGAGGTGCCGTTCAGATCGGTGGTGTAACCCGGTTTGAGCACTTTGGCAGCCGTGGCATCCATAAAGACCAATGCCTCGCCCAGCGAATAATCCGGCGACAAATTGGCCGTGATGGTGGCCGAGCGGCGCTGACCGAAGTGATTCAACTCGCGCGGACTCACGCTCTCGCGCACGGTGACCAGGCTGGACAGCGGAATCATGGCGTCATTGCGCCCCCGGACGTAAATGCCATCAATGTCCTCGGGCGTAGTGCGTCCGGTGGCCTCGGTCTGCACGATCACGTCGTACTGCTCGGCGTCGCGCTTGTAGCGGGTCACGGTGCGTCCGCCCAGCATGGTTTCAATCGCTTTGGCGACGACATCCACATTGACCCCCAGATCGGCAGCGCGCTCGCGGTTCACATCGATACGCAGCTCGGGCTTGTTCAGGCGCAAATCCACATCGGGTGACGTGATGCCAGGGTTTTTGGCCATTTCAGCCAGCATCTGCTCGGCCACGGCACTGAGATTTTCGTAGCTGTCGGAGGTCTGAATGACGTAGTTCAGTGGCCGCGAACGAAAGCCCTGGCCTAACGAGGGTGGCGTGATCGGAAACGCATTCACCCCCGGCAGACTGGCCAGCCGAGGTTGCAGCTCACGGGCAATGTCCAGCGTGCTGCGGCTGCGGTTTTCCCAGTCTACGGTGCGATACACCACGCTGCCTTGCGACACCATGGGGTTGCCGATATTGGCAAAAATGCGGTCGAACTCGGGGTAGTCACGGCCTATCTTTTCCAGCTCCAGGGCATAGCGGTTGGTGAAGTCCAGGGTGGCGCCATCGGGGGCCGTGATATTGGCCAAAATAGTGCCCCGGTCTTCCAGGGGCGATAGTTCCTGCTTCATGGTCGGGTACACCATCACCAGCCCCACGCCACTGAGCACCATGGTGCCCACCACCAGCCAGCGCGCCTGCAACAGCGCACCGCGCACACCGCCACCGGCGGCATGGGCCGTCACCAGCCAGCGCAGCAGCCGGCCATACGCATCCGACAAAGCCGTCAGCCAGCGCTCCATGGAGCGATCGAACCAGTGCGGGTTGGGATTGTGCTTAAGCAGCAGCGAACACATCATGGGTGATAACGTCAGCGCCACAAATCCCGACACCAGCACGGCTCCCGCCAGCGCCAGCGCAAACTCGACAAACAGGCGCCCGGTGCGCCCCGGCGTGAAAGCCAGCGGCGCATACACCGCCACCAACGTGAGGGTCATGGCCACGATGGCAAAACCAATCTCACGCGCACCCTTGATGGCTGCTGAAAACGGGTCTAGCCCCTCTTCAATGTGGCGGTAAATGTTCTCCAGCATGACGATGGCATCGTCCACTACCAAACCAATGGCCAGTACCAGCGCCAGCAAAGTCAGGGTGTTGATGGAAAAACCGGCAAGCTGCATCAACGCAAACGTACCCACCAGACTGACGGGGATGGTGATGATGGGAATGATGGACGCGCGCAACGTGCGCAAGAACACAAAAATCACCAGCGCCACCAGCACCACGGCCTCGGCAATGGTGGTGTAAACGCTTTTCACCGAGCGGTCGATGAAGATGGAGTTGTCGTTGGCCACCTCCACCACCACGTCGGCGGGCAAATCGGCCTGAAGCGTGGGCAGCATGGCACGCACACCGGCAGACAGCTCCAATGGGTTGGCCGTAGCCTGGCGGATCACACCCACTGAAATGGCCTCGCGGCCATTCAGGCGCACCTTGCTGCGGTCGCTGGCGGGGCCTTCTTCCACCCGTGCCACGTCGCGCAGGCGCACCGGAAAGCCATTGACCGTGCGCACCACGATGTCAGCAAACTGGAGCGGCGTGAGCAGGCTGGTCTGCGATGTCACGCTGAACTCACGCTGCTGCGACTCAATGCGCCCGGCGGGCAGTTCCAGGTTGTTGCGGCGAATGGCGTCTTCCACGTCCTGCGTAGTGAGCCGGTAGCCGGCCATGCGCTGGGGATCGAGCCAGACGCGCATGGCGTAGCGGCGTTCGCCGTAAATAGGCACATCGGCCACGCCAGTGACGGTTTGCAGGCGGGGCTTGACGATGCGGTTGAGCAAATCGTTGATCTCCAGCGGCGTTTTGCTGTCGCTGCTGAAGGCCAGCCACATCACCGGGAAGGCGTCGGCTTCGACCTTGGCGATCACAGGCTCATCGACGGCATCGGGCAAGCGGTTGCGCACGCGCGCGGTACGGTCGCGAACCTCGGCGGCGGCGTTGTCGGCGTCTTTCTCCAGGCGAAAGCGCACCGATATCTGGCTGCGCTCAGCCCGGCTGATGGAGGTGATGACGTCCACACCATCAATGCCGGCAATCGAGTCCTCCAGCGGCTTGGTCACCTGGGACTCAATCACCTCGGCAGAGGCACCCGCGTAAGCCACGCTCACGGTAACCACGGGTTCGTCGATCTTGGGGTACTCGCGCACTGACAGGCGCGTGAAACTGACGGCACCAATCAGCAGCACCAGCAGCGATAGCACGGTGGCAAACACCGGGCGACGGATGGATATTTCAGCAATTTGCATGGCAAAGACAGTGCGTTGCGCCTGCGCACTCAGGCCGGCTGGCGCGCAGGGGCAGAAGTCGGCAGAGAGGCGGGCTCCGGCGCTGCTGGCACCACCACCCGCACCGGCGCACCATCCTGTTGCACCCGCTGGTGCCCGGCAGTGACGACCGTATCACCCAGCTCCAGGCCTTGCAACACCTCCACCTGACCAGCGCGGCGCAGGCCCAGTTGGACTGGTACACGCTGCGCGATGCGGCTATCCGGCGCTGCGCCCGGCACCACCTTGAGTACATAAGGCTTGCTGCCCTGGGGAACGATGGCCTCCTCAGGTACCACACGGGCATCGGCACGGGCACCAAACACCGCCGTGACGCGTGCAAACATGCCCGGACGCAACTGTAAATCGCGGTTATCAATGCTGCCACGCACCGCCACAGAGCGCCCGTTGGCATCAATCTGCGGATCGATGGCGCGCACCACGGCACTGAACGTCGCACCCGGCAACGCATCCAGCTCCACCCGGGCGCCCTGGCCCACACGCACCTGGGTCTGGTAACGCTCAGGCAGGCGGAAATCCACCCACACGCTGTCAATGTCTTCAATGTTGACGATGTCGGTGCCGTCTTTGAGGTAGTCGCCCACATGGACATTGCCGATGCCCGCGATACCATCAAAGGGCGCCACGATCTTCAGCCGCGCTGCCGTGGCCTGGGCCAGGGCCAGTTTGGCCTGCGCCACTTGCAGATTGGCCGCACTTTCATCCACCGAACGTTGGCTGATAAAGCCCTGCGCCACCAGCTCCTGGTTGCGCTGGTGGTTGGCGCGGGCAATCGAGAGTTCTGCCTGCGCCTGCTGCACCTGTGCGCGCGGCAACTGGTCGTCCAATTGCACCAGCAACTGGCCCTGGCGCACCCGCGCCCCATCGCGAAAATGCAGTTGCGTGACGCGCCCACTGACCTCGGGGCGCAGCACCACGCTGCGGCGTGACCGCAAACTGCCCACAGCCTGTACTTCGTCACTGATTGCCATGGCGCGCACGTGCGCTACTTCAACACTGATGGGTTTCGCTGCACCGGCACGCTGGGCATTGCGCGCCACGGCAGGCGCGGCATTCTGCGGCGCGGCAGCGCCCGGTTTTTGCAGCCACCAGGCTGCGGTACCGGCGCCGACCATGCCGATCACCGCAACGACAAGATAGATTGCTCTGGAGGCCATAACAATAGACGGGGGAGTTACCTGTAAGCAGCCTGTCAATGTAGCAGCGTAGCTGCCGCCCCGATGCCGCAGCCGCTTGCTGTGGGCCGCCCCAGCCCCAGTTTTACGCAGGCTTTACACAAGCCAGGTCGGCATCGTGCGTGACTGCGCACCCACCTTTAGTGGCGCCCGAGCGCCTGCTCCACTCCCCGGTTGGCCAGCGCATCGGCGCGCTCATTGCCCGGATCACCGGAGTGGCCCTTGACCCAACGCCAGTCAATGCGATGTCCGCCTGCGCTGACCAGCGCATCCAGGCGCTGCCAAAGCTCTACATTTTTTACCGGTTGCTTGGCCGCTGTACGCCAGCCCCGGGCTTTCCAGCCGTGGATCCATTCGGTAATGCCTTTGCGCACGTACTCGCTATCGAGGTACAACGTCACGGCACAGGGGCGCTTGAGGGCTGACAAGGCCTCAATCACGGCAATCAACTCCATGCGGTTGTTGGTGGTACCCAGTTCACCGCCAAACAACTCTTTTTCTATGGCACCGGCGCGCAGCAGCACACCCCAGCCACCAGGGCCAGGATTGCCCTTGCAGGCACCATCGGTATAAATCTGAATCTCGTTCACGCACTATTCCTGTCTGTTCACGGGGAATTACCCGCTCGATTGGCGACTGGCACCGATACGCCCACACGCTGCGATCTGCTGCGCCAGGCAGGCTCCAGCCGCCGCATGCCATGCACCCGCTTGACGGCCACCACAAAGTATGCGGCGCCGAGTATCGGCCAGCAGCGCGCGCCCATGCGGTCCATCCATGAAAAACGCTGCAACCACTGCTCGGTGCGCACTGCCGGGGCATAGCAGCCAAAATCGGCCGTCTCCACCTCGAAACTGAGCAGCCGCAACCAATCACGCAGGCGCCAATAACCGATGAACTCCCCCACATCCGGCAGGTACAGGCGGCCCCATCCCAGGCGCTGGTACAGGCGTGCGCGCTGCTGGCGCAGCCCCCACAAACTGACGGGATTCAAACCACTGATGACCACCCGCCCTTCCGGCACCAGTACGCGCGCCACTTCACGCAGTGCAGCGTGGGGGTCGTGGCTGAGCTCCAATGCATGGGGCAGCAGCAATAAATCCAGGCTGTTGTCGGCAAACGGCAAAGCCACTGCGTGGGTCAGAAAGTCAGGGGCGACGGCACCCGGCACCGGCCCAGACAACTCGCCCATGCCCCGCCAGCGGTGGGGCATGCGGTTGGCGCGCAGGCCATCGAGCAGCGGCATGCCTAGCTGCACACTGTGGTAACCGAACACGTCGGCCACCGCCTCGTCAAAGCGCGCCTGCTCCCACGCCAGCAGGTAGCGGCCTGGCGGGGAGTCAAACCAATGGTGCAAACCTATAATTTGAGCGCTCATGAATCTGCTACCACTGCCCGCTTTCTCCGACAACTACATCTGGATGTTGCACAACGCACACCAGGCCATCGTGATTGATCCGGGCGATGCACACCCGGTGCTGCAAGCACTCGACCGCCTTGGCTTGCAATTGCAGGCAATTCTAGTCACGCACCACCATGCAGACCATGTCGGCGGCGTAGAGGCGCTGCACTTGGCCACCGGCGCCAGCGTCTACGGCCCTGCGCGCGAGGCCATGCCCCATGGCACCACACCTGTACAGCAGGGCGACCAGATCCAAGCCCTGGGTACACCGTTTACCGTGCTGGACGTACCCGGCCACACTGTAGGCCACGTTGCATACTACGGCGCGCCGGCACAAGGCGCACCCTGGTTGTTTTGCGGCGACACCTTGTTCTCCGGAGGCTGTGGCCGCTTGTTCGAAGGCACGCCTGCGCAAATGCTGGCATCGCTGGACGCGCTGGCCGCACTGCCCGACGACACCCAGGTGTGCTGCGCCCACGAATACACACTTTCCAACCTTAAATTTGCCCGCGCGGTGGAACCCGACAACACCGCACTGCTCCACTACCAAGGCGTGTGCGAGGCCCTGCGGGCAAAGCAACAGCCCACGCTGCCCTCCCACATCGGGCTGGAGCGCAATATCAACCCCTTCTTGCGCACCCGTGTTGCGCAGGTGGCCGCTGCGGCACAGGCCCATGCCAACACGCCCCTGAATCCCCAGGATGCAGTCGCGGTGCTGGCAGCACTGCGCGAATGGAAAAACCAATTTTGATGAAACTACTTTCTACCGCCTGCCTCGCTGGCCTGCTGTTTCTTACAGGCTGTGCTACGCAATCGCCGTCCGGCGGCTTCTCGTCCGACCCCGACGCCCCACTCTCCAGCCAAAGGCACTCCTCCCCCGTCATCCCCGGCGGCCCACTGCAGCCCATCACCGCCACCAAAATGGGCAGCAGCCAGGTGGCTCCCCTGTTCACCCCTGCCGACCTTTGGGATCGCATCCGCCGTGGCTTTGCCATGCCCGACTTGCAGCACGAGCTGGTGCAAGACCGTGAGCAGTGGTATGCCAGCCGCCCCGACTACATGCAGCGCATGACCGAGCGCTCTAGCAAATACCTCTTTCACATCGTAGAAGAGCTGGAGCGCCGGGGCATGCCCACCGAACTGGCACTGCTGCCCTACATCGAAAGCGCGTTCAACCCCCAGGCCGTTTCTACCGCCAAGGCCGCGGGCATGTGGCAGTTCATGCCCGCCACGGGCAACTATTTCGATCTCAAGCAAAACGTCTTTCGCGATGACCGGCGCGATGTGCTGGCCTCGACCCGCGCGGCCCTCGATTACCTGCAAAAGCTGCACCGCATGTTTGGTGACTGGCACCTGGCGCTGGCAGCCTACAACTGGGGCGAGGGCAGCGTCAGCCGCGCCATTGCCCGCAACCAAAAAGCGGGCCTGGGCACCAGCTACACCGAGCTGAACATGCCTGCCGAAACCCGCATGTACGTGCCCAAGCTGCAGGCCGTAAAAAACATCGTGGCCGACCCAGAGGCTTTCAAAACCGAGCTGCCGCTGATCGAAAACCACCCCTACTTTCAGACCGTGGACATCACCCACGACATTGACGTGGCGCTGGTGGCACAGCTGGCAGGCATCCGCGAGCAAGACTTCCGGGCGCTCAACCCATCGTTCAACAAGCCGGTGATTCTGGCGGCGGGCACACCGCAAATTTTGCTGCCCTGGGACAACGCCAAGGTCTTCCAGCGCAACCTGGAAGCGCGCAGCCAGGGCCAGTACGCCAGCTGGACGGTCTGGACCGTGCCCAGCACCATGAGCGTGGCCGAGGTCGCCCAGCGCATGAGCATGAGCGAAGCCGATCTGCGCCACATCAACGGCATACCCCCGCGCATGCTGATCAAGGCCGGCTCGGCGCTGATGGTGCCGCGATCGACCACCACGCGCCAGGATGTGACCGAGCATGTTGCCGACCACGGCCAGATTGCCCTGACGCCAGAAATCATCACCCGGCGCACCACCGTGCGCGCTGGCAAACGCGACAGCGTGGCCAGCATGGCCAAGCGCTACCGTGTCAGCGCCGCCAACGTGGCCGACTGGAACAGCGTCAAGCCCGGCGCAGCCTTCAAGGCCGGGCAACAAGTGGTGCTGTATCTGCCTGTGCAGATGAAAACCGCTGGCGCCAAACCGACCAAGGCGGGTGCGGCACGCAACCAAAGCGCCAGCAAAAAATCTCCCACCATCAGCAAAGTAGCGCGCGGTGGCACGCCCACCAAAACGCGCCGACACTGAAAGCCCTGCGCTGCGTCACCATCGGGGGTGCAGCGCAGCCCCGGCGGCGCTTCAGACAAAAAACCGCTGTTTGGCCTTGCGGGCAAAGTCGTGGGTAAAAGTGCGCGCCAAATTCACGTGCTCCAGCCCCTGTGCGTTCTCGTGCAATGACGCCATGGTGCGCAGTGCCGTAGCGGGGCCATCGCTGGGCATCATGCCGTCGATGGAAATGGTTTCGCGCACCCGGGCAAAAGCGGCCAGATAGCCGCCCCGGTCGCCCTGCCAATCGGCAGCCGGAACGGCCTTGACCAGATCCCCCGGGCCTGCCGTTTGCAGCCACTTGAGGGCATGCACCAGCCCATAGACCAAGGCTTGCGCATCTGCAGCGCGTTGGTGCAAAAAACGCTCCGGTGCGGCCAGGCAGCCGCCGGGCAAGGCGCCGCCAAACACCGCCTGCGAGCCCCCCAGGGTACGGGCCTCACTGAGCAAGCGCAACTCGCCCTTGCTCTCCAATTGCGCCATCACCGGATCGCCGTGGCACAGCGCCTGCACGCGCTGGGCGCGCACCGCTGCCGCAGCAGAGGCACCTGCCCCCACCGCCACATAAGTCACGTCCTGCGGCCCCAGCCCGGCGCGCGCCAACACCAGCAAAGCCATGGCGTGCGACAAAGAGCCCAGCGCATCCACCCCGACCTTGCGCCCACGCAGATCAGCCAGGGTGTTCGACCGGGGCAGCGCCCGCGTGGAAACGCCCAAAGCCAGCTGCGCAGCGCGCCCCTGCAACACCAGCGAGCGCACCTCTGGCGCCCCCAGCGGCGGGCTGATCACATGCTCATAGCCGATGGCGCAGACCTGTGCTGCGCCCTGGCGCACCGCATCCAGGGCCAGCGCATCGCTGGCAAACTCGCGCACCGACACCGACAACCCCTCCTGGCGGAAAAAATCCAGCTGCAACGCCACCGTCAGCGGCAAATGCCGAAATGCCGACGTGGAGCGCCCCCCCACCGCCACCGTCAGCTGCGGCGCCAGCGTGGCCGACGGGGTGCGCAGCGCAGCACCCGCCAAAACCATGGCGGACAGAGCGCCAAAGGCGCGGCGACTGGGATTCATGGGCGGCACGGTAAAGAAAACTCCTGGGTGGGCGCCACAATTGGTGCAGTGCAGCAATTGTGCCTTCCCCGTGGCAGCAGCGCATCAGGGTCAGTCCCTGCGGGTTTCTACGTACCGCACGCATCAATAACGGCATTTTAAGCCTCCAGCCCTTGCTGGATGCGCGCTAGCAGCTATTAAATTAGAAGCAATGAACGCCCTCAGCGCCGGTCGGCCAGGGCGTGGGCAATGGTGCCCAGATCGACATATTCCAGCTCGCTGCCCACGGGCACGCCACGCGCCAGTCGTGTGGTGCGCAAACCACGGGCCTTGAGGGCCTCGCTGATGACGTGGGCGGTGGTTTCGCCCTCGGCGGTGAAGTTGGTGGCCAAAATCACCTCCTGCACCACGCCATCGCTGGCGCGGTCGAGCAGTTTTTTCAGGCCGATGTCTTTGGGGCCGATGCCGTCGAGCGGGCTGATGCGCCCCATCAGCACAAAGTACAGCCCCTGAAACGCCCCCGTGCGCTCCAGCGCCGACTGGTCGGCGGGGGTCTCGACCACACACAGCCGCGTGGCGTCGCGCTCGGGGTCTTGGCAGACCTCGCACACCTGGGCTTCGCAAAACGTGTGGCAGCGCTCGCAGTGGCGCATGCTGCCCACCGCCTGGGCCAGCGCCTGCGACAGCGCCAGCGCGCCCTCGCGGTCGTGCTGCAACAGGTGAAACGCCATGCGCGCCGCCGACTTCACGCCCACCCCCGGCAAGCGCCGCAGCGCCTGCACCAGGGCGTCCAGGGAGTTGCTGGTGGCCATGGCTATCGCCCCCGCGCAGTAGCGGCCATCAGAACGGGAACTTCATGCCACCGGGCAAACCGGGCATGCCAGCGGTGATCTTGCCCATTTTTTCGGACGAGGTTTCCTCGGCCTTGCGCACGGCGGCGTTGAAGGCAGCGGCCACCAGGTCTTCAAGCATGTCTTTGTCTTCGGCCAGCAGGCTGGGGTCGATGGTGACGCGCTTGACGTCGTGCTTGCAGGTCATCAGCACCTTGACCAGGCCCGCGCCCGACTCGCCCTCGACTTCGACGTTGGCCAGCTCGTCCTGGGCTTTTTTCAGGTTGTCTTGCATGGCCTGGGCCTGCTTCATGAGACCGGCGAGTTGTCCTTTGTTGAACATGGGATACCTTTCGTTGCGATGTAAATAAGGAAATTCAGAGGGGCTTGATGCTACCGGGCACGATTTTGGCGCCGTAGTCGCGCACCAGGGTCTGGACAAACGGGTCGTTGGCCACGGTGTCCTGCGCCACGCGCTGGCGTTCTTGCTCGGCGGCGGCGTTGCGCCGCGCGGGGGTATCGGTGACAGGGCCCACTTCCACGCTGATCTGGCTGGTGTGGCCGGCGGCCTCCAGCGCCGCGCGCAGGCGCTCGCGGGCCATGGGCTGGTTGAGCGATTCGCGCTCCACACGCAACCGCCAGTGGCCGCCGTCATGCGCCACCAGTTGCGATTGCAAAGCCAGTTCGCGCACCAGCGCCGTGATGGCCTCGCTGGCTGCCAGCGCCTGGACGGTGGCGTGCCAGAGATCGCCCTCGGGGGTGGCGGCCACCGTGGCGCTGGTGCGCTGGAGGGGCGCAGCAACTGCGGTGCCCTGAGAGGCGCTGACAGCAGGCAGATTTGCTATTTTTTCAATAGCTTGTCGCGCTGGCTGCGCAAAGGCAGGTGGCTGATGGGGGTCAAAATTTTGCCCCACAGCACCGGCTGGGCCTGGCGCCGGGGCTATCGTATCTGCTACTGGATAGATAGCTGCTGGCGCTTGCTGGGCGTGGCCTGAAGGCTGATTGACCTGAAAATTTGCACCCACGGCACCCGCCGGGGCTAGCGCCGCAGCGGCAGACGCGCTACTTGCTACTGGATAGATAGCTGCTGGCGCTGGCTGGGCATGGCCTGGAGGCTGATTTAGCTCAAAATTTGCACTGACAGCACCCACGGCGTCCACCGGAGCTGGCACTGAGTGAGAAGCTGCCGCATCTGCTATCGGATAGATAGCTGCTTGCGCTGACTGGGCCTGGGCTGAAAGCTGATTGGGCGTGAAATTTTCAGGCACCGCTTCAGGCCGCGTCAGTGTTTTTTTTTCTGCGCTGCCCGCAGGCTTGAAGGCCAGCAGGCGCAGCAGCACCATGGTCAGGGCGGCGTATTCGTCGGGGGCCAGGCCCAGCTCGCCGCGCCCGTGCAGGCAAATGCTGTAGAGCAGCTGCGTCTCGTCCGCAGGCATCAGCGCGGCCAGGCGGGCGATCTCCAGGGCATCGGGGTCGCTGGCATCGACGCTGGCGACCATCTGCGGCACCGCCTGCAACACGGCCATGCGCTGCAACACGGCGCTCATGTCCTCCAGCGTAGAGGCGGCTGAGAGCCCGTGCAGGCGCAGCACCTCGGCGGTTTCGACCACGGTTTTGCCGTCGCCCAGCGCCAGCGCGTCAATCAGGCGCAGCACGTAAGACCGGTCTACGCTGCCCAGCATCAGGCGCACACTGGGCTCTTGCAGCTGGCCGCTGCCAAAGGCGATGGCCTGGTCGGTCAGGCTGAGCGCATCGCGCATGGAGCCGCGCGCAGCCCGCGCCAGCAGGCGCAGTGCCTGGGGCTGGGCGGGTACGCCCTCGGCGGCCAGCACCCGCGTGAGGTGCTCCAACACCGTCTCGGGCGCCATGGGCCGCAGGTTGAATTGCAGGCAACGCGAGAGCACCGTGACGGGCACTTTCTGCGGGTCGGTGGTGGCCAGCACAAACTTGAGGTATTCGGGCGGCTCCTCCAGCGTCTTGAGCATGGCGTTAAAAGCCGTGTTCGTCAGCATGTGGACTTCGTCGATCATGAAGACCTTGAAGCGCCCCTGCACCGGCTTGTACACCGCTTGCTCCAGCAGGCTTTGCACTTCATCCACGCCCCGGTTCGATGCCGCGTCCAGCTCGGTGTAATCGACAAAACGGCCACTGTCGATGTCGGTACAGGCCTGGCACACGCCGCAGGGCGTGGCGGTGATGCCGCCCTGGCCGTCCGGCCCCTGGCAGTTGAGCGACTTGGCCAGAATGCGCGACACGGTGGTCTTGCCCACGCCGCGCGTACCGGTAAACAGGTAGGCGTGGTGCAGGCGCTGCTGTGTCAGGGCATTGGTCAGGGCTTGCACGACGTGCTCCTGCCCCACCATTTCCGTGAAATTGCGGGGGCGGTACTTGCGGGCGAGCACGATGTAAGACATGGGGCGTGATTCTATGTGCGAGCGGCGCAATGGCCTGCACGATGGCTTACAATGCGCGCTGACGGGCCTCCCCGCATGGTGAAGCAGCCAACCGGGTCAGGTGGGGAACCAAGCAGCCCTAACTGTAGAGCCAGTGCCGGGGGTAAGGCTCGTCAACTTCTTCTCTCCCAAGCGTTTGCACCCCAGCCACAGCCCCTGCACCACGGGGCCACATCGGCAAGCAACGTTTGCAGCACCCCGCACGCACCGGCTACGGCGCAGGCCAAGCCCCTTTCCCGACCAGCGTTTCTGGATTGGCCTACAGTGTTCTGTACGCCGTTGATCGGTGCTGCGCCTGCCCTGGATGGCCATCCCACCATGCGCGGGCAACCAGCCCACCGGCGCTCCCAAGGAAACCCCATGCTGCTGACCGATGAAGAACTGGCCCCGCTGATGCAACGCAAGGCGCAAATCCAGGCCACTTTGCGCCAAAACGCAGGTGCTGACAGCGCTTGCGCCACCACCTCCGGCACCTGCCCCAGCTGCCAATGTGGCAGCGGCTCTGGCAGCGCCACCGCCGCCTCTGCCCCGCCCCGGCGGGCCCTGACACTGGTGCTGGGCGCCCTGGCCCTGCTGGCGCTGGGCGGGTGGGCGGTTCGCGCGGGCTGGATAGTCCTGGGCGGCTGATCCGGCCAGATCGCTTTATTTGCCGTGGCGATGCTTCTTTTTCGGGTACGCGGGCGGGGTTTGTGCACGGGGTTCAACCCCGGCCTTGGCTTTGCTCTGCCCCAATTTGGACTCGGTGCCGCGCACCAGGCGACCAATGTTTTCCTGGTGACGCCAGACCAGAAGCGCCGCCATCGCCCCCATGGCGGCGGCCACGCGGTGGTCGGCGTACCACAGCGGCCCGCTGGCCAGCAAATAGAAAGCAGGCGCAAACAAGGCCGCTGCCATCGACGCCAACGATACATAGCGCGAGAGAAACACCACCACCAGCCAGGCCCCCAGCGTTGCCAGGCCCAGCCAGCCACTCACGCCCACGAGCACGCCCAGCGCCGTGGCCACGCCCTTGCCACCCTTGAAGCCGAAAAACACCGGCCAGAGGTGCCCGGCAAACGCTGCCAACCCCACCAGCGCCTGCGTGCCTTCTTCCAGACCATAGGGCGCGCCCCACCAGCGCACCAGCACCACCGGCAGCCAGCCCTTGGCCGCATCCAGCAGCAGCGTCACGATGGCGGCGGCCTTGCTGCCCGAGCGCAGCACATTGGTGGCGCCCGGGTTCTTGCTGCCAAAGGTGCGCGGGTCGCTCAGGCCCATGGCGCGGCTGACCAGCACCGCAAACGACAGCGATCCCAGCAAATAAGCGGCCACAACGGCCAGGGCAGAATAAACAACGGGCACAGGCAGATCTCCTGGGGGAATGATGGGGGGGAGGAAGGCAGCGCAGAACGCTTGCAGGGCGGTGCAAGACAGCCGCCCCGGCCCGGCCACAAATACAAGGGCGGCGGGCAGCGGCATTCTGCCAGCGCCACCGGGCTGCGGCCGCCAAAAGTCAGCGCCGTGTCAGGCGAGCGGGGGCCGATTCAGGCCGACTCGGTCAGCGCGCACTGCACGGGCCGCGCGCCCAGCAGTTGCACACACGCCTGCGGGTCGATTTGCACCAGAAAGCCCCGGCGCCCGCCGTTGATGGCGATGCGCGGCAGTTGCAGGATGCTTTCTTCGATATACACCGGCATCTCGCGGCGCGTGCCAAACGGCGAAGTGCCGCCCACCAGATAGCCGCTGTGGCGCTGGGCCACCTCGGGCGTGCAAGGCTCCACCGACTTGGCGCCAATCTGGCGCGCGAGGTTTTTGGTCGATACCTTGCAGTCGCCGTGCATGAGCACGATGAGCGGGCGGGCGTCCTGGTCTTGCATCACCAGCGTTTTGACCACCTGGTGCTCGTCAAAACCCAGCTGGCGCGCCGACTCTGCCGTGCCGCCATGCTCCACGTAGTCATAGGGGTGGCCGGTAAACGGCACCTGGTGCGCCTTGAGCAGCTGTGTGGCGGGGGTTTCGCTCACATGCTCGGTCTTGCGGTCTTTTTTGGCCATGATGTCCAGACAATGCGGGGGTTTTTGCAACCATTTAACAATCAAAATGATAGCTGCTCGCGCTTACTGTGCGGGCGCTGGAAGCTGATTTGACCACAATCATTTACCGACCACGCCACGTCCAAGTCCAGGGCGCGACAGCAGTGCCGCCCCATGCAGCGCACGGTGCGCCGTGCCATAGCCATAGCCATAGCCATAGCCATAGCCATAGCCATAGCCATAGCCATAGCCATAGCCATAGCCATAGCCGTAGCCGTAGCCGTAGCCGTAGCCGACGGTGCCTCAAATCGCCGGGTCGCCCAGCTCCCAGCGGATGGCGTCGATCTGCGCCAGCAGCTCGGGCGACAAGGTGGTGCCCCAGGCGTCCAGATCGTCGTCCAGCTGCGCCAGCGAGGTCACGCCGATGATGGTGCTGGACACCTGCCATTTGGTGTAGCAAAACGCCAGCGCCAGTTGCGCGGGCGTCAGGCCATGCGCGCGCGCCAGTGCGTTGTAGCGGCGCGCGGCGGCCAGCGCCTCGGGGCGGCCCCAGCGCTGCTGGCGCACCGAGGCATAGCTGGCAATGCGCGCGCCCTGCGGAGCGTCGGGGCCGTCGATGCCGCTGGCGTCGTATTTGCCGGTGAGCAGGCCAAAGCCCAGCGGCGAATAGGCCAGCAGCGACACGCCCAGGCGGTGGCAGCTCTCGTCCAGCGCGTTCTCATAGCTGCGGTTGATGAGGCAATACGGGTTTTGCACCGTGGCCACGCGCGGCAGGCCGTGCTGCTCGGCCAGGCGCACAAACTCGTGGACGCCATAGGGCGTCTCGTTCGACAAGCCGATGTGGCGCACCTTGCCCGCCTTGACCAGCCCCGCCAGCGCCTGCAATTGTTCGTGGATGGGCGTTTGCGTGGTTTCTTTGGCCGGGTCGTAGTACTTGATGCCGAACGCCGGCACATGGCGCTCGGGCCAGTGGATCTGGTAGAGGTCGATCACGTCGGTTTGCAGGCGACGCAGGCTGCCCTCGCACGAGGCCACGATGTCGGCAGCGGTCATGCCCGCGCCCTGCCGAATCCAGGGCATGCCGCGCGAGGGGCCAGCCACCTTGGTCGCCAGCACCAGCTTCTGGCGCGCGCCCGGGTTCTTGGCAAACCAGCGGCCAATGATGGTTTCGGTGGCGCCGCAGGTGTCGGCGCGGGCGGGCACGGCGTACATCTCGGCGGTGTCGATGAAGTTGACGCCGCGCTCCAGCGAGCGGCTGAGGATGGCGTGGGCATCGGCCTCAGCGACCTGCTCGCCAAAGGTCATGGTGCCCAGGCAGATGGGGGTGACGTGCAGGTCGCTGTGACCGAGGGGGATGGTTTTCATGGCGGACGCTCTCCGGGGTAACAAGAATGTAAAAGGCAATGGCGGGCCAGTTTACGGGGGGCTTTGGATGGCTACGGGCATAAGCATCCACCCTGCGCACCACCGATGTCCCAGCGTTGACTGACGCCCCCGGCGCAGCACCGGAATAATGTGCGCATGTACCAAACCCAACGCCCCTCTCGCTCTGAATTTGTCACCATCCGCACCCTGCAATACCACGTCCGGCGCTGGGGCGACGCCAGCGCCAGCCCCACTGGCGCATCGCTGGTACTGGCCCATGGCTGGATGGACGTGGGCGCCTCGTACCAGTTCGTCGTCGATGCGCTGAGTGAGGCGTTTTTCCAGGGCCGCCAGATCATTGCCCCCGACTGGCGCGGCTTTGGCCTCACGGCGGCGCCCACGCCCGCCGACCACTACCACTTTGCCGACTACCTGGCCGATCTGGACCAGCTGCTCGACCACTACGCCCCCAGCCAGGCCGTGGATCTGGTCGGCCACAGCATGGGCGGCAACATTGCCATGCTGTATGCGGGCGTGCGTCCACAGCGCATCCGCCGCCTGGTCAATCTGGAAGGCTTTGGCATGCCCGCCAGCCAGCCCAGCCAGGCGGCTGCGCGCTATGCGCAGTGGATGGACGACCTGCGCCGCCTGGAGCGTGGCGAGATCACCCTCAAGGGCTACGACAGCGCCGACGGCGTGGCCCGGCGCCTGATGAAAACCAACCCGCGCCTCTCACCCGACAAGGCGCAGTGGCTGGCGCAGCACTGGGCGCGCCCCGACGCCCAGGGGCAGTGGCACATTCTGGGCGACGCGGCGCACAAAATCGTCAGCGCGCAGCTCTACCGCGTGGACGAAACCCTGGCCATCCACAGCGCCATTGCCGCTCCCACCCTGGCCGTGCAAGCCAGCGACGACAGCATGGGCCAGTGGTGGAAAGGCCGCTACACGCTGGCCGAATTCCACGAGCGACTGAAAGTAGTGCCCGACTGCCGCACCGCCGTCGTGCAGGACGCAGGCCACATGCTGCACCACGACCAACCCCAGGCCGTGGCCGCGCTGATAGAGCATTTTTTATGGGATAAAAAGCATTAAACCCTTGCACAGCAAGCGCAAGCAGCTATTTATTTAATAGCACAACCGCATTCACACCATCAGAATCCCTGCCCCGGCAGCACGCCGCGCAGACGCTGCTACAGCAAAGGCCCGTCCTGCACCCCCAGCACGGAGGCTGGCAGCGCCGAGTCGGCAGGAAAAAAGCGAAATAGCTTGCAGAGGTGGGCGCGCAATGGCAGGACACGCGCCCGCACATCCCTGAAATTGGTGATTCACGATGGAAGGGGCGCAAATTACCCAATTTCAGGGATGTTGCAAACAAACACGTCCACTTACGATCAGTGGACAAGCACTCGACTGCCATCAAAACCAACCGCCAGCCCCTTCAGAGCAAGCAAGGGCAATCGCACATTGCTATTAAAAATGAAGCAATCGACGTCCATCCCTGTTCATGCCCCACAGGCTGCCTGACTACCAAAAGAAAAAAACGCGCATGCTCACTTTCCCCCATTTGCCAAACACGCCGATTGCGCTGCGCCATCCTTCAGGGCTTAGCCACGCTGCCAAATCGGTCGCGGCCTCCAGCCCGGGTGCCGCAGGCTTTGGCGGCAGCAGTGTCGCCAGCATCGTGGCCAGGCACGTCCCGAGCCTGGCCATACCCTTGGGGATCATCGTGGAGCACCTTTCCCCCCAGATTGGCACATGGCAGGTTTCGATTGACGAGGGGGCCAGTTGGCACACCATCCGCACCGACCTCATCAACCGACCAGGCAACACGGGGCTGGCCCTGGAAGGCACGGCACGACTGCGCGTTCTTCCGTTGACTGCCAGCGCACGCCATCCAGCGCGCGTGGTGCTGCACGCTGCACAACGCGCACCGGGCCAATCGAATGGCTGCTACCAGAACTACCCTCCCGATGACCGCTGCGAGGCCGCCCGGAGCATCACTCTGGTGCTGAGTCTGGATGCCATCAACGGCCGCCCACCCGCCGTGCCAACCACGCGCCCACGCAACAAGCGGGCCACCGCAGCACAGCGCTCATCGGTATAGGCGCCCCATCGGCGACGAGGTGTTATGGCCTGCCAGGGACGCAACCAGCCGCCAGCGCTTGCACTGCCCCTGCACTTGACCGCCAACACCTGCCCACGCCCCTTTTTTCATCGAATTTCAATGCCAACGTTCCTGCGGACTTCGATGGCCACGCCCTTCGGCCTGGCTGCGTTGGCGCCGGTCTACACAGCAGCGCGTGCCGACTGAGTGGCATTATTTTTGACGTTACCTAGCGCACCCCCAGCGCCTGTAACGTGCTTTGCGTCCCGTGAGAAAATCCCCGGTTATTTCACCCATTACCCAGGACACCACCATGGACGCAGAACAAATCAACCACATCGGCAACACCCTCACCGACCTGGCCCAGCGCACGCAAGAGTTACGGGGGTATCTTTGACTACGATGCCAAATTTGAACGCCTGCGCACGGTAAACGCCTCGCTCGAAGACCCCACCGTCTGGAACGACCCCAAAAAGGCCCAGGAGCTGGGAAAGGAAAAGAAGGCCCTCGATGGCGTGGTGCTCACGCTGGAGCGCCTCACCCGCGAGCTGGCCGACAACGCCGAGCTCTACGAGATGAGCAAGGAAGAAGGCGATGAAGCGGGCCTGGCCACCATCGCCCAGGAAGCGGCCAAGCTGCGGCCCGAGATCGAAGAACTCGAATTTCGGCGCATGTTCCGCAACGAGGCCGACCCGCTCAACTGCTTTGTCGATATCCAGGCGGGCGCCGGTGGCACCGAAGCCTGTGACTGGGCCAGCATGCTGCTGCGCCAGTACCTCAAGTACGCCGAGCGCAAGGGCTTCAAAACCCGCGTGGACGACGAAACCCCCGGCGACGTGGCGGGCATCAAAGGCGCCACCATCCATATCGAGGGCGAATACGCCTTTGGCCTGCTGCGCACCGAGACCGGCGTACACCGCCTGGTGCGCAAGAGCCCGTTCGACAGCTCGGGTGGGCGCCACACCTCGTTTGCGTCGGTGTTCGTGTACCCTGAGATCGATGACTCGATCGAGATCAACATCAACCCCTCAGACGTGCGCACCGACACCTACCGCGCCAGCGGCGCCGGCGGCCAGCACATCAACAAGACCGACTCGGCTGTGCGCCTGACGCACATCCCCACCGGCATCGTGGTGCAATGCCAGGACGGGCGCAGCCAGCACGGCAACCGTGACATCGCCTGGCAACGGTTGCGCTCCAAGCTCTACGACTTCGAGATGCGCAAGCGCCAGGAAGAGCAGCAAAAACTCGAAGACACCAAGACCGATGTGGGCTGGGGTCACCAGATCCGCTCTTACGTGCTGGACAACAGCCGCATCAAGGACTTGCGCACCAACGTTGAAATCTCGGCCACGCAAAAAGTGCTGGACGGCGATCTCGACGCTTTCATCGAAGCCTCGCTCAAACAGGGCATTTAAGGAGAACCATGTTGCGTGAAGGAAAAGCCACTGCGGTACACCGCAGCGACTACCAGGCACCTGCCTGGTGGATTGACACCGTCGAGCTGGCGTTCGACCTGGACCCGGCCAAAACCCGGGTACTCAACAAGATGCGCCTGCGCCGCAACAGCGCTGTGCCAGCACAGCCGCTGCGCCTGGACGGTGAGGAGCTGAACCTCTCGCGCGTACTGGTCAACGGCGCGGGCACCTCGTTCAAGATGGAAGGCAGCCAGCTGGTGCTGGAGAACCTTCCTGAAGGCGAGGAGGCCTTCGACCTGGAGATTTTCACCACCTGCGCCCCCGACAAGAACACCCAGCTCATGGGCTTGTACGTGAGCCAGGGCACGTTTTTTACGCAGTGCGAAGCCGAGGGCTTCCGGCGCATCACCTACTTTCTCGACCGGCCCGACGTGATGGCCACCTACACCGTGGTGCTGCGCGCGGACAAGGCCCAGTTTCCGGTGCTGCTGTCCAACGGCAACCTGGTCGAGCAAGGCGACCTGGACGGCGGGCGCCACTTTGCCAAGTGGCACGACCCGCACAAAAAGCCCAGCTATTTGTTCGCCCTGGTGGCGGGCAAGCTGGTGGCGCGCCAGCAGCGCATCACCAGCCGCGCAGGCACCGATCACTTGCTGGAGGTGTACGTGCGCCCCGGTGACCTGGGCAAGACCGAACACGCCATGCGCTCGCTCATGGCCAGCGTGGCCTGGGACGAGGCGCGCTTTGGCCTGCCGCTCGACCTGGAACGCTTCATGATCGTCGCCACCAGCGACTTCAACATGGGCGCCATGGAAAACAAGGGCCTGAACATCTTCAACACGAAGTACGTTTTGGCCAGCGAAGCCACCGCCACCGATGTGGACTTTGCCAACATCGAATCGGTGGTCGGCCACGAGTATTTCCATAACTGGACGGGCAACCGCGTGACCTGCCGCGACTGGTTCCAGCTCTCTCTCAAAGAGGGGCTGACGGTGTTTCGCGACCAGGAATTTTCCATGGACTTGGCGGGCAGCCCTTCGGCACGCGCCGTCAAGCGCATTGAGGACGTGCGCGTGCTGCGCACCGCGCAGTTCCCCGAGGACGCCGGCCCCATGGCGCACCCGGTGCGACCCGACAGCTACGTCGAGATCAACAACTTCTACACCGTCACCATCTACGAAAAAGGGGCCGAGGTCGTGCGCATGATGCACAACCTGGTGGGCCGCGACGGCTTTGCGCGCGGCATGAAGCTCTACTTCGAGCGCCACGACGGCCAGGCCGTGACCTGCGACGATTTCGCAGGCGCAATAGCCGATGCCAACCCGGACAGCGACCTGGCGCGCCTGCTGCCCCAGTTCAAGCACTGGTACAGCCAAGCGGGTACGCCGCGCGTGCGCGCCACCGGCCAGTACGACGCGGCTGCGCGCACCTACACGCTCACGCTGGCGCAAAGCTGCGCACCCACACCGGGCCAAGCAACCAAAGAGCCCTTCGTTATCCCAGTGGAGCTGGGCTTGCTGGCGCAAGACGGCAGCGCCCTGCCCCTGCAATGGCCGGGTGAAGATACACCGGGCGCGGCCAGTCGCACCGTGGTGCTGTCCGAGTCCAGTGTGCAGCTGACTTTTGTCAATGTGGACGAGGCCCCCGTGCCCTCGCTGCTGCGCGGCTTCAGCGCCCCCGTGGTACTGGACGTGGACTACACCGACGCCGAGCTGCTCACCCTGCTAGCCCACGACAGCGACGCCTTCAACCGCTGGGAAGCGGGCCAGCGCCTGGCCCTGCGCATCGCTATCAATACGATAGCTGATAGCGCAATTCAGACGGGCGCTACAGGCCAAATTGACCAACAAATCCTGCCCGACAGCTTTGTGCAGGCCATGCGCGCCGTGCTGCGCCACCCGCAGCTCGACGCCGCGTTCAAAGAGCTGGCGCTGGCCCTGCCCTCGGAGACCTACATCGCCGAGCAGCTGGAAGTGGTTGATCCGCAGCGCATCCACGCCGTGCGCGAGGCCATGCGCCTGCAACTGGCCACCGCGCTGCAGGCCGACTGGCAGTGGGCCTACGAGCAGCACCAGCACAGCGGCGCCTACCGGCCCGATGCCGCCTCAGCGGGCCGCCGCGCGCTGGCCGGTATGGCGCTGCACATGCTGTGCCTGGCCGCGCAGCACACGGGCGATGCCGTCTGGCCCGGCAAGGCGCTGCAACGCTTCAAGGATGCGGGCAACATGACCGACCGCTTCAACGCCCTCAACGCACTGGTTGGCAGCGGCCACGCGCTGGCAGCACCGGCGCTGGCGCGCTTTCATGCGCAGTTCAAGGACGAGCCGCTGGTGCTGGACAAATGGTTTGCCCTGCAAGCCGGTGCCTGCGACCGTGGCGGCCAGGTGCTAGCGCAGGTCAAACAGCTGATGAACCACCCCGACTTCAGCCTGAAAAACCCCAACCGCGCCCGCAGCGTGATCTTCAGCTACTGCAACGCCAACCCCGGCGCCTTCCACCGGGCCGATGCGGCAGGCTACGTTTTCTGGAGCGAGCGCGTCATTGAGCTCGACGCCATCAACCCGCAAGTGGCTGCCCGGCTGGCGCGCGCGCTGGACCGCTGGAAAAAACTGGCCGAACCCTGGCGCAGCGGTGCCCGCGAAGCCATCGCGCGCGTGGCTGCCCGCCCCGACTTGAGCAACGACGTGCGCGAGGTCGTCACCCGCGCACTGGCCGACGAATAAGGAGAAAACCATGGCAAAACGAATCAGCCTGACCCGCTACCTGGTCGAACAACAGCGCGTGGATGGCCTCATCCCCTCGCAACTGCGCCTGCTGCTGGAAGTGGTGGCCCGGGCCTGCAAAAGCATCAGCCAGGCCGTCAACAAAGGTGCGCTGGGCGGCGTGCTGGGCAGCGCCGACAGTGAAAACGTGCAGGGCGAAGTGCAGAAAAAGCTCGACATCATCGCCAACGAGGTGCTGATCGAAGCCAACGAATGGGGCGGCCACCTGGCCGCCATGGCCAGCGAGGAAATGGACGGCATCTACGTCGTGCCCAACCGCTACCCGCAGGGCGAATACCTGCTGCTGTTCGATCCCCTGGACGGCTCCAGCAACATCGACGTGAACGTGAGCATCGGCACCATCTTCAGCGTGCTGAAGAAACCCGAAGGCGACCGGGGCGTGGAAGAAAAAGACTTCCTGCAAGCCGGTGGCCAGCAGGTGGCAGCAGGCTACTGCGTCTATGGCCCGCAGACCACGCTGGTGCTGACGGTGGGCGACGGCGTGGCCATGTTCACCCTGGATCGCGAGCAAGGCTCCTTCGTGCTGACACAAGAGAACGTGCGCATCCCCGAGGACACGAAAGAGTTCGCCATCAACATGAGCAACATGCGCCACTGGGACGAGCCGGTGCGCCGCTACATCGACGAGTGCCTGCAAGGCAAGGAAGGCCCGCGCGGCAAGGACTTCAACATGCGCTGGATTGCCAGCATGGTGGCCGACGTACACCGCATCATGACGCGCGGCGGCGTGTTCATGTACCCCTGGGACAAGCGCGAACCGAACAAACCCGGCAAGCTGCGGCTGATGTACGAGGCCAACCCCATGGGCTGGCTGGTAGAACAGGCCGGGGGCGCCGCCACCAATGGCCGCCAGCGCATTCTGGATATCCAGCCCACCCAGTTGCATGAGCGCGTGAGCGTCATCCTGGGCTCCAAGAACGAGGTCGAGCGCGTGACAGGCTACCATTCGACGGTATAATCGCAGGCTTACGCCGGTGTAGCTCAGTCGGTAGAGCAGCTCATTCGTAATGAGAAGGTCGGGTGTTCGATTCATCTCTCCGGCACCAATACAGCAAAGGAAACCCCGCTATCTTTTTGGTAGCGGGGTTTTTGCTTTTCGCATCGGTGTAGCCACTGTGTAGCCACCGGTACAGGGTTTCTGCACTTTTTGGGGCTTGGCGGCCTGCACTTTTCTGGTGCTTGCACAGTGCTTTAACGTTGCTTGCACGGTGCTTTAACGTTGCTTGCAAGGGGCTTTGAAGGGGCTTGCACGGTGCTGGCGCTGGTCGTGGCGGCGGCGGGCCACCTGGCCAAGGGGGTCAGATTTGAAATCCACCCCCTTGCCATCGTTGGCTCAGAATTCAGCTGTGCTCATCGCAAGCTGTGTGCGGTGGGCCCGCTCCACTTTTTTGGTGAGCGGCTCGCCAGATGGTCCAGAACTACACCATCTTTTAGGTGTCGATGCTGGCTGGGCTGCTCTGGGCCATCGAGGGCTGAGAATTCAGCCGTGGTGCCAGCATTTGCCAGCAGCACGGTGAATGCGCAGTGAGCAGCAATGCCCGCTTGAACCATGACTTTTGATAACAGGCTTGGAAACCATTGGCAGCTTCGTGCAGACCTCTCGCGCGCGCGTACTGTTCGGAAAAATCGGGGCTGCGCGGCGCGCTGAATGCTAAGTTTTACTAAGTGCTGCGCGGCTTGCTTGGTGCTCTCCCCAACTGGATGCCCACCAGAGCGGGGCCACCCAAAGCGGGCAAAGCGGGGATCCCCGCCACGACCTGCCAGGCACAGCCACCAGCGTGGCGTGGCCCCGCCGAAATCAACCGGCTCAGTTTTCAGCCGGTCGGCTGCACATCCCGGGTTCCGTTCGTACCCGCACCACCCCAGTGCGTACCGCCCAAGATGTAAAGTTTTGACAGGTTCCCGTGGAAACCCCCTTCCTATAAACCTGCGGCTGGAAACTGAAGTTTTATGAGGTGGCTGTGGAAACTGAAGTTCCAGCAATGCGTGGTGCAGTGTCAAGGCATCCTGAACGCCAGCATTTGCCAGCAAACGTCAACTTTTGCCAACAGGCGAGGGGCCGTTTTCGTACCGCTCTGGAACCCCTGCCATAAAGCAAAACAGATGCGCGAATACTCGGCTGGCTAGGTTAACTGCGCTGAGTCAAGCGAACTGATCACTTACCGCCACAACCGGCAAGGCCGTTCTAACATTACTCGGTCATCAAACAGCGGGGAACACATGAATTATCAATTTCGGAATGATGCTCAAGTTGCTCTCCAGCGAGCCAAGGCTGAGATGGCCAGTGGAGAGGATCATCGACTCCGTTACGCGGCGCTAGAGCTTCGCATCGCCCTGGAGGCGCTGACTTATGACCGAGCACAGTTGTACGCAGAGGAAATCCCTCCTTCTGAATTCCACACTTGGCAGCCCGGAAAGCTTTTAAAAATACTCATTGAGATTGAGCCGCTCGTCAACCAGAACTCGGTCATTCGATACAAAAAAGAGGCGACATCCACCTCCCAAGAGGGAGACTGGAAAACCTTGGGTCATGACACCGTTATCCCTATGAAAACCGTTCACAAGCATCACAATGCCCTGGGTTCGATGTTGCATATGGCGACGATGAAGCAGTTGCTTGATATGAAAGCCTTGGACGCTGCACAGACAAGAACCAAATGCAAGGCAGTAGTCGCTGACTTAGAGGCTGCCCTTGCTTCCAACGTCCGCGCAAACCTTGGCAACTTCGGGATTTTTGAATGTCTGAAGTGTGGCGCGAATGTGCGAAAACGCCTCAGTGCAGACCGTTCCCCCATAGAGGCCGTCTGCTATGGAAAACAAAGCGAAGTTGGCTGCGGTGCTAAATACACATTGGCAGTAGTGGGCGACAGGGATTTCGAGGCAACGCCACATCGCTCGCTCTTTAGCTGTCTCACACAAGGCTGTGATCACGAGTTTTCTGTATGGCGCTCCGAGGTGCAAGAGGATGCCTCGTGGGTATGTCCAAAGTGCGCTACTGAGATACGGGTTAGATATGTTGTCTCAGCAGTGAGCAAACCTGCAGAGGTCAAGGCACTCGAATAGCTACGCTTGTCTCTCCGCTCTCCAGCCAGCGCGGCCAAGTAGGTGTCGTGCAGGTGCTGGCCGGTGGCGCAGCGGTCGGTGTGGCCGGTGGCAGCGGCCTTGCAGGCGGGGCACTGCCCCCAGTGCGCCAGGTAGGCGCTATCTGCCACGCGCCACGGCTGGGCCAGGGCTGACCAGCTCACGGGCACAGGCCGGCGCGGTACTGCTGCTGGTGCAGGGCGAAGCGGTGCGGGCGGCGCCGGTGGCAGTTGGGCGCGCAGGTGCTGGTACAGGTCGGCGCGCAGCTCGGGCGGGATGTCGGCAATGTCGCGCTGCCAGTCCTGGCGGGCCTGGTCACTGGCCCCCGTGCGGTCGCAGTACGCCATGGCCAGCGCCAGCAGTGCAGCGTGGCCGGGGTCGTAGGCGGGCGGTGCCGGTGGTGGCCGGGTCTGGGCCGCAGCCTCGGGCGTGGTGCCCGGCGCCAGCGTGGCGGGCTGGTGCTCAACTTCAGGTTTTTGCAGGTTTTGTGCCGGGTCGTTGGCGGCTTCGGCCAGCAGGCGCACCAGCTCGGGTTTGTGGGCCAGTACCTGGGCGCGCAGGTCAGGCGGCAGCCGTCCGGGCTGTAGCGCAATGCCCTTGCCGTCAGGCGTCAGCCGGGGCGCTGCGCCGCACGCCACCAGGTTGGTGATGATGGCGCGGGCGCTCATATCACCTCCCATTCGCCATCCCCCCAATCTGGGGCAAGGTTGGAATTTGAGGCCGTCGCCGGGCTGGCGCTTTCCGCAGGTTCTGGCAGCGAATCGCCCGAAGGTGGCGCCGAAGGTGGTGAAGGTGGCACGTTTTTAAAACGTGCAATCTTCGCTACCTTCGTGCCATCTTCGGCGCATTCTTGGGGTTCAAGCTCCCAAACCCAGCCCCCCGCCATGCCAGTCTTTCTGCGCTCAACGCCCATTTTTCTGGCAGCTCTTTGTATCTGGTCGCGTGAATAACCGGCACCGCTGGCTTCAGAAAAAACGGTCTTGGCTGGCACTGGGCCATCGGCCAAAACGCCACGTAAAAACCCAGACACGTCACCATCGCCGCCGTCGTCCGCATCCTCGTTGGGGTCGGTCAGCAGGTCGCGGGCACTGCCCTGCACGGCCTTGCCCCATGCGATGCGTGAGGCTTGCAGGCCGGGCAGCGGTTCGCACTGCTCCATGTGGTACTCGAACCCGCCATCGTCCGGGCCGATGTTGCTTTTGCCGCGCGCCAGGATGCGAGAGTCCTCGCCGTCCATGCCCTTGACCTTGGCAGCCACCAGCACAATGCGCGCCACAGCGGTGAACGCCACGCTGCCCACCACGCGCTGGGCCGGGTCGGTGATGGTCAGATTTGAAATCCAGCCAAGATTGCTGGGCCACCACAGTGGGGCCCGGTCACGGCGGTGTGGCCGACTGGAATCGACCCATTGCAGTCGTTCGAGATCGCCAATTTCACGCTGTACGATGAAAATATTTCCACCGAAGGTATCCATGACGAAAGATGAGCGATTCGACGATATTTCTCGAGACTTAAATACCTATGAGAAAAACGGTGCAACCCATTGCGAGCCTATTTATTTGATGCGAAATCGTAAGGGCGATGTACACAGCGAAAATACTGATAGTGCTACAGTTACCTACATCAAGTTCAAAACGCAATACTACGCTCTAACTTGTGCCCATGTGGCTGATGCACGCGAGGGCGGGGTTATAAATGGACCATTGCTGATACCAACCGTTTGGGGCCCTCGTGGAAAAGGGTTTGCTTTTCGAGCTGGTTCTGAAAATTTGTTGGCGGGTGAATTTCGCTGTGTAAATCGGCCTCTGCATCATAATCGAGAATTGGATATTGCAATTGCACCGCTAAATCCAGACTTCATTCGCCTTCACATGCAGGAGAAAAAGAAGGAGCCTATCGACTTGGATAAATGGGAAGAGCCAAATTGGGAATTGATTAGAACATGTGCAAATTTCGGATTTCCCAATCGAAAGAAAACGTCTTCCGGACTGACTGTCAGAGCAAAGCTGTTGACGGTCATTCTTGAGCTTCAGTCCAAATCGATGTCATTTGAGCGAGATGAGTTCTTGCTCGCTTCCCACATTCCTAGCGCAGAGGATGGTTCTTCTCTAAGCGGCCACAGTGGCTCTTTAGTCTATTGCCTTATTAAAGGGGGCGGTTTGATTCCAATCGGAGTCCTATACGAAGGCAGCCCTGGCGATCCTTCGTGCGAGAAAGCGGATGGCAGCTTCTACGGCCCATTTGATTTTCAAATCCATGCACTCGTTCTTAGTCCGGCTAAATTTGAATACTGGCTAGATAATCTCACTTCAACTCCTGCTGCATATTGACTAGAAATAAAACAACTTGAATCAAGCGGCATATTTGACAGAATCCTTCCCAAAAAACTGCTGCACCTTTTTGGGCGATTTCTGCAAAT
>NZ_SLXH01000015.1 GCF_004341365.1 Simplicispira metamorpha | reverse complement strand
GCATGAGCCCCATCGAGGGCGAGGACGCCAACGACCTGCACCAGCGCGCCGGGGTGCTGGCAGTGCGCCAACTGTTGATGCAGGTGCGCCTGCAACGCAAAGGGGGTTGAGATGGCCGTGAAGCGTGATGAAGTAGTGCCAGAGGACTTGGTGGCCCACCTGCAAAAGACTATCCCCGGCTTCAGGCACGAGGCGCAGCACCACCAGATAGCCCTCGCCAGGATGGTGTGGTTGGGTTCAAGCAAGCGCAGGCAGCACGATTGCCTTGATGGCGCAATGAGCTTTTATTGCCGAGAGCTGGAAGAAGCCTTTGGCCGTGGGGGGTTCAAGGCGATCAACGACCGACTTGGTTTTTTCACCGACAGCGGGCAATGGTTTCATGGCGCGGGCCTGACCAAGGGGTATTGGTTCAGCGGCTTGGTGAAGGCCAGCCGTGATGCCTACCTTGCCAGGCGGTGGCGCAAAGTGACGCGGCTGTTGATGGCCGATGGTGTGCCCCTGGGGACGATTCCAGCAGCAGTGGCATCCAGGGACATGAACAACATCACCACGACCGCATGGAAAAGCGCAAAGCAGTTGAATCTGGTGCGCGTTGACCTCGACTCACTCAACCGGCTGCGGGCATGGCTGGCCCGAGTGCTGGACGATTACGACCATGGGCGGGTGCCACACGATCTGGTGACGCAGTTCCCGCCCCGGGTCGCTATCGAGCGGCTGGCCCACATGACGGCCCAGGTGATTCGATTGGCAAAGACCGACGTTGCAGGCAATGGCTACATCGCGCACCACTATGTTCAGGCCACCAGTGGCCGCCTGTACGCCAAGGGCATCAACCTGCAAACAGCGCCCGGCCTGGTCAAGCAGGCAGCGCTGGCCGGATTGTGGGAATACGACTTCGCCAATTGCCATTTCGCCATCATTGCCCAGATGGCCCGGGAGCATGGCCACCAGTGCAGCGCCATTGCCCGCTACCTGGCCGACAAGGCGGCTACCCGTTGGGCTATTGCAGCGCAGGCGGGCATCACAGAAGCGCAGGCCAAAGTGTGTTTGCTGGCCGTCATGTATGGGGCGAGAGCTTCTGAGTGGCATGAAAACGCTATCCCTGAAGCCATCGGGCAGGAGGCGGCAGCGAGGCTTTTCAAAGTGGCTCAGTTCAAGGCTATCAGCACCGACGTTGCGCAGGCACGCCACGCCATTCTCAAGGGCTGGAAGCATCGCACCAGCAATGGCCGCCTGACCAACGCTTTCGGTAAATCCATCGACGGTAAGGCCAAACCCGCCGAGAAGATGGCGCACCTGCTGCAAGGGGTTGAAGCCCGGGCCCTGAAAGCGGCCATCGACCTGCACCCCAGCGAGATTGTTTTGGTGCAACACGATGGTTTTGCAGCTACCGCCCAACTCAAAGAGCAGGCCATTACTGAGGCAGTTTTTAAGGCCACTGGATACCGGCTGGAGCTGGAGAAAAAGCAGATTCAGGTAAGCCCTGACGCCTACTTTTTGAAATCGAGAATGCAAAGTGAAATCGGCCCGCAGCCCGCGCCAGTGCTGGGTTTGCGCGATTCGCTTGCACATTAATAGTGCCTCTTGCTACATGCCTCCCTGCCCCCCCCTGCCTTCATTCCATCCCTGACCAACCACCCCTGAAAAAAACCTGTACCCAAATGCGCGCACACCTGCCACCGGCACCGCCAGCACCGCCTCGACCTGCGCCAGATACGCCATCAGTCAAGCAAATGTCGCCCACCTGGCTGGACGTGGCGCAGCCCTGGCGCGCGGCAGACGCTGCTTACCTGGCGCACTGGGGGCAGTGCCCCGCCTGCAAGGCCGCTGCCACCGGCCACGCCGACCGCTGCGCCACCGGCCAGCACCTGCACCACACCTACCTGGCCGCGCTGGCCACCACCTGAAAGAACACCATGACCGACACCCAACCCCGCACCCACCACCTGGCCGACGCCTCGCCCGAGTTCCTGGCCGCCGTGGACGAACTCACGCGCACCGTAGAAGCGCTGGGGCACGAGCACCCCCAGGCCAAGCGCGCCATGCAGCGGGCAATGGCGCTGGCGCCGCGCACCTTGCGGGACGAGATCACCCGGATGGCCGAGAGCACGGGCCTGCTGCCCAAGCCTGACGGCTACACGGAGGACGGCCAGCCCGTGGTCAGCCTGGAGGCCGTGGCCGCCCAGTTGGGCATGACCTTGGAAGAAGCCCAGGCGCACATGGATGCGATGTTGGCCGAGCTGGAGGCCGCAGGCGTGTCCATGCCGACCATCGATCCGGTCTGTGTTCACCGTGTGCAGTGAGGTGCCCAGCATGACCACCACCACACCGCCCCCGCTGCGCGCCCAGGTGCTGGCGCTGCGCCGCACGCAATCGGCCCGCGCCGTGGCCCAGGCCCTGAACATCCCCTTGGGCACGGTCAAGGCCATCAGCAGCCGCGCAGGCATCACGCGCGACAACACCACGCTGCGCGCGTTCTTCCGGCTGCCCGAGATCGTGGCCAGCGCCTGCACCGCACTGCAACCCCCGGTTGCACCGCCCCAGCCCGTGGCCGTCACGGGGAACAAGGACTTGGATGCTGTGTTGTGGCTGCGCCAGGTCGTGCAGACGGGGGATGGCGCCCTGATCGACAAGGCCATGCAGGCTGCCGAGCGCATCAAGACCCCGGCCAAAGAGCTGGAAAAACGCTACGGGGAATTCCTCATGCGCGAGAGTGGCGGCAACACCATGCGCGCCGTGTTTGGCAGCATGGGCTTTGCCGACCTCAAGGGGCTGGCCGAGCGCACACTGGACAAGCAGGCCCGCAAGCGCGAGGCGCTGGCCCGGTTTGGCAGTGAGCAGGCGGTGTTTGCCGAAAACGTGCAGGAGCGGTTTTGCGTGGATGCGCTGGCGCTGGTGCCGGTGGTCACCAAGGGCTGGCGCGAGTACGACCCAGCCCAGGCCAATGCCGCCTTTGCCCAGCACCAGGACATGGCCCCGCACACCCTGGCCGACTGCCTGCACGAGCTGGAATTCTGGGATGCGCTCTACCACCTGCGGAACGGCTGGGACAACGCGGGGGATGACCTGCCCGAGGTCAGTGCCCGGCGCCACTACATCGAGGCCCACTGCCTGGCCAGCATCCGGCCCAAGACTCGCGACGAGGCCAAGGCCGTGCTGCGCTTCATGGCCGCGCACGAGATGTTCGACCGCAACGAGACGGTTGCCGTGCTGGAGAGCCTGGTGGGGTAGAACGATGCAACCCGGGGTTGCGGGTTAGGTGCGTCAGTGGGCGGCTTTCGGCCAAGACCGGACGTCGCACGACCGAGACCAATGACGCGTCAAGGCTAGTCTGCTGCCAGTCGGGCTTAGCGGATGAGCGACAGTTGTTGACGAGGGCATTCAGGTGCTGCCACTCTGACTAGTGTTCAGCACGTTCTGTGTTCCTAGGAAATCAGGGAACTGGAATGAGATAGTCACGGGCTGGACGCGCCCCCAGCCAAGTGTCCAGGCCGGACGCGTCTGCGCGGCACTCGCTGAGCGCTTGAGCAGCCTGCGCCCGCCATGCTAAATCTCCCGGCTCTTGGAAGTCCCGACGCAGGCTCCGAATGACCACCAGTGCTTCTTCGGCCCATCGACGAAAGTCCTCCAGGTCCCAGTGAGCAACCTTCCCCAAATGCGGGATGGCACCTTCCTTGGCTTTCTTAGCTGGCGTGATAAGCACGGGCCGGATGACCGCACCGACCGATGCAGGGACATGTTCGCGCAGCCAGTCCGGGTGGGAACCTGCTTGTCTTGCCTTAGTCGCGTCGATGACGGATGTCTCGCCCTTGGCATTGGCATGATCCTCAAAGACAAAGGCGATGTCGCCGATAATCCACCACGGATCGGGCGACGCATCGTCCTCGCGTTTGCCGGCGGTGAAGCCCAAGTGTTCGCCCAACAGGACTTGGGCCTGCTCGAAGGACTTCCCTTCGCTCAGGCCTTCGCGGATCTTGCTCTCCCGAGCCGAGAAGGCCCTGTTGTGTAATGTGCCCAGCTTGACTAGGTGCGCTTCGAGCTGTTCGACCTGTAGCAGCAGAGTACCGTGCCTGACCTCCTCTGGCGTCGGTTCAGCAGCGACGCCTCCCCGCGAGAGGCCGATGAGCCAGGGAATGCCAGCTGCCGCGTCCTTCGCCTTACGGTACTGTGAGCGCGCGTGCGTGTCGAATCCTACCTCGCCTGCCACTGCGGCTGCCTCTGCAGAGGTTCCGGCCAAGTAGTGCCAAAGCGCTCGATAGCCGCGCAAGGCAGCGTCAGTCAAGCCGCCCAGAACTTCCCGAGCCGCGTCGTAGGCCTTCGCGTAATCCTCGTTCCACATAGCCGTCTGCCACGCGATTTCATGAGCTACGACGCCCTCAAGCTGATCCATAGCCGGAAACTTCGCCTGCATCGCGGCTTCCCGCGCGTCCAGAATGCTCTGATTGGCCTCCTCCCAGGCATCATCGTGGTCTAGGAAGATGCTGAAGTTGTCCAGCAGATCCTTCTGCTGAACCTTGGTGGACTGATCTACCCCGAACTCCAGCTCCGCCTGCAGTTCTGGGTGGAAGAAGGCGCGGCGCTTGCGATCCGTCAGGTAGGCCGGTAATTCGTCCCCGGTAATCACGACTGCGGAGTAGTCGTTGAGGCCGCGCGTACAGCGTCCTATCGCCTGGAGCACGCGCGTCTGGATACGCTCGTTAAACAGCAGGCTCGCACCCATGCGGTTGATCAGGAAGCGTTCCTGCAAATTTGTAGTCCTAGAGAGTCCCTCGACAAACAGCAGCCGGCAGTCGTCGTCCGGGAAGTCAATCCCGTCATAGCGGTTGGCGATGACCGCTACGGCTTTATCAGTCTGGATGAACTCGGCCTTACTGACCTCCAAATCTGCTGCCGTGAACACAGGGTACTTCAACTGCTCCATCACATCCTTGATCACCGCGTCGGCATCGGGCGTGCTGGGCGTTAGCACAAGGCTGCGTCCGGCCCTGCGCATCAGCTCTCGGCGCAACTGCAACGTCTCGTCTTCGGCAAGCGACTTTTCGGGGAACAGGAAGAAGCGTCGCCCGATTCCTTGGCGGTCCCAACCTTCGGGGATTGGCAAACGCTTGATGCGTGGCCGTCCCGTCAGGCGCTCCAGGTCACCGCCAGCCCCCAAGGTGGCGGACATGAAGATTCGCTGCTTGGCGCCTACGAAGGGACCGTGCGACCAGGTAGGCGGAATCAGCGGGCGCAGCATGATTTCGCTAGAGGACACATACAGCTGACAAGCATGGAGATGGCTTGACAGCATGCGCCAAGGATAGCGGTGATCCGTGTCGTCAACGTTGGCTGTGATCGTTGCCCGCAGCTCGGCAGAGATCTCGGTCAACTGATGACTCGGGATCATGTCGACCCAGCCCACATCGTCAATGCCTCTCCAATCGCCGGTGAGACGGGCGTGGTTGTGAGCTGGCAGAACAGTCTTAAGCACACCGGCCATTGCCTTGAACAAGGCGTCGTCAGCCGCTTCGAACCGGCTGACGCGCAGCGTCCACTGGCTCGCCATGTAGTTCTCAGCTGCGTGTGCATCATCTACGATGATGATGTCCGGGCTGTCGAAGAAAGGATTAGTGTTGAAGAGACTGTTGTATGTGGTCACGGCCACGCGTTCGCCGTCCTGATAGGCGGTCTTGGCCTCGGGTGTGTAATGCTTGACCCTGCCGGTGAATGGCTCAACGGTCAGGCCGTACTTTGCCGTCGCCTCTTCCGCGACTTGGTGGACAAGTTGTCGCGTAGGACACAGGTAGACGACCCGCTCGCGGAACTTGCGCCTCCGCCACTCAGCAAGCAACAGTCCTACTAGCGTCTTGCCACTGCCGGTGGGCAACTGCAAAGCAACGTCCGGTGCGTCTAACGCTTGTCCGACGTAGTTGCGCAACACTTGGCCTTGGTGGTCAAACAGGCTAGCGTGCTTGCGTCGAGGCAGGTCGCGAAACAGGCGGTCCGGGCTTTCCGGGACGGCAGTATGCGTTGTCGGTTTCTTGAAAGCCATTGGTGCTTGGTCTCCTGTTTGTGTGAATTGCCCAATGCGGGGGGACGATGATGCGATGTAGTGACTGCGGCATCCCACTTAGGCTGTATTTGCCTCCAATCTGGGACAGCTGGGCAACACGGCGGCGGACAGACTGTATCCGCATCCCTGCTGGAGAGCACAAACCGGAGTGACGGTAAGACACCTGAGCCTGAACATCGAACGCGGAACCGTTGATGACTGCAACCGCCATAAACCGGCCGATCAAAGGGCAAACTTACCCTTCCGCTTTGGGTCGATTCCAGTCGGCCATGCCGTTGTGCATCAATGCCACTGCGGTGGCCCAACAATCTTGGCTGGATTTCAAATCTGACCATGACCGACCCGGCCCCAGCGCCGGGTTTTTGCTTTCGGCGCGCGGCTCAACTTCCGCCAGTGGTGGGAGTCAGGTTCCCGCAGGCCGTGGGACTGGCCCTGCACCATGCCCTGCTGCGATGGTCACGGCAGAACCCAACAAAACCCTACATTCCATCGGCCAGTTTTCAAGGGCGGGGATGGAGCCGAAAGCAGCGCGCGCACTTGTCAAAACTTTACACTCCTGGAGTGCGCACCGGGCTGATGCGCCAGCACCGCTATGGGGTTATGCCAAACAGCCGTGCCCCGTGACCATCCGGGCATGAGCACCGCCAGCACCACCACCGCAATCTATGAAGCCGCCCAGGAGCTGCACGCCATGGGCACAGAAATCACCCGCCACACGATTGCTGAATTGACCCAGCTACCGATGGTTGTCGTGGATGACCGATTGCGGGCGCTGGCCGAGGATGGCCGCATCAAGCGCCTGGTGCGCGGGGTGTATGCCGTGGTCAAGCAGTACCCGCCGACCCGCCCCATGAGCAAGACTGTGCTGGCAGACGGCTTTGTGAAGATCGAAATCGGCGATGAAGTCCTGACCCTGACGCCCAAGGAGGACAGGGTGTTGGGGGGGCTGATGGCCGGGTCGGCTTTTGTCGCCGCCAGCACCGCCCATGAGGCACGACTGGCCGATGCGCTGGCGAGACTGCAACTGCCCGTAGGCACACAACTCTGAGCGCAAGACTTTGCCCACCAGCCCGGCCCCTGCGCCGGGATTTTGCTTTGTGGGCAATGGCATCCACGCAATCGGGCTTTTGCTGGCCAGTGGTGGGCGCACAAAAAAGCCTCCTGAATCCGAGAGTGTCCAGTGTTGATGTCAAAGAGCATCCGAACGGTCTGGCTCAACAAACTCAGGAGGCATCACCAATGTATCGCAGAAGTGGTGTTTCCACGGAAACCTGTCAAAACCTTACCTTTGAGGCGGTACGCACTGGGGTGGTACGCAAGCTGGTACGCACGGAATCGGGGGCGCTGGCGCAGGTTAGCGCTGGCAGGTTAGCGCCGTGGTTAGCGCCGTGGTTAGCGCGTAAACCAGGTGTTGGTAAACAGCGGGGTAAACAAGAAATCGGGTGTTAAGACGATGCAGGCGTGGTGTGAAATTCAGCCGCGCAGATGGCGTTTATCAAACCCAGACCGAAGCGTTCAAGCGCTGGTTTGGCGACTGGCAGAATGCGGCAAATGACCAAACAACAAGTTCCGTTCAACCAGCTGACGCCGGAGATTGAGGCCAATCTGGACGAGCGTGGGGACTGGAGAGTGGTGCCGGAGAACCAAAAGCCTGGCTACACGGAATCACCAGCGACACCATTGAGCGAAACGGGAGAGAACCAGATTTCGCCGCCTTGGCTGTCACGGAAGATGCTTTGCCTGACACCATTCGTGGCCCCGTGGCAGGAGTCTGAGCCGCCACCGGAACGCAAGGACTGATGCTGGCGCTGGATCGCGCGCAAAGGATGCGCCGCCGCTGGCACGTCTATGGACACTGCCAGCCATTACGCCAAGGGTGACACAGCTCGCCTTGGCAGCGGCACAAAAGAAAAAGCCCAGGATTCCTATGGGCGTCCTGACCAGCAAGCCGGTTCAAGTGTCGCCCCTATCGCTGGGCTTTCCGACTTTATACACCGTGCTGCTGGCAAATGCTGGCACGTCGGCTGAACTTTCAGCCCTCGATGGCAAGGGGCTGGATTTCAAGTCTGACCCCTTGGCGAGGTTGTCGCCAACTGCCGTGCCGACTTCGAGCAACTGGGGGGTTGTCCGGTTTCAAACCGAGAAACCCATGCCCAGCACAGTGCGCCGACTGCTGGCGCTGGTTTCGTTGCGGTGACGAAATGCCACTGCCCGGCCACCACGGCCACCGGCACCACCAACGCCCGCCCGGCACCGCGTTGGATTGACGACACAAGGGGGTCACTTTTCTTTTTGTTGGTATTTTTGTTGGCACTTTTGCAATTTTTATACTTTTTTCATAGGAGAGTTCAATTCCCCCCGGCCCACCACACAAGACAACGCCAGACAATGAGAGCCCCTCTAGTCTGGCGTTTTTCTTTGCTCTTTCGTTGCCTGGGCTTGCCCTGAGATTCACACGAAAATCACACCAGATTCACACCGGCCTGATTTCAGCATCGTGCGCTGTCAGGCGGTAGCCGCGCCCACTGGCAGGTCGCCTGCTTGGAGTGCAGCAGGTGGCCCTCCAGCTCTCTGAATGCTGACGATGCGACGCTCCTTGAGCGCTGCACCACAGACTGAACCTTGCGGTTCACGCGCCTCCAGCGCAGTTCTCCTTGGATGCACCAATGGCAGAGATCGACCCTTTGCGGTCGTTTGAGCTTCTCCGCATCATGGATGCATGAGTGAAGCCAGATCAGCTATCCCCGGTACATTGCGGACAAACACCTGACCTGGCGGTCTTAGGAGGTATCAGTCATACCCGCCATACACATCCCCCTGGTCCATGTCATCATCGAACATTTGCGGTTCTCCGACCTGAACGAGTCGTGTAATTTTTGCAGAACCAAGAAGCATCCGTCCAGGCTTGTTGATTCGTATGCTCCCATCGACTGGAACCTCATACCCGTCTGAGTAGCCCGCTAACCGTACATGCCCTTCAAAATCCCACGACCAAGCGATATCGGAACAGGCATGAGTGTCAGCTGGCGTCAGCCTGCTATACAGCGTCACTACGCGGGCATCCTGTACGCTTGTGAGAGTTATTTTGCGCGGATATCCATCAAAACTTTTCCAGTAGCTCTTGCGATTCAGGCCATAGAGAAGGGACGCAATCGGACTAAGGCTTTCATGCCCGCAGTGTTCCAGTATCCGTCCAACACTCCACTCCAATGAATCATTGCAGATAGGACCGCTGGCACTACCGAAGCGCATATAAATCACGCCCTTGTCAGATGACGGCACCGCGTCCGGGTCATCAAGGATGTCCAAGAAGTCTGAAAAGTACTTAGCTGGTTCCAAGTCCACCTTAAGTGAGCGGGCTCGGGCGCGCATCGAATCAGCATCAAAAACGATGAGTTGTGCCTGGCCTAAAGCATTTGACTCGAGCTGCGTCAGCGAAGCATAAGAGTTGTGTTTCAGGCCCGCCGCGAGTAGTTCGTAGGCATGTCCCAAAGGGATAGTCACACCAACATCGGCAAGCAGTTGCTTGAGGCGAAACGCCCAGGAGGAAAAGGCTGTCATGGTTCTCTCTTTAGCTGCGGTGAGCGTTGTGCGTTTAGCGCTCATCCGCATGTAGAGCCATGAAGGTGAGTAAATTCGAGAGAAGAGAAGCCCTTTTTAAGCCGCACAAAACTTGGGCGGGCGCCCTGAACAAGGATTATGCACGCTCAGTAGACATTGGGGAACATGGCTCATGCTGACCGGAAAGGCGCTGAACGGAGCTGCTTGGACGTTTTAGTGGAATAACTGCTTGTGGCCGAAAGCGGACATACCGTACAGATTAATGTCGGCCTATCGCATCAGTCGCAGGTGTAGTGCATGCCATCAGCGCCGTGCGCAACTCGCCCTCGTAGCCCTCGCGGCGCTCGATTTCGGCCATGGCCGCCTGGGCGAACTGGTCGAGGGTGGTGGCGGCGCCGCCCAGGCTTTCGGTGGGCATCACCGGGCGCGCCGGCACCGGCTCCTTGCATTCGACTGGCACCGGCACGGCCACGCGCTGGATTTCAACGTGCTTTTTGGTCGCACAGCCCGCCAGTAAAGCGCAAGCAGCTATCAATAAAATAGCAATCTTCACGGCTGCGCCCTCCCCTTGAGCCAGTCGGCCACACGCATCTGCGCGCTTTTGCAGTCGTCGTCGGGTGCGGCTGGCGGCGTGGCCAGGATGGCGTCGGCCTTCTGGTGATGGGTGCGCGCCTGCGCTGCGGCATCGGCTCGGGCGGCCTGGGCCTCAATGGCGCGCTGGTCGGCCAGCGTGCGCAGGTCGTCGGTGGCGTCGCTGCATGCACTTGCCGCCTGGCGGGCGCTGTCACGCTGCTGCTCCATTGCGCCCAAGTCGGCACGCGCCTGGGTGGCGCCGTCGCGCTGGCCCAGGCAGGCCCAGCCCATCGCGCCATTGGCGGCAAGGCTGGCCAGCAGCGCAAGCGCCAGTCCTGCGGTCAAACGTCCCATGCCAGCCTCCAGAAAAGCCACGGGTCGCACAGCATGTAAAAGACGATCGGGTTCATGGCGTCACCCCCAGGCACACCGCGCGTTCACGCTCACGGCGCAAGGTCAGGCCACGCAGTGGCTTGCCCTGGAACTTGTCCCAGCCCAGGATCGCATCACAGGCCCCCGTGTAGTCGCCCGCAAGCAGGCGGCGCACGATGGTGGACTGGCCGCCACGCTTGAGTTCGCAGAACCCGTCCTTCACGCCGGCCTTTCCCGGCCCAACGTTGTAAGCCAGGCTCACAAAGGCATCGAACTCCCGCTGGTACATCGGCACCGGGGCGCAGCGGCGCACGATGCGCTCTGCTTCGGCAGCATCACGCTGCAACAGGATCAGGCCACGCACCGGCTCGATGCGCTCGCCCTCCTTCATCGGCCCGCTTTCGCTGCGCGTGCTACCAAATCCACCGGTGGGAACATCGCCAGGCACTGGTGGCCGTGCCACGGGCACCCAGCCCTCAGACACGGCCATACCAATCAGCCCAGCCGCCGACAGCACGAGCGTGGCGGCGGCGGTGCGGATGAGCGCGCTCATTCGTCAGCCTCCACCGACCCCAAATCAGCGGGCTGCGTGCGCGAGCGATCCATCTCTCGCTGGAGCAGCTTGCGGCGCATGCGCTTCATCGGCAGCTCGTGCGCTAGGTAGCCATAGAGCTGGACACCCAGCCAGGTGGCCGACAGCACGCCGACAATGAGATTGACCAGGCCAAGGAAGGAGCCAATCCCCAGGGCCGCCGCAAGCCAGTTGATGACCGCTTTGGCGATCGGGGCATGGTCGGCCCGCAGGAGTTCGTCTTTCATGGCCCGGATGATTCCGGGGATGTTGGGGGGCGTCGAACCCTATACGGGGGACGCTACTCTGGCGTCACAGTTCGATCTTGGAGGCGGCCAAAAAAAGCGCATCAAGCTGCTCGCCGGTCAGACCCAGCGCCGTGGCAGCGGCGTTGAAGAATGGCGAGCTACGACGCCACTCCTGCGTGTCGTGCAAGGCTACTTCAGCCAGGGCGCGTTCCGTAGGGTCAGGGATTGACGCAACGAAGGACATTACCCCCGACCACAGGCCCGCAGTGATGAGCGCAGCCTTACCTTGGGCACGGGTGACGCTTTCCGGCGCTGTGGGGGGAGGCAGTGGTCGAACCTGGAATGTCGTCTCCCAGCGCTGAAGCTCGGCGTTGTATGCGCAGCCTGTCGATTCCAGCACCTGCGTAGATGGGTCGTAGTCGGGTACCACGGGCGTGACGGGGTAAACGCCGTACTCGGCCAGGGTTTCCTCGTCAGGGTATTCCGGGAAACTGACGTGCGCATTGTCACTGCGCAACTGGGCCAGCGTGTACGGGAAGCGCTCGGACGGCGCATGGGTGTATTGCTGCTGCACGGTCATCCTCTAAGTTCAATGGCGTATGTCAGACCCGTGCCACCGCCCTGCGTGATAGTTTTCCCTACCAAAGAGGCGGCAGTATTGTTCTTCACGACAGCGACGCACTTGCCTGTCGGGTTGTTTGACGAGGAAAGTAGCTCGTAGGGGGCATCTACGGCTGTCTGGCCCGACGAGGCGAAGCCTCCAGCGACCACCAAGCTGGTGCCTCCGGTGTCTAGTCCATCGAGGTCAGGCAGTGGCAGCGTGGAGCCGAATGCGCTGGAGAGCGTGCCGCTCGCTCCTATGCCTGCAAAGCCGCGCACTGCCATCAGGTACCCGTAAGCGCCTGTCCACGTAATACTCTCTGAAGTAGCCGTGGCGACTTTGTATTGAACACGGAACGATCGAGAGCCACCCCCCAGCGAAACAATGTCCGTGTACCCGGCAAGCAAGGCAGCAGGGGTGCTAGTGCGGTTGGCGGTCATGGCGATAAGTACGTCGCCCACGCTGTGCCCAGTGATTGTGAGTGTGCGCGAGGCGTCGGCGCCCTGGTTTGTCAGGTTCACCAATCCAACAACCGTGACGGTGCCGGGAACGCGGGATGCGCACGCGCGTAGCAGTTGATGGAACAGCATCAGGCATCCCCCGGGCGCGCTGCATACAGCACCGAGCCTATCTTCCACAGCAGTATGGGTGTGTAGCCAGTGGCTTTCAGGATGGGCGGGGTGCCTCCACCCGTGATCCACACAGGTGCAAGGGCCGTCCAATTGATCGTTCTGGCCGTGCCGTCATCGACCATCAGCGAGATTGACTGACCCGACGCCCAGGTGCCCGCCGTAGGCGTGCTGTTGGCCGTGAGCGCCCAGGTTTGGATGGTGCCGTTGGATGGGGACAGCGCGGGGGCTGTCCCAGTGACTGCAAAGACCCCTTCCGTATACCCATTGGCGAGTGTCAAGCCAGAGGCAGTACCTCCGCTCGCTGCGACTTTCGTGCCGATGGCCGCCAGCAGGGCTTTCACGTCCGCACCGACGGCCTGGGCCAGCGCAGTGATGCGCGTCTGCAAAGACACGGCTTACACCTTGGCGGCGGTGTAATCGGCGGCGTAGTCGCGGTCGTAGGTGCCCAGGCCGGTGAGCAGGCCGGACACGTCCGCTGCGCTGGCGGCGCCGATGTTGGCGCGCGCCTGTGCCTGCTGCGGGCTGGTCAGCGTCTGCGCGGCGTCGAAGCGCACGCGGTTCGCAATCTCCGTGGCGATGGTAGCGGCAAAGCTCGGGTCATTGCCCAGGGCGGCTGCCAGCTCGTTGAGGGTGTCCAGCGCAGCGCCTGCGCCGCCCACCAGGTCATTCTTGACGGCAGTCTTGGCCGCCTCGATGCTGTCAAAAATCTTGTCTGCCGACCAGGTGACAGCGGTGTTGCCATTGCCTGCACCGTCATCAATGCTGGCCCCGGCGCTGCCGATCAGCGTCATCAGCTCATTGATGGCGGCCACCAGGCTGGTTTTGGTGGTGGTGTTCAGCGCAGACAGGCTTCCTTGGGCAACGGTCAGCGCCTTGACGTCAGCGCCCATGGCCTGGGCCAGGGCAACAATGCGGGTTTCGAGAGACATGGGGCGTCCTTTCAGGCCTTGGCCAGGATGTAGTAAGCAAGGGGATCGATGGCGCCCAGGCCAAGGTTGGCTTGGGCCGCCTCTTGGGTTGCGGGGTCAGCGGCAAGCTCGGACAGCCGGTTGGTCACCAGCAGCGCGCCGCCAGCATCACCAATGGCGCCGCGAGGCCCGGGTGGGCCTGGCGGGCCTTGCCTTGCTTCGCTGATGATGTCCACGCGCGGTTCAGCGCGCTCCAAGACAACAACGACTTCGCGTTCGATCAGAACGTTCGTCACGTCGTTACCTCTGGGGAAACAGTGATGGATCCTTGGATAAGCCGATCAACATGATCAGGGCCGGCGGCGTACTGAACCTCGATGTCAAATACACCTTCAGTCCATGTAATGGCCGCTGTATCGGTGGCGCCGATCCAAAGATCAATTGTCCCAGCGGGCCCGCCCAGCACGATGCCGCCACTCTCGGTGGTCAGCTCCAGCAGGATGGGCTCACCATAGTCCGCCCGCACCTGCATGCGCGCCGAACAGCCGGTGAAATCCATGGGCGTACCGCCAGGCTTCCACGTCCAGCCAGGGTTGAACGTAGCGCCTTTGATGATGCGCAGCTTGCGCTTGATGGGCTCAAACATGCCCAGCACTGTGCCCAGCGCCGGGCTGGCCGTCGAACCCTACAGGGGGGTTAGCCGGATATGTTCTGTGAGACTTGGCCAGAAATCTGTGCCGATGCAGAAACCATGGCCCAGGCGCTGGCCAGGCGCTGAGACGATGTCGTCAGGCCGACCTTCGCGGCCTCCATGCGGGCGTCATTCGTGTGCATCACGGCATCGGCGTTCACCTTCGCTGCCTGCATGGCGATGTTCTTGCCGGCCTCGTACTGAGCAATGTCCGCCCGCCACCGCTGCATGTAAGCCCCGGCCTGCGCTTCCGCGGCGCTGGCGCCAGCGCGGTACCCATCCACCATCACCGCAGATTTTTTGGCTGCGGCCTCTACCTTCGATGTCGCGGCGGCCAGGCGCGCTTTCCACCCGTCCCACTCCAACGCCTTGGCGGAGATCCGCGCGTTCAGTTTGGCGATCTCTACACGTGCTTTTTCAGCTTGTGCCCCGACTTTGGCGGAGTACGCATTACCGATCGCAGTGAACGCCTCCACCTTCACTGATTCGGCGCCGACGGTGGCCTTGTACAGCTCCGCCTTCGAGGTCTCGGCGTTGACCGTGGCCACGAATGCCTTGATCTGCTCTGCGCCGGCGCTGATGCGGGTGCGCTCCAGTTCCACCAGGGTCTGGGCGGCGCCGACACGTGCCTTGTACACGTCGACCACCGCCATCGCGCCCTCGATCTCGGCGCGGTACCGGTCCGCGAGGCTCTTGTTGATGTCCGCTTTAGCCTGTTCGGCCGTCAGCAGGGCCCTGAATACCTCCACTTTGTTCATCTCGGCCCGGATGATGGAGTCGTACGTCGAGGCGTATGTCCGGTATCCGTCCAGCAGGGCCTTGAAGTGCTCCAGGGCAGCGTTGTGCGCCGCGACGGCGCTGGCTGCGGCCGTCTTGGCAGCATCCAAGGCAAGCGCCTCGATCTTGTATGCGTCGTCCAGCAGCGCGGATTCGAGCTGCAGCGCAGCCTGGATGGCGTCCTTGACGTTCTGTTGTTCCAGCTCCGCCTGCTTGATGGCGATGTCGCGCGACAGGCCAGAGAGCTTGTCGTGGTACTCACGCCGGGCGTCGGCCAGCTGCGCTGCCATCACGCCAGACGGCAGCTGGAAGCCAAGCGCCTCGGCGCCGCGCATCACGTCGCGTTCCTTGGCCAGGGCCAGGGCGGTCTCGCGGTCGAGTGCGCGGCCCCAAATGGCCTGCTCGACCGTCGGGCTGAGTCCCGTACCGCCATGGATGCGGGCGTTCAGCGTGGCCTTCAGGCTGTCCAGCAGCTGCGATGCGTACCGCGCGCCGGGCGAGTATGTGAACGGCGCAGGCTGCATGATGGACAGCTCTGGGATGTCCTCAAGCTTGCTCAACCACTCCTCATGCAGATCTATGTTCGGGGCGTTGTGGGTCTGTATCGTGAGGAAGTCAGGGTCGTCTGGCAGCACCACATTCGGCGCGTTTGGTATATCGACGTCACGGACCTCCGGCAGCATCGGTGCTTGGCCAACGGTGATGGTCGGCGGAAGCGGGAAGCTCAGCTCTGGCATAGGGACGTCGAACTCATCTATCTGAACGTCCCCCAGGGTGTCGTTCAGTGCCGACGGGAGCCCGCCAGGCACGTCCAGATCGATGTCAGGCAGTCGAGGCAGGTCTGGTATCGGTGGCAAACTCGGTGCAGCGAGCGAACTCCACTGCACGCTGATCGTTGGGGGGGCGTAGATGCTGGCGTTCAGTGCGGTCTGGAAACTGTCGACCGCACTGGCCGCAGAATCCGCCAGGGACACTGACTTCGCGTATTTGTCCTGAACTATCGCGGCTGGGCCGCTGAGATCTGCCATGGTCTATATCCTCCGGTATTTCGCGTCTGCGGTCTGAACCTCCATGCGGTCCAGGGTGAATGGTTGCCCCTGCGGCGTGCTCAGGATGAACCCTAGGTAGTTCTCACGGATGCCGCGGCCGACCACGCACCGCGTCTGCCCGCTTACGCGAAGGGGGAAGTCGTAGCTCCAGCTGCCGGCCTTGCCGAGCACGGTCAATGTGGCCTCACCTTCGCCGAGCATGGAGAAGTACACCGAACTCAGCGCCTTCTTTAGCGTGGTCTCGCGCAGCGTGGCTGGGAGCTGGATCGATGAGGCGATGGGCAGGCCGTCGTCGGCGTCTCCGTTAAGTTCGTACAGCCCCGTGGCCGCGCCGGCATGGGTGGGGGTTATGGCGTGGAACTCGTGACGGGTGTATTCCGTCACGGCGCCGAGGAGGGTGTTGCAAACGATGGTGTTCATAGAGTCATACAGAGGTATTTGAGAGGACCTTCGCGTCGTCAGCCAGGGGCGTCCTGCTCGACGCCGGTGCCCAGCCCCACGGGCCGGTCACTTTGTTGCGCCACACCTTCGGGCTAGCTCTGTCGTCCCAGGAACATGAAAAAAACCCAGCACCGGTCTTTGGGTCCTTGGCGTAAGACACGTCAGTGGCGAAGTCCAGTACCTGCTCCAGCACTGCATGGACGTCCTTCTCGCGGAGGTATGCGTTCTGGCGTTTGCCGCTGGTGACGTCCGGGTCTGCGCCACCACGCGCCGGGATGGAGGTTAGCTCGGCCCTGAGCCCACCCATCGCGCTCCGCAGGGCTGCGAGGATCGGGGGCGGTACATCCATCTTCATGGCCTCCTTGCTGGATGGGCCGTAGAAGATCATCTCTATGCTGAGTTCGTCGGTCTGGGAACTTCTGTTTATGTAGCTCGATGGGGGGAACTTGCCGGTACCGAAGTTGGCTGCCAACATATAGACGTTGTCGTAATCCGCGCTGCCCGATGCCGCCGAGACTCGTGCGTACCCCTGCGCCGCATCCGTGGTCGTCTTTGCGGATACGCGCACTGTAGCGGCCACCCCGAACTGGCTGTCGTGTACCAGTACCCTCTCCAGGGCGTATTGGATGGTGGCCGCCGAAGAAGCAAGCTGTGCAGCCGACGCGGAACCTTCGTAGATGAATCCGTTGATCTCGCCCGTAGCCCCATACGAATACCGCGCGAACTTGGTTTCCCATCGGCCGTCCCCGTCGAAGCTATATCCGAAGTCGAGGGAGAATTCGTAGACTCTGATTGGCGGGATGCCGAACATGGTTAGCGTTGCGGCGCGCGTAGTGTTGGCACGGACGCTGCTGTTCTCGAACCTGACTGCATCCTGGTAGAGCGTTTTGTTGAACCCGTACCACCCTGTCTTGCTCCCAGCCGATATGTCGGATTTATCCTCGTACGTAATGACATCCTCACGGATCTCACCTGTGAAGTCGACATACCGGCGGAACGTGGCTGTACCTGAATAGTCGCACTCCTCCGCGTAGGTCACTAGGCGGGTGCTGTCTAGGCCGTCGATCGTGATGGTTGCTGGGGCGTTGGGTATGAATGCACCCGGGTTGCTGTACGTGGTGTATATGGTCGTGTTGTTGTTCTCATATCCCTGCGTCCAGTGGCTGAGTTTTGGTGCGCCCTCTGGGTACTTTCTGGCGACCGTCGTTGGGTGGTTTTTCACCGCGACGTCGTCGAGTCCGGCTGGGTTTTTAGCGCGCCATGCAACGACAGACTGGCGGACGTTATCCGTCTTGAACGACCACGATTCCATGTCGCTGGCGATTCGGCACGCCACGAACTTCTTCTTGTCCGAGTTCGCTGTCAGTAGGCCCCAACGGTCGCCTTCAGTCAGAGAGGGTAGCTGGTACGTCGCCCCCCAGGTTCCTGACGTGCCAGAGGTCGATGTCTCTAGCCCGTCTTTCGACAACCTCCATGAGTTTGCTTTCAGGGCGTTGCCGTCGATACTCAGTTGTTCCAGCGAACTGTCGAAGATGATGGGGTCTGATACATAGATGCCCGCAAGCTCGCGTTGTGGGCGCAGGTAGATGTTGGCCGCCATGCTGAACAGCGGGGGCGCCAGGCGTTTGTTCCCGCTAGACGTGCCTCCACCGCCCTCGACGAAGTAGCGGCCATCGACGGCCCTGTATGTCGTCCCTACACCCCCGTTGAGGGTGGGGACGCTGAGCGCCCTCCACCTCTGCTGGTCTGGGCGGGCCGGGTCGCCGTACGGAGAGAGTATCCATGTCGCGCCAGGCACAGCGACGCCTATGCCTGGCTTCACCGTGATGTCGGTAATTTGCGCTGGCCAGATCATCATCACCGTCTGCTGCGCCCCGAGGGAGACGATCTTGTACGGTGTGCCGTCCGGCAGACGGCCTTGCTCCGTGGCATTCGGCACTACGGACAGCCGACTGTGCATGCAGAAGTTCGCAAAAACCGCCTGTGCGGCCGTCAGCTGCACCGCAGTGGCCTGGGCGCCTACGACGCGAAGCGCCGGCGGGACACCGACCGGCATAGCACCCCCAGTCGGCGAGAACGCGTATGGGTTCCAGATCCCGCTCATTGCGGTACCGCGATGTACTGCGGGACGCCCTGCACCTCGCGGAACGTGGCGCTGACCTCTTTGGCGTCCGTCCGGTACCGGTCGCCAGTCAGGCTGATTGTCACGCCGCCGGCGAACCCGGCCACGATCTCGCCACCGGCGATACACAGCATGGCCAGGCCGCGACCCACGGAATTTTCGAGCTTGATTCGGTCGCCTGGCGCGTTCACGCCAGAGCCTGGCACCACAGAGCCGCGCGTGGTCGGCGTGTAGTTCAGGGCGTCCCAGGTCGCGCCGCCGAGCCAAGCCAGTTCGTGCTCGGTGCCGACGTAAATGCCATCCTCCACCGGCGCGACCATAGTGATGGTGCCGGACATCTGCTTGAAGTCGTGCCAGTCAGCGAGGTGCGGCGCCATCGGGCGACTGGCCCACAGCACGTTGCCTACCGCCGTGATGACGCGGCCTCGCCAGAACGCAGTGTGCGCGCCGACAGGAAACGCCTGGGTGCCCAGGGTGCGGCACGGCAGGACAAGGTCGGAGTTCTTACCACCCCACTCGAACGTGCTGTCGCAGGTGGAGCCAATCAGGTACGCACCTTCGCCGTCCAGGCCGCTGAGGTAGACGTTCAGTGTGTGGCCGAGCCGTACAGGCAGGCCGTCGAGGCGCAGGCCACCGTCGGTGATGGTGACGGGCTCTGAGCTGATGGCGGGGCTCTCGAATCCGTCGCGCGCCATGGTCAGGTGGTACCGGTACTGGCCTTGGGCCAGCGAGCCAAACGCGACGTCAGGTGCGCCGAGGCTGTCCGGAACGGCGATGCTGCGGGGGCGCCCGACGAATCCGTCTGTGGTGCCGTGGATCAGGCCGTTGGTGTAGGTCGTGCGCCCGTCAGGTAAGTTGCAGTACCACACACGGCTGGGGCCGAGAGCAGAGTGGATGACGTGCCGCGCACCGTCCGGGTGTATTGCCGTCAGGTCGCTGCCGCAGGTGGCCAGCATGAACCCCCGCGCTTGGTGCAGGTTCTTGTGGCACTGGTCGGATAGCAGCGTCAGGCCAGCGCGCCTGGTGATCTCCCCCGTACCGCCGATGTCGACGTCGGTCGCAGCGACGAGATCTTGCTTGCCGAGGCGGTGCTCCGGCGCGACGTTGTTGATCCCCATGAAGGACGAGAAAGTCAGCATGCAGCACCCCGGTTGATGGCGATCGGGCCGAGGCGCATCGGGAATGACTGCCGAGCGCGCACAGGCGCGTACGGCACACCGAAACCGCCCACCACCAGCGGCGCGGCACCTGCGGCATCACAAAAGCGCCACCCTACGGAGACCGTAGGTACGCCGGCGGTGGCAATGAGCATGCCTTCGATGGCGGACGCCATAACCGTGCGGACATCGCCGACGTTGGTGGGAGACGATGAGGCTGCGGCAACGACGGTCGAGGTGCGGATGGTTCCTATCAGGGCGACATCACCCCCCGCAGCACCGAACCACATACCTACTGAGAGGTCGCCGAGCAGTGTGGGCGCAGCGCCTGCGCTGGTGACTTCGATCGGGCGTAGCGAGATGGACACGTCGCCGATGTGGGTGGGGTAGGCTCCAGCGGCCTGGATGGAGATCGTCGATGGCGGTTGGGCGGCTGTCGCTGAATGGAGGCCAGAAGTCGCTGCGCCGAGGCCGCTCGGCGACACCTGGACGTCGGAGCCGACCCTCGGGGAGGGGTCTCCGATCATCGTTGGGTACGCCCCAGAACTGAACGTCTCTATGGCGGAGAGCGCTGTCCCTGCCGCCACCTCTGTGGCGGTGTACAGAGGGATGAGCGCGTTGTAGAGCCCGGCATGGGTGCCGCTCTGCACTGCCTCTACCCCCGATGGGGACACGCCCAGCGCTGTACGGGCTGGGCCGACCTCGACCGCGTCCGCCCCGACCGCGTCCATGCTGATGAACGCCTCAGCTACCCCGACGACGGGCAACGCCACGTGCCCCGGGCGTATGCGCAGCGGGCCGGACTCAGACCCGTTGATGGTGGCGCCGTTGATCAGCGGGTAGGCCATCGTCAATCCTGAACGAGGAAGCCCCGCCAGTAGAAGCGACCGCGGAACGACCCACCGGTGGCCGGGGTGTCGAGGCGGAAGGTCAGAGTGCGCGACATGCCGCCTCCGACCGTGATGGGGATGCGGTGGATATGCCCGTCAGCCGTGATCTGGGTGAGCGAGACGTTGTTCGCAAACCGTGTGGCGTCTGGGGTGGATGCCTGGTCGAGGTCGCCGATCGAAACGATCGGTTTCGTCGTGGCCGTAACGTAGTCCGCGATGAAGCCCACCTCCTCCACCACGACCAAACTACCGCTGAACGGCACGGAAATGTTGACCGGCAGACCGACTGCCACGAGTACGCCGTGCAGTTCGCCAGCGCCATCGACGAGCTGGATCGAGTGGTCGCCCCCGCTACTAAACACGAGTGGCGGCGACTCTGCCGTGTAGTCTATGGAGCCGCCATCGAACGCGTTGTACCCATACTGCTGGCCAGCCGGGGACGCTGGGAGGTACACATGCCCATGCTGGTATGTGCCGTACCCGTCCAGATCCTCGATGGTTGGGGCCACCCCCAGGTCGACGAATGCTGACACCCCCACTGCCGACGGGGACCCGCCCGTCAGGTTGACGCCATACACGGAGTCGCTCGGCGCGAAAACGCGGCCGATGTGCGGCACGGCCGACATGGAGAATCGCCCGCCAGGGATGCTCAGTACGCCCCCAGACACGACTGGCACGTTCGCTTCAGACCCCTGCATGAACGAGTCGAGGGTGGCTGCTGTCACACGGGCCTGCATGCTGGTACCTATGGGCCAGCTCATCCCCGGCGCGCCCTCGATGTTGCGCTTGACGTCGAACGCGGCAGTACCGAACTCGTGCCGTACGATCGCTACGACCTCGAACTGCCCGGGATTGGATTCGTGGGTCAGGGTGACGAGTTGGCACTCCGCATCGGTCGGGTACTGGTTGGGGTGCAGGTAGTCATCCACACCGTAACGGCCTTCGAGCGGAGCGAACTTGTCTTCCCATCCGTCAGTGGCCACGGTGATGAAGCTGGAGCTAGGGTCGTTCGGGTTGCTGGGCAGCTCTGCGGCCAGCACCGCCTCGGCGTTGTTGGAGAAGCGAAGGTTTTTCATGGCCGCCGATCAGACCTGGGTCAGGCGGAAGATCTTGGCCGCACCGTCCGACCACCGCACGGAGACGTTACTGCCGCCCGTGGTGAGCGGGAAGCCAGTGATGTCTGTGATGCGCAGCAAGAGCGGAGAGTTTGCCGGGGTGCCGGTGTCTTTGTAGATCAGGACAGACCCGAGTATCGATCCGGCGGCAAGCACGCCCAGGTCAATGTCGTCGGCGTTGAACGCGCCGTCAGTGATGCTCTTGGTCGTCAGCGTCACCGCAGTGCCGACCACGGAAGGGACGTCCGCAAGGAACCGGTGCGATGGATCGTACACATAGCTGGACGGCAGGGCCACCGCCTTCAGCGTGTCCGTCAGGAAGTTGATGCTGCCGGAGATCGCTGCTTCGCCACCCAGCGGGTAGAACGGGAGGCCGAGCTGGAGAATCTTCTTGGCGTCGTCGTTCCACGGAACAGTCAGTGCGCCGCCGTTGGTAGTGAATGGGAGACCGACAGTGGGGCCGGAATCCAGGTACAGCAGAACGGGAGAAGTGGACGTGTTGCCAGTGTCCTGGTACACGACGATGGCCTTGACGGTGTTGCCTGGTGGCAGCGGCCCGAAATCAAGATCATCAGCATCGAACACACCGCCCGTCACGGACTTGTTTGCGAGGGTCTGGTCGGTACCGATGCGGGTTCCGAGGCTCGACACGAACTCGTGGGTCGCGCCGTAGGCGTAGGTACTGGACACCAACGCGGCCTTGATGGTGTTCGTCTGGAGGTTGATGGCGCCAGACAGAATCTTCTCTGCGCCCTTCGGGTATACGGTGTTGGTCATGCTGTGGTGACTCCTTGGTGGCCGCCAGTCTCAACGCCTGGAGCAGTTCAGCCAAACCCTACAGGGGGGAAGGCCCGTGTACGATGACGCCATTCACATTTGGAGACATCTATGCGCTGGATGCCATTTGCCGCCCTGATCGCTTTTGCCTTTTTCGCGATGCAAGCATCTGCTCAAGTGCACAGATGCAAAGATGCCTCTGGCAAGCTGACCTATTCGGATCAGCCCTGTGCGTCAGGCCAAAACGGCGAAATCATTGAGCGCCAGAAGTCGCGTGAGCAAATTTTGGAAGAACGCCTGCAAGCAGCCGAAGCCAACGAGCGCAAGTACCGCTCCCAGGCAGCGCAACAAGAAGTGCAAATGTTCGAGCAGCAACAGCGCTTGTCGGTAATGCCTCCGAGCAGGCAGCCTGCGGCACAAGACAAGGCAGCATCTCGCCAGTGCAAAGAGGCGCAAAAGGAATTGGAATTCGTCAGCAGCATCCGTACCCTCTCACAAAACGAAAAACGAATGCGCACCAATGCAGCCATTACTTCTGTCAACGCAGCATGCGGCTCCAACACGCAGCTGATGCAGGAGCCTCCAAAGGTAGTCGTGCAACCAAGAAGCAGCGGACACCCTCAAATGGTCACCGACCAACACGGTCGATCCTGCTCGGTATTTGGTAGCACGGCCACCTGCAATTGACCCAATGTGTGGTAATTCTCGGGGTTCGACCCAAGGTCTGAGCAGAAAGAATGACGCCCCCCTGTAGGGTTTGGCATTCAGCAACGCATGAGAACAATGGGACTCCATCGCAGCCACCCGGCGGCGCACTGGAGCAACCCCATGAACGCATCACCCAACAAGGGCGGACGCCCCCGCAAGGTCATCAAGCCCTTCCAGCCGCTGGAGCAAGTCACCAGCCCCACGGTGGATACCGACGCCGCCGCCTACTACCTCAACCGCCGCCCACAAACACTGCGCGGCTGAAGCCAGCAGGGCACCGGGCCGCTCAAGCCAAAAGCCGTCATCAGTGGCCGCCTGGCCTGGCCCGTGGCCGACATTCGCCGCCTGCTGGGCATCAAGGTGAAGGGCTGAGCCATGACCGATCAAAAGAAACCCATGCCCATCGTGTCGCTGTTCGATGGCGAACCCTTGGCGTCATCAGAAGCCTTGGCCGTCGGCGTGAATCACTCGCATGAAAGTGTCATCAAGCTGGTGCGAAAACATCAAGCCAGCTTGGAGCGATTTGGAAGGGTCAGATTTCAAATCCAATCCTTTCCCACCAATGGTGGCCCCCAGGCGCGCGAGGTTGCATTGCTCAACGAGCCGCAATCCACGCTGCTTATCACCATGATGCGCAACACCGCCATCGTGATCGAATGCAAGGTGCGCTTGGTCGAAGAGTTCTACCGCATGCGCGACGCTCTGAGCCAGCGCGCTCAAGGCCTGTGGCAGCAGATGCAGGCATTGATAGCCCAGGAGGTGGAGTCCAAGATCAAGGCGTCATTTGGCTCACGCCTGATGCTCGACCGGAAGCAGGAGATTCCGTTCTTCAAATCTGAGCACCAGCGATTGGAGGCGGAAATTCAGCCAGCGCTGCCGCTGTTCCACTGAGCGGCTGATTAATCCACCAAGGTCAGCTTTCCCACCCGCTGCGCCACGGCATGGCGGCGCTGCTCCAGCTCGGTCAGGCGCTCGCGCTTGACGTCGCCCGGCAGCAGCCGACTGGCCTCGATCCGCTTGGCCTGCGCGTTGATCTCGGACAGCTGCCTGGCAGCGTTGGCATAGGCCATGCGGTTGCGCAGCTTGGCGCCGTCGCGCTCCTGGATCTGCGCCGCCTTGTCCATATCGCCCGTCTTGATCGCTTCGCGGTAGGACGCGTAGGCCTGCTCCGCGCTGCGCGCCTGCTCGTACATCTGCGTGACGTAGCGGCTGCTGCCAGTGGGCAGGTTCTCGACAAAATTGCCTGCCAAGAACACATCCTTGAGCCGCATGCCCGGACGCTCGCCACGGTCTGCCAGTGGGCGCAGGGCGTAGTCGCTCACCGTCAAGGCCGACGTGCCCACCCACGAGAAGTACCCCCGAATCAGGTGTTCCACCTGCTTGGGAGACAGGGCCGCATACTCGCCCTTCACCAGCTGTGCCGGGTCAGGCAGCCCCAGAGCCCCCAAGAACTTGGCCACCTCGGACGTGCGCTCGCTGTAGCGGTCTTGCGGGCGCAGGCGCTGGTCGGCCTGGCTCTCGATGGCCCGGCCAGTAAAGCTGTCCTTGTTGGCGTACAAGTCCAGCAGCGGCTTGAAGGCCTGCGGCACCGGGTTGAATGAGAACGTGCCGGAAAGCATGTGGCTCACGCGCTCCATGTAACGCTTGCCCGTCATCTCGTCGTCCAACATCAGCTCGGCAGTGCGCTCTGCCAGCGTACCAATGGCGCCCACCTCAAACGGCTTGGGAATGCGCAAGGCCGTGCCGCCCACCTTGAACCACCAGTAGGCGTCCCGATCCCAATCCTCGCGCCGCTTCCAATCCTCGTCATCACCGTAGAGGGCCATCAGCGCCAGGCTGGCCAACGCTACCGCACCCGTCACAGCGCCAAACCGGCGCGGGTTCTCCATCGCTGCGCGGCCCAGTTTGTCCAGGCCCACCAGGCGTGCGTTCAAAAACGGCACCGTCTGGGTCAGGAACCGCACCACCGGCGCGCCGCCACTCATGCTGAAGTCCATCAGGTCGCGCGCCATGAAGGATGCCTCGGCGTGCGTCTTTCCCTTCTTGATGAGCGCATCGTACAAAGCGGCCCGGTTGACGTTCTCGGCGCGATCGCCAAACTCGTTGTAAACGTCGTACAGCTCCTTGAGCTGGCCCATGAATTTCTGCGTGCCGCTCTTGTCCAGCACCACGCCGCCCAGCTTGGCCACCTGCGCGCGCAGTCGGTCGGTGTTCTCTTGCGTTCCAAACTTGATTGTCCCTCCCGACGCCAGCATGGATGCGTACACCTGGCTGTCGCTGGCCGTCAGCTTCCAGCCGCGCGCCACGTTGCCTGCCGGGCTATAGCCCAGCTCCGATTGCGCAATCGCCGACACCGAATCCCGAACCAGGTTGCGAATCTTGAACGTCGGGTTCACCGTCACGCCCCAGGTCAACAGCTGCTTGAGGCCAGACAGCGGCTTCATGAGCGGGCTGGGCACATAGTGCAGCGCACTGATGGCCTCCAGCAAATACGGGTCTTCCACCAGCCAATGTTGGGCCATGCCGCCGCGCATCACCTTCACAGCGCCCTTGGTGTCGGCGGGCACTGGGTAAGCAATGGCCAGCTTCTCGGCGGCATCCATCGTGGCCAGTGCCGCCCGATTCTTGGCAGACGCTTGCAGCAGATGGCTCCAGTTGAGCAGCATGTTCTGCAACAGGTCAGCGTTGAGCTGCTGCGTGCCGCCCTTGAGCTTTTGCCACGCCTTCTGATTGATCAGGCCCGAACTGAACTTCGGCCCCTTCATGTCGCCCTCTTCCATCATCCGGTAGAACGGCACATAGGGCTGGTCTTTCATCAGGTCATAGGCGCCCTGGTCAATCAGGCCCGAGTCCATCGCCAGCTTGAGCATGGCATCGTTGTAGGCGTTGAGCTCCTGCAAAGCCTTGGCATAGACCAGCACCCGCGCCGCGCCGTCTGCCATCTTGCCCGCGTTCAGCGTCTTGAGTGCACTGATGTCGTCATCCGTCATCAGGTTCTCTTTGCCCTCTGCCTTCAGGCGCTCGGCGCGCTGGGCAGCAATCCACATCATCCAGCGGTCTTGCTCGCCCTTGAGGCTGGCCAACACCTTGGCAAAGCCGCCATCCTTGATGTCCACATCGGGCGCACCGTCGCGCATGAAGGGCTTGCCGTACAGCAGCATCGCCTCCAGCGTACCGTCCGTGCCCTGGGACATACGCGCCTGCATGTAGGCATTCTGGTCAAGCTGCTTGATGGCGGCAAACTGATCCACCAGCCCCTGGCGCAGCTTGAGCCCAAGGTTTGCCTTCATGGCAGCCATGCGCTCCTTGAGCGTGGGCACCTTCTGCACGCCAGCCACCCTCTTGTAGGCCGCCTCCTGCTCTGGCGTCATGGCGCCCATGGAGCTTTCGATGGCCGTGGGCGCGGCGCGGCTGAACTGAATGTTGTCAGCAGATGGGATGGCTGCTAGACTGCCAACGCCCCCCGCACCCGCTGGGCCGCCTCTCTCTGTAGAGTCCTGGCGCGTAGGCCGATCCAGCGATGGAACTGTGCCACCGGAGGCCATTGAGCCAGCTCCCAGTCCATCTCGGGGAAGTGTAGATTTGGACTGCGTAGATGGGCGTGCGTCAATATCCGGCCGCCCTTGCATCTGGTTCAACTCAAATGCCGTCACCACCCAGGCATTGCTGCCTGGGCGTTTGACCAGGCCAACGCGGTAGCCATCACGCTCCAGTTTTAACGCTACGGTGTTGGCATATGCGCTGCGCTCAAGTTCCCGGCCAGAAGCGATCGTGTTCACCATCTGCGACAGCGCATCAATGGCCTCCTGCTCGCTCATGCCGTCCTTGCGCTGACGGGCCTCAAGGATATGACTCAATCCCATGGCCCCCTTGGTCTTGCCGCTCGGCTTGATCCTGCCCTCGTCGCCCCACACAAAATCCACCCAGCCCAGCCCATTGCGGAACATGGCGCGGTTCACCGATGTGCGTTCTGTCAACGCCTTGGCCAGCGCCTGACGGCCACGGGCCACATTGGCCTCGACAGATTTCATCGCACTGCGGCTGAACGAAGGCCCCTCAACGTCTAGCACGCTCGCCCCCAGCGCATCGAGGCTTGTCCCTGTGGCCAGGTTCTCCCGCTGCGCAATGCCAAACGCCAGATTCACCAAGTCCTGGCTCTTGAACAGCTCAGGCTTGCGCGTGATCTTGTCCCACACCTGGCGCAGTGCAGCGCGCACCTGGCCCAGCCAGCGCTCCACCGTGCCCTGCGGCGCCACGGCGTTCGGCCTCACGCCCATCTCCAGCGCTACCTGCACAGCGTAGGGGAACAGCTCTTGGGTGGAAAGCTCAGGGCCCGACGCCCGAACGCGGCGCACAGCCTCGTCGTACACGATGCGCTCCATGCTGCCCACCTTGGCCTTGGCCCAGCCGCCCAGGGCGCCGTGCAGCCGGTTCCAGCCCTCCTCGCCCAGCACCGCCGGGCCGTGCTTGTGCATCAGCTCGTGCGCCACCACGCCCAGCTCATCGCCCTGGCGGATGTTGTCGGCAATCAAGAACACGGTCTTGCTCTTGGGGTCGTAGAAGCCCTGGGCACGGCCAGCGTCTCCCGACGCCTCCATGCCGGTGGGCCCAATCAGCGGCTCCCAGTCCTGCTTGATCTCAGCCGATGTGGCCACCACGATGCGCCCCAGCCGGTTAGGCAGCAGCCCCAGGCCGTTGACCAGCTCGCGCACCGCAGCGCGCACCGATTCCTTGGTGGCCTGCTTGGGCGGACTGCCCAGCGCCAGGATGGCGCGCGCGAGGTCGGGGGACATGGGCGCATCAGCACGGGCATAGTTGGCAGAATCGTCCTTCAGCGCTACACTGGCGCTGCCGCTTTGGCCCCAGGGAGAAGGGGAACTGCTTTTATCGGCAGTTGGCGCGCTGGTCCCGGCGCGCTCCCAGAGCGGTTCATTTAGAGAATTCTCTCCCTGAGCGATGGGGGCATCCTGACCGGACACAGCATCAGGACTGCCAGCATACAGGGGTTGCCGTCCGGTGGCAGCCGAGCGGGGTTCGCTCCCGCTCCAGAGAATTTTTGCCCCCTTGCTCTCTTGCTTCTCCAAATAATTACGGCTGACCGGAAATGCCGTGTTCACCCGGTAGAAATCGCCTTCTTGTGCGGCTTCCAATTGGACGAACATGACATCGCGTCGCCCGGTAGAAACTGCTACCAGCAATTGCCCACCCTTGGATGCCTGTAACACCTCGTTGAAGCCATTGGCAATGTGGGCCACAAAATCCTGAACTGACGCAAACCCCGCATTGCGAATTTGGTTACCGTGGTTGGCCTCAATGTGCGCCAGTCCCCACCCCGTTCCATCGGCATTCTGCACACCCTGCTGCAACCGGATTACTCCCGCCTGGCGCCGCATGGCCTTGCCCATCTCGGGCGTGATCTCGCCGTAGTCCAGGCCGCCATCGGGGGCAGGCACGAAGTCCTGCGACCCTGGGACTGCACGGCTGAACATCGCCCCCGCCCCCTGCGCATCCGCTCCTGAATCAGTAGCTGCCTGCGCAGGCGTGGCGCGCGCTGCACCCTCAGCCATGCGCGCACTGGGGAACTCGGCAACCTGGGCCAGCACATCCCGAATCGGGGCTTTCAAACGGATGACCTTCACCGGCTCGCCCGCAGCGCGCTTGGCCAGCCATTGGTGGTGCCCATCGACAACATGGCCATCTGAGGACACCAGAATCGAGCCCTCCGAGCCCTGAAACTCGCGCGCTTTCTTGACCTTGCCCGGCGCAAACTCAGCTTGCGTGGGCTTCAAATCGTTGGCAGGAACCTCGCCCGCAGCACTGTCGATGCCGCGTGCCTTCAGGAAGTTGACCAGGGCGCCTCGGTGTTCGGCCTTGATCTGCGGCATCTGTGCGCGGGCAATGCCCAGCGTCCCGGTCTCCGGCGCAAAGGCGCTCCACTCCTGGTCAATTGGGCCGGAAGACAGGTCTGCGCCGTCTTGCGCCGCGCCAGTTTGCTGTGCATCTACAGCGTCAATCTCGGCCACGATCTGGGCCAACCGTTTGCCCTTGGGCTCCAACCCCAGCGCGCGCGCCACGCGCCCCGCCTGGATGGCGTTTTTGCGCCAGGTCGGGTGGCGCTCTGCGGCGGCGGGTGCGGCCTGGGCGGGCGGTACCAGCGCAGCCTGCTCGGGCGCAGGCTGCGGCGCCGGGGCAGCGGGTGCAATGCCCTGCCCGGTCGGGTTGGCCTCGCTGCCCAGGCGCGCAAAAATCTCTGGGCGGCTCAGCGTGGGCCGCGGGCCCAGCAAGCTGCCCTGGTGCGTGTTCTCGTCGGCAATGCGCGCCTGCTCCAGGGCCAGCTGGCCCCAGCGGCGCAGGCCCTCGGCCATCTTCTTGGGCGTGCGGATGTGCTGCGCCAGGTACGCGGCCACCGGGTAGGCCTCGGGGCTCATGTCCAGATCCTGGTTTTGCAGCACGTCCGACAGCTTGAGGCCCTGGCGCGCAGCGTTCACCGCCATCTTGGCCGCGTCCGCCACGGCGCCGCGCACGTCAAACTCGCCCGCGCCCTTGAGGTTGGCCAGCACGCCCGAGGCATCCGCCGCCGCCGCCATCACCGCGCGCGCATCCGGGTCGGTGGCCTGGGCATACAGCTGCACCAGCTCGTCCGATTCGTAGGCCTGTTTGAACGTCGCCGCCATCAGCCGGTCCACCGCCTGGCGCGTGGGTGTGCCGTCCGGGTTGAGCATGTCGCCGCGCTCGGCCACCGGCATGGCGCTCACGAACCCCTTGATGGCGTCGGGCGTGGGGTTGCCGCCCTCGTCAAAGGCCAGCGTGCCCACGTCCAGGCGCCGGGCATCGTTGCCCGCCTGCTCCAGCGGCGAGAGCTTTTGCGTGGCCGTGATGTTGGTGCGGTCGCCCATGTCGCGCGTCACGTCCGCGCCCTGCATCACGCGCACCAGCACCGGGCGCTGCATGGTGGCCAGGGCCTGCGCGTCCACGCCCAGGGCAGCGGCGTCGCCCGCCAGCTCCTGGCGGTAGCGCTGGGCCGTGCCCATCTGGTAGGCCGCCTGCAAGCCTGCCGTGCGGCCATTGCCCGCCACCGAGCGCAGCTTGCCCGGCGCGCCCGTGGCGTACTCGGCCACCGTGGTGCCGTCGGCGTTGTTCGAGGCGATCAGGTCGAGCGCGTCCACCACCGCGTACTGCGTGCCCATGCGCTGGCCATGGCCGTCCACCACCGTCTCCGGGCGGCCCAGCAACGCCGTGGGGGGCAACTCGCCAAACACCACCGGCGCGCCCGAGGTCATGTCGCGGGACGGCCCCACGCGCAGGTAGTCCGGGTTGGCGGCAATCTCCTGCATCTGGGCAATGCTGGCCGCGCTGGTGCGGTCGCGGTTTTGCAGCACCACGGGGTCGGGCTCGGGGGCAAGCGCCGGGGCCGGGCCTGCGGGTGGCATGTAGGCGCCAGAGTCCACCGCCTGGACAGCGATTCTGGACAGCGGCCCGGCAGCGGGGTCGAGGCCCATGGCCTCGGAGGGGCGCTGCACGGGCTGGGGGGCGTAGCGGTGCGTGAACTCTGCCTCGCTGCCAAGCGCCACAGAGCCATCAGGAAAAACAGCAGGCGTGCCCGCCAGGGGAGAGTAGCCCAGCTGGCGTTTGGCCGGTGGATCACCTATCGCCAAAGAGCCGGTATCGAATTGCCTCGGCTCCATCTCCAGCCCCTGCGAGCCGCCTGGCGCTGCGCCGCGTTCCGTGTCCCACTGTGGAGTGGCATCAACGGGCTCATAGTCCAGGGTGGCCGCACGGGCGCGCTCCACCTCCGCAGGGTCTTCCAAGCTCAGGCTGGACGTGTCCACCTCGCGTGTGAAGTCCATTCCACCTTCGCGCGGCGCTGACGCCCCCGGCGAAGTCGTGAAGTTTGCCTCTGCCACCCCCGGCGCATGGGCGGCTGATGCCGTGCCGGTGGCACCCATGGTGCTCGGGCCTGCGGCCCCAGGCTCGGTGTCCCACTGCGGAACCGTGGCATCTGCTTTGGCCTGCGCGTCTGCCGCTGCTGCCTCGGCGTTCTGCCGGGCTTTGGCGTGGGAACTCCCACCGCGCAGATTCGCCCCGGCCCCCATCACGCCCCCGGCCAGCGCGCCTTCCGTACCCGCGCGCGCCACGCCCTCCATGAGCGGCTTGCCATCGGCAAAGTTGCTCCACATCTGCTCCTGCACAGACTGGGGCAGCTCTTGCAGTACCGCTTCAGACACCATGCCGCCCAGCACGCGCTGCTTGAGCGACAGCGGCACATCGGCACCGGCGCCCGTGCCGACCTTTGCCATGGCCGTCTCTGCCGTCTCCAGCCCCATCTTGTTGGCCAAGCGACCAGCACCCACGCCAATGACGGCGGTGCCCACGCCAGCGCCCAGCGCCGCCAAGGCGTTCTTCTGTTGGTCTTCCCCCTGGTAGCCGTCCATCTGCTGGCCAGCCGTCACGGCGCCCTCGCCCACGCCCGCGGCCACAGGCGCGGCCCACTTCTCGCCCACCGTGCGCGCCACCAGACCAGGCGTTGCAGCTCTTGCCGCCGTGCCCGCAGCAGCATCGGCTGCCACGCCAGCCACGCGCCCTGCGCCCAGCAGTGCTTTGGAGGCCACGCCGCCCGCCACCATCGAGGGCAGCGACTCGGCCACCTGGTTGGCGGTGTAGGCCGGATTGCTCAGATAGGCGCCCGCAATGTCAGCCGCGCTCCCGTCCTTCCACGCAGCATCCACCGCCTTTTTGCTGTCTTCGTAGCCCTGGGAGAACTTCGTTTCGCCAGCCCACTTGCCCGGCTGAAAGCCCGTGGCCTCGCCCAGCGCATCGGCGGCCTTAGTGAATGGGCGTGCGCCAGTGGCCAGGGCAATGGGCAGGTCAGCCAGGCCAGTGACCATGCCGGGCAGCTTTTGCGCACCGACCTTGAGGGACTTGCCCAGGTCGGAGATGGCGCCGCCTTGGGCTACCGGAGCAGCATCCAGAAAGCTGTCGATTTGGCTCTTCGTCTGTTGCGCAGAAGAATTGCCGTCAAGGAAGTCGTCAATTTGGCTCATTCCCCCAGTGTTTCCACTGCGGGGCTGGGCGTCGAACCCTACAGGGGGGACGAAATCATGAGCTGCCTATGCGGCAGTGAACACAAGGCGGATGCCTTGGCAGTTCAACCGAACAACTCGCTGTGCGTGCCCAGTCGCTTGAAGATAACAATCTCCATGCCCTTGTCATCAGGATGCGGGTCAATGCGGTAGATCAGCAGGAAGTCACCGCCCAGGTGAATGTCACGGTCGCCCGCGTCCCACTCATCGTCCGCCGTCAGGCCGTGATCACTCCACCGCTGGGCAAGCACCTCTTGCGCTGTGTGCGCGATGAGCAGGCCGCCCACCTCGTTCACCAAGGTCATGTCATAGCGGCCCGCAGCCGCCATGCGCAAGTAGTCTTTCCTGAAAGTCCTGGTGTAGGCAATGGTGCGCAGCGTGCGCCCTTTCTTGCCGGCCATCAGGCTTCATCCTTGTCCATGGCTGCCAGCATAGCCTGCACGCTGGCATGACCAGGGCCACCGTTCTTGGCAATGTCGCGGGCTTCCTTGGTCGCCTGGCGATTCGTCTGCTTGCGCACATGCAGGGCCTGAGCCTGCTCAGCCGTCAGGCGAAGGTCAAAGGGAATGCCGTTGTGCAGCACCACGCCCTGCAAAAACATGCGCACCGCACCGTTCATGTCCAGCCCCAGTGTGGAGAGAATGTCGCTGGCACTATGAAACAACTTATCGTCAACCGTTGTACGAACAATGCTCATTTGATACTTTCAATGGTCAATTCTTGTTCTATTTTATCGGGCGTTGGAATGTCGTGCAAAGCGGGGCAAACTGGGCACCATCAAGGCTGCGGGCGATGGCCAAGGAGATCAACCTATGAGCAACATCAAGACCCGGCCATTCGACATGGCCAACTACCTCAACAGCGAAGAGGAAATCGCTGAATACCTCCGCCAAGTCCTGGAAGACAACGGCCCCGCCGAGCTGGCCGGGGCGCTGGGCGATATTGCCCGCGCGCGCGGCATGACACAGCTGGCCCGCGACACCGGTCTTTCTCGTGAAAGCCTTTACAAAAGCCTTTCTGGAGAGCGCGCGCCAAGTTCCGATACGCTTTTCAAGGTCATCCACGCCATGGGGTTCAAGCTCTCGTTGGAGCCCATGACAAACGCCTGACGCGCCGCCTTCTTGGCGGTCGATGAAAAATCAATAGCCCAGCTTTGCCAAGGCAGCCGCTTTCTGTTCGCGGGACATGTTGGCATTGTTCCGGATGGCCAAGGTTTCCGGCGTTTCCGTCAATGGCTTCCGCCCGCCGATAGGCACCTGCTCCACCGTCCCATCTTCCAGCGTGCGCACCAGCGCCTGGCCGCCTCGCACCACCTGCCCGGTATCGGTCGTGGTGTCAGGCAAGGCCACGGTCTGCATGCGGTCAGCCGCCGTCTTGCCGCTCAGGGCAACCAGGCTTCGCTGGGCCACCTTGCGCTGCTCTGGCGTGGCCTTCGGGTCAAGCAACACATTTCGCAGCTGCTCTGACTGCGCCGCTGCACGGTTGCTGAAGCCCTGCGTTTCTTGCTCCATGGCGAGTTTGTCGCGCGCCAAGCCCTGTGTCTGGCCAAAGCGGTTGTTCTGCCCCACCTCCTGCATCTGCGCCCGGGCCGTGGAGCCAGCCTGCTGCATACCCTCGCGCTGGATGGCTGCGTTCTCGCGCATTGCGGCTTGCTCCATGCCCGCCTGCGCACCACGCGCTGCAAAGTCCGCGTTCTCCAGGGCAGCGGCATAGGCCCGCTCAGGCGACACGCCCTTGTGCTTGTCCCAGCTACCGCCGTTGTTCATGATGGAGCTGGCCGACACCTGGGCATTGCGCAGCGCGTTCTGCGCTGACCAGCTGTTGCCACTGTGGGCCACGGTGGGGGCCTGGACTCCCCGTGGCACAGCGCCTGGTTCGGATGGCAGGCGCATCATGGCTTGCGCCGCAGAACGCGCGCCCAGTGCATCAGCAGCAGCCATGTTCTCAGTGCTGACCTGTCCACCGTTGCGCGGCGCCTGGCCATTGATGGTGATGTCGCCAGACACGTTGGTGCCAGAGTAGCTGTTGCCCTCGCGCTTGACGTCGCCGATGCTCTGCATCGCCATCGCAGCCTGCGATTGGGGCGGTGGCGCTGCCGGGTTCACGCTGTCCGGGTTGATCACGCCGCGCCCAGCGCCTGCGCCCACAGGCAGCGAGTTCATTTGCTCCCGGGCAGACTGGGCTGTGGTGCTGGCAGGCGCTGGAGTTTGCGGTGCGTACATGGACTGGAGCGCATTGGATGCCGAAGATTCAACAGCAGCGCGGTTTTTCGCAGTCATTGGCCCCTCCTGCGTGAAATAGGACGGCTGCATATCAACCGACTTTTGCTGGAGTTCGAGGTAATTTTTTCTCGCCGCCTGGCTGTCCGCTGGACTGGCTGATGTGCTCGGGGCTTGTTGCCAGCTCTGCAATTCTTGGGCTGCTGCCAGCTTTTGGTTGTGCGCCGCTACTGGATCTGGCTGCGCTGCGGCAGGCGTAGGCTTGGGCGCGGTGGGCTGATTGCCTGGCAGCGTGCTCATTTGCTCCCGGGCGCTGGTGCCCACAGAAGCACTGGGCGCTGTGGGTGTGGCAGGTGCTGCACCGGGCAGCGCGGCCATGCGCGCCGCAGCAGACTGTGGGGCGGCTGGCGCAGCCGTCTGCACCTGCGTCACACCGGGATTGCTCATGGCCGCCGCAGCGTCGCCAAATGAGTTCTTGCGCGGACCACGGCTGAGCGCGTCGTCGATTGCCATGAGGAGGTACCTTTCGAGATTCGTTCCCCGAAGTCTCCCCGCGCACAGCGCGACCGCAAAACCCTATGGGGGGGCTACCAGGAGCACGCCACCACGGGCGGGCGCCGGTCACGCTGCTTGCGCTGCACATTGGCGTCGGGCCGCTCACCGAAAGACGCTGTAAACAGGGCTCCATACTCGCCCGCCTTCATCTTGTCGAAGGTCTCGGCGTCCTGCTTGAGGTAGGCGCAGCGGTACACCCAGTACCGGACGCCACCGTGGTGGCCAAGCAATCTTGTCACCGACCCGGCCCCGTGCCGAGCTTTCGCTTTGGCGCTGGTAGCCTACCTGAGCAAACCTGAGTTTCGAGAGCCCCTAAAGACACCCGCCCGGCCCACCGCCGGGTTTTTGCTTTCGGCGCGCGGCTCAACTTCCGCCAGTGGCGGGAGTCCAGTGCCCGCAGGCTGTGGGCTTCGTCCTGGTGCCGGTGAAACCCCAGGTTGCAGCGCCGCACATGGGAGCACCCTTGTAGGGTTTTACTGCGGCGCTGTGCGCGGGGAGACTTCGGGGAACGAATCTCGAAAGGTACCTCCTCATGGCAATCGATGACGCGCTCAACCGTGGTCCGCGCAAGAACTCATTTGGCGACGCTGCGGCGGCCATGAGCAATCCCGGTGTGACGCAGGTGCAGACGGCTGCGCCAGCCGCTCCACAATCTGCTGCGGCACGCATGGCCGCGCTGCCCGGTGCAGCGCCTGCCACGCCCACAGCGCCCAGTGCTTCTGCGGGCGCCAGCGCCCGGAAACAGATGAACACGCTGCCAGGCGCCGCGCCTGCATCGCTGGAAAGTCGGGTCAACCAGATACCAACCGGCGGCCTGAGAGCGCCAGCGCCGGATGGCTCTCAGAATGACCTGCTGAACACAGACATTGGGCGCAACGCGCGGAACGCCATGATGGCCTTGCCTGGTGTCGGTAGCTTGGCGCGGGTGGCCAGCACTGGCGGCGCTATCAGTTCGGGAATCAATGCTGCATCGTCTGGTCTGAGTGCTGCCTCGCGCATGATGGCCTTGGGTGCTGGCGTTGCTGCTGCTGGGCCCGCACCTGCGGCGGCCAACACCACAGTGCCCGGCGCAACCACAGCCCAGTCTGCCCGGGAGCAAATGAACTCGCTGCCTGCGGGCGCAGGCGCTGGGCGCGGCGTGATCAACCCGGACAGCGTGAACCCGGCAGCGCCACCGCCTCAATCGCAGGCTGCGATGGCGATGCAGAGCATCGGCGACGTCAAGCGCGAGGGCAACAGCTACTCTGGCACCAACGTGTCTGGCGACATCACCATCAATGGCCAGGCGCCGCGCAACGGTGGACAGGTCAGCACTGAGAACATGGCTGCTGCTGATGCACTGGGCGCGCGTTCTGCGGCGCAAGCCATGATGCGCCTGCCATCCGAACCAGGCGCTGTGCCACGGGGAGTCCAGGTCCCCACCGTGGCCCACAGTGGCAACAGCTGGTCAGCGCAGAACGCGCTGCGCAATGCCCAGGTGTCGGCCAGCTCCATCATGAACAACGGCGGTAGCTGGGACAAGCACAAGGGCGTCTCGCCTGAGCGGGCCTATGCCGCTGCCATGGAGAACGCAGATTTTGCAGCGCGCGGTGCGCAGCCGGGCATGGATCAAGCCGCCATGCGCGAGAACGCGGCCATCCAGCGCGAGGGTATGCAGCAGGCTGGCTCCACGGCCCGGGCGCAGATGCAGGAGGTGGGGCAGAACAACCGCTTTGGCCAGACACAGGGCCTGGCGCGCGACAAGTTCGGCTTGGAGCAAGAAACGCAGGGGATCAAGAACCAAGGCGCATCACTCATCAGCGCGATGCAGACACAAATTGCGCAGGAGAAAGACCCGGCCAAGCGGCAGGCCATCGTGCAGCGGCTGCGGGAAATGCAGGGGCAGACACAGCCATCGGAATGGGGGGTGCAGGTCACGCCCACAACCAAAAACGTTGATGGCAGCACCAGCATGGGTAGCGTGATCCGCTTCAACAAGGCAACCGGGGCTGTGGAGCAGGTGCCTATGGGTGGGCGACGCTGAACCAGGCCATGCCCTGGCGCTCCACCGCCACGCCACAGTGCAACCCCGGGTTGCAGGGGGCACCACCAGAGCAGCGCCCGTGGTGGGGCGCTCCTTTCTGAGCTGCCTACTCGGCAGTGAACTCAACGCGCAGGAAATAGGGCAGCTTTTCTTTTTTCTGAGCTGCCTACTCGGCAGTGAACGACTTAATGGCTCAGTAGATGAATCTGCGGAATTTCTGAGCTGCCTACTCGGCAGTGAACAAAAATACCAGGCCGCACTGAGCCGGGCGGCATTTCTGAGCTGCCTACTCGGCAGTGAACCCCGAGCCGCCCAGCTTGCAAGAGGTGGTGGTTTTCTGAGCTGCCTACTCGGCAGTGAACTCCCTCCAGCCCCAACCCTGTGGCCTTCTCACTTTCTGAGCTGCCTACTCGGCAGTGAACGAAATCGTGAAGATGATTGCCGCAGCGCGCAATTTCTGAGCTGCCTACTCGGCAGTGAACACCCCGGGAATGCGCTTCATGCGACCGCGCAGTTTCTGAGCTGCCTACTCGGCAGTGAACGCGCCGCTCGAAACCGGGGGGTCTTTTTTCACTTTCTGAGCTGCCTACTCGGCAGTGAACGACCCGCAGCTTAGACGGCTCAATTCTCCACATTTCTGAGCTGCCTACTCGGCAGTGAACTAGAACCAGAAACGGGCAATTGATTGTCGCGCAACGAGAAAGCGCATGGTTGCGCGGCTTACCCTTTTTCTTTCCGCCAGAGCGACGAATTCGAAAAGGGTGCAAATTCTGCCGAAAACATCGCACCAAACCGCGCCACCAGCGTGACCACCCTGACGCCACGGGAAACGCTGGCGCTGTCCAAGCTGTTGGCCGGGGTGGTTCTGGCCTTTGGTGCGGGAAAGTAGGCGCACGGCTCAGTTTTGAGCCACGAGGCACACCCCACCACCAGCCCGGCCACTGCGCCGGGTTTTTGCTTTGTGACGGGGGTTCCAGAGCGGTACGAAAACGGCCCCTCGCCTGTTGGCAAAAGTTGACGTTTGCTGGCAAATGCAGGCATTCAGGATGCCTTGACACTGCACCACGCACTGCTGGAACTTCAGTTTCCACAGCCACTTCATAAAACTTCAGTTTCCAGCCGCAGATTTACAGGAAGGGGGTTTCCACGGGAACCTGTCAAAACCTTACCTTCGGGACGGTGCGCAAGGATGCGGTGCGCGGTCTGGTGCGCACGGAAAGCGGCGTGTGAACCTGTCAAAACTTTACATCTTGGGCGGTACGCAAAGAGGTGGTACGCAAGCTGGTACGCACGGAATCGGGGGCGCTGGCACAGGTTAGCGCTGGCAGGTTAGCGCCGTGGTTAGCGCGCAAACCAGGTGTTGGTAAACAGCGGGGTAAACAAGGAATCGGGCGTTTGCGGGGGCTGGACCGCGCTGGCTATGCGCCCAGTGTATGCAGCCTACCGGCTCAAAATTGAGCCGGTAATGCTCTGCGATCTCGGGGTGGCTGCGCCTGGCAGGCCGTGGCGGGGATCCCCGCTTTGCCCGTTGGGGGGCAAACCGGGATTGCCCGCTTTGGTAGCCCGCTCTGGTGGGCATCCAGTTTGGGCGAACACCGAGCAAGCCGCGCAGCACTTAGTAAAACTTAGCATTCAGCGCGCCGCGCAGCCCCGAGTTTTCCGAACAGTACGCGCGCGCGAGAGGTCTGCACGAAGCTGCCAATGGTTTCCAAGCCTGTTATCAAAAGTCATGGTTCAAGCGGGCATTGCTGCTCACTGCGCATTCACCGTGCTGCTGGCAAATGCTGGCACCACGGCTGAATTTTCATCCCTCGATGGCAAGGGGGTGGATTTCAAATCTGACCCCTTGGCGAGGTGGCCACCTGTTCTGGGCTGTCTCCAAACTGGCGACGGATGCGCTGGCCCGTGGAGCAGCGCCAGCACCGTCGAGATTCCGGTGCTTTTCCGAAATCCTCTTACATCCGCCGTTACATCCTGACCAAAAAAAGCGCGCTACCGTTTTGATAGCGCGCTTTCCTTATGTAGCTTGGTGGGACGTGCGGGGGTCGAACCCACGACAAACGGATTAAAAGTCCGCTGCTCTACCAACTGAGCTAACGTCCCGTTTTGTTAAGATGATTATTTATCGTACTTAGCAAAGATTTGAATTATAGCACTACTTTTGACCTTCTTTTACGAATAGCTAAATTATCCAGAATCCAGCCCGCAGCGCACTGACCAAACGTAGCGGTCACAGACACCACCGATCCATAGCCATGGCAATTCAAAGTGCCATCGCTATCCATCGCACATGAAGCGTCCGGGGGCGCCACAGCTTCACGGCTGAATACACAGGTGACACCGATTTTTTTGCCCTCACGCGGCGCGCCATGTTGTTTGCGCAAGCGATAGCGCAACTGCGCCAGCAACGGGTCGTGCGTGGTCAACGCCAAATCGTCCACGTCCACTTTGTGCGCATGCCGCTTGCCACCGGCTGCACCCACACTGATCAACAAGCATTTTTGTTGCAGAGCCCAAGCTGCCATGGCGGTCTTGGCTTGCACTTGATCGCAGGCATCAATCACAGCATCAACCGGATGTGGCAACAGTGATGGCCAGTTGCCGGACTCAACAAACTCTTCCACACAAAAGACTTGGCACTGCGAATTGATCCGTGCCACGCGCTCACGCATGGCCTGGACCTTGGCCTGCCCGATAGTGTCGTCCAGCGCATGTATTTGGCGGTTGATGTTCGATGGGGCGATGTGGTCCAGGTCAATCAAAGTGAGACTTCCTACACCACTGCGGGCCAGCGCTTCCACTGCCCACGAACCCACCCCGCCAATGCCCACTACCGCCACATGCGCAGCGCGAATACGTGCAGCACCTTCGAGACCATACAACCGGTCGAGGCCACCAAAGCGGCGCTGCTGTTCGGCACTGGAATCGTCGTACACAGCGATTTCTAACGGTACCGACATCATTTCAAACGGGACAACCGCTCCTTGGCGGCCACGGCAGCTTCAGACTGCGGATAGGCGCGCAACAGGTCTTCCAGCGTTTTGCGAGCGCCACGGGTCTCCTTCAGCTCCAACTGACAATTGGCAATCGACAGCGCTGCCTCAGGTGCACGTGCATGGTCTGGCATAGCTGCCAGCAAAGCCTTGAAGTTGACTATGGCTTCTTTGTAATCCCGCGTAGCGTATTGGGCGTTGCCTAACCAGAAACGGGCAGAAGGCAAATACCCACTGCGGGGATACTGCTTGATCAAATTAGCAAAAGCACTTTGTGCTTCGGCAAACTTGCCCGCCCGAAACGTGGCCAACGCCGCATCAAAATCACGCTTTTCTGCGGGATCGGCGAGAAACTCTTTGCCATCCACAGTGACCTTCAGAGGCTCAAACTGGCGCAAACGCTCGTCCACACCCTGTGCCATGTCTTTCTGGTGGCGCTGCAACTCAGCCACCTCGCGCATAAGCTGCTCGTTCTGGCCGCGCAGCTTGGCGGTTTCCATGCGCAGGGTTTCAATCTGGTTTTGCAATTCGATCAGGCTACGGCGCAGTTGGGTGCCATCGTCGCCAGAGCGGCGCAGATCCTCACCGGCCCGCTGACTGGCTTGCTGCAATTCGTCCACACGTTGGCGCAATTCCAGAATGGCCCGGCGAGCCTCACCATCCTCAAACAAGACTGCATGTGCCGCAGGCAAAAAAGCGCCGGACAGCGCCAACGCGCACAACGTACGCACAAACCGTGGGTGCATGGTGGCGCCGCCCATCAACGGTAAGACAGCTCAGCGCGACGGTTTTGCGCGTGCGCGTCCTCGCTGCCACCCAAAGCAGCAGGCTTTTCCTTGCCAAAACTGACGGCCTCGACCTGGCTGTCTGGCACGCCCAGCAGGCCCAGTGAACGGCGCACAGCCTCAGCACGCTTTTGCCCCAGTGCCAGGTTGTATTCACGACCACCACGCTCATCGGTATGGCCTTCAATCACCACGGTGCGCCCCTGGCCGGACTTGATAAAGCGGGCATGTGCATCAATCAGCGACTGGAAATCTGGCTTGATGACGTAGCTGTCGTAGTCAAAGTACACCACACGGCTGACACCCACCGGGCCTGCGCCGTCGCGTCCGGATTGGGACAGGTCTACGCCCGTAACACCACTTTGCCCAGTGCCACCTGCATTGGCACCATTGCCTCCAGTGGTTGGCAGCGAAGTGCCGGACTTGTCATCTACAGGCACGTTATCCAGGTTGACGCCTGAACTGCAACCGGCCACCAGCACAGCTGCAGCCAATGCGAAAGAAATACGTTGGATCATTCAAAAACTCCTGAAATTCTGAAATGGATAGCTCGACGCGCTACGGGTCTATTGCTTCTGGAAAGGGCCCCAATCGGGCTCGCGGATATCACCGCTCTGCCCTGCCAGCCGGGCCTTGATTTTGCCGTCCAGCGTGGTGGTCATCAGTGCTTCGCGGCCTTGCTGCTGCGTGGCGTACACGATCAGTCGGCTATTGGGTGCAAAGCTGGGATTTTCATCGGCGCCCGTGTCAGTAATAGCACTGACCGTGCCGCTGGACAAATCCATCACATGCAGCTTGAAGGCACCGCCCACGCGCGAGACATACGCCAGCCAGCGGCCATCGGGGCTCACACTGGGCGAGATGTTGTAGCTGCCCGTGAACGTGACGCGCTCGGCATTGCCACCGCTGCTGGCCACGCGGTAGATTTGCGGCGCCCCCCCCCGGTCGCTGACGAAGTAGATGCTGCGGCCATCGGAGGAATACACCGGCTCGGTGTCAATGCCGGCGCTTTGCATCAGTCGGCGCGGTTCGCCACCGCCCGCGTCAATGGTGTAGAGCTGGGAGTTGCCATCGCGGCTGAGCGTGACGGCCAGCGAGCGGCCATCGGGCGACCAGGCGGGCGCACTGTTGGAGCCGCGGAAGTTGGCAATCAGGCGTCGCCGTCCGGTGGCAATGTCATGTACGTACACCACGGGCTTGCGCGACTCAAACGACACATAGGCCAACTGCAACCCTGAGGGCGACCACGCGGGCGAGATGATGGGCTCGGGGCTGGACAGGGCGGCTTGGGCGTTTTCGCCGTCCGAGTCGGCCACCCACAGGCTGTAGCGCGATCCCGCCTTGGTCACATAGGCAATACGGGTAGAAAAAACACCGCGCTGACCGGTCAGTTTCTCGTAGATGAAGTCGGCAATGCGGTGTGCAGCCAGGCGCAGATCGCCCGGGGCCACCACATAGCTTTGGCCGCCAAAATCCTGGCCACGCACCACATCCCAGAGCCGGAAGCGGATATCAAAACGCCCATCGGCCAATCGCAGCACGCTGCCCGTGGCCAGTGCGTCGGCACCTTTTTGTCGCCAGGGCGCGACGTCAGGGCGCTGTGTTTCATCCAGCACAGCGCCCGTGGCATCTACCGAGCGGAACTGACCGCTGCGCTCCAAATCGGCCAGCACGATGGCCGATATTTTCTGGGGCGACTGCTCCTCGCCCCGAAACGGGGCAATGGCAATCGGCAACTGGGTCAGGCCCACGCCAGACACCTCCACCCGGAACTGGGCGAGGGCGGGCAACGCAGAAGAGGCCGCAGCAGCGGCCAGCACATGGCGTCGGGAGGGGCGCGGCCACGCCGCGGGGGAAGATAGTGTGAGGAATCGGTCGGTAGTCATTCGCAGCCAACAGCAACCGGGCAACGGCCGGTGAACAGCGCCCGATGTTACACACTGACAAAAAGCCCCCTGTGACAAACTGTTGTACCTGAGTGCCGACCGTAGAATCCGCCTCCACATGCAAGCCCCTGACACCAGCGCAACCCCACCGCACTCCTCCCCCTTGCCCGCTGAACGGCTGCGCACCCGACTGGGGCGGTTGTCCATCTATTTTGGCAACCAGCGCTTGGCCTGGAGCCTGGCCATTGCGGGCACCCTGGTGGGAGCACTGACCGAGCCGCTGTTGGCAGCCTTGCTCAAACCGCTGCTCGATCAAGGCTTTACCCAGGGCACACTGCCCCTGTGGACGGTGCCAGTGGCCATCATGGGCCTGTTTCTGACGCGGGGGCTGGCCCTGTTTGCCGCGCAATACGCCCTGGCGCGCATCGCCAACGAGGGCATGCTGGTGCTGCGGCGCACCCTGTTCGAGCGGCTGCTGGCCGCCGACATGGCGCTGTTTTCGCGGCAGTCGGCCAGTGCGCTGTCCAACACCGTGGTTTATGAAGTGCAAACGGGTTCGACGCTGCTGGTGCAGGCCATGCTGGGTATCTCGCGCGATGGCTTCACGCTGGTGGCGCTGCTGGGCTATCTGCTGTATTTGAACTGGCAACTGACGCTGATCGTGGCCGTGGTGGCGCCCGCCGTGGCCTGGATCATGAAAACCCTGTCGCGCCGCCTCTATCGCCTGACCAAAAGCAGCCAGCAGGCCACCGATGCCCTGGCCTATGTGGTCGAAGAAAACGTGCTCGCCCACCGCATGGTGCGCCTGCACGGTGCGCAGGCCAGCCAGGCCGCGCGCTTTGAGGCGCTGGGCCAGCAACTGCGCCGCCTGGCCATCAAATCCACCGTCTCGGCCTCGGCCATGACGCCGCTGACGCAGCTCACTGCTGCGGCAGCGCTGTCCACGGTGATCTGCATGGCCCTGTGGCAAAGCCGCAACCTGGGCGCAGCGCAAAACGAGCTGACCGTGGGGGGCTTCATCTCCTTCATCACTGCCATGCTGATGCTGATTACGCCGCTGCGCCGCCTGGCCGATGTGGCCAGCCCTATCACCCGGGGCCTGGCAGCGCTGGAGCGCGGTCTGGCACTGCTAGGCGATGCCCCCGCTGAAACCGGCGGCAGCCATGCGCCCGCGCAGGTACAGGGCGCCATCACGCTACAAGACGTGCGCGTGCAGTTTGCCGCCGACCAGGCGCCCGCACTGGCCGGGGTAAGCCTGACCGTGCAACCCGGCGAAATCGTGGCGCTGGTGGGCCCCTCGGGGGCAGGCAAAACCACGCTGGCCAACCTGCTGCCGCGTTTTGTAGCGCCATCGTCAGGGCAGGTGCTGCTCGATGGCCAGGCCCTGCCCGACTGGGACATAGCCACCCTGCGGGCGCAGTTTGCGCTGGTGAGCCAGGATGTGGTGATGTTCAACGACAGCATCGCGGCCAACGTGGCCCTGGGTGCGGTAATGGACGAGCAGCGCGTGCAGGCCAGTCTGGCCGCCGCCAATCTGGCCGACTATGTGGCCTCGCTGCCCCAAGGCATGCACACCCTGGTGGGGCACAACGCCGCCCAGCTCTCCGGTGGCCAGCGCCAGCGGCTGGCCATTGCGCGGGCGCTGTACAAAAACGCCCCCATCCTGATCCTGGACGAGGCCACCTCGGCGCTGGACACCGAGTCCGAGCGGCTGGTGCAAGAGGCCCTGCAACGCCTGATGCGCGGGCGCACCACGCTGGTGATTGCGCACCGCCTGTCCACCATCGAGCACGCCCACCGCGTGGTCGTGATGGAGCGTGGGCGCATCGTCGAGCAAGGCACCCATGCCGAACTGCTGGCCAGTGGTGGCCTGTACGCGCGCTTGCAAAGCCGCTCCAGCGCACCTTGAGAACCTGAAAAACTCCTATTTTGATAGCTGCTAGCGCTTACTGGACGGGCGCTAGAGGCACTTTTTACTCCCACCACATGGCAGCAATGTCATGTACAAAGATGGGGTAACTCATCCACACCCCGCGCAGCCCCTTGCGCGCTACGGTGGCCACCTGGGGGGCAAAAATCCAGGCATTGGCGGCGTCGTGCGCTAGGTGCCGCTGGATTTGCACAAAAAGCATCTGGCGCTCACGCGCATTGCTGGCGTTGGCGTGGCGTTCGACCAGATCGCGAAAAGACGGGCTGTCGTAGCCAAAGTAGTACTGCGGGTCGGTATAAATCTGGTAGTCCAGCGGCTCGACATGGTTGATGAGCGTGAGGTCAAACTGCCCCTTGAATGGCCCCGAGAGCCATTGCGCCCACTCCAGCTTTTCCAGCTGGAGCACGATGCCCACCTTGGCCAGATCGGCAGCCACCACCGGGCCGCCCATGTGGGCATACGGGGTGGGCGGCAAACTCAGCGTCAGGTGCAGCGGGATTTTCACGCCCGCCTCTTTGAGCAAGGCCCGGGCGCGCTCGGGGTCGTAGGGGTACTGGCCCGCCAGATGCACATAGCCCGCATCGGTGGGCGCGAAATGGCTGCCAATGGCTTTGCCCCGGCCTTCGAGTACATCGCGGATGAAAGCCTCACGGTCAATGGCGTGCGTGATGGCACGGCGCACACGCACATCGTCCAGGGGCTTGCGCCGGTGGTTGAAGGCCAGCATGCCCTTGCCCCCTGATGCGCCCACCAGCACGTGGTAGCGGCTGTCGCCCTGAAAACGCCTCACGTTGTGGGTGGCAAAGTTGAACAGCAGATCAATCTCACCGGCCTGCACTGCTGCCGCCTGGGCCACCGGGTCGTGGATGAAGCGGAAAGTGACTTGGCGAATGCGCGCTTTTTTCGGCTCGCGGTAGGTATCGGACTTGACCAGGGTGATGTGCCTGCCCCGCACCCATTGCCCAAACCGGTATGGCCCCGTGCCCACGGGCTGGGTGGCTACCTGGGCCACGCTGCCAGGGTGCAGCACCACCGCACTGCTCTCACCCAGACGAAACAGCAAACTGGTGTCCGCGCGCGCCAGCACCAGGATGACGGTGTGCGGGTCAGGGGTGTCGATGCGCACGATGTTGTCAAACAGCGTCTTGCGCGCCTTGTTGGTAGAGCCCGGTGCCTTGGCGCGCTCAAACGAGAACTTGACGGCAGCAGCATCAAGGGGCGCTCCATCGTGAAAGTACACCCCTTTGCGCAACCGGAAGGTATAGGCCTTGCCATCGGGGTCCTGGCTCCAGGATTCGGCCAGCAGCGGTGTGGTGGTGCCGTTTTCCTCGATTTTCATCAGCCCCTCCAGCACCGTGGTGTGAACCACCTGCGCAATCGAGGCGGCAGCGGCCATCGTCGGATCGAGGGTATCGGGTTCGAGGGAAATATTGATGGACACGCCGTGCTGCGCTGTCTGTGCCTGGACCAGCGGCACCATCACATGCCAAAAGACGGCCATGGCAACCAGGCAGCGAACCAAGAACTTGCGCATGAATGACACAGTAATGCCCCTTGCTTACTGCGGACCAAGCCGCTTCTGGACAGAACACCCCAGAGGTGACTGAAATGGAACAAAGTGTGACATAGTTGTTTTCCGGTGGGCTTACAGCCTGCCTCCGTCTGGCCACACCAGACCGCTCAACCAACGGCCTGCCATCTTTGCCACACCATGCTTGCGCCCTTGCCAAAGACTGAGCTATCGCGTCGGCCACTTTCCATGGCCTGGAAGGTGCTGCCACTGCTGGCACTGCTGGTGATGGGCGGCGTGGCCTGGAGCATCCAGTCCATCTACCACGAGCGCGAAAAGCGCTTTCGCCACCAGGCCGAATGGGAATTGCAGGCCATCAACCAGTTGCAAACCAAAAGCGTCTCTGAATGGCGCGAGCGGCGCTGGTCAGACGCCATGGCACTGTCTGACGATACGGCCTACGCGCAGGCAGTGGCCCGCTGGCTGGCCTCTCCCTCCGAGCCCCAGGCATTGTCGGTACTGAACCGGCTGCGCATTCTGCAAGAGCGTGCCCGCTACAGCGCCGTGTACCTGGTAGACCCCCAGGGCCGCCTGCGCCTGTCACCCGGCGAAGGTGCCCAAGGCACGCTGCCCGCGCTGGAGATGCAGGCGCTGGAGCGTGCGCTGTCGCAGGCACAGGCCATCCCGCTGGAGCCGCGCCGCGACGCTTTTTTTGCTTTTCCGTTCTTTGGTCTGCTGGCCCCTTTGTTTGACGGAATGGAGCCAGTGGGCGCAGTCTGGCTGGTCAGTGACGTGCGCGCCACGCTCTACCCTTTGCTGGAATACTGGCCCACCCCGAGCAAGACTGCCGAATCCGCCCTGGTGCAACGCAGTGCGGATGCCGTCGAATTCCTCAGCCCCCTGCGCCACCACCCCCACGGCTCGCAGCCCCTGCACCTGCTGCCCCTGACCCAGAAAGACAACCCCGCCGTACAGGCAGCCAGCGGCGAGCGCGGCATTCTCTACGGCCACGACTACCGGGGCGAGGAAGTGCTCTCCATGGTCAGCACCGTGCCCGATTCGCCTTGGCTGGTGGTGTCCAAGGTGGATGTGGCCGAAGCCTTTGGCGAGATGCGCACCCGCGAATGGCTGGCCCTGAGCCTGCCCGTGACCCTGGCGCTGCTGCTGGTGGGCTTGATGGCAGCCCACTGGCAATGGCGCGCCCGGCGGCGCGAGCGGGCGCTGAAGGTAGCGCTGGAGCGCAATATGCGCTGGCTCGAAAACGGCCAAAAAGCTGCCGCCATTGGTTATTTCGCTTACGAGCCTGAACGCAAAGAGTTTCTGATGTCAGGCATGGCCAGCCAGGTTTTTGGTCTGCGGCCCGACGGGCGCATGACGCGGCGCCAATGGCTGGGCACGCTGCACCGCGATGATCGCGAACAAGTGCTGGCCGCGCACGAGCAATCCCTGCAACAACGCACCGCTTTGCAACTCCAGTACCGCATCCGCCGCGCCAATGACCAACAAATGCGCTGGGTGCAGGTGTGGTGTGAATACGAAACAGACACTGCCCCGCACCACACCACGCGCATGACGGGCACGGTGCAAGACATCACCGAGCGCAAGCAATCAGAGCAGGAGCTGACCCACTACCGCGCCGCCCTGGAGGCCCAGGTGCGCCTGGATCCACTCACCGATGTAGCCAACCGCCTGGCCCTGGACGAAGCCGTGGCCCGCGAGTGGCACCGCACCCTGCGCAACGGCACACCGCTGTCGCTGCTGATGGTGGATGTGGACCACTTCAAGGCCTACAACGACCACTATGGCCATGTGGCGGGTGACCACACCCTGCAACAAGTCGCGCAAGCGCTGGCCACGTCGGTGGGGCGTGAGGGCGATCTGGTGGCGCGCTATGGCGGCGAAGAATTTGCCGTGCTGCTGCCCAACACCGATGCACCGCAGGCCTTGGCTTTGGCGCAGCGCATGACCCACGCAGTGCGCGCCCTGCGCATCGAGCACCTGGCAGCGCCGGGCCACCAGCACGTCACCGTCAGCATCGGGGGGGCCTGCGTCCACCCTGCACTGCCCACGGCGTGCGCGGCGCAACCCACAGCGCTCCAGAACGCACTGGGGCCGCTCAGTGCCACCGAAGTGGCCCAAACCCTGTTTGAACAAGCGGACGCCGCCCTTTACGACGCCAAGAAGGCCGGGCGCGACCAGGTTGTGTTTTTCTCGCCCACGCCCTCAGCACCCCTGCCCACCTGCGCCACTACGGAGCCGTAATCAGCGCCGGGCAAGGCACCACGCTGCGTGCAAAAAATCTACCACTTGCCCCGATTGGGCTGGCGCTGGCGGATGGCAGCCACAATTTTCTCGGCCAGGTCTTTGCGCTGGGCACGCAAAGCAAAGTCCACCGCTGTCAGGCCCAACTGGTTTTTCAGCGACGGATCGGCGCCCTCGTCGAGCAGGCGCTGCACACTTTCGGCTGCGCCGTACTGCGCAGCCATCATCAGCGGTGTGGTGCCGTTGGGCGATGCGGCGTCGATGTAGGCGTGGTGCTCCAACAGCAGCGCAATGATGGTGGCCTGCCCAGCCTGGGGGCCGGAGGCTGCGTAATGCAGGGGCGTCCAGCCGGTCTGGTTGACATCGGCGTCGCGCGCCAGCAGGGCCTGCACTGCTGCGGTGTGGCCTTTGAGGGCGGCCATCATCAGCGCGGTTTCGCCCGCACGGTTTTTGGCCTGCACGTCCAGGTTGCGCGCAGCCAGCAGCGGCTGGGCGGCCTGGAGCGATCCCAGCTGCAAGGCCAGCACCAGCCCGATCTGGCCGTTGGCGTCGCGCGTATTGGGATCAAAGCCCCGGCGCAGCAGGGCCGTGATGGCTGCGCCATCGTCGCGCCGGATGGCCGTGAAAAAGTCATCGAACGAACCGGCCTGCGCGCCCAGCGCCAGCGCGGCCACCGGGACGGCCAGGCTGGCCACAAATCGGCGCCGTAGCAGGCTCATGCTTGTACCCCCTGGAACAAATCGGAAAAGTTGCGGCTGGTGGCCTCGGCCACAGCCTCGACGCTGATGCCGCGCGTGCTGGCGATTTGCTGCGCCACAAAGGGCACATAGGCCGGGCTGTTGGTTTTACCCCGGTAGGGCACGGGCGCCAGGTAGGGGCTGTCGGTTTCGATCAGCATGCGGTCCAGCGGCACAAAGGCGACCACATCACGCAGCTCCTGCGCACTTTTGAAGGTAATGATCCCGGAAAACGAGATGTAGTAGCCCGCATCCAGGGCCGCGCGTGCCACCTGCGCTGACTCGGTAAAGCAGTGGAAGACACCGCCAGCACGGTTGCCAGCGCCATCCTCGCCCTCTTCGCGCAGGATGGCCAGCGTATCGTCGGAAGCGCTGCGGGTGTGGATCACCAGCGGTTTGGCACAGGCGCGCGCCGCACGGATGTGGGTGCGAAAGCGCGCGCGCTGCCACTCCAGATCGGCAATGCTGCGGCCGCCTTTGCGATCTTCCATGCCGTAGTAATCGAGGCCCGTTTCGCCAATGGCCACCACGCGCGGCAGGGCAGCGCGCGCCAGCAGGTCTTGCTCGGTGGGCTCGAACACGCCTTCGTTATCGGGGTGTACGCCCACCGAACACCAGAAATTGTCGTGCGCCGTGGCCAGCGCATGCACGTCGGCAAACTCTTCGATGGTGGTGCAGATGCACAGGGCGCGATCCACCTGCGCCTGCGCCATGGCCTGGCGGATGGCGCCCAGCTGGCTGGAGAGCTCGGGAAAAGTAAGGTGGCAGTGGGAGTCGGTAAACATGGTGGAAGTCTCAAAACACAAATGCCGACCGGCGCACAGCGGGTCGGCACGGGCACGGGGTGGGCGCTTCAGATGGTTTGCGTGGGCTTGTCGGAGCCCAGGGCGGTGCCCAGGAGCTGCTCAATCTTGAGCTTGAGCTGGCGGGATTTCTCATCCTTGGGAAACTGGATGCCCACGCCCTGGGTGCGGTTGCCACCAGCACGCGCGGGCGTCACCCAGGCCACACGACCCGCTACCGGGTAGCGCTGCGTGTCTTCGGGCAGGGTGAGCAGCACGTACACATCGTCGCCCAGCTTGTACTCGCGCGGCGTGGGCACAAAGATGCCGCCTTCGGCAAAAAACGGGATATACGCTGCGTACAAGGCCGCTTTTTCCTTGATGGCCAGCTGCATGACGCTGGGACGGGGCGCGGTGGAAGGGCTGCTCATGGGGGCCTCAAACGGTGGATGGTCGCGAGTGTAGGGCGTTTTTGGCCTGCGCTGCCAGCGCCTCCAGCATCAGACCGGCATTGAAAGGGTGCTCTGCCGTGCGCACCGCCGTGGCCAGCGCGCGCGACCAGCGCGTCAGCGGCGCCAGCTCAGGCGGTGCGGGCAAATCGGCAGCAGCAAAGTAGCGCGGGGCCGCGCCCACGCGCAGCGCCAGCAGGTCGTGGCAGAGCTTTTGCAGCGCAGCAATGGCCTGCGCGGGCGTGTAGTCGGCCAGGGCGCTGGCGTCGCCGCGCTGCAACGCGCGGGGCAGTTGCGCCCACGCCTGGGGGCTGCGGCCTGCACGGCTCAGGGCCAGGGCATCGTCGGGGCGGCCACCGGCCATGCGCAGCAAGGCATCGGCGCTGGCGGGCGCCACCCCCCACCCGGCCAGCCAGGGCAGCATGGCGCCCTGCTCGGGCCAGACCATGGTGTGGCCCAGGCAGCGGCTTCGGATGGTGGGCAAGAGCTGGTGCGCGGCCTCGCTGGCCAGCACAAAGCGCACATCGCCGGGGGGTTCTTCCAACGTTTTCAGCAGCGCGTTGGCGGTGATGGTGTTCATTTGCTCGGCGGGGTACACCAGCACGGCCTTGCCGCGCCCGCGCGCACTGGTGCGCTGGGCAAATTCGACGGCATCGCGCATGGCTTCGACGCGGATTTCGCGGCTGGGCTTGCGCTTTTTGTCGTCCAGCTCGGCCTGGGCTTTCTCGGGCAGGGGCCAGCCGCGCGCCAGCAGCTCGGTCTCGGGCATGAGCACGCACAGGTCGGCGTGGGTGTGTACGTCAATGGCGTGGCAGCTGGCACAGTGGCCGCAGGCACCGTGCGCGGTGGCGGCCTCACACAGCCAGGCGCGCACCAGCTCCAGCGCCAGCGCAAATTGCCCCAGTCCGGAGGGGCCTTGCAAAAGCCAGGCGTGGCCGCGCTGGGCCAGCAGGGCATTGCGCTGCGCGGCGATCCAGGGCGCCAGCGCAGGCGCTGCTGCTTCGGTGCTCACAGCGTGGCTCCGGGCACGGACATGGCAGGAACCACGCCTGCCCCATCGGCCAGCCAGCCGCGCTGCACCAGCACCGCCGTCAGCTGCTGCCAGACCTGGGCCTGCGGCTGGGCGGCATCAATGCGCGCAAAGCGCTGCGGGGCGCTGGCGGCGCGCGCAGCATAGCCCTGGGCTACGCGGTGGAAGAAAGCGGTGTCCAGTGCCTCAAAACGGTCGGGGCTGCGCGCATCGGCCAGGCGGGCGGCGGCCACATCGGGCGCCAGATCGAACCACAGGGTGAGGTCAGGATTTCGCATCAAATCTGGCTCCAGGGCAAGCCCAGTCTGCGCTATACGCTCCAAATACGATAGCACCTGCGTATCAAAACCACGCCCGGCGCCCTGGTAGGCGAAGGTGGCGTCGGTGAAGCGGTCGCACAGCACCACGTCACCACGCGCCAGGGCGGGCTCGATGACGCAGCGCAGGTGGTCGCGCCGGGCGGCAAACACCAACAGCGCCTCGGTCAGGGCGTCCATGTCGTCGTGCAGCAACAGGGCGCGCAGCTTTTCAGCCAGCGGTGTGCCGCCAGGCTCGCGGGTGAGCGTGACGCAACGCCCCTGCGCGCGCCAAGCGGCCGCCAGCGGTGCAATGTGCGAGGACTTGCCCGCACCGTCTATGCCTTCAAAGGTAATGAATAAACCAGGCGCCATGGATCAATTGGGGAGTGGGGGCGTGGCACTCATCGGCCACGCTGGTAACGGTTGACGGCGCGGTTGTGCTCATCCAGCGAGGCGCTGAAATGGCTGCTGCCATCGCCTTTGGCCACAAAGTACAGCGCCTTGGTAGCCTGCGGTTGCACGGCGGCCAGCAGCGCGGCCTTGCCGGGCATGGCAATGGGCGTGGGCGGCAGGCCAGCGCGGGTGTAGGTGTTCCAGGGGGTGTCGGTTTGCAGATCGCGCTTGCGCAGGTTGCCGTCAAATTGGTCGCCCAGGCCGTAGATCACCGTGGGGTCGGTTTGCAAGAGCATGCCGATGCGCAGGCGGTTGCTGAAGACGCCGGCAATCATCGGGCGGTCGCTGGCGCGGCCCGTTTCTTTTTCAACGATGCTGGCCAGAATCAGCGCCTGCTCGGGGGATTTGAGCGGGCTGTCGCTGGCGCGCTGCGCCCAGGCGGCTTCGAGGTGGCGGTCCATGGCGTGCAGGGCGCGGCGCAGCACGGCCAGGTCGCTGGAGCCTTTGGCGTAGGTGTAGGTGTCGGGGAAGAAGCGGCCCTCAGGCGGCACGCCCGCGCGGCCCAGGCGCTGCATAAGGGCGGCGTCTGACAGTCCGGCGCTATCGGGTTGCAGGGCTTCCTCGCGGGCCAGTGCGGCGCGCACCTGGCGCCAGTTCCAGCCCTCCACCAAGGTCAGGGCGCGCAGCGACTCTTCACCGCGCGCCAGCTTTTGCAGCAGGCTGTAAGGCGTGGTGCCAGCGGTAATCTCGTAATTGCCCGCCTTGATCTGCCGGTCTTGCCCCGACACCCGAAACCACGCGTACAGCAGCTGCGCATCCACCCGCACCCCGGCGGCCACCACTGCGCGGGCCACGCCGCGCGGCGTGGTGCCGTGCTCGATCTCCAGCTCCAGCGGTTCGTGGGCCAGCGCCAGCGGCTGGTGCAGCCACCACGCGGCGGCCCCGCCCAGGGCGCACACGATCAGCAGCATCCATGTCAGCAAACGCGCCACAACCTTGCACCCCGTAGAAAAACAACCGGGCATGATAATTCACCCATGACCACCCTACTCCACGGAATCACCCCCCTGACGCACCTGGGCGTCATCCGCGCCCAAGGCGAAGAGGCCGCCAAATTTCTGCACGGCCAGCTAACGCAGGACTTTTCCCTGCTGGGTCTGCACGAGGCGCGCCTGTGCGCCTTTTTGTCGGCCAAGGGCCGCATGCAGGCCAGTTTTATCGGCTTCAAGCGCAGCTCTACCGAGGTGCTTCTGGTGTGCAGCCGCGATCTGCTGCCCGCCACGCTCAAGCGCTTGTCCATGTTTGTGCTGCGCGCCAAAGCCAAGCTGACCGATGCCACCGATGAATTCGCGCTCTACGGCCTGGCTGGGGATGCTCTTGTTTCGATAGCTGGTAGCGCACAGCCTGCTTGGGTCAAAGCCGATTTGGACGACAAAACCCTGGTTCACCTGTACCCCGCGCTGGGCCAGCCGCGCGGCCTGTGGATTGCACCAAAGGGCAGCCCGGTGCCACCAGGCCCGGCACTCGATGCAGCCCTGTGGGCCTGGGGTGAGGTGCGCAGCGGCGTGGCCACCCTGAGCGCGCCGCTGGTCGAAGCCTTTGTGCCGCAAATGCTCAATTACGAATCGGTGGGCGGCGTCAACTTCAAAAAAGGCTGCTATCCGGGCCAGGAAGTGGTGGCGCGCAGCCAGTTCCGGGGCACCATCAAGCGCCGCGCCTACATCGCCCACGCCCCGGAAGAAGTGGCTGTGGGCGCCGAAGTGTTTGCAGCCACCGATCTGGAGCAGCCCTGCGGCACCGTAGTGCAGGTGGCCCGAGCGCCGGAGGGGGGCTGGGATGCCATCGTGTCGCTGCACATCGCTGCAGCCGAACACGGCGGCTTGCAAGTGGGCGCAGCCACCGGCGTGCCACTGGTGCTGGACGCTCTGCCCTACGCATTGGCCGAAGACCTCTGAAGCCCTACATTTGAGGGCATTTCTGACAAACCCTCCCCCCCTTATGCCGCCCTCGCCGCCCACCCCGCCAGGTACCAATCCGCTCTGGGGTGGGTACAAAACCCCCACGGGACACGGGCGCACAGGAGCACGGCTGAACCTGGTCATTGCCCTGGTGTGCGCCCTGGCCATTGCGGTCATCTGGCTGGGCACCGCGCACCGCATCGCCCTGGAGCGCGAGCAGGCACAAGCGGCGGCCATGAAATCCAACGCCAACCTGGCCGTGGCGTTTGAGCAGCAAATTTTTCGCACCCTCAAGGCCGCCGAGCAGGTAGCCGCCTTTGTGCGTGACCAGTACCTGCTGCACGGCACCACCATCGACCTGCGCCGCTGGGTACAGCAGCAACTCATCCGCGATGCGCTGTTCACCATCGTCAACGTGGCCGATGCCAACGGCAAAATCGTCGCCAGCAGCAGCGACATGATCCCCAGCGTGAACTACGCAGACCGGGCGTTTTTCCAGCTACAGCGGCAAAACACCAAAGATGCACTCTATGTGAGTGCCCCCGTGCTCGGGCGGGTATCGGGCACCTGGCAAATTCCGATGTCGCTGCGCATCGCCCGGGCCGATGGCAGCTTTGCGGGAGTGGTGGTGCTGTCAGTCAACCCGCAGCACTTCACGGATTTTTACCGCCAGTCCGACCTCGGGCCCCAGGGCCTGCTGGAGCTGACCGGCCTGGACAGCGTGGTGCGCAGCCGCACCGTGGGCAACCGCAACAGCTTCGGGCTGGATGCGGCCAAGCTGCCCTGGTTCCAGCGCCACCCCGCCGCCCACGAAGGCGCTTTTGTGGACAGCGGCGAGGCCATCGACCAAGTGGCGCGCACCATCAGCTACCGCAGCGTGGCGGGCTACCCGCTGATAGTCACGGTGGGCACCCCCCACGCCACCGACATGGCCCTGGTGGAGCAGCGGCGCACGGCCTACCTCTGGGTAACGGGCGCGGCCACGGCGGCCTTGCTGGCCATTGCCGGGCTGTTGATACTGATGCTCACACGCCAGCGCGCCGCCACCGAGGCCCTGCACGCCAGCGAAGCCCTGTTTCGGGCCACCTTCAGCCAGGCGGCCATGGGCATTACGCACATTGCCCCCGACGGGCGCATCGTGGGCGCCAACGACAAGTTCTGCCACATGCTGGGCTACACCCTGGACGAGCTGCGCGCCCTGAACGTGCTGGAGCTGTGCGACACCGAGCACCAGGCCAAAGCGCAGCAGTTTCTGACCGAGCGACTGCACAACAGGGCCCCCGCCCTCTCGCCCGAAATCGAAAAGCCCTACCGGCGCAAAGACGGCACGGTGCTGTGGGTGTGCGAGGCACTCAGCGTCGTCACCGACGCCCAGGGCCGGCCCGAGTACCTGGTGGCCGTCACGCAAGACATCACGGTGCGCAAAAACCTGGAAGAGCGCTTGTCCCACGCCGCCCTGCACGATGGGCTGACCCACCTGCCCAACCGGGTGATGTTTTTGGAGCAGCTCTCGCAATTGCTGGTGCAGGCACGCCAACACCAGCAGCGGGTGGCCGTGCTGTTTGTGGATCTGGACGGGTTCAAGGGGGTCAACGACAGCCGGGGCCACGCGGCGGGCGACCAGTTGCTGTGGCAGGCTGCGCGGCGCCTGGAGACTTGCATCCGGGCGGGCGACACGGTGGCGCGCCTGGGCGGCGACGAGTTCGGCATTGCGCTGGCCAGCCTGGCACACACCTCTGACTGCGAGGCGCTGGCGCACCGCGTCATCGCGGCCTTGGCGCAGCCATTTGACATTGACGGCACCCCGGCCCACATCTCGGCCAGCGTGGGGGCCGCGCTGTTTCCGGCCCACGGCGAGGAACCCGGCGCTTTGCTGGCACAGGCCGATACGGCCATGTACGCGGCCAAAAAGGCGGGCAAAAACCGCTTCAGCTGGGCGCTACAGTCCGGCGCCTGAAATAACGGTCAAAATAGCCTCAAACGCCCGCCTGGTAAGCGCAAGCAGCTATTAAAAACATAGCATCAACGGGCCACGCAATGCAGGGCCGGGCTTACAGCGCGCGCTCCATGCTGACGTGCGCAATGCCCGCTTCTTCAAACGGTGCGCTGCACACGGCAAACCCGGCGCGCGCGTAAAACGCCTGGGCACTGCACTGGGCATGCAGTTCGATGCGGGCATCGCCCCGGGCGCGGGCGGCGTCGATCAGGGTATCGAGCAGCAGGCGACCCCAGCGCGCACTGCGCAAGGGCCGCGCCACCGCCATGCGGCCTACGCGCCCGGAGCCCTCGGTGGCGGGCAGCAGGCGGCCCGTGGCCACGCTCTGGCCCAGGCGGTTGTACAAAACAGCGTGTACCGCTACAGCGTCGAAGGCGTCGATTTCGATGTCGGGCGAGATGCCCTGCTCTTGCACAAACACCGCCGTGCGCACCTGCATGGCGTCCTGCGCCAGCGTGGCCCAGTCGCCCGTGCGCACTTCGGCCATGGCGGCACCTGCCTCAAAGCCCTCGAACATGGCGCGCAGCGCGGGCGGCACGGTGCGGGCCGTTTGCGTGGCCGTATCGGCAAACACATAGACCAGCTCGCCACTGACCAGCAGCACATCGCCGCGCCAGATACCCGCTTGCAGCAGCACCGAGGAGTTGCCCACACGCAGACAGCGCAGGCCCACATCGAGCACATCATCCAGCCGCGCCGAGGCGTGGTATTCGAGGGTGGCTTTTTTGACAAACATCTCGCCACCCAGCAGCGCCATGCCAGACTCGTAGGGCAGCGCCAGCGCGCGCCAGTAGTCCATCATGGCAATGTCGATGTAGGCGAGGTAGTGGGCGTTGAAGACCACTTTTTGCATGTCCACCTCGGCCCAGCGCACGCGCAGGCGGTGGATGCAGCGAAAGTCACGGCGTTGCATCAGCTTGCCTCCTTCAGAGAAAAAGCCTGGCGCAGCGCGGCGGCGGCGTGGGCGTGGGCGGTGCGCGCCTGGGCAATGGCGCGGCCCATTTTGATGAATTCGTGCGTTACGCCCCGGTAGATTTCCAGATCGACGGGCACACCGGCCAGGCGCAGTTTGTCGGCGTAGTCGATGCCCTCGTCCACCAGCGGATCGCACTCGGCCAGGCCGATCCAGGCGGGGGCCACGCCATCCACATCGGGGGCCAGCAACGGGGCAAAGCGCCAGTCCTCGCGCTGCGCGCGCGTGGTGGCGTAGTGGCCAAAAAACCAGCTGATGGCGGGTTCTTCCAGCACCAGACCGCGCGCGTAGGTGGTGTGCGAGGGCGTGTCCTGGTGGGCCGTGCAGCCGGGGTAAAACAGCAGTTGCAGCGCCAGCGGCAAACCAGCATCGCGGGCCAGGATGGCGCACACCGCCGCCAGCGTGCCACCTGCGCTGTCGCCGCCCACGGCCAGCTGGGCGGGGTCGGCGCCCAGCTGCGGCGCCTGCGCGGCCAGCCATTGCAACGCGTCCCAGCTGTCATGCACTGCGGTGGGAAAGCGGTGCTCGGGCGCCAGCCGGTATTCCAGCGACACCACCATGCAGCCGGCGAGGCGCGCCAGCTCCCGGCACAGCACGTCGTGCGTGGCGATGCTGCCAATGGTGAAGCCGCCGCCGTGCAGGTACAGCAGCAGCGGCAAGCCGGTGTCGGTAGTGGGCGCGTACAGGCGCGCGGGCAAGGCATAGCCATCGCGTGCGGGAATGTGCAAATCCTCTACCCGCGCCAGCACGGCCTTGGGCACTTCCAGCACACCGGCGCCAGCCTCGTAGGCGGCGCGTGCCTGCGTGGGCGTGAGCGTGTGCAAGGGCGCGCCACCAGCGCGGTGCATGCGCTCGATCACGCTGCGCATGGGGGCGCTCAGGCGGTGGTGGTGGATGTGCAGGTGGGAGTGGTCAGTCATGTAAGTCCTGTTCGAACGGGCGCAGGTTGCGCTGATTCTATACAAGCCAAATAAGGCTCCAGAGCTCTTCCAGTAAGCGTGAGAAGCTATTAAAACAATAGTATTTTTGGCCCAGCCAGGGTGCCGCTGCGGTAGCGGCTGGGCACGGTAAAAAGCCCGCATTGATGCGGGCTTGCAGGCATGTCTGGCACCGGCCCGTTACGGGCGGTGGCGGGGCGGGATCATTCCCACTCGATGGTCGCTGGCGGCTTGGAGCTGACGTCGTAAGTCACGCGGTTGATGCCACGCACTTCATTGATGATGCGACCCGAGACTTTTTTCAAGAGCGCGTAAGGCAGCTCGGCCCAGTCGGCGGTCATGAAGTCAGAGGTTTGCACGGCGCGCAGGGCCACCACGTAGTCGTAGGTGCGACCATCGCCCATCACACCCACGCTTTTCACGGGCAAAAACACCGTGAACGCCTGGCTGGTGAGGTCGTACCAGGTTTTGCCGGTGGCTGCGTCGGTGAAGTTGTGCAGCTCTTCGATAAAGATGGCGTCGGCGCGGCGCAGCAGGTCGGCGTATTCCTTCTTGACCTCACCCAGGATGCGCACGCCCAGGCCGGGGCCGGGGAAGGGGTGGCGGTACACCATGGCATGCGGCAATCCCAGCGCTACGCCCAGTTCGCGCACTTCGTCCTTGAACAATTCGCGCAGCGGCTCCAGCAATTTGAGGCCCAGTTGCTCGGGCAGGCCGCCGACGTTGTGGTGGCTCTTGATGGTGACGGCTTTTTTGCTCTTGGCACCGCCCGACTCGATCACATCGGGGTAAATCGTGCCTTGCGCCAGGAAGGTGGCGCCCTTGTGGCCTGCACCACCGGCCTTGAGCTTGGCAGCCTCGGCCTTGAACACATCGACAAACAGGCCGCCGATGATTTTGCGCTTGGCCTCAGGCTCGCTGACCCCGGCCAGTTTGCCCAGGAACAGGTCACTGGCATCCACGCGGATGACCTTGGCGTGCAGCTTGCCAGCAAACATCTCCATCACCATGTCGCCTTCGTTCAGGCGCAACAGGCCGTGATCGACAAACACGCAGGTAAGCTGGTCGCCAATAGCGCGGTGGATCAGTGCTGCGGCCACAGACGAATCGACGCCGCCCGACAGACCCAGAATGACCTCTTCATCACCGACTTGCTCACGGATTTTGGCCACGGCTTCGGCGATGTAGTCACCCATGATCCAGTCGGGGCGGGCCTGGCAAATATCGAGCACAAAACGGTTCAACAGCGCCTGGCCCTGCACAGTGTGCGTGACTTCGGGGTGGAACTGCACGGCGTAGTAGTGGCGCGCCTCGTCGGCCATACCGGCGATGGGACAGCTGGGTGTGCTGGCCATCAGCTTGAAGCCGGGGGGCAGCTCGGTGACTTTGTCGCCGTGGCTCATCCAGACCTTGAGCATGCCGTGCCCCTCGGGCGTAGTGAAGTCGGCAATGTCTTTGAGCAACGCGGTGTGGCCATGGGCGCGCACTTCGGCGTAGCCAAACTCGCGGGTGTGCCCGCCTTCGACCTTGCCACCCAGCTGCTGCGCCATGGTTTGCATGCCATAGCAAATGCCCAGCACCGGCACACCCAGCTCGAATACGGCTTGCGGGGCGCGGTCGGTGGTTTCCTCATACACGCTGGCATGGCTGCCAGACAGAATCACGCCCTTGAGCGTGCCATCCTGGGCATAGGCGCGCACCCAGTCATCAGACACATCGCAGGGGTGGACTTCGCAAAACACATGGGCTTCGCGCACCCGGCGGGCAATCAGTTGCGTGACCTGGGAGCCAAAGTCGAGGATGAGGATTTTGGAGTGTTGCATGGCAGTAAAAAGAAAAAGCCCGAACACCGCGCTGCGTGGGTTCGGGCCTGTGGGGGCACAAAAAAACGATCAGTCGGCGCGGTAGTTGGGCGCTTCTTTGGTGATTTGCACGTCGTGAACGTGCGACTCACGGATACCGGCGGTGGTGATTTCGACGAACTCAGCCTTCTCGTTCATCTCCTGGATGGTGGCACAGCCGCAGTAACCCATGGCAGCGCGCACACCACCAGCCATCTGGTACACGATGGAAACCATGGAGCCCTTGTAAGGCACGCGGCCTTCAATCCCTTCGGGCACCAGCTTGTCGGCGTTCGGGTTGCCGGTGCTCGATTCCTGGAAGTAGCGGTCAGCGCTGCCTTGCTGCATGGCGCCAATGCTGCCCATGCCACGGTAGCTCTTGTAAGAACGGCCCTGGAAGAGGATCACTTCACCGGGCGCCTCTTCGGTGCCCGCAAACATGCCACCCATCATGATGGTGCTGGCACCGGCGGCCAACGCCTTGGCAATGTCGCCGCTGTAGCGCACGCCACCGTCGGCAATCAACGGCACGCCCGTGCCTTGCAGGGCCGTGGCCACGCTGTCAATGGCCATGATTTGCGGCACACCTACGCCCGCCACGATGCGCGTAGTGCAGATGGAACCGGGGCCAATGCCCACCTTGACAGCATCGGCACCGGCCTCGACCAGCGCCAGCGCCGCTGCACCCGTGGCGATGTTGCCGCCCACCACATCAATCTGCGGGTAGTTTTTCTTGACCCAGCGCACGCGCTCGATCACGCCTTTGCTGTGGCCGTGGGCGGTATCGACCACGATGGCATCGACACCGGCCTTGACCAGTGCCTCTACGCGCTCTTCAGTGCCTTCACCTACACCCACAGCAGCGCCCACGCGCAGGCAACCCGAGGCGTCGCGGGCGGCGTTGGGGAAGCTGGTCTGCTTGGTGATGTCTTTGACGGTAATCAGGCCCTTGAGCTCAAAGGCATCGTTAACCACCAGGATGCGCTCCAGCTTGTGCTTGTTCAGCAGGGCCTTGGCAGCAGCGGGTGAGGTACCCTCTTTTTCATTGACGGTGATGAGCTTTTCGCGGGGCGTCATGATCTGGTGAACCTTGACGTCGTAGCGGGTTTCAAAGCGCAAATCGCGCCCGGTGACGATACCGACCACCTTGCCACCGTCGCACACCGGAAAACCAGAAATGCCCAGTTGTTCGGACAGTTGCAGCACCTGCAACACGGTGTGCTCGGGGGTGATGACCACCGGATCGCGCACCACACCGGACTCGTAGCGTTTGACGCGGGCCACCTGGGCCGCCTGTTCTTGTGCCGTGAGGTTTTTGTGCACGATACCGATACCGCCCTCTTGGGCGATGGCAATGGCCAGGCGCGCCTCAGTGACGGTGTCCATGGCAGCAGACACCAGGGGCAGATTCAGTTGGATGTTGCGAGAAAAACGGGTCGCAAGGGACGTGTCCTTGGGAAGGACCTGGGAGAACGCTGGCACCAACAACACATCGTCGAAGGTGAGTGCTTTTCCAAGAAGGCGCATGAGAAAGCTCCAAAAAAACGATTGTACCTGCCGCCACACCTTTGCCTGCGGCAAACCACGCAGCTACACTCGCGGCGATGAAAAAGCACCACACCCTTTTGCTGGCTTTGGTATGTGCCCTGCCATCGCTTGCCTGGGCCCAATGGCAGTGGGTAGACAAGGATGGCCGCAAGGTCTTCAGTGACCGTGCACCGCCGCATGACGTGCCAGAGAAAAACATCCTGAAGCAGCCCGGCTACCACGGCAAACCCCCGAGCAGCCCAACGCCCGCCGCAGAGACCCCAGCAAACGCCAACGCACCCACTGCTGCGCCCACTGCTGCAGCCAGCACACCACGCGCCACCGCCAAAGACAAAGAGCTGGAAGAAAGAAAAGCCCGCGCAGAGGCGGCAGAAGCGGCCAAGCAAAAAGCCGAAGAAGACAAAATCGCCAAGCAACGGGCAGACAACTGCACACGTGCGCGCAACGCCCAGGCCACGTTCGAGTCAGGAACACCCATCCGGCAAACCAATGCCCAGGGCGAGCGCGTATTTCTGGACGACGCCGCCCGCGCCGCAGAGCTACGGCGCATTCAGGACATCATCAACGCAGACTGCAAGCGCTGAGCGGCCACACCCCTCAATCACTGCGGGGAACGATCGCACGCTGGCGCGCAAACAAACCTGCGGCACGTGCACCCTGGCGTGCAAAGCGTTCGCGCCGGGCTACTTTGGGATCCACACTCAAAGGCCGGTACAGCTCCACCCGGTCTTGGTCGCGCAGTTGCTGCTGCGGGGCCACCACCCTCCCCCAGACACCGCACGCGACCCACTGCGGCGATGGCACTCCGCCAGGCGCCCAACCGCTGGCCTGTACGGCATCAGCCACCGTAGCCCCCAGAGGCAGGCGCAACAATTGCTCCAGCACCTGACCTGCTTGTGGCGATGCAGCCACCACCACGTGCAGCACTGCTCCAGGGGCCGCGTTATCCATACACTTGCTCGGCACGCTTGACAAAGGCATCGACCATGGTGGCGGCAATGCGGTCAAACACCGGCCCCACCAGCGCGGCCAGCGCGGCATTGGCAAAGCCGTAATTGAGCTGCAACTCCACCCGGGAGGCGCGCTGGGTGCCATCACCGACTGTGTGAAAGTGCCAGTCGCCGTCCAACCGTGAAAACGGCCCCTTCACCAACTGCATACGCACCCGCCGCCCCTGCTCATGGACATTGCGGGTGACAAAAGTCTGGCGGATACCGCTCAGCGCAATGCCCACCTCGGCCAGCATGCCCAGACCGTCTTGTTCCAACACGCGGGCACGATCACACCAGGGCAGAAACTGCGGGTACTGCTCCACCCCGGTCACCAGGGAAAACATTTCTTCGGGGCTATACCAGATCAATACGGACTTGCTGACGTTTTTCATGGGGAGGTGCGCGAAGCGATGTGGCTGCGCCAGGCAAAGCAGCCATGGCGGCTGAACGAAACTAGAATCGCGAACGCGCGACAGCTGCAATTGTAGGGAGGCCTTTTATCTCCCGGTTGGCGCCGCATCTATTTCCGATGGCCAAGAAACCCCAAACCTCCTCCCGCATTGCCGACAACAAAAAAGCGGCATACAACTATTTCTTTGAAGAACGCTACGAGGCCGGCATGGTGCTGGAAGGCTGGGAGGTCAAGGCCCTGCGCGAAGGCAAAGTGCAACTGACCGATGGCTACGTGGTGGTGCGCGATGGCGAGCTGTACCTGATCGGCTGCCAGATCAACCCACTCAAAACCGCCTCCACCCACGTCAACCCCGATTCCGTGCGCACCAAAAAGCTGCTGTTGCACAAAGAAGAAATCAAACGGCTGATCATCAAGGTAGAGCAAAAAGGCTACACGCTGGTGCCCTTGAACCTGCACTGGAAAGATGGCCGCGTGAAATGTGAGATCGCCCTGGCCAAGGGCAAGGCCGAACACGACAAGCGCGACACCATCAAAGACCGCGAAGGCAAGCGCGAAGTCGAGCGCGCCATGAAAAACCGCAGCCGCTGATTTTTAGCCAGCAAAAGTATCCATAAAGGCGCATAGTGGCAGCTCCGCCATGTGTGCAATTTCTTTATGAGGTGCTCCATGAAAACCCTGTCTTCTCTGATCGTCGGCGTTGCACTGGCAGGCTGTGGCGCCATGCTGCATGCCCAACCGCTACAGGTCGTCAACGGCGTGCTCACCGGGCCCAATGGCATGACGCTGTACACCTTTGACCGCGACACAGCGGGCAGCGGCAAATCTGCCTGCAATGGCCCTTGTGCTGTCAACTGGCCGCCCCTCAGCGCCAGCGCTGCACCTGCGGCCAGCGACTACAGCCTGGTCGCCCGCGACGACGGCACGCAGCAACTGGCCTATAAAGGCAAACCGCTTTATTACTGGGCCAAGGACACCAAGCCCGGCGACATGCTGGGCGATGGCATCAACCAGGTCTGGCACGTCGCCAAACCCTGAAGTGCGCACCGGCCACCGGGCGGTGCGCCGCCCTGTGGCCGGTTCAGTCGATACCGCCAGAGCGCTTTTTCAGCGCAGCGCGGCCAGCGGGTGGGCGTGCGCAGGCCAAGGGCTGGCAAAGAACGATTGCACCAGCTGCGGCGATACGTCCTCGATGCGCTCAGGGTTCCAGCGGGGGGTGTGGTCTTTGTCCACGGCCAGCGCACGGATGCCTTCCAGCGTTTCGCTCTGGCCGGGGCGCAGGTAAAAGCAGTGGCGCACCAGGTCGCGCTCCATGCGCAGGTCATCGGCCAAGTCCATGGCCCGGGCGCGGCGCACCTGCTCCAGCACCACATGCAGCATCAGCGGCGAGCGCTTGCGCAGCAGGGCGGCGGTAGCCCGGGCCCAGTCGCTGTCAGCGGCCTCCAGCGCGGCGACGATGGCAGGCACGCTGTCCAGCGCAAAATATTGGTCAATTTCGGCTCTAGCGCTTGCCAGATGGGCGCTAGCAGCTATCAATTGAGAAGCAACAAACACCTTGATGGCCGCGCTATCGGCAAACGATTGCGCACCCAGCGCCTCCCAGACACGGGCTTGCTGGTCAGCGGCCAAAAAGCCATCGGCCAGATTCAAGGCGATGGCATCTCCAGCACCGATGGTCTCGCCGGTCAGGGCCAGCCACTCGCCCGTGCGGCCCGGGCAGCGGCTCAAAAAGTAGCCCCCGCCCACGTCGGGGAACAGGCCAATCGCCGTCTCGGGCATGGCCATCTTGGTGCGCTCGGTGACGATGCGCAGCGCCGCCCCCTGGCTGATGCCCATGCCGCCGCCCATGACGATGCCATCCATGAAGGCGATGTACGGCTTGGGGTAGCTGTGGATCAGGTGGTTGAGGGCATATTCCTCGGTAAAGAAGTCCTCAATCTCGGGGTTGCCCACGCTACCGGCCTGGTGCAGAAAGCGGATGTCGCCGCCCGCGCAGAAGGCGCCAAACGGGCCTTCCTTGTTGCTGCCACGAATGGCCACCGCCAACACCTTGTCGTCATCTTTCCAGGCCAGCAACACGGCCATCAGATCACGCACCATGCCCAGCGAGAGCGCATTGAGCGCGCGGGGCCGGTTCAACGTAATCAAGCCCACCTGGCCGCGCACTTCACTCAACACCTCAGACACTGTCTCCGTCATTGCTTTTCCCTTCTGGTTGATTGGCAACAAAAAGCGCACATTGTCCGATATGGCGCAGCACCGATTGCGCCATCGGGGTTGGAATAGGTGACGGTATGCCGCCCTGACGCTGCACCGCCCAAAAAAAGCCACCGCAGCAGCGGTGGCTTGTTCCGTATGCGCCGGCACCAGGTGCCGGGCAGAGGCCACAAATCAACGGCCAGCGCGCTTGCGGTCGCTTTCTTTCAGGTGGCGCTTGCGCAGGCGAATCGACTTGGGCGTGATTTCGACCAGCTCGTCGTCCTCGATGAATTCCACGCCGTATTCCAGCGTCAGATCGATCGGAGGCGTGATCTTGATCGCGTCTTCCTTGCCCGAAACGCGGAAGTTGGTCAGCTGCTTGGTGCGCGTGGCGTTGACCACCAGGTCGTTGTCGCGGCTGTGGATGCCGACGATCATGCCTTCGTACACCGGATCGTTGGCCTTGACGAACATGCGACCCCGGTCGTCGAGCTTGCCCAGGGCGTAGGTGAAGATTTCGCCTTCGTCCATGGAGATGAGCACACCGTTCTTGCGGCCACCGATGTCGCCCTTGTGCGGCTCGTAGCTGTCAAAGATGTTGCTGATCAGGCCCGAACCACGTGTCAGGTTCAAAAATTCATTGGTAAAGCCAATCAGGCCACGGGCCGGAATGCGGTACTCCAGGCGCACACGGCCACGGCCATCGGGTTCCATGTTGACCAGCTCGCCCTTGCGCTCGCCCAGCGCCTGCATCACGCCGCCCTGGTGGCCTTCTTCGATGTCGGCAGTGACCAGCTCGATAGGCTCGTGCTTGACGCCGTCAATGTCCTTGAACACCACGCGCGGCTTGGACACGGCCAGCTCATAGCCTTCGCGGCGCATTTCTTCCAGCAAGATGGTCAAGTGCAGTTCGCCCCGGCCCGAGACTTCAAAAATGCCGTCTTCGTCGGTTTCCTTGACGCGCAGGGCCACGTTGCGTTGCAGTTCTTTTTGCAGGCGGTCCCAGATCTGGCGGCTGGTCACGAACTTGCCTTCGCGGCCCGCCAGCGGGCTGGTGTTGACGCAGAAGTTCATGGTCAGCGTGGGCTCGTCCACCTTGAGCATGGGCAGCGGCGCGGGGCTGGCGATGTCAGTGAGGGTCACGCCAATGCCCAGGTCGGCAATGCCGTTGACCAGCACGATTTCACCGGGGCCCGCTTCCGCGACCTGCACGCGGTCCAGGCCCTGGAAGGTCAGCACCTGGTTAATGCGGCCTTTGTAGCTCTTGCCGTCAGGGCCTTCCATCACCAGCACATCCATGTTGGGCTTGATGGTGCCCTGGCTGACGCGGCCCACGCCGATGCGGCCCACGAAGGTGGAAAAGTCCAGCGCAGAAATCTGCACTTGCAGCGGAGCAGTCGGGTCGCCCTTTTGCGTGGGCACGTGCTTCAGGATGGTGTTGAACAGGGCCGACATATCGGGGCCCCACTGTTCACCGGGCTCGCCCTCTTCCAGCGCCGACCAGCCGTTGATGCCCGAGGCGTAGACCACGGGGAAATCGAGCTGCTCGTCGGTAGCGCCCAGCTTGTCGAACAGATCAAACGCGGCGTTGACCACGTAGTCGGGGCGCGCACCGGGCTTGTCCACTTTGTTCACGACAACGATGGGCTTGAGGCCCAGGGCCAGCGCCTTCTTGGTCACAAAGCGCGTTTGCGGCATGGGGCCTTCTTGCGCGTCGATCAGCAGCACCACACCGTCCACCATGGACAGGGCGCGCTCGACTTCACCGCCAAAGTCCGCGTGGCCGGGCGTGTCGAGGATGTTGATGTGCGTGCCTTCCCAGCTCACGGCGCAGTTCTTGGCCAGGATGGTGATGCCGCGCTCGCGTTCGATGGCGTTGTTGTCCATCACGGTATCGACCACTTTTTCGTGCTCGGCGAAGGTGCCGGACTGGCGCAGCAGCTGGTCCACCATGGTGGTTTTGCCGTGGTCCACGTGGGCGATGATGGCGATATTGCGAATTTGTGTGCTCATGGTGTTTCCAAAATGCCGGCGGCGGATGCGCCCGGCTGACTTTGCAGGATTTGTTGAATTTCAAGGGGACTGAGCAGCCGGTCGGGAATCAGCTCGCCAGCGGCCACATGGGCCACGCCCAGCAGCGCACGCGGCGATTGTCCAAACACGGCCACAGCCTTGGCGTCGGGCCAGGCGCCCCGGCGGCGCACGCCCGACAGAAAGCGCGCTGCATCTTCGGCGCCCAATGTGACGTGCAGATGATCGGCCAGCAGCGCCTCGGGTGGCTGCAGGCAGGCCAGGCGCTGGGCCTCGTCCATGGCCTCCAGATCGGCCAGGGTGACGCAGCGGTCAATTCCCAGGCCACCGGTGTCAATGCGGCGCAAAAAGGTCAGGTGGGCGCCACACCCGAGTGCCGCTCCGATGTCTTCGCCGAGCGTGCGGATATACGTGCCTTTGCTGCATGTAACTATGATTTTGATAGCTGGCTGCGCTTGCCCTGTAAGGGCTGGAGCCACATTTAACTGATAAATCTGAATATCCCGCGCAGCACGTTCGACTTCCACTCCCGCGCGGGCATATTCGTACAGCGCCTTGCCGTCTTTTTTCAAAGCGCTGTACATCGGCGGCACCTGGCGAATGGCGCCGGTAAATTGCTGCTGCACCTGCGCCAGGCGCTCGGGCGTGAGCATATCGGCGGTAACGGCGCATTCACGCAGCACTTCGCCTTCGGCATCGCCGGTGGTCGTGGTCACGCCCAGGCGGGCGATGGCTTCGTAGGTTTTGGGGGCATCGAGCTGCAACTGGCTGAACTTGGTGGCCGCACCAAAGCACAGGGGCAACACGCCCGTGGCCAGTGGATCCAGCGTGCCGGTATGGCCCGCTTTTTCAGCGCGCAGCAGCCACTTGGCCTTTTGCAAGGCATCGTTGCTGGAGAAACCCAGCGGCTTGTCGAGCAGCAACACCCCATGCACAGGGCGCCGCTGCACCCTCGTGCGTGGCGCGTTCATGCCTCAATCCTCTTTGGCGCGGGAAGAAACCGCCTTGGCAATCAAGGCGTTCATGTCAGCAGCCCGCTCGGTGGTGCGGTCGTAGACAAAGTGCAGCGTGGGCACGGTGTGGATGTGCAGGCGCTTGAACAGGCCGTTGCGCAGAAAGCCTGCGGCTTGGTTCAAGGCGTCCTGCGTCTGCTGCGGGTCCCCCGTCAGCAGGCTGAAGAACACCTTGGCATGGGCGTAGTCGGGTGTGACCTCCACGCCTTGCAGCGTCACCATGCCCACGCGCGGGTCTTTCAACTCGCGCGCGATCAGCTCCGACAGATCGCGCTGGATCTGGTCAGACACCTTGAAGGCGCGGTTGGGGGTCGTGGACTTTTTGGCAGCCATGGCTTACAGCGTCCGCGCGATTTCCTTGATCTCGAAGAACTCCAGCTGATCACCTTCTTTGATGTCGTTGTAGTTCTTGAGCTTGATACCGCACTCGAAGCCTTCCTTGACCTCGCGCACATCGTCCTTGAGGCGCTTGAGCGAGTCGATGTCGCCCGTGTACACCACCACGTTGTCGCGCAGCAGGCGGAACTTGGCGTTGCGGTGCACCATCCCGGAGGTGATGTAGGAGCCCGCCACCGTACCGATCTTGGAAGCCACGAACACCGTGCGGATTTCGGCGGTGCCGAGAATCTCTTCGCGCTGCTCGGGGGCCAGCATGCCGGACATGGCCACTTTCAGCTCATCCACAGCGTCGTAAATGATGCTGTAGTAGTGCAGATCGACGCCATTGCTCTCGGCCAGCTTGCGCGCACCGGCGTCAGCCCGCACGTTGAAGCCGATGACGATGGCCTTGGAGGCGATCGCCAGGTTGATGTCGGACTCGCTGATGCCACCCACACCCGTATACACCAGCTGCACCTTGACCTCGTCGGTCGAGAGCTTGAGCAGCGACTGCGACAGCGCTTCTTGCGAACCCTGCACGTCGGCCTTGACGATGATGGGCAGCATTTTCACTTCGCCCGCCGTCATGTCGGCAAACATGTTTTCCAGCTTGGCCGCTTGTTGCTTGGCCAGCTTGGTGTTGCGGAACTTGCCAGCGCGGTAGGTTGCGATTTCGCGCGCACGGCGCTCGTCGGACAGCACCATGAACTCATCGCCCGCCTGGGGCACTTCGGTCAGGCCCTGGATTTCGACGGGAATGGAAGGGCCTGCGGTCTTGGCCGTCTTGCCGTTTTCGTCCAGCATGGCACGCACGCGGCCAAAGGTCTGGCCAGCCAGCACCACATCGCCCACCTTGAGCGTGCCCGATTGCACCAGCACCGTAGCGACCGGACCACGGCCCTTGTCGAGTTTGGCTTCGATGACCAGGCCCTTGGCCATGGATTCGACCGGGGCCTTGAGTTCAAGCACTTCTGCCTGCAGCAGCACCTGTTCCAGCAACTCGTCGATACCCATGCCGGTCTTGGAAGACACGGGCACGAAAGGCGACTCGCCACCGTACTCCTCAGGCACCACCTCTTCCACCACCAGCTCTTGCTTGACGCGGTCGGGGTTGGCATCGGGCTTGTCGGACTTGGTGATGGCCACCACGATAGGAACACCGGCCGCCTTGGCGTGCTTGATGGCTTCCTTGGTCTGGGGCATGACGCCATCGTCGGCTGCCACCACCAGAATCACGATGTCGGTGGCCTGGGCACCACGGGCACGCATGGCCGTGAAAGCCTCGTGACCCGGGGTATCAAGGAACGACACCATGCCGCGCGGGGTTTCGACGTGGTAAGCGCCAATATGCTGGGTAATGCCACCGGCTTCGCCCGTCGCCACCTTGGTGCGGCGGATGTAGTCCAGCAGCGAGGTTTTGCCGTGGTCCACGTGGCCCATCACGGTCACCACCGGAGCGCGCGGCATCAGTGGAGCATCTTGCTGCGCTGCGTCGTCTTGCGTGAACGCTTCTGGATCGTCCAGCGCCGCCACCACAGCCTTGTGGCCCATCTCTTCCACGATGATCATCGCGGTGTCTTGGTCCAACGGCTGGTTGATGGTGACCATCTGGCCCATCTTCATCAGCGCCTTGATGACTTCAGACGCCTTGATCGACATCTTGTGCGCCAGTTCGGCCACGGTGATGGTTTCGGGCACATGCACTTCAATGATGCGTGCCTCAACGGGTGCGGCGTGGCCATGGTGATCGCCACCACGGTCATTGCGGTCGTTACCACGGCGGCCACTGCCGCCCTTGGGACCACCGCGCCAGCCACCACGGCCTGCACCACCGGTGCTGTCGCCCCGGGTCTTGATTTCTTTTTTCTTGGCAGCATCGCCAGCCCAGCTGGACGAGAGCTTGGCGGATTTGACTTCCTTACCTGCACCAGCGGCTGGTGCTGCTGGCGCGCTGCCGGGACGCGCAGAAGCGCCAGGAGCAACAGCGGGTTTGTGCAAGGTGCCCTTCTTGGCATCGGCGGCGGGCTTGGGCGCTGGTTTGGGCTCTTCGGGCTTCTTGGCCACCAGCACTTTGGCAGGCGCAGACATCATGGAGCGAATGGCAGCGGCCTCGGCCTCGGCCTTGCGACGGCGCTCGCCGAGGTCGTTGGCACGGGCCGCTTCCTCTTGTGCACGGGCACGGGATTCAGCCTCGGCTTTGGCACGCGCTTCGGCCTGGGCAGCGGCACGCGCAGCGGCCTCGGCCGCTTGCTCGCGGGAGGCTTCCTGCTTCACAGCAGAGGCTTGGGCCTTCTTTTCTGCTTCCTGGGCAGCGTAGGCAGCGGCGCGCTCAGCAGCTTCACGCTCACGCTGCTCGCGGATTTCGCGCTCGCGGCGCTTTTCTGCCAACTCGGTTTCCTGGCGGCGGATCAGCTCTGCCTGGCGGCGTGCTTCTTCCTCGCGACGCACCAGTTCAGGGTTTTCTGCCTGCGCAGGGGCTGCCTGTGGTGCCGCCGCTTCAGGGGCCGCATCCTCAGCAGGGGCTTCCGCGCCCTCCTCGCGCTTGATGAAAGTGCGTTTCTTGCGCACTTCCACCTGGATGGTGCGTGCCTTGCCCGAGGCATCGGCTTGTTTGATCTCGCTGGTCGAACGAGTGACCAGCGTGATCTTCTTGCGGTCTGCTGCGGCCACGCCGTGGCTGGCCTGCAAGTGGGCAAGCAGTTTTTGCTTGTCAGATTCGGTCAGCGCATCGGAGGGCGCTGCCTTGGAAACACCGGCCGACTTGAGTTGCTCAAGCAGGGTTTCGGGGGATTTTTTGAGTTCGCTAGCAAACTCGGCGACAGTGGTACTGGACATATGTGGTTCGTGCCTCCCTGACCTTTACTCTTGCCCCGCGAACCAATGTTCGCGTGCCTTCAAAATCAAGGCTTTGGCTTCTTCTTCGGACTGGCCGGTCAGATCGGTCAGTTCATCGATGGCCAAATCGGCCAGGTCGTCGCGTGTATGGATGCCACCCTCAGCCAGCTTGGCAATCAGCTCGGGGGTCAAACCTTCCAGGTCACGCAACTCTTGCGACACGCTTTCCACGCTTTCTTCGCGTGCGATCTCCATGGTCAGCATGGCATCCTTGGCCCGCGCCCGCAGTTCGTTCACGGTGTCTTCGTCAAAACTCTCGATGTCGAGCATCTCTTGCAGCGGCACGTAGGCCACTTCTTCCAGACTCTCAAAGCCTTCGGCAATGAGGATGTCGGCCATTTCCTGGTCCACATCGAGTTTTTCCATGAACAGGCGACGGGCCGTATCGGTCTCGTTGGCCTGTTTTTGCGCCGATTCGGCAGCATCCATGATGTTGATTTTCCAACCTGTCAGGTCAGAGGCCAGGCGCACGTTCTGGCCGCCACGGCCAATGGCGATGGCGAGGTTTTCCTCGTCAACCACCACATCCATGGCGTGCTTTTCTTCATCGACGACGATGGACTGCACGTTGGCCGGCGCCAGGGCACCAATCACAAACTGTGCCGGGTCTTCCGACCACAGTACGATGTCCACGCGCTCGCCAGCGAGCTCGTTGGTGACAGCGTTGACACGCGTACCGCGCACGCCCACGCAGGTACCGATAGGATCGACACGGCGGTCGTGCGAGAGCACTGCAATCTTGGCACGGCTGCCAGGGTCGCGAGCGCAGCTCTTGATTTCGAGCAGGCCTTGTTCAATTTCAGGCACTTCATGGCGGAACAGTTCCACCATGAACTCCGGCGCCGAGCGCGACAGCACAATGGGTGCGCCGCGCAGCGTCAGATCCACTTCCATGATCATGGCGCGCACACGGTCACCACTGCGCAGGTTCTCTTTGGGGATCATTTCGCTGCGGCGCAGGCGGCCTTCCACGCGGCCAGACTCGACGATCAAATCGCCCTTGTCCATGCGCTTGACGGTGCCGGTGAAGATTTTCTCGCCACGCGACATGAAGTCGTTGAGCAGCATCTCGCGCTCAGCGTCGCGAATTTTTTGCAAGATAACCTGCTTGGCTGCCATGGCGCCGATGCGGCCAATCGGCACCGACTCAATGGCTTCTTCGATGTATTCGCCCACAGCAATGCCGGGCACGCGCTCTTGGGCATCCATGAGCAGCTCTTCAGCTTCGGGGTTTTGCAGCCCGGCATCGTCAGGCACCACCAGCCAGCGGCGGAAGGTTTCGTAGTGGCCGCTGTCGCGGTCCACCGCCACGCGAATATCCACATCGCCTTCATACAGCTTTTTGGTGGCCTGGGCCAGCGCCAATTCCACGGCACCGAGCACCACATCGCGCTCGACGTTTTTTTCGCGCGAAATGGCCTCAACCAACATCAATAATTCGCGATTCATGCGACGACTCTCCTGTTTCCTTCACCTGCATCCAACAGCCCGGCAACCCCGGCCCGCGCCACCCATACCACCACTAGCCCATCAGCCTTGCGTGGGATTACCCCCTGCACTGCGCCCTTTGAAATCCACCAAAGGCGCCAAGCGCGCATCGCGCAGCTCGTCCAGTGTGAATCCCAGGGCCTGCAAGGGCGCGGGCACGCGTTTTTTGCTGATCCGCTGCCCTGGCTTGGGCGCGGGCTCATCGCTCCAGACGATTTGCCAGCCACCGGCATCCGTACGCTCCAGCGTGCCACGAAACTTTTTGCGATTGGCGCTGACCTGACCTGCGGCGGCAGCGCCCATAGGATTTTTGAGGGTAATGTCAATCACCTCTCCGGCAAAGCGCAGAAAGTCCTGCTCGTTGCGCAGCGGACGGTCGATACCGGGGGAGGAGACCTCCAGACGCTTGTATTCAACGCCATCGACTTCCAGTGCAAATTGCAGCTGGCGCGTGACTTTTTCGCAATCTTCCACCGTCACGAACTGGTCTGGCAAAGCGGGCACGCCGGGCACCGGCGCCTCCCAGGGCCAATCAATGGTGATGCGCAGCAGGCCACCCGCAGAGCGTTCAATCTCCACCAGATCGTAGCCCAGACCCGCCACCGTTTGTTCGACTATTTGCTGCAATGCCACGTGCTTTGATTCAATCCCGGAAAAACAAAAAACCCGATAACCCCCAGAGGCTTCGAGCTCCAAAAGCAAACGACCAAAAAAAACGGGCGGTTGGTACCCGCCCGTTTGGTCGTGAGGCGCGTATTGTAGCCTGCAAACCGCCGATTGGCAAAGAATTGCCCCGCAACACCCAGCGCGCCAGCCGAACGCGCCTTCTCCCCGTCAGTTAAGCATCAAATCGGCCTCTAACACCCGTACCCTGGGCGTAAGTAGCTATTTTTTTGATAGCGGCTTGAACAATTCAGCTAAATCGCTTTCGGTGAACATGGGCTCGCGCCGCGCTGCCGCACCGCTGTAGAGGCTGTCGGCCAGCTGCGCCTTGCGCTCTTGCAGGGCCAGAATGCGCTCTTCGATGGTGCCCTGCGCCACCAGTTTGACCACCCAGACGTTCTGCAACTGGCCGATGCGGTGGGCGCGGTCGGTGGCCTGGTTTTCCACCGCCGGGTTCCACCAGGGGTCGTAGTGGATCACCGTATCGGCCTGGGGCAGGTTCAGTCCCACGCCGCCCGCCTTGAGGCTGATGAGAAACAAAGGCACCTCGCCGCTGGTGAAACGCTCGATGATGGCGTCGCGCTTTTGGCTCTGGCCAGTGAGTTTGACCCAGGGCAGCTGGCGTTTTTCCAGCTCAGCCTCAATCAGGTTGAGCATGCTGGTGAACTGCGAGAACAGCAAAATGCGCCGCCCTTCGGCCAGCATCTCGGGCAGCATGTCCATCAACTGCTCCAGTTTGGCCGAGTTCTTGACTTTTTTCGCTGCCTCCAGCGGCACCAGGCGTGGGTCGCAGCACACCTGGCGCAGCTTGAGCAGGGCATCCAGGATGGTGATTTGCGACTTGGCCAGCCCCTTGGACTGCAGTGCGTCGCGCACGGTTTTTTCCATTCCCAAACGGATGGTTTCGTACAAATCAGCCTGCTTGCCTTCCAACTCCACAGGCATCAGCGTCTCGATTTTGGCGGGCAGCTCGTGCGCCACCAGGTCTTTGGTGCGCCGCAGCATGAAGGGTGTGACGCGCGCGCGCAGCTGGGCCAGGCGCGTGGTGTCGCCCAGCTTTTCGATGGGCGCGCGAAACAACTCGCCAAAGCGCTTCTGGCTGGCCAGAAAACCCGGCATCAAAAAGTGGAACAGGCTCCAGATTTCGCCCAGGTGGTTTTCCATGGGAGTGCCCGAGAGGCACAGCCGGTGGTGTGACTGCAAATCACCCACCACTTGCGCGGCGTGGGTGCTGGCGTTTTTGATGTTCTGCGCCTCATCCAACACCACCAGGTGCCATTCGTGCGCCAGCCAATGTTCGCGGTCGCGCTGCAACAGCGAGTACGGGGCGACAACCACATCGTGATCGGCCACGGCATCGGCCAGGGCGTGGCGCTCTTTGCCGTGCCAGACCAGGCAGCGCAGTTGCGGACAGAACCGCGCTGCCTCGCGCTGCCAGTTACCCATCAAGCTGACCGGGGCCACGATGAGCGCGGGGCACGCAAGGCGGCCCGCGTCTTTTTCGACCTGGATATGCACCAGCGTTTGCAGTGTTTTGCCCAGCCCCATGTCGTCGGCCAGGATGCCGCTGAGGCCATGGGCGCGCAAAAACTGCAGCCAGTTGAGGCCGTGACGCTGGTAGGGACGCAAATCGGCCTGCACGCTGGCGGGCACGGCCACGTCAGGCAGGTGGGCGGTACCTTGCAGCTGCTGCACCATGGTGCGCAGGGCATGAGCGCCATCCCAGACCACGCCCTCGCCCAGGGCAGCGCTGGTACGCAGCGCCTCCAGGCGCGACAGGCGCAGGCTCTGGCCCGACAAATCGTGTTGACGGTCACCCACCAGATCGAGCAGCGCGGCCAGCCAGGGCTTGAGCGGCTCGGTGGGCACGCGCACAAAGCCCTCGCCCCATGGCGATGGCAAATAGACAAACGGCGGCCATTGGGGCTGGCCAGTGGCACTGTCAAGGGGCAGATCGGCCACAGCAGCCAGCAGATCGGGCAGCCAGGGCAGGATGTTGTGGCGCTGGCCATTGATCTCCATGCCCAGCGACAAATCAAACCAGGGCGAGGTATGGGGATCAGCCGCAAGACCATCGTCCAGCCCGTGCGGCTGCAACTGCACCTGCAAATCGTCGGCGTGGCTGAACCAGCCTTGCAGGGCATCGTCCAAAAAGACCTCAAAACCGGCACTGCGCAGGGCAGCAAAATCGCTATCGGCCCACTGTAGCCAGGTGTGTTGGGTGGCAGCACCGGGCAGGCCAAAGTCACCGCCATCGCCGCGCGGGTGCAGGCCCAGCGCCAGCAGGCGCTCAATGGCCTGGCGTTCGGCTTCGGGGGTGCGGCGCAGTAGCAGGCGGCCCTCGGCGCTGTCGATCAGCACGGCATTGGGCTGCCCGGCCCACCAGCCGCAGTGGCCTTGGTAATCAAAGCGCAGTTGTGCGCTCAGCAGCCCTTGCTGCGCCACCTGCGCTGCTGGTGTGGGCGCCAGATGCAGCAGTGCACGCGGGGCACCGCCATCGACTTTCTGGACACCATGTACGCCCGGAGGGGCGGGCAGCGGGCCCAGACCCTGCAACAGCTCTACCGAGTGGGCTTGTAAAACCTCCTCTTGCAGCACCGGGGCGGTCAGCAGTACCTGTAGCTGCGCGGGCGATACCCCGGGCACCTGTACCGGGCCGCACAGGCCCTGGGCCGCATCCAGGTACAGGGGCGGGACATTGGCATAGAGCACAGCGCCGTCCTGCTCCAGACATGCCCGCAGCGCCCACTGCTTTTGTCCATCAGCGCCGGGCGACACAGCATCCCAGCGCCAGGCCAGGGTGCGCTCGGCGCCCCATTGCAGGGCCTGGCCGGGTTGGCCATCGTGCATGCCCGCAAACAGCCGCCCCGTGCTGGCCGCCATCTGCAACGCCAGCGCGGCGGCGGGACCGCGCAGAGCCACGCCATCGTCCAGGCGCGCACCATACGAATACGCCCCATATGCGCCTGGGCTGACCATCATCCCCTTGACCAGATCCAGCACATCCCGGTCGGTTTGGCTGGCCTGCTGGTACAGGGGCTGGTGGGGCCCGGGCATATCGCGCAGGCCGCGCACTTTGGCCCAGCCACCCGCCACTTTCTGGTAAGAAACCTGCACGCTCAGGCGCAACTGGGGCGGTTTTTGCTGCGTATCGGCCCGCAGCACATACAAAAACTGGTCTTCGCGCTCGCCGCTGCGCCGGGTGGAAGTTCCCAGTGCCGCCACGCTGTCCGCCGCGCTGACACGGCCCAGGGCCTGCAGCCACTGCAACGACTGCGCCTTGGCCCGTGCGCGGGCTATTTCTGCCTGCGCGTGCAGGGCCTTGGCCTGGCGCTCTTGCTCGGCTTGCGCATGCGCCTGCTGTTGCGCCAACAGCGCCTCGGGCGACAGGGGCCCAGCGGGAATCGGCAATACCCCCAGCGACTGGATGAACGCCCTGCCCTGGTGCGCCGCCTCCAGCATCAGCGCCACGGCGTGCTTGCACTGCGCCCCCACAGGGCAGGAACAATCACTGGCCCACTCTTCGGGCTCGCCCGCCTCGTCCAGCCAGACTTCAATGTTCAACTCGTAGGGATAGTGCGCACTGCCCTGCACTTCGCCAAACAGCTGCCAGTGGTCGTCCAGCGGCTCCATGTCAAAGTCCAGCACCTTCCCTGTGCGGTACAGCGCCAGACCGCGCTCGAAGGTGAGGGTGCTGGCGTCTTGCCGGATGACGTCGGGGTGTATCCAAAAACCGGCACTGGGCTCACGCAAAGAATCCATGGTCATCCCTGCGTTACTGGGCCGTGCTACCGGCTTGCGCCGCGCTGATACGCGCCAGCAGCGCCTGCGCCTCTGGCATGGGTGCGGCGGCGGGCAAGCTGGTGAGCATGCGCGCCAGCACCCCCGGCTGGGGCAACAGCGCCCCCCAAAAGCGCACCTGCCCGGTGCCATCGGCTATCAGCAGGGTGGGAAAAGTCTCAATGTCCAGGTCATCCACCAGCGCGGCCTCGTCTTCCACGTCCAGCCAGACAAAACGGGCGCCGGGGTACTGCGCGGCGGCGGCATCGAACACGCTGCGGTAAGCGTCGCAGGTGCGGCACCAGGCGGCGCACAGGCACACCACCCAGCCGGGTGCAGCCTGTGCTGCAGACGTTGCTTGAGCAGCAGAAGTAGCCATCACAAAAAAGCCCGCCAAAAGATGTTTGAACTCAGATAAAAAAACGCGCTGGCGATTGTGCCCCAGGGGGCGCAGCGCCAGCGCGTATGCAAGCCCCTGCCACGGGGCACTGTTCAGAAAGATTCCCAGTCTGCTTCCGAGCCTTTGGCCACCGTGCTGACCGCAGGCACACGCGCCGGTGCCGGTGCAGACAGATTCTTGCGGCCAGTACCGGTGGACGAAACCGCCGCCGCACGTGCCGTGGCGGCACTGCGCACCGCAGGCGCAGCCACGCTGACAGAACCAGCGCCAGAAGCCAGCTTGAAGACGCTCACGGCCTTCATCAGGTGGCTGGCCTGCCCTTGCAGTGAATCGGCAGCAGCAGCGGCCTCTTCCACCAGGGCCGCGTTTTGCTGGGTAACCTGGTCCATCTGCGAGATGGCCTGGTTGACCTGCTCAATGCCCGTGGTCTGCTCCTGGCTGGCGGCAGAGATCTCGCCCATGATGTCCGTGACGCGGCGCACACTGCTGACGATTTCTTCCATGGTACGGCCCGCTTCACCCACCTGCTTGCTGCCCGCCTCGACCTGGCCCACGGACTCATCGATCAGCACCTTGATCTCTTTGGCCGCCGCAGCCGAACGCTGCGCCAGGGTTCTGACCTCGGCGGCCACCACGGCAAAACCCCGGCCTTGTTCGCCCGCACGCGCAGCCTCCACTGCCGCGTTCAGGGCCAGGATGTTGGTCTGGAAAGCGATGCCGTCGATCACACCGATGATGTCCACGATCTTGTGCGAAGACGTGCTGATGGCATCCATGGTGCCCACTACCTGCGCCACCACGCCGCCGCCCTTGACGGCCACGCCAGAGGCCATCACAGCCAGCTGGTTGGCGCGCTGGGCGTTGTCAGCGTTTTGCTTGACCGTCGAGGTCAGCTGTTCCATCGAAGCGGCCGTTTGCTGCAACGAGCTGGCCTGCTCTTCGGTGCGCGAGGACAAATCGCGGTTGCCCGAGGCAATCTGGGTGGTGGCCGTGGCCATGCTGTCGGTGCTGCTGCGCACGTCGGCCACCACGCTGGCCAGGCTGTCGTTCATGTGCTGCAGCGCCTGCATGAGCTGGCCGGTTTCATCCTGCGAGTTGACCGTGATACGGGAAGACAGATCGCCCTCGGCCACGGTGCGGGCCACCTCCACAGCGTGCTTGATCGGCTGCGTGATGGTGTGGGTGATGTGCGCGGCAATGGCCAATCCCAACACAATGGCCAAGCCCCCCAGGCCCAGCATCCAGTTGCGGGCAGATTCGTACTGCGCGCGCGCGTTCTTTTCTTCTTTTTGTGCCAGCTCCGTTTCCAGGGCAATCAGTTTGTCCAGCGCCCTGATCACCGCCTGAAAACTGGGCTGCACCTTGGTCAGCAAATGCACTGTGGCTTCATCCCTCAGGTTTTTCTGGGTCAGCTCAAACAGGTGGTCTGATTGGGGCGCCGCAGCAGCCAATGCGGTTTCCACCTCGGCCATCAAGACCTTGCCGCTCTCGGTCTGCACCCGCTGGGCCAAATCCGTTTTGGCCTGCGTGTACCTGGCGCGGGCAGCGGCCACCTGGGCCATGTGCTGCTGTATCTGGGCGGGGTCGGTCAATACCACGATGGTGCTTGCAGCGCCGTAAATGTCGCGGATGTTGTCCAACATGATATTGGTGGTGCCCTCTTTGGCATGGCTGGCAGAAATGGCATCCATGTTGGCCCTGGTGTTCACCAGCGCATTCAAGCCCATGGCCAGCACAGCCACCAGAAACAACAGCACTGCGGCAAAACCCACCCCCAGGCGGGTACCGATTTTCAAATTGAGAAATGACACCTGTGAAAACCTTTGTGTATGTTGGCGCCCCCATTGCGCCAAAAGCCACAAGCGCAACACAGGAAAACGGCCACGCGGACGACCAGAGAATTAAAAATTAAGGGAAAACCCTTGTCTGATTTTATGAATCAGTTGATTCAACACAAAAAGTTTTTATTTTTTTGCTGCAAATCCGCAACATACCGGGCTGCCACCCCACAATCCATTTTTGCTACTAAATAAATAGCAAATAGCGCTTTACCAGCGGGCGCCAGGGCCACTTTTCACTTCGAATTTCAGGAGATCCCCACCACTTCACCGTCTTCCTTGGTGAACGGACTGGGCAGGGGCTGGGGCAGCAGCGCCAGCACGGCCTCGCTGGGGCGGCACAGGCGCACGCCCTGGGGCGTGGCCACGATGGGCCGGTTCAGCAAGATGGGGTGCTGCGCGATGAAGTCCAGCAGTTCATCGGGCGTCCAGCGCGGGTTGCCCAGGTCCAGCTCGTCGTAGGGCGTGCCTTTTTGCCGCAGCACCTCGCGCACCGGGCAATCCATGCGCGCAATCAGTGCCTGCAACTCGGCGCGGCTGGGCGGGGTTTGCAGGTACTCGATCACGGTAGGCTCGATGCCGCAGTGGCGAATCAGCGCCAGCGTGTTGCGCGAGGTGCCGCATTTCGGGTTGTGGTAGATGGTGATGTCGTCGGTCATAGAGTCATCTAATCAAGGGTTGAGGGTCGATTTTTGCGGATTCCAGGCGTTGACCAAGGCCACCAGCGACAGCATCACCGGCACTTCTACCAGCACGCCCACCACGGTGGCCAGCGCCGCGCCCGAGTTCAGGCCGAACAGCGAAATCGCCACCGCCACCGCCAGTTCAAAGAAGTTGGAGGTGCCGATCAGGCAGGCTGGCCCGGCCACGTTGTGCGGCAGCTTGAGCCAGCGCGCGCCCCACCAACTGATGAAAAAGATGCCATAGCTTTGCGCGATGAGCGGCACGGCAATCATGGCAATCACCAGCGGCTTGGCCACGATGGTGCCCGCCTGAAAACCAAACAGCAGCACCACCGTGGCAATCAGCCCCGTGATTGACCACGGCTTGGTGCGCGCCACCACATCGGCCACCGCGTGGCTCGATCGCCGCTGCAACGCATGGCGCGTGGCCATGCCCGCCGCCAGCGGCAGCACCACGTACAGCACCGTGGACAGCACCAGCGTCTGCCAGGGCACGGTCACGTTGGTCACGCCAAGCAAAAAGGCGGCAATGGGCGCAAACGCCACCACCATGATCAGATCGTTGACCGACACCTGCACCAGCGTGTAGTTGGCATCGCCCTTGACCAGCTGGCTCCAGACAAACACCATGGCCGTACACGGCGCCACGCCCAGCAAAATCATGCCGGCGATGTACTCGCTGGCCGACTGCGGATCGACCCACGGCGCAAACACATACTGAAAAAACAGCACGGCCAACGCCGCCATGGTGAAGGGCTTGATGAGCCAGTTGACCACCAGCGTCAGCGCCAGCCCTTGCGGCTTTTTGCCCACGTCTTTGACGGCAGCCCAGTCGATCTGGATCATCATCGGGTAAATCATCACCCAAATGAACACGGCCACCACCAGGTTGACCTGGGCGTATTCCAGCGCCGCGATGGCCTGGAAGGCCCCCGGCACCCACAGTCCCAGGCCCACGCCCGCCAAGATTCCCAGCCCGACCCACACGGTCAGGTAGCGTTCAAACAAACCCATCTCAGACTCCGGAAGAAGAAATATCGGCACTGGCCAGCGCCAGCAGGCGCGGCACACCCACGGGCTCCTGTGCCAGCAGGGGCACTACGGCATAGCGCGTGGCGTGCTGTGTGGCCACGGCGTCGATCTCGCGCAGCTCATTGCGCGCGCGCTGGCGCAGCAGTGGCGAACTGACGTGGGCCGCTGCCACGCTGTTATTGACGACCCAGGCCCAGGGCGCAATGCCCGCGCGGCGCAGGTCTTCTTGCAGGTGCGCCGCTTCCAGCACGGGCGTGGTTTCGGCCAGCGTGACCAACAACACCTTGGTTTGCTTCGGGTCTTGCAGCTGCATCATCGGCGTGGTGAAGTGAACGCCCGTGCTGCCCATCTGGCGCACGATGTCGCGGTGGTAGGCGCCCGTGGCGTCCAGCAGCAGCAGGGTGTGGCCGGTGGGCGCGGTGTCCATCACCACAAATTTCTTGCCCGCCTCGCGGATCACGCGCGAAAAAGCCTGGAACACGGCGATTTCTTCGGTGCAGGGCGAGCGCAGGTCTTCCTCCAGCAACGCCCGGCCCGCCGCATCAAGCTGGGCGCCCTTGCTGGCCAGCACTTTTTCGCGGTAGCGCTGGGTCACTTCATGGGGGTCGATGCGGCTCACGCTCAGGTGCTCCAGCGCACCACCCAGGGTTTCGACCAAATGCGCTGCCGGGTCTGAAGTGGTCAGGTGAACCGGCAGGCCACGCTGCGCCAGCGCCACGGCCAGCGCAGCAGCCAGCGTGGTTTTGCCCACACCGCCCTTGCCCATCAGCATGACCAGGCCATGGCCGTCGGCGGCAATGGCGTCGACCAAATCAGACAAACGCGGCGCAGCAATGGCCGCCTGGGGCAAGGCATCGGCAGCAGCGGCCTGCGGGGTGGCCGGGGTGGCAGGCACCAGCAGTTGGCGCAAGGCATCGAGCCCGACCAGATTGAACGGCTTGAGCGCAATCACATCGGTGGGCAGCGCCTGCAAGGCAGCGGGCATGGCCGCCAGCATGGCCTGCTCGCGCTGGCAGATGGCAGCGGCCAGCGGGTCGTGCGCGGCCTCTTCGGGCGCCAACACCCCGTTGACCACCAGATGCTGCTGGCCCAGCCCGATGGCGTGCAGCTCGTCGTGGGTGCGGGCGGCTTCGCGCAGCGATGAGGGCTGTGCCCGCGCCACCAGTACGAGCCGGGTGCGCTCGCCATCGGCCAACGCGGCCACTGCGGCCTGGTATTGGCTGCGCTGCTTCTCCAGCCCAGCCAGCGGCCCCAGGCAAGACGCATCGCCCTTGCCGGCCTCTAAAAAACCGCTCCACGCGCCCGGCAGCTGCAACAGCCGGATGGTGTGGCCCGTGGGCGCGGTGTCGAACAGGATGTGGTCGTAGCGCGCATCCAGACTGCCATCGGTCAGCAGCGCGGTGAACTCGTCAAAGGCAGCAATCTCGGTGGTGCAGGCCCCCGAGAGCTGCTCTTCAATGCCTTTGACCACGTCGTCGGGCAGCACGCCGCGCACCGGGCCAACGATGCGGTCGCGGTAGCCCTGGGCGGCAGCCTGGGGGTCAATCTCCAACGCCCACAGGCGGGGCACCTCGGGGATGGCTGTGATCTGGTTGCCAATGGGCAGGCCAAACACCTGCCCCACATTGGAGGCCGGGTCGGTGCTGACCAGCAGCACGCGCTGGCCCTGCGCCGCCAACTGCACCGCCGCAGCGCAGGCCAGCGAGGTTTTTCCCACGCCGCCCTTGCCGGTAAAAAACAAAAAACGCGGGGCGTTGTCGAGAAACTGCATGGGAAAGCCTTTCAAACAGTGCAATCTGGGTGCGCCGCGTCAGCAGCAGCGGCTGCCAGTGCTGCCACCACAGCAGCCGCCCGTGCGGGGCTCGGCAGCGGCTTGGGGGGGCGTGCAGCAAGCACCCGCAGCAGGGGCTGCTGGAGCGGGTTCGGCCAATCCAGCCCAGCGCGCCAGTTGGGTGCGGGTGGGGTAGCGCCCGGCCAAGGCCACTTCGCCATCAACCAGCGTCAGTGGCAAAGCCTCCTGGCCCGAGCGTTGCAGCATGGCCTTGACCTGGGCGTTGTCAGCAAATGCCATGGGCTGCTGCGCCAGGTTAAAGCGCTCGATCTGGGCGCCGTTTTGGCGCGCCCAGTCCACATCAGCGGCAGCGTTGACCAACTGCTGGTCCACTTCGACGCCGCAAACGCCGGTGCTGCAACACAGGGCCGGATCAAAAATTTCAATGGTGGACATGGTGTGACCTTTCGGTGGAACAAAAAATGGAGGGGATGGCGCAGTAGCCCGGGCTACGGCGTGGCCAGGGTGCGAACCGTGTCTTGCAACAGCGCTTTGTGCAGTTTGTCGGTGGGCAGGCTCAGCAGCAGCTCCAGGCGCTTGCCCATGGCGTGCAGCGTTTGCCGAAAAGCGTCGCGCTGCTGCGCTTCGGACAAATTGCCCTCCGAGGGATCGGCATAACCCCAGTGCGCCGTGGCCGGGTGGCCGGGCCAGACAGGGCACACCTCGCCCGCAGCGTTGTCGCACACAGTGATCACCACGTCCATGTGCGGGGCGCCGGGGGCTGCAAACTCGTCCCAGCTTTTGCTGCGCAGTCCTTGCGTGGAGATGCCTGCATGGGCCAGCGTTTGCAGTGCCATGGGGTGGGGCTGCTGGTGCTCACGCGGACTGCTGCCTGCGGAATACGCGCGAAAACGCGGCACCTCTTCCTGAGCGGCCAGGTGGTTCAACAAGGCCTCGGCCAGGATGCTGCGGGCCGCGTTGTGGGTGCAAAGAAACAGAACGTTGAGCATGGTGCGTCCGTTGGGAGAGTAAGAAATGGGGTGTTGTGGCGGACTCAGGCGCCGGTACAAGCCACCGGGGCATCACTGCCCAGGCACAGGCTGGGATTGCCAGCACAGCACTCTGCGGTGAGGTAGGCGATCAGCTCGGTCATCAGGGCGATGTTGGCGCGGTAACGCTGGTAGCGCCCCTCTTGCACCACGGTGAGCAAACCCGCCTGCGTCAGCGCCTTCAGGTGAAACGACAAATTGGTGGGCGGAAGCTCCAGTTCCGCCGCAATCTCGCCCGCCACCAAGCCCTCGGGGCCTTGGCGCACCAGCAGGCGAAACACATCCAGGCGCACGCCCGAAGCCAGCGACTCAAACACAGTGGTAGCAGTGGTTTTTTCCATTCAGCAATTATTCAACAATAGTTGAAATATTGCAATAAAGAATCCACTGCGACCGCGCAGCGCCCATTCGCCGGGCGCTTACCAGGCGTCTTCGGGTTCGGGGCGGGCCAGCCAGTCGATGGGGTCTTGCTGCAACACCATGTCGATGTCCAGCCCCAGCACCAGCCCGACTTCGCCGGGAAACGTCACCGCCATCTCCTTGTCGCCCCAACCGGCCTCGCGCGCACGGGCCCGCCACGAGGCCAGGTGCAGCACGCCTGCCAAAGGCTCGTAGGCGTGGTTGTCAAAAGGGGCGTGCTGGTGGTGCAGCGCGTCCACCACCGCCTGGGGCAAATGCCAGCGCCGGGCCAGGGCCGCGCTGACGGTGCCGTAGCCAAAGCCAAAAATGCGCTGCTCCACCTTGCCACGGCGCACGTCCAGCGGAGATACCAGCGTGTTGAGCGACTGCACCTTGTCCGGGTGCGCCAGGTGGATGATCAGCTCGCCCAGCGCGTGCAGCAGGCCTGCGGTGTAGGCCGCCACCTGGCTTTGCTGCACGCTGCCCGCCAGGGATCGGGCCAGCTTGGCGGTGTTGCGGCTGTAGCGCCAAAACTGCTGCATGTTCATGCCCGGCACCGAGCGCGAGGTGGTGCCCAGCGGCGCGCTGCGCACCAGCGCACGCAGCTGCGCCACGTCCAGCAGCGCCAGCGCCTCGGAGATACCGGCGATCTGGCCCGAGAGGGCAAAGCCATCACCATTGGCCTGCTCCAGCAGGCGCGCCGCCAGCGCCGGGTCGGTGCCAAACAGCTGGTTGGCACGGCGCAGATTGGGCTCGTCGTGCGCCAGCTCGTTCATCAGCAATGCCACCGCGCGCGGCTGGCTGGGCAGCGCAAGGGGCGTGGCCAACAGGGCGTTCAGATCCATGGGGACGTGAGTTTGTAGAACGAAATTTCTAACAACTAGCCAAGAGCCAGGCCAGCATGATTAGCCACTTTCCGGGCCAATTGAGAAAAGTCGTCGTAGCAGGCACGCACGGCCTCAATGTGGGAACCAATAGCACCGTCAGCAGCGCGCAAGGCGAACATGGGTTTGCGCGCATCCATGGCCATGGGCATCAGGCTGCGGTAGTGTTTGAGCAAGGCCAGAGCGTAAGGGTCTGACGAAGGCGTGGGTACTTTGGACGCAGACTCATTCAGTACAGCCTCCCGATATACCGATGGAATGCGATCAACCCAACGCTGATAAGACTTGACGGGCCGACTCTCCCGGATACCGTGCTGGCTCACCACGTAGCCAATGGGTTGCATTTGGCCTGTTGGCGTCGCTAGGTCCGCAGGTGCCTTTGGTACCAACTCTTTCCAAGTTTGCCGCCATTCGCGAAGGGTTGGCCCGAGGTTTTTCAGCCCTTGCAACGAAAACAAGTCTGCCCCCAATGGCACGACTACTTGGTCTGATGCAATCAGTGCTGCGCGGTTGATGGCACCGAGATTGGGGCCAACGTCAATCAAAGCAATGTCAGCCCCCCACTGCGCCCCTTGCAAAACCATTCGATGGAATGCAGTCATAGTGCGAAAGGCTGCCTCGTCGCGGTTGTGGCAGCGCGGCCATGCATCAGAGAGCTTGTCTTCAAAGCGTGATAAACCCAAGTCACCCGGTATGAGCCCCAGTGTGGGTGCCAGTTTTTCAACGTGAGGCATTGCAATATCACCAATGCCACGCAATATCGGCTGTATGGAGCCGTATACCGTTTCCGGGTGCTCACCATCGGGCCAAAGTTCTTCGAGCCGCTCCTCGTCCAGAAACATGGAGGTAAGGTTAGCTTGTGGATCCAGATCCACCGCCAGCACGTTGACGCCACGCTCGGCAAACATCCACGCCAAGTGATAGATAAGCGAAGTTTTGCCCACGCCACCTTTGTTGTTGAAAAAGGCAACGCTTTTCATGAGGATCTCCTGCGGATGGTGACGAGGAACACTTTGTCGTCAATCTCAAATTCGGCAGGTGGATTGCCGTTGGCTGCCAAGAGATCTTGTGCCCGCTGAATCCCGTAGCCGTAACGGTTGACGTAGTTCATCGACTTCATGGCTTCAGCCAACACAGGGTTGCGATAGCTGTTGCGCCGCGTCAAGGTTGCGGGGGTCACTTCGCCATAAAGGCCGCCTGCACTTTGGATCTCGATGCGGTCAGCAAACCAGTAAAAACGCACAGGGGTGTTGGACTGGTAGTCGCGGTGGATGATGGCGTTGTGAAACAACTCGCGCAATGCCCACTCAGGGTAATCAGCCCCAGAGCGATCTTGAAACCCTTCTCCTTGCAAGGAGCGAACCGGGTTGTAAGCCATGATTTTTTGCCGCATGGTTTCCACCACGGTACGCAAGTCTCCGGAAACCTCGCTTTCATCGTCTGGGCGCTCCGTCATTCCATGGCCAGGAAATTTCAAGAACTGGACGTAAGCACCGGGCAAAAAATAGCGCGCATTGGAGCCAAACAGCAAGAGCCCTGCCACCGTGGGCCTGCCAGCGGTGAGGTCGTAGCAGCGCAGCGACGCCAACTTCTCCTCCGTGGTGCGGTGGTTGGCTGCAATGGTGTCGGAATCGACGGTTTGCATTCGATATTCATCGAACAACCGCATCGTCAGGTCGGTCAGCGTCGCTTCAGGTACCGGGTGGGCATCGAAGGTGGTAACCAGGCTGGCCCGGCGCTCCGAAAGAATGCGCTCTTCCTGTTCGTTGGCAATACTTTTACGTGGCCCAGTACGAATATAAACGCGGCCTTTGTAGCGAATAGGTGGAACCGTGGAGGGCTGCACAGTCACCACTGCAACGTCTCCGGTGGACAGCACCACTTTTTCGACGGTCATGGCTGGCGGTGGAAGCACATTGCCATCTGCGCGGATGGCAGCCAGATTGCGCAATAACTCGTCGGTCACGTCCAAACCACAAGGGGTGCCATCGTCGTTTGCACCCACGATGAGGTACCCAGGCTGCCGGTGGCCTGGATAGTCGTTGCCGAACGCACAAATGGCCTGGGCGAACTTGTCGGTGTTGCTGGTCGAGGTAGTGCGTTCGATGCAGTCAGATTCCAAATCGGTCAGTAGCGCTTGTACAAATTCTGGCGTCAACATCAATAGGCCTTTTTTCGGGCGCGCTCAGCGCCCCTTGGTTTGCAATTTGGCAAACGCAGCGGCCATGCTCGAAGCCACGGGTGCCTCGGGCGTGCGGCGCGGCGCTTGCTGGCTGCGGCCTGCGCCTTCAAAGCGGTTGTCGCGCGGGCCGTCACGCCGGGCCGGGGCGGCGTCGAGCTTCATGGTCAGGCTGATGCGTTTGCGCGGCACATCCACCTCCAGCACCTTCACTTTGACGATATCGCCGGTCTTGACCACCTCGCGCGCGTCGCTCACAAACTTGTGCGCCAGCTGGCTCACGTGTACCAGCCCGTCCTGGTGTACGCCCAGGTCAATGAAGGCGCCAAACTGCGCCACGTTGCTCACCGTGCCCTCCAGCACCATGCCTTCCTTCAGGTCTTTGATGTCTTGCACGCTGTCGTTGAAGCGCGCCACCTTGAAGTCGGGGCGCGGGTCACGGCCCGGCTTTTCCAGTTCGGCCAGGATGTCTTGGACAGTGATGACGCCAAATTTCTCGTTGGCAAACAGCGCCGGTTGCAGGGTTTTGAGCATGTCGGCGCGGCCCATCAGCTCGGCCACAGGCTTGCCGGTTTTGGCGATGATTTGCTCCACCACCGGGTAGGTTTCGGGGTGAACGCCGGTCATGTCCAGCGGGTTGTCGCCGCCCCGGATGCGCAAGAAACCAGCACTTTGCTCAAAGGTTTTGGCGCCCAGGCCCGCCACTTCCAGCAGCTGCTTGCGGGTTTTGAAGGCACCGTTGGCTTCGCGCCAGCGCACCACCGCCTTGGCCACGCTGCCCGAGAGGCCCGACACGCGCGAGAGCAGCGGCACGCTGGCCGTGTTCAAGTCCACGCCCACGGAGTTCACGCAGTCTTCCACCACCGTGCCCAGCGTGCGCGCCAGTTCGCTCTGGTTCACGTCGTGCTGGTACTGGCCCACGCCGATGCTCTTGGGGTCGATCTTCACCAGCTCGGCCAGCGGGTCTTGCAGGCGCCGGGCAATGCTGGCGGCGCCGCGCAGGCTCACGTCCACATCGGGCATCTCCTGGCTGGCGTATTCGCTGGCCGAATACACCGAGGCACCGGCCTCGCTGACCACTATCTTTTCGATAGCTGCTCGCGCTTTATCCGCGTGGCTTTCCGCCGCTTTTGCCATTAATTTGATGAGGTCAGCGGCGAGTTTGTCGGTTTCGCGGCTGGCGGTGCCGTTGCCGATGGCAATCAGGTTGACGCCGTGCTTGTCGCACAGCTTGGCCAGTGTGTGCAGGGCGCCGTCCCAGTCCTTGCGCGGCTCATGCGGATAAACGGTGGCGGTGTCCACCAGCTTGCCGGTAGCGTCCACCACGGCCACTTTCACGCCGGTGCGGATGCCGGGGTCCAGCCCCATCACCACGCGCGGGCCTGCCGGGGCGGCCAGCAGCAAATCGCGCAGGTTGTCGGCAAACACCTTGATGGCGACTTTCTCGGCCTCTTCGCGCAGGCGGGCGAACAGGTCGCGCTCGGTGGACAGGCTGAGCTTGACGCGCCACGTCCAGGCCACGCATTTGCGGATCAGGTCGTCGGCGGCGCGGCCCGCGTGGCTCCAGCCCAGGTGCAGGGCGATCTTGCCCTCGGCGATGCTGGGCTGGCCGGGTTCGGGCTCGACGGGCAGTACCAGCTTGGCATCCAGCATCTCCAGTGCGCGGCCCCGGAACACGGCCAGCGCCCGGTGCGAGGGCACGCGGCCAATGGGCTCGTCGTAGTCAAAGTAATCACGGAACTTGGCCACTTCGGGGTCGGCTTCGTTTTTGCTTTCCACCTTTTTGCTGCGCAGCAAGCCCTCAGCCCACAGCCACTCGCGCAAGGATTGCACCAGCGCGGCATCTTCGGCCCAGCGCTCGGCGAGGATGTCGCGCACGCCATCGAGCACCGCCGCCACGGTCGAGAAATCCGGCCCCGGCTTGCCGTCGTCCAGCACCTCGGGCGGGCGCAAAAAGGCCTGGGCCTCGGTGGCGGGCACCAGCGTTGGGTCGGCAAAAAGTTTGTCGGCCAGCGGCTCGATACCGGCCTCGCGGGCGATTTGGCCTTTGGTGCGGCGTTTTTGCTTGAAGGGCAGGTAGATGTCCTCCAGCTCTTGCTTGGTGGCAGCGGCAGCGATGGCTGCGCGCAGCACGTCGGTGAGCTTGCCCTGCTCGTCGATGGCTTTGAGCACGGCCACGCGCCGGTCTTGCAGCTCGCGCAGGTACGACAGGCGTGCCTCGACTTCGCGCAGCTGGATGTCGTCCAGCCCTTGGGTGGCTTCCTTGCGGTAGCGGGCGATGAAGGGAACGGTGGCGCCGCTGTCGAGCAGCTCCACGGCGGCCTGCACCTGCTGCGCGCTGACGCGGATTTCTGCGGCAATCTGTCCGATGATTTTTTGCATTGCTCTGGTGCCCCACGGCACATGGTCAGGAGAAGCGGGCAAGTTTGCCACAGGCAGGGTGGCAAACAGCCCGCACAGGGCCGTTGCCAGCACCCCAAAACACTACTTTTTTGATAGCTTATAGCGCACTACTGGCGGGCTTTAGCGCCTGTTTTGGCTCAAATTGTCAGTCACGGTGAATGCCCTGGGCTGGCGCTGTCGGCGCAAGGCAGCACGATGCGCACGCAGGTGCCGCCGCGCTGCGGGCGCAGCAGGTGCAGGCGGCCCCGGGCCAGTTTTGCGCGCTCTTGCATGCCCGTCAGCCCCCTGCCCCAGGAACTCCACGCCAGTTCGGTGGGCAAGCCCGTGCCGTTGTCGCTGATGTCCAGCTGCCAATGGCCCCTGTCGGGCACGTACACCATGCGCACCTGCACCTGCGTGGCACCGGAATGTTGCAGCACATTGCTCAGCGCCTCCTGGGCAATGCACGCCAGGTGTGCGGCCCGCTCACCCACCGGCGGCGTGGCATCGCTTGGGCAGTCCACGTCCCACACCACCTGTATGCCCTGGCGCTCCAGCACGGGCTGCATGCGGTGGCGCAGGCGCGCCAGGCGCTCGGGGAGCGATTCGTCGTTGCCGTCCATGGAATCGACCACCAGACGCAAGTCCAGCAGGCACTGCTCCAGCGCCCGCAGGGCCTGCGCCTGGGCAGGCACGGCAGCGTCCAGCAAGGCCATGGCGCCGACCAGTTGTGAGCCCACGTGGTCGTGCAAATCGCGCGCGATGCGCTTGCGCTCGGCTTGCAGCTCCGGGCTGGGGCGCACGCTGCGGCGTGGTTGCCACTGCAAAGCCCGGGGCAGGTGCATCCACAAGAGTGCGCCCAGGCTGACGGTCAGCGCTATCTCGATGATGGAGAGGTAGCGCAGGCTGGGCGTGCTCTGCGACCAGCACCGCCACACGATGACCAGGGTCAACAGGCACAGGGCGCTCCAGATGGCCACGCTGGCCAGCGCAAAACGGGGTGGGTGGGTGCGAAACATGGCAACAAACCATGCGACGGGGTTAAAAAAGGCCCCGGAGTGATGCAAATCGCACCGCCTGGGCCCGTGTCCGCACCTGCAGCTTGCGGTAAATGTTTCTGACGTGGGTGTTCACGGTCATGGTGCTGATGAGCAAACGGGTGCCAATTTCGGTACTGGTGTAACCGCTGGCCACCATGCGCAGCACTTCTTTTTCGCGGGCGGACAGGCGCTCGGCCTCGTCGGGCGCTCGGCGCTTGGCGGTGTGGCCGTTGGCTTGCTCAAAGCGCTGCAACAAGCGCCGCGCCAGCAGGGGCGTGATGGAGGCGCCCCCATTGGCCACTTGCAGCACGGCCTGCGCATAGTTGCCAAACCAGGAGTTCTTGACCCAAAAGCCCACTGCACCCAGCTCAAAGGCGCGCAGCACTTTTTCGTCGTTTTCCATGATGGACACCACCACGGCCTCTGCCGACGGGCGGGCGGTTTTCATGTAGTCCAGCAGCTCCAGGCCCTCGCCGTCGCCCAGGTTCAAGTCCACCAGCATCACGTCAAACTCGTGCTGTTTGATGGCTTTGCGGCCCTCGCGCACGCTGGCGGCCTGGGCCACTACCAAGGTGCGCGGGTCGGCCATCAGGTCTTGCGCAATGATTCTGCGGATATGGGCGTCGTCGTCCACCAGCAACACACGCACCGGGCGCTCGGCCTGCCCCGTCAGGAAGTCAGGCCACACCGAGGGCGGGTGGGAATACATGCCGAAGTGACCTTCTTCTCCCAGGCCCCGTGCCTGCGGTGCGCAGGTGGGTTCTGCCGGGATCTGTGCGCTTTCATTTCTGACCATACATCCTCCAGTGGTGCCGAAATACACAACTCTCAGGGGGCATGCGGCACACATGCACGATGGGGGCGGCTTGACCGCTGGATGCCACACTAAAAGAAACAGCGGCAAACATCCACACCGTTCGGTAGCGATTTGCAAGCGTTGCAATGCTTACAACCTGACACTACCACTGAATCATCAAGCCTGGAATTGGACTTTACGCGGCATCTCAGCCTGCCCATCCTATGAATTGGCATGCATAGGTCAGACAAAAACTCGCATGGTTGGGCTAGTACTACAGCCGTAGATTCTCTTCAGGAGGAATGCATCCCCGACGCCGGTAGTGGAACAGCTGCGCCCGTCGTTGATGTCGCCTGCGCCAGGCAGACCAGTGCAGGATATGGTCTGCGCCGTGCGATGCGCCCCACAGCAGCCTCGACAGCAGGCGCCTGAGTTCGGGCACGCTCAGAGGTGTCAGCCCTGGGTACACTTTTTTTGGGCTTGTGCCCGCAGTGCCA
>NZ_SLXH01000014.1 GCF_004341365.1 Simplicispira metamorpha | reverse complement strand
AAAACCCAGAAAACTTTTTCAACCACCTTCGCCACCCAAACAACACCGGAAAAACCAAAGCACCGGGTAGCGAAGCCCTCTACTGTAACACAGAACTGAGGGCAAAAAGAGAAACTTATGCAGATTCCACTTCTGTAGCCAATTCCAGTGCGTCCATGAACAACGCAGCCACATCACAACCAGTCTGCTGCTGGATTTCCTGAAAACATGTAGGACTGGTGACATTGATCTCAGTGACGCAATCGCCAATCACATCGACCCCCGCCAGCAACAGCCCCCTGCTTTGCAGTACCGGCCCCAGGGCATGGGCGATTTCGAGGTCACGTGCATTCAGGGGACGCGCCACGCCTTTGCCGCCAGCGGCCAGGTTGCCTCGCACCTCACTGCCTTGTGGAATGCGCGCCAAACAATAGGGCACGGGCTTGCCGCCAATGATCAGCACACGCTTGTCGCCGTCAGCGATTTCCGGCAAAAACTTCTGCACCATCAGGCTTTGTGCGCCACCCCGGTTCAGCGTTTCCGTGATGCTGCCCAGGTTCAACCCATCAGGGCCGACGCGAAAGATGCCCATGCCCCCCATTCCATCCAGAGGCTTGAGGATGATGTCCTGGTGCTCGGCATGAAAGCGCTGGATGTCGCGGGCATCGCGCGTGACCAGTGTCGGGCCGATGAACTCGGGAAACTCCATGATGGCCAATTTTTCCGGATGGTCACGCAGCGCGCGGGGTTTGTTGAAAACCCGCGCGCCTTCGCGCTCGGCTTGTTCCAACAGGTGCGTGGCATAGAAATACTCGCTGTCAAACGGCGGGTCTTTGCGCATCAAGACCGCATCGAAAGTTGCCAATACAGCGGCGCGCGCGTTCTCGGCGCGAAACCACTCCTTCGGCTGCCCTGTCAGAACAATGTCGCGGACATGGGCGGTAACGCAGTGGCCACGCTCCCACATCACGTCCTGCGGCTGGCAAGCAGCGATGCTGTGCCCCCGGCGTTGGGCCTCGCGCATCATGGCAAAGGTGGTGTCTTTGTAGGTGGCAAAACCTTCCAGCGGATCGGCGATGAACAGCAGTTTCATGGTGTGTACGGTGTGAAATCAAACAAAAGACCAGGACATACCCCTGGCACAGGCCCACAATTGCTATTAATTTTATAGCTACTAGCGCTTTCTACACGTGGCCTAGAAGGCAAAAACACTGTATTTTTAAATCCACAAGCATCAAATCTCTATTTTTGAACCCAGCTCCACCACTGCGTTATTGGGCAGGTGCAAGAAGTCGGCGGCACCGCTGGCGTTGTGGTGCATCTGCGCGAACAGTTTTTCGCGCCAGGGCGCCATGCCCTTACCCACGGTGGGAATGACGGTGTCGCGCGACAAGAAATAACTGGTCGTCATGGGCTCGACTTCGCAACCACGCCCGCGCAGCAGAGACAGCGCACGCGGCACGTCGGGGTCGTTCATGAAGCCGTAGTGGATGACCACCTGCCAGCAATCATGGCCCAGCGCCAGCATCTCGATGCGCCGCTCCTCTTCGACCCAGGGCACCTCGTGGTTGCGCACCGTGACAAACAGGTTCTGTGCGTGCAGCACCTTGTTGTGCTTGAGGTTGTGCAGCAAGGCGTTGGGCACGGTGCCCGGCTCAGCGGTGAGAAATACCGCCGTACCCTCGACACGCACGGGCGGACTGACAAACACCGCCGCCAGAAAATCAGGCAATGCCAGTGCATCGCTGGTCAACACATCGCGCATCAGGCGGCGACCATCTTTCCAGGTTTTCATCAGAATGAAGATGGCACTGGCAATGACCAGCGGGAACCAGCCACCGTCAAACAACTTGAGCAGGTTGGAGGCCCAGAAGGCAAAGTCCACGGCAAAGAAAAAGGCGGTGGCGCCCAGGCTCAGCGCCAATGGCAGGCGCCAGGCATTGCGGATGACGAAGAAAGTCAGCACCGTGGTGATCAGCATGTCGGTGGTCACGGCGATGCCGTAAGCAGAGGCCAGCGCACTGGACGACTTGAACATGCCCACCGCCAGCACGATCATGGCGAACAGGCTCCAGTTGATGAACGGCAGGTAGATTTGACCGGTTTCCAAGGCACTGGTGTGCAGCACGCGCAGACGCGGCAGATAGCCCAGCTGGATCACCTGCTTGGTGACGCTGAAGGCGCCTGAGATCAGTGCCTGCGAGGCAATCACCGCCGCCATCGTGGCCAGCAGCACCATGGGCACCAGCGCCCAGTCGGGGGCCATCATGAAAAAAGGGTTCTTCACCGCCTCTGGGTGCTTGAGCAACAGTGCGCCTTGGCCAAAGTAGTTCAGCGTCAGCGCTGGCATGACGATGGTGAACCAAGTCACACGGATGGGGCGGCGCCCGAAGTGCCCCATGTCGGCGTACAGCGCCTCCGCCCCCGTTACGCAGAGCACGACCGCGCCGAGAATGATGAAGGTGATTCCGGGCTGCTCAAGTATGAAGGCCAGCGCATAGTGCGGACTGATGGCGCGCAAGATGCCGGGGTTGTCCGCAATGTTCAGCACCCCCAGGGCCGAGATGGCGGCAAACCAGGCCACCATGATGGGCCCAAAAAAACGCCCGATGCTGGCACTGCCGCGCTTTTGCACCATGAACAGCAGCAGCAGGATGACCAGAGTGAGGGGCACCACGTATTTCTTGAACGTGGGTGAGATGACCTCCAGCCCCTCGACAGCACCCAGCACCGTGATAGCAGGCGTAATGACGCCATCGCCATAAAACAGACAGGTGCCGAAGATGCCCACCAGCAGCAGCCATTTGCGCAGACGCGGCTGGTGCTTGACGGTCTGGGATGCCAGGGCCAGCATGGCCACCAGCCCGCCCTCGCCATGGTTGTCTGCTCGCAGCACCAGCGTGACGTACTTGAGCGACACGATGACCGTGAGCGTCCAGAAGAAGATGGAGAGGATGCCGTGAACGTTGTCCGGTGTGAACGGCACGTGGCCGGAGCCAAACACCTCCTTGACCGAATACAGCACGCTGGTGCCGATATCGCCATAAACGACACCGATAGCCCCCAGCATTAACACACCGAGGGAGGACTTGGGGGTTTCCGCTGCTACGGCCACAGTGCTTGGCCCGACCGCTCAACGGGCGGGGCTTGGTTGATTGAAGAACGCCATTGTGCGCTGCACCACAGGTGCGGTGCGCACCTGACTGCCAGGTTGTTGCAAGGCCGCCACTGCCAGCACCAGGCGCTGGCCGGTGGCGTGCCGGTATCAGTCGTACACCTCGGCGTCAGGGTCGGTGGCTTCCAGCTCGTAGCTGGCCGCCAGCATGGCCAAGCGAGCCACCACGCCATACATATAGAAGCGGTTGGGCGCACTGGCGCCAGGGCGGGCACCTGGCTGGGGCAGCTGGGTGCTGTGGTCAAAGGCCAGGGGCACAAAACCAGCACCCGGCGCATTGAGGTTCTCGTCCACGCCCCGGTCTGCATGGATGCGATAGAAACCGCCCACCACGTAGCGATCCATCATGTAAACCACTGGTTCGGCCACGGCTTCATGCACACGCTCCTGGGTGAGCACGCCTTCCTGGATGATGACGTCACGCACCGTCTGCCCGTCCTTGATGACAGCCATCTTGTTCTTGGTCTTGCGGTTGAGCGCCTGCAAGTCTTTGGCATCGCGCACCGTCATGATGCCCATGCCGTAGGTGCCGTTGTCGGCCTTGACGACCACAAACGGCTTTTCATTGATGCCGTACTCTTTGTATTTGCGCCGGATCTTTCCCAGCAGCGCATCGACCTGGGTTTGCAGGCTATCGAGGCTCGCATCAGCGGCAAAGTCCACGTCGGCGCATTTGCCGAACATCGGATTGATGAGCCACGGGTCTATGCCCAGCACTTTGCCAAACCGCTTGGCCACTTCTTCGTAGCTGCGAAAGTGGTTGCTCTTGCGGCGCACGCTCCAGCCAGCGTGCAGCGGCGGCAGCAGGTACTGCTCGTGGATATCTTCCAGAATGCCCGGCGCACCCGCCGACAGGTCGTTGTTGAGCAAGATGGTGCAGGGGTCAAAATTCTTCAGACCCAGTCGCCCCCGGGTACGCACCACGGGCTCCAGCGTGACGGTATCGCCGTTGGCCAGCTCGACAACGGTGGTCTTCTTGACCTCGGGGCTGATGGAGCCCACACGCACATTGAGCCCTGCCATGTTGAAGATGCGCTGCAACTGCACCACGTTGCTCAGGTAAAAACTGTTGCGCGTGTGGTTCTCGGGAATGATGAGCAGGTTGCGCGCCTCGGGGCAAATCTTTTCGATGGCCGCCATGGCCGCCTGCACTGCCAGCGGCAGCATCTCGGGGGTGAGGTTGTTCCAGCCACCTGGAAACAGGTTGGTATCCACGGGCGCGAGCTTGAAACCCGCGTTGCGGATGTCCACCGAGCTGTAAAACGGCGGTGTGTGCTCCATCCACTCCAGCCGGAACCAGCGCTCGGTGGCGGGCATGGAGTCGATGATGCGCTGTTCTAGCTCGTTGATGGGCCCGGTGAGGGCGGTGATGAGGTGCGGAACCATGGAGTGCCCTTGAAAGACGGTTGCGCGCCATTGTAGGAGTGCCTCAGCGGCGCCAGAAGGCCGGCGTCAACAATGCCATGAAGCTCAGAATTTCCAGGCGCCCCAGCAGCATGCCCAAAGTACACACCCAGAGCTGAAAATCGGTCAGCACCCCGTAATTGGAGGCTGGCCCCACGCTGCCCAGCCCTGGCCCCATGCAGTTGACACTGGCAATGACGGCACTGAACGCCGTCAGTGGCTCCATGTCAGTGAGCAGCAACAGCATGCTCAAAACAATCACCGTGCCGCCGTACACCAGCATGAAGGCCATCACCGAAAAGATCATGCGGTTTTCCACCACCGCGCCGCCCAGGCGCACGGGCTGCACCACGTTCGGGTGTACTAGCCGCGTCAGCTCGCGCCGCGCCTGCTTAACCAGAATCAGCATGCGCACCATCTTGATACCGCCCCCTGTGGAGCCAGCGCTGGTGGCCACCCCCGAGAGCATCAGCATCAGCACCGGGGCAAACACCGGCCAGGCCAGGTAGTCCACCGTAGCGTACCCCGTGGTGGTGGCCACCGAAACCATATGGAACACGCCGTGGCGCAGCGCTTGCAGCGGCTCGTAAATACCTTTGGCCCAGAGCAGCACGGCCACGCACAGCCCACCGCCCAGCAAGGCGACCAGGGTGGCACGCATCTCTGGGTCGCGCCAAAAACCCTGCCAATGGCCTTTGCGCATGGCCACGAAATAAAGGGCGAAATTGCAGCTCGCCAGCAGCATGAAAAACAATGCAATGCCCTCCAGCAGGGGCGACGCAAAGTAGCCAAAACTGGCATCGTGCGACGACAACCCGCCCAGGCTGACCGTAGAGAACATGTGCATCAGCGCGTCCAAGGGCGACATGCCGCCCAGCCAATAGGCCAAAGCGCAGCCTGCCGAAAACAGCGCGTAGACCCCCCACAAGCCCTTGGCCGTTTCGGTCATGCGCGGCGTCAGTTTGGTGTCCTTGACGGGGCCAGCGGCTTCGGCCTTGAAGAGCTGGCTGCCGCCCACGCCCAGCATGGGCAGCACCGCCACCGCCAAAATCAAAATCCCCATGCCGCCAATCCACTGCATGAAGGTGCGCCACACATTCACCGACACCGGCAGCGTGTCCAGGTTCGCCAACACCGTCGAGCCCGTGGTGGTCAGGCCCGAGACGGCTTCGAAATACGCGTGGGTGAACGACATTGGCCGCCCTACCTGGTAGCAGGCCAACATCAGCGGCAGCGTGGCAAACAGCGGCAGCAAAGCCCACACCAGCGACACCAGCATGACCCCGTGGCGCGGCTGCAACTCACGCCTGTAGTTGCGCAGCCCCAGCACCAAAGCAGCCCCCACCAGCAGCGTCACCGCCATCGACAACGGATACACCTGCCAGACGCCATCCTGGCTGTACCACGACACGGCCAGCGGCACGCCCATGGCCAGCGCAAACAGCATCACCAGCATGCCCAGCACGCGCAAAACGGGAAAAACGTCGGTCATGGAGGGGGGGCGCAGGCGCGCGGTATCAGAAGAACGTGGCGCTGACACGGAACAGCTTTTCCACGTCACGCACCAGGCGTTTGTTGGGCAGGAAAAACACCACATGGTCGTTGCTCTCGATCACCGTATCGCTGCGCGGAATGATGACCTGGGGCGGCAGTGCCTGCGCCGGTGCGGCCAGTGGCGCAGCACCCGGCTCGGGCAAGCCACGCACGATCAGGCCCATGTGGACGCTCTCGGGAAGGCGCAAATCGGTCACTTTGCGCCCAATCACGCGCGAGCTTTTGCGGTCGCCCCGGGCCACGATCTCCAGCGCCTCGGCCACGCCCCGGCGCAGGCTGTGCACGGCCTGCACATCGCCCTGGCGCACATGGGCCAGCAGCTCGCCCAGCATGGCCTGCGCGGGCGAGAGCGCAATGTCGATCTGCGTGCCATGCATCAGATCGGCGTAGCTGCGCCGGTTGATCAGTGCCAGCACGCGCCGCGCGCCCATGCGCTTGGCCAGCAGGCTGGACATGATGTTGTTCTCATCGTCATCGGTGAGGGCCAGAAAGAAGTCCACCTCCTCAATGCTCTCTCCCTCCAGCATGTTCTCGTCGGTGGCATCGCCTTGCAATACCAGCACATCGGCGGGCAGCGCCGATGCCAACACGATGCAGCGCGCCGGGTCATCCTCAATCAGTTTGACGTGAAAACGCCCGGGCTCACTGCCCAATTGCTTGGCCAAACGCAGACCAACATCGCCACCGCCGGCAATCATGATGCTGCGCACCGGGCGTGCGGGCTGGTCTGCGCGGCGGTGCAGGGCTGCCAGCAGCAGAGAAATGTTCTCGCGCGCGGCCAGTGTGAACACCTCATCGCCAGGCTCAATGCGCGTGGTGGCACTGCACGGTACAAAGCGGTCGGGCTCCTCGGGAAAACGCCGGTAAATGGCCACCAGGCGCAAGGCCACATCGGGCATGCTGACACGCACCTGGCCAATGGTCTGGCCCACCATGGGCGCTCCCACCATGGCGCGCGTGGACACCAGGCAGGCGCGCCCGCCCGCAAACTCGCGCACCTGCATGGCTTCGGGGTACTCGATGAGTTTGACGATGTAGCGCGTCAGCGAAGCTTCGGGACAGATGATGCTGACAGCAAACCCTTCCGGCCCAGCCAGCGCACTGCCTTGCTCAAAGCCCGACGAGCGCACCCGCGCAATGCGCGCCGGCACGTTGAACATGAGCTGCGCCACCTTGCAGCACACCAGGTTGGTTTCGTCCTGGGCGGCGCAGGCGATGAGCAAGTCGGTGTCCTGGGCGCCCGCCTCGGCCAGCACCGCCGGATCAATGCCGTTGCCCACCACACCGCGCAGGTCAAAGCGCGACTCCAGCTCGCGCAGGCGCTGCGCATCGGTGTCGATAACGGTGATGTCGTTGCGCTCCGACACCAGGCTGTCGGCCACGCTTTGGCCCACACGGCCCGCCCCAAGAATGATGATTTTCACGGCGCGATGATGGGCAGGCGCGCGCAGTGCGTCAAGGTGTTACAGCGCGACTGTGGCGGCAAACCCTCAGATGCGCGCCCGGGTGCGGCTAGCCGCGCACTTCGCCCTCGCCCAGCACCACGTACTTGAGCGAGGTCAGGCCCTCGATGCCCACCGGGCCGCGCGCATGGAACTTGTCGGTGCTGATGCCGATTTCCGCGCCCAGGCCGTACTCAAAGCCATCGGCAAAGCGCGTGCTGGTGTTGACCATGACGCTGCTGGAATCGACCTCGCGCAAAAAGCGCTGCGCGTGGACGTGGTGGGTGGTGAGGATGGCCTCGGTGTGGTGGCTCGAATAATGGTTGATGTGCGCAATCGCCTCATCCAGCCCGGCCACCACCTTGATGCTGATCACGGGCGCCAGGTACTCCTCCGACCAGTCGGATTCGGTGGCATTGACAATGCGCAGCGCCGCCACAATCGCTCCTGATTCGATAGCTACTGGCGCTTGACCAGCGGGCGTTAGAGGCTGATTTGACCGCAAAATCTGTGCCGCCTCGGCATCGCAGCGCATCTCCACGCCCTTGGCGGCAAAAATGGCGCCAATCTGCGGCAAAAATTCGGCAGCCACGCCGCGCGCCACCAGCAGGCTCTCGGTGGCGTTGCAGGGGCTGTACTTGCTGGTCTTGGCGTTGTCGGTCACGCGCACGGCCAGGGCGATGTCGCAGGGGTCGTCCACATAGGTGTGGCAGTTGCCGTCCAGGTGCTTGATGACGGGCACCTTGGCATCGCGGCTGATGCGCTCGATCAGGCCCTTGCCGCCGCGCGGAATGATCACATCGACAAACGCGGGCATGGCGATGAGCTGGCCCACGGCCTCGCGGTCGGTGGTCTGCACCAGTTGCACCGCCTCTTGCGGCAGGCCCGCTTCGGCCAGCGCCTGCTGCACCAGCTTGGCCAGCGCCTTGTTGGAGTCAATCGCCTCGGAGCCGCCACGCAAAATGCAGGCGTTGCCGCTCTTGATGCTCAAGGAGGCGGCCTCGATGGTGACGTTGGGGCGGCTCTCGTAAATCATGCCGAACACGCCAATCGGCACGCGCATCTGGCCCACGCGGATGCCGCTGGGCTGCTGTTTCATGCCGATGATTTCGCCAATCACGTCGGGCATGGCGGCCAGTTGCTCGCAGCCCTGGGCGCAGGTTTCCAGCACCTTGGGCGTCAGGCGCAGGCGATCCACCATGGGCGCTTCCAGCCCGGCAGCGATGGCGCGCTCCAGATCGCGGGCATTGTCGGTTTGCAGCGCATCGGTCTGCTCACGCAGCAGCCGGGCCAGCGCCTTCAATGCTTTGTTTTTGATAGCTGCTGGCGCACGCGCCATCAGGGCCGAAGCCATTTTTGCCTGCAAACCGAGGGTCTGCATGTAGTCGGTGACGTTGAGGGCGTTCATGGGCGCAATTCTGGCAGAACGGCGCAGGTTGGGCAGGTCAGCGCCCGGCCATGGCCACTTTGCCCAATTGCAGCGCCAGCCGTTGCAGTGCCTGCCAGGGCTCCTGGGGCCAATCGGGCACCTTCAGCCCTTTGACGATGCCGTCCACCAGGTGCGCCGATTGCAGCAGGCGTGCCAATTGGGCATCGCTGGCGCGGGGCAGGATGCGCTCGAACAAGCGCTCTTTGGCGCCCCAGACGCGGTTTTCGCGCAGGGCCATGGGCAGCGGTTTGCCCGCAACCATGGCGTCTTTCACGCGCTTCAAGGCGCGGATGTCTTCGGCCAGCGCCCAATGCACCAGCACGGCGGCCTCGCCCTCGGCCTGCAAGCCGTCGAGCATGCGCTGCACACGCAGCACCTGGCCCGCCAGCACCGCCTCGGACAGTTTGAACACGTCGTAGCGCGCCACGTTGAGCACCGCCGCCTCGACCTGCGCCCAGCCCAGTTCGCCCGGTGGGTAGAGCAGCGCCAGCTTTTGAATCTCTTGGTGCGCGGCCAGCAGGTTGCCTTCCACGCGGTCGGCAAAAAAGGTGAGTGTGCGCTGGCCTTCCTCGCCCGCCACCACGCGCTGGCCCTGCGCGGCCAGGCGCTGGGCAATCCAGGCCGGGAGCTGGGCGCGCTCGATGGGGTCGATCTGCACCGTGGCGCCGTTGTTTTCCAGTGCGGCAAACCAGGCGCCGGTTTTGGTGGCCTTGTCCAGGCGCGGCAGCAGCACCAGCGTGAGCGTGCTGTCGTTGCCCGCCGCCGCCTGCGCGATGTGCTGCAACGCAGCGCTGCCGTCTTTGCCCGGCTTGCCCGAGGGAACGCGGATTTCGACGATCTGCTTGTCGGCAAACAGGCTCAAGGAGCCCCCGGCGGCCAGCACCGCGCTCCAGTCAAAGTGCGCGCCCGCCACCACAAACGTGGTGCGCTCGGTATAGCCCTGGGCGCGGGCGGCGACGCGGATGGCATCGGCCGCCTCTTGCTGCAACAAAGGCTCGTCGCCGTGCAGGGTGTAGAGCGGGCGCAGGCCTTTGGCCAGGTGCGCGGTGAGCTGGTTCAGGGCGATGTGCATGGCGCAGGGCTAGGGCGCCGGGCGCACCGCCGCCAGGCGGCGCATGAGCTGCTGCACCAGGTCGGTCTGCATGCTGCGGTAAAGCAGCGCTTCTTCGGCCTCTTTGGCCAGGGCGATGGTTTCGCTGTAGCTGATGTCGCGCGTTTGCAGCAGCTCGGTTTCGGGCAACAACTCTTGGCCGTTGGGGCCGCGCAGCCGGAATTTGATGCGCAGGCGCAATTGCAATTCACGCACCTGGCCTGAGGCGTTCAGGCCGACCACGCTGCGCTCGTGCTGCTCGGCCAGCAAATCCAGCACCGCCTCGGCCTGGGGCAACTGGGCGGCATCGCGCAGCACCACCAGTTCGCCGCCAGAGCTCTCCAGGGTGCGTTGCAGCTCGCGTGCCAGCGGGGAGCCGCCCGCCGCTGCAATGTAGAGCGAGCGAAAAGCAAACTCCGGCGCCCCCCGCAGCCGAAAACCACAGCCTGCCAACACCAGCGGCGCTGGCCACAGTGCCAGCCAAGCGCGCCGGCGCAGGCCAGCGCCCGCACCTGCCGTGGCGACAGCCGCACCAGCGGTGGCCCCCACGTCCGCCGCGCCACGGCCCACCGGCGCGGGCACAGCAGAGGCTGCGGGGCCAGCGCTATCGCCAGCAGCAAAAAAGGTTGCGGGGCGGCGGGCCATGCTCAGACCACCACGTTGACGAGGCGGCCAGGCACCACGATCACCTTCTTGGGCGCGGCACCCGCAGCCTGCTTGGTGAAGGCTTCGCTGGCCAGCGCCAGCGCCTCGATCTGCGCCTTGTCGGCCTGGGCGGGCACCAGAATCGAGCCACGCAGCTTGCCGTTGACTTGCAGCATCAGCTCGATCTCGTCCTGCACCAGCGCCTGCGGATCGACCTGCGGCCAGGGCGCATCCAGCAAATCGCCCAGGTGCGTGGCGTAGCCCAACTGGCTCCAGAGTTGGTGCGTGATGTGCGGCGTGGCCGGGTACAGGCAGCGCAGCAAGATGCCAAAGCCTTCGATCAGTGCCACGGCGCCACCAGGGCAGTCCATGGCCTTGAAGTCTTCGAGGGCGTTGATCATCTTCATCGCACCCGACACCACGGTGTTGTACTGCATGCGCTGGTAGTCGTAATCCACCTGCTTGAGCACGGTGTGGATCTCCAGCCGCAGGGCCTTGGCCTCTTTGCCAAATTCAACGTCTTTCAGGCCGCTAGCGCCCGCCACACTTGCGCTGGCAGCTACGCTATCGATAGCAGACAGCTTGACGCCGAAGTTCCATACCCGGCGCAGAAAGCGGTAGCTGCCTTCGACGGCCGCGTCGTTCCACTCCAGCGTGGCCTCGGGCGGCGCGGTGAACATGGTGTACAGGCGCGCGGTGTCGGCGCCGTATTTTTCGATCAGCTCTTGCGGGTCGATGCCGTTGTTTTTCGACTTGGACATGGTGCCCACGCCCTCGTAGTCGATGGGCGTGCCCACGGGCAGCATCACACCACCGCTGTCCACGGCGTTTTTCAGCTTGGCACCGATGACTTTGCCCGCGTCGTCCAGCACGTGCTCCACGTCATGTGGCCAGAAATACTCTTTGCCGCCCTTGTCGGTGCGGCGCGAGTAGATGTGGTTGAGCACCATGCCTTGGGTGAGCAGCTTGGTGAAGGGCTCGTCCACCTTGACCAGGCCCAGGTCGCGCATCACCTTCGTCCAGAAACGCGCGTACAGCAAGTGCAGGATGGCGTGCTCGATACCGCCGATGTACTGGTCCATGGGCATCCAGTAGTCGGCGCCCGCGCCCACCATGGCCTCGGCGTTCTTCGGGTCGCAATAGCGCATGAAGTACCACGAGCTATCGACAAAGGTGTCCATGGTGTCGGTTTCGCGCCGGGCAGGCTTGCCGCACACCGGGCAGGTCACGCCCGCATGGAAGCCTTCGTGCTTGTGCAGCGGGTTGCCCGAGCCGTCGGGGATGCAGTCTTGCGGCAGCACCACGGGCAGGTCTTTTTCCGGCACAGGCACGGCGCCGTGTTCATCGCAGTGGATGATGGGGATGGGCGTGCCCCAGTAGCGCTGGCGCGAAACGCCCCAGTCGCGCAGGCGCCAGGTGGTCTTTTTCTCGCCCAGGCCGAGTTTTTCCAGGGCATGGGTGACGGCGTTGACGGCCTCTTGGTAGCCCAGGCCGCTGAAGCTGTCGGAGTTGATGGTGACGCCGTTTTCCTTGTCGGCGTACCAGTCCTGCCATTGCAGGTAGTCAAAGGTCTGGCCATCGACATGCACCACCTGTTTGATTTCCAGGCCGTATTGCAGGGCAAAGGCAAAGTCGCGCTCGTCGTGCGCGGGCACGCCCATGACGGCGCCGTCGCCGTAGCCCATCAGCACGTAGTTGCCCACCCACACTTCCACCGGGTCGCCGGTGATGGGGTGGTTGACGAACAGGTCGGCGGACATGCCTTTCTTTTCTTGCGTGGCCAGTTCGGCCTCGGTGGTGCCGCCGTGCTGGCACTCGGCAATGAACTCGGCCAGGCGGTGGTTGGTGCGCGCGGCGTGCGCGGCCAGCGGGTGCTCGGGGGCCACAGCGCAGAAGGTGGCGCCCATGAGGGTGTCGGCGCGGGTGGTGAACACGTACAGCTTGCCGCCGCCGATGAGCTGGCCATCATCGCCCAGGATGTCGTGCGGGAAAGCAAAGCGCACGCCCTCGCTCTTGCCGATCCAGTTTTCCTGCATCAACTTCACGCGCTCGGGCCAACCGGGCATTTTGTCGCCAGCAACGTTGGCCAGCAGCTCTTCGGCGTAGTCGGTGATCTTCAGGTAGTAGCCGGGGATTTCGCGCTTTTCCACGGTGGCGCCGGTACGCCAGCCCTTGCCGTCGATGACCTGCTCATTGGCCAGCACGGTTTGATCGACCGGGTCCCAGTTGACGGTCTGGGTCTTGCGGTAGGCGATGCCTTTTTCCAGCATCTTCAAAAACAGCCACTGGTTCCAGCGGTAGTAATCGGGGTCGCAGGTGGTGATCTCGCGGCTCCAGTCCACGGCCAGCCCCATCGCCTGCATCTGCTTTTTCATGTAGGCGATGTTGTCGTACGTCCACTGCGCGGGTGGCACGCCGTTTTTCATGGCGGCGTTTTCAGCGGGCAGGCCAAAGGCATCCCAGCCCATGGGCATGAGCACGTTGTAGCCGTTCATGCGCAGCTGGCGCGTGAGCATGTCGTTGATGGTGTAGTTGCGCACATGGCCCATGTGCAGCTTGCCGCTGGGGTAGGGCAGCATGGAGCAGGCGTAGAACTTCTTCTTGTTCTGGTCTTCCGTCACGCGGTAGGCGTCGTTGGCCGTCCAGTGGTCTTGCGCGGCGCGCTCGACCTCGGTGTGTTGGTATTTGTCTTGCATGGGAGCCCGGAGAAAAGGTGAGATGCAGCCGCAAACCGCTGCGCTGGCGGGGATTTTAGGCGCTGGCACCGCAGCGCCTGCGTTCAGGGCGCTGGCGAGCCGGTGGCTGGCGACGAGGGTTCGGCCACAAAGCCGATGCGCATCAGCCCGGCCTGGTGGGCAGCGCCCATGATCTCGACCACGCGGCCATACGGCACGGCAGCATCGGCGCGCAGTTGCACCTCGGTGCCAGGCTGTGCGGCAGCGATGCCTTGCAGGTGCTGGGCCAGGGCATCCTGCGTGAGCGGCACACCATCCACAAACACCTGTCCGGCCTTGTCCAGCACGACGGTGACGGACTGCGCCGCACTGCCCGGCGCGGCGCCTGCCGTGCGCGGCAGCTCCAGCCGGATGGCACTGGCCAGCAGCGGCGCGGTGAGAATGAAGATGACCACCAGCACCAACATCACATCAATGAGCGGCGTCATGTTGATGTCGCTCAGGGGCTGCGGCGCGGTGGTGCGCTCCAGGCGGCCAAAAGCCATGGCAGGTGTGCTCTCTCAGGGCGCAGACGCTGCTGCTGTTGCGGCGGCGTCCAGCACCAGTTCGCGCAGGTCACGGGCAAAGCCTTCGAGGTCGGCCTCGATGCGCCCGAGCAGGCGGCCAAATACGTTGTAGGCCAGCACCGCCGGAATGGCCACGGCCAGGCCGGCGGCGGTCATGATGAGGGCCTCGCCCACGGGGCCAGCCACTTTATCGATGGTGATCTGACCCGCACTGGCAATGGCCGTGAGCGCGTGGTAGATGCCCCACACGGTGCCCAGCAGCCCCACAAACGGCGCCGTGGAGCCCACGGTGGCCAGCATCACCTGGCCCCATTGCAGCTTGCCCAGCACCGCGTGCAGAGCATCGCGCAGCACCCGCGTGAGTTGCTGGCCAACGCTGCCCGCCTGCGCCAAGGTGGCCGTAGAGGGTGCCGATACCGCAGGGCCGGGCAGTGCCTGCGCTACCCCGTGGGCCGCTGCCACCAGCGGCAGCACCAGGGTTTCGCGGTCAAAAACGGCCACCTGCCGACGGGCCTCCTCCAGATGGGGCGCCTGCCAGAACGCCGCCATGCAGCGGGCCACGTCCGCGTGAGCGCGGCGCATGAGCAGCGCCTTCCAGGCAATCACCACCCAGCTGGCCACCGACATGGCCAGCAGCAACAGCGCCGTGGCCTGTGCCACCACATCGCCTTGGCGCAGCCAGTGCAGCAAGCCCATGGGGGTGCCAGATCAGTTCAGGCCGAGCACGTCGAACATGTCGAACATGCCGGTTTTCTGGGCGTGCAAAAAGCGCACGGCGCGCAGGCTGCCCTGGGCGTAGGTAGCGCGGCTGGAGGACTTGTGCGTGATCTCGATGCGCTCGCCGGTGCCGGCAAACAGCACGGTGTGGTCGCCCACGATATCGCCGCCGCGGACAGTGGCAAAACCGATGGTGGAAGGATCGCGCTCGCCCGTCACACCCTCGCGCCCGTACACGGCGCACTCTTTCAGGTCGCGCCCCAGGGCATCGGCAATGACTTCACCCATTTTCAGGGCGGTGCCCGAGGGGGCATCGACCTTGTGGCGGTGGTGCGCCTCGATGATTTCAATGTCGTAGCCGGTGGACAGCGCCTTGGCCGCCATCTCCAGCAGTTTCAGCGTGACGTTGACGCCCACGCTCATGTTGGGCGCCATGACCAAAGCGGTGCGCTGCGCCAGCGCAGTGATTTCGGTTTTTTGCGCTGGCGTAAATCCTGTCGTGCCGATGACGGCCTTGACGCCCAGCTCGGCACACACCTGCAAATGCGCCAGCGTGCCCTCGGGGCGGGTGAAGTCGATCAGCACATCGGCGTTGGCCAGGCCAGCGCGCAGGTCGCTGGTGATGGTGACGCCGCTGGTGTGGCCCAGAAAAGCCGTGGCATCGGTGCCGATGGCGGGGCTATCAGGGATGTCCAGCGCGCCGCTGAGCACACAATCGTCGCTGGCACGCAGTGCCTCAATGAGCATGCGGCCCATGCGACCGCTGGCACCGGCAACAGCCACACGGTAAGGTGCCACACAGGGGGCAGAAGAGGTCGTAGCGGTCATGTCGTTTTTGTACGGAAAAATGCGCCGCAGCAGTAGCGGCAGGAAAAAATCAGGACTCAGCGCCCTGGGGATTCCAGCGGTGGGTAGCTGGTAGCGGGCGCTGACTGGGGCAGCGCGGGCGCAGCTTCAGGCTTCGGGGACGGTGCAGGAAAGCGCGCCAGCTGGGCCTCGGTGGCCTCCAGCACGGGCACGGCACGCTGGGGTTTGTTTTTCTCCAGGGTGGCCACGAATTCGCTTTCAGAGGGCATTTCATCGCCCTCGAAGCGCTCGAACGTATCGCCCTGGAAGTACACCGTGAGCTTGCGTGTCTGCACTGGCGTGCCCGGGCGCTTAAGCGTAAAAACATACTCCCAGCGGTCGGCGTGGAACAAGCTGGTGATCAAGGGGGTGCCCAGAATGTCGCGCACTTGCTGGCGCCCCATGCCCGGTTGCAGCGCCTGCACTTGCTCGCGCGAGACAAAGTTGCCCTGCACCACGTCAATCTTGTAGGGCGTGACGACGCTAGCCAAGCGGTCTGTGGCGCCATCAAGGCTGCCACAGGCCGCCAAACTGGCACCCAACAACACGAAAAGCCCCAAACGGGCGCTGCAATGGACTTGGGCGAACATGGGCAAAGGCATAGGGCTATGATCGTTTCATTGTAGTAGCGGCTGACCCACAGGCCCCTGGCGCACTGGTTGACGCACGAAAAAACATGCCATGACGAACATTGATGAACTGAAGAACACCGGCCTGAAGGCCACGTTGCCACGCCTGAAGATTCTTGAAATTTTCCAGAAGGGCGGACAGCGCCACATGACGGCCGAAGATGTGTTCCGCGTGCTGCTGGAAGAGCGATCCGACGTCGGCCTGGCCACGGTGTACCGCGTACTGACGCAGTTTGAGCAGGCCGGCTTGCTGATGCGCAGCAATTTTGAAAGCGGCAAGGCGGTGTACGAGCTGGATCAGGGTAGCCACCACGACCACTTTGTCTGCACTTCTTGCGGCAAGGTCGAAGAGTTTTACGACGCCGAGATCGAAAAGCGCCAGCAGCTGGTGGCTAAAAACAAAGGCTGGGTCGTGCATGACCACGCCATGGCGCTGTATGGGCAGTGCGCTACCTGCGCTGCGCGCCCACCTCGCTAGGCGCTGCCAATGACTCAGCCGCTCTGCTCCATGGCACGGCGGTGGCGCTCGACAAACTCCTGGTAGGTATCAATACCGCGCAGTTGCAAAATGGTGTTGCGCACCGCCGCCTCGACCAACACAGCAATGTTGCGCCCTGCCACCACCTGGATCACCGCCTTCAGCACGGGTACGCCCAGTACATCCTGGGTGAGCGGCTCATAGGGCATGCGCTCGTACTCGCGCTCCATGGTTTCTTTGCGCACCAGGTGCACGATGAGCTTGAGGCGCATCTTGCGCCGCACGGCGGTCTCACCAAAAATGGCACGGATGTCCAGCAGGCCGATCCCGCGCACTTCAAGCAGGTTTTGCAACAAATCGGGGCATTTGCCCTCAATGGTGGTCTGGTTGATGCGGTACAAATCCACCGCATCATCGGCTACCAGTCCGTTGCCGCGCGAAATCAGCTCCAGCCCCAGCTCGCTCTTGCCCAGGCCCGACTCGCCAGTGATCAGCACGCCCAAGCCCAGAATGTCCATGAACACACCGTGCATGGTGGTGCGATCGGCAAAATGCTTGGACAGGTAAGCGCGCAGCACATCAATCACAAAAGCTGACGACTCGCGCGTGGCAAACATGGGGATTTGCGCGCGCTCGCACATTTGCAGCAACGCCTCGGGGGCGCCCTGGCCATCGGCCAGCACCAGCACCGGTGGCTCCAGCGTGACGATGCGCGCAATGCGGCGCTGGCAATCCTCAGTAGTAGCGTTGGTGAGGTAGGCCACCTCGCGCTCGCCCAGAATCTGGACGCGGTAGGGGTGGATGTAATTCAAATACCCGACCAGATCGGCCCCGGAGCGTGCAGAACGCACCGCGACCTCGTCAAAACGGCGCTCGGAAGCGCCCAGCCCTGCCACCCACTCCCATTTCAGGTGGATGCGAAACTCTTCAAACAGGGCATCGGCGCTGACAACGTTGGGTTTCACGGCGCTGCGATGGTCAAAGGGTCAGATGGTCTGGGTAGATTGCCAACGGGCAATCAGACCGTGCAACGCCACGGCGTCAGGGCAGGTCTTGATCGTTTCGCGCAGCACCGCATCACTGAGCAGCTCGGCGATTTCCGAGAGGATTTCCAGGTGTTTTTGCGTTGCGGCCTCGGGCACCAGCAAAAAGATCAGCAAACCCACGGGCTGCTCATCGGGTGCATCAAAGCCAATCGGGCGCTCCAGCTGGAACACCGCCGCCATGGGCGACTTGAGCCCCTTGATGCGGCCATGCGGAATGGCCACGCCATGGCCCAACCCGGTGGAGCCAAGGCGCTCGCGCGCAAAAAGGCTGTCGGTGATCAAGGCGCGCGACAAGCCATGCAGGCTCTCAAACAACAGCCCGGCCTCTTCAAAGGCGCGCTTTTTGCTGGTGGCGTCTACGCCCACGAGGACTTGCGCCGCAGGCAGGATGGAAGAAAGGCGATTCATGGTTTGGCGCTGATTATGCACCGCCTTGCCAAGGCTTTTTGCGCTGCGCGTGGCAGGAAAAAACCGCCCGTGGGCGGTTTGCTGGGATGGTGGATGAAGCACAAGGCACACTCAGTCATTGAGCCGACGGCGGGCCTCAGCGTGGTGGTCTTGCAAACGGTTCTTGTGGCGCACCACTTGCCGATCAAGTTTATCGACCAGCTCATCGACTGCGGCGTACAAATCCTCATGGGCCGACTCGGCAAACAGGTCACTTCCTTTGACGCGCACACTGCACTCGGCGTGCTGGCGCTTTTCCTTTTCTTTCTGGTTTTCAACCGACAACAACACCTTGACGCCCACCACCTGATCAAAGTGGCGGGTGATCCGATCGAGCTTGGTGGTGACGTAGTTGCGCAAGGCAGGCGTCACGTCCAGATGGTGGCCGCTGATCGTCAAATTCATAGGAAAGTCTCCTGTCGTTCACGGTGAGAAAAAAGCCGCCTTTACTTCTGAAGGCAACCCGCGAGAACCCGAAAAAAACGCGTTGACGCGCTTTCACTATGCGCCTGCCTGCGGCGAAAAGCAACGCCATAACGCCATGGCGCCACGGGGTAAAAATACCCCCTCGCGCGCACCTGAAAAAGTGCGCACAATGGCGGGCTTTGCCGTGCGGCGGCCCCGGCCTTCGTGCGCTTTGCACCTTCGTCCATTTCGCGCCCCCGGGCGCCACCTGATTTCCCACCTGCCAGACCATGACCCAGCCCAGCTCCCCTGCCCTGCACACCTCTGCCCTGACCTCGCTGCCGCTGCTGGCGCGCGGCAAGGTGCGCGACAACTACGCCGTGGGCACTGACCGCATCCTGATGGTGGCCAGCGACCGGCTCTCGGCGTTTGACGTGATCATGGGCGAGCCCATCCCCGGCAAGGGCGAGTTGCTGACGCAGATGGCGCTGTTCTGGTTCGACAAGCTGGGCCACATCTGCCCCAATCACCTCACCGGCGAGGCCCCCGAGAGCGTGGTCAGCCCCGCCGAGGCCGCGCAGGTGCGTGGCCGCTCCATGCTGGTGCAGCGCCTGCAACCCATTCCCGTCGAGGCGGTGGTGCGCGGCTACCTGGCAGGCAGCGGCTGGAAGGAGTACCAAGAATCGCGTGCGGTGTGCGGCGTACCCCTGCCCGAAGGGCTGACCAACGCGGCCAAGCTGCCCGAGCCCATCTACACCCCCGCCGCCAAGGCCGCTGCGGGCGAGCACGACGAGAACATCACCTTCGAGCGCACGGTCGAAATGATCGGCCTGGAACTGGCCACAAAGATCCGCGACCTGAGCATCGCCATCTACAAGGCCGCCGCTGAAATCGCCCTGACCAAGGGCATGATCATTGCCGACACCAAGTTCGAGTTCGGCCTGGCGCCTGATGGCACGCTGGTGCTGATGGATGAAGTGCTCACCCCCGACAGCTCGCGCTACTGGCCTGTGGAAGGCTACGCCGACGCCCTGGCCCAAGGCGAGAACCCGCCCAGCTACGACAAGCAGTTTGTGCGCGACTGGCTGGAGCAAGCCAAGGTGGGCGGCAAGCCCTGGGACAAAACCGCCCCCGCACCGCGCCTGCCGCAGGACGTGATCGAAAAGACCGCCGCCAAGTACCGCGAGGCGCTGGAACGGCTGACGGGCTGAACGCCACCCGCCCAAAGCAAAAGGCCCCTCGGGGCAATGCCAGTCAGTTAACCGCTGACTGGCATTTTTTCGGAGGGTACTTGCTGCGTGTGGATCGTTTGACCTCGCGCGGGAAGGAGCGCCCGGTTCGACGAGGCGGGAGCACGAAGTGCTGGGCCTGCGCAAGCAGTCGCAGCAGCAGCTCTGGCACAGCTCCCGCGCGCGCCAGATGCACCGTGTTGATCGCCCCCACGATGGCATGGCGCGCCGTGTGGAAGCTGATGCGGGCAGGCTCGACACCCGCGTGCTGGGCCATCAGGCGCATCCATCGGCGCAGCAGCGTGTAGGCGATAAGCACGCCCCAAACCTCTTGCTTGACCAACTCGGGCTGCTTGCTGCGCAGCACCGCTTGGCCTTGCTGCAATGACTGCTTGATATCCCGAAACCCCAGTTCAATCTCCCAGCGCTGGCGGTACAACTGCGCCAGCTCCATTGCGGCAAACCGGTGAGGCTCGAGCATCGAAGTGATGAAACGCCTGATCTTGCCGCCAGCGTGTACCTGAACCAGCCGGGCCTGCCAATGGCTGGACAGTTCGGGGCGCAGTTGCCGGGCACGGGGCGAGACGGGCATGCGGATCAGCCAATCGCCTTCCCCCAAGGTTTGCACGACCTCGTAGCGCAGCTTGTCCCTGGCGCGCATGAGCCAATGGCGCTGCTGACCAGCCTGCTGCCAGTCCAGCAGGAATGCAGCACTGAAGTAGGCGCGGTCGAACAAGGTGATCGAGTGATCCAGGCCTTGCAGGCCAGCGGCCAGCGTCAACTCGCCATGGCCGTAGTCCCCCAGTTGGGCGTCGAGCAACTCATGGCTATCGGTGTCGAGCAAGCACACGGCGCGCACCATGGGCCAAGGCTGGGGGCCGTATTGCGTCTGGCCGCTGCCCAGTTCCTGGCGGTTGTGCGTGCTATCGGGGGCCGACCACACCACGCCATCGACCGCCAGCACGCGCATTTGCCCTGCTTGCACCTCATGGGCACGGCCCCAGGCCTTGGTGAGCAAGGTAAACAAATGCGCCATGGACTCAGGCCCCAGCCGTTGGCGGGCCTGCACGCTGGCGCTGGGAGCGGGTATGTCCTTGCCGTCAAGCGTCAGTGCCATTTGCTGCACCACCTGCCACAGGGGCATGCGGCGAAACAGCGCCAGGCCAATCACCAGCCACACGGCATGCTCGGCAGGCAGCTTGCGTCGGCGTATGGAGGCCTTGCCCGTCGCCTCAAGGGCTTGCTCTATCCAGACCGGATCGAGTAGTGCGCTCAATTCGGCCATTCCGTTGGCAGGCAGCGCCTCCAACGTCTCATGCAAAGTGTTTTGTAGCAGGCTCGGCAAAACAAAAAAGGGAACGTATTGAACACGTTCCCTTTTTAGACCAACTCAGCTTCGACTTTGCTTAACTGACTGGCATTGCCCCTCGGGGCCTTTTTGCATGGACAAGCGGAAGGTGGCGCGGTCAGCTCAGCACCACGCTGGACAGGCGGCGGCGGTAGGTGGCCACCAGCGGGTCTTCGGGCGGGATCTGGCCGTCGGCCACTTTCACCTTGGGCGGCTCGATGATTTCGAGGATGGCCACGTACAGCTTGCGCGCGGCCTCGTCGCTCCAGGCTTTGTCGCGCATCAGGATTTCGAGCAGCTCGTCCATGGCGTCTTGCCAGCGCTGCTGGGCGATGAGCCAGCGGGCGCGGCCCAAGCGGGCGTCAAAATCGCGCTTGTTGGCGGCAATTTTGGCATCAAATTCGGCCCCAGCGCCCGCGCCACTTGCGCTATTAGCTACAAAATCAAGAGCATCCATCCACGCCTTCAGCGCGCCCAGCTTGCGCGAGGTGCCCGCCTTGGCAATCACCGGGGCAAAGGCGACTTTGGCGTCGTCTTCGCGGCCCAGTTGCAAGAGCAGCTTGACGTAATCGAAGCGGGCGTCGTCGTTGGCCGGGTCGGCGGCCACGGCGTGCTGGAGTTTTTCCAGGGCGGTGTCGGTGTCGCCCTCGGCCAGGGCGTCCAGGGCTTGTTCTTCTTCGACTTGCGCCTCGGCCTCGGCGGCGCTGGGCACATGTTTGTCAAGAAAGGCGCGCACCTCGGCCTCGGGCAGCGCGCCGGTAAAGCCATCGACCGGCTGGCCCTGGTGGAACAGCACGCACAGCGGGATGCTGCGCACGCCCAGCATTTGCGACAGCTGACCGGCAATTTGCGGCACCTGGTCGGCATCGAGCTTGGCCAGGATGAAGCGCCCGGCGTAGTCGGTTTCGAGCTTTTCCAGCACCGGCCCCAGTTGCTTGCAGGGGCCGCACCAGGGCGCCCAGATGTCCAGCAGCACCGGCGCCTGCATGGACGCTTGCAGCACTTCGGCTTCAAAATTTTCGAGGGTGATGTCAATCATGGCTCAAGCTTCCTGGCGATGGAGGGAATGGGAGGGAACGGGGGTGGGTGGCAAAAAGTAAAATCGCGGGTTCACACTTTGGCGGCCAGCGGCCAGCATGGCGCACCGCTCTCCACACACTATGAACCCCATCCAGATCGGTGTGGTCATGGGCTCCAGCAGCGACTGGGACACCATGCAGCACGCAGTGCAGATTCTCCAGCAATTCGACATCCCGCACGAGGCGCGGGTGGTTTCAGCGCACCGCATGCCTGACGACATGTTTGCCTATGCCGAAGCGGCTGCGGGCCGGGGCCTGAAAGCCATCATTGCCGGTGCGGGCGGCGCCGCCCACCTGCCGGGCATGATCGCCGCCAAGACCACGGTGCCGGTGCTGGGCGTGCCGGTGGCCAGCCGCCACCTGCAAGGCGTCGATTCGCTGCACAGCATCGTGCAAATGCCCAAGGGCATTCCGGTGGCCACGTTTGCGATTGGCACGGCGGGCGCGGCCAACGCGGCGCTGTTTGCCGTGGCCCTGCTGGCCAATGAGAACCCGGCGCTGCGCCAGCGGCTCGATGCCTTCCGCGCCGCGCAAACCGAGGTAGCGCGCAACATGGCCCTGCCGCCTGCGGCATAACGGGCACCACTGGACAGCAACGGCATGACCGATCACACCCCCTCTTTGCACCTTGTCCCGCCCACCGAAGGCGCTCCCGCCCCGGCCACCGGCAGTGCCCCGGCGCAGTCCGTATTGCTGCCCGGCGCCACGCTGGGCGTGCTGGGCGGCGGCCAGTTGGGCCGCATGTTTGCGCACGCGGCGCAGGCCATGGGTTACTTCACCGTGGTGCTCGACCCCGATCCGGTCAGCCCCGCCGGGCTGGTCAGCCACCACCACATCCAGACCGGCTACGAAGACCCCGACGGCCTGGCGCGCCTGGCCGCGCTGAGCGACGCCGTGACCACCGAGTTCGAGAACGTGCCCGCCGCCTCGCTGGCGGCGCTGGCCGGGCAGTGCCCCGTGGCCCCAGCGGCGCGCGCCGTGGCCGTGGCGCAAGACCGCGCCCAGGAAAAAGCCCACTTTGTGCGCTGCGGCGTGCCCTGCGCGCCGTATGCGGTGATCGAGACGGCCGCGCAACTGGCTGCCATCTCCGGCGATTTGCTGCCCGGCATCCTCAAAACCGCCCGCATGGGCTACGACGGCAAAGGCCAGGTGCGCGTGGCCACGCCCGCCGAGCTGGCCGCTGCCTGGGACTCGGTCGGCCAGGTGCCCTGCGTACTGGAAAAAATGCTGCCGCTGGCGCTGGAGTGCTCGGTCATCGTGGCGCGCGGCGCCGATGGCAGCGTGGTCAACCTGCCGGTGCAGCGCAATTTGCACCGCAACGGCATCCTGGCCGTGACCGAGGTGTATGAACAAAATCTGCCTCCAGCCCTTGCGCAGCAAGCGGTAGCAGCTGCCAAATCGATAGCAACCGGCCTGCACTACGTGGGCGTGCTGTGCGTGGAATTTTTTGTGCTGCAAGACGGCAGTCTGGTGGTCAACGAGATTGCACCGCGCCCGCACAACAGCGGCCACTACAGCCAGAACGCCTGCGACGTCTCGCAGTTCGAGCTGCAAGTGCGCGCCCTCGCGGGCCTGCCGCTGGTGCAGCCGCGCCAGCACAGTGCCGCCGTCATGCTCAACCTGCTGGGCGATTTGTGGTTTGCCCATGGCGATGTAGCGCACACGCCGCCCTGGGATCAGGTGCTGGCATTGCCCGGCACCCACCTGCACTTGTACGGCAAAACGCAGGCCAAGCACGGGCGCAAGATGGGCCACCTGAACATCACCGCCGCCACGGCAGAAGCCGCACGCGCCACCGCGCTGCAAGCGGCTGCGCTGCTGGGCATTGCGCCGTTCTGAGGCCGCCATGGTTGTTGACGGCACCCTGCCCGCTTCCATCACTGCGGCCGCCCGCGCCCTGCGCGCGGGTGCGCTGGTCGGCCTGCCCACCGAAACCGTGTATGGCCTGGCCGCCGACGCAGGCAACGACGCTGCCGTGGCGCAAATCTTTGCCGCCAAAGGCCGCCCCAGCGACCACCCGTTGATCGTGCATGTGGCCGACGCCAGCGGCATTGCCCACTTTGCCCGCGAGGTGCCCGCGTTTGCGCAGGCGCTGGTCGATGCCTTCTGGCCCGGCCCGCTCACGCTCATCCTGCCGCGCCTGGCGGGTGTGGCCACTGCGGCCACCGGCGGGCAGGGCAGCGTGGGCCTGCGCTGCCCGGCGCACCCGGTGGCCCAGGCCCTGCTGCGCGCCTGCGCCAGCAGCGACCCGGCCCTGGGCGGCGAGCCCGTGTGGGGCGTGGCCGCGCCCAGCGCCAACCGCTTTGGCCGCGTCAGCCCCACCACCGCCGCGCATGTGCAGGCCGAGCTGGGCGACGCGCTGCTGGTGCTCGATGGCGGCGCCTGCGCCGTGGGCATCGAATCGACCATCATCGACTGCACGCGCGGCGTGCCCGTGCTCTTGCGCCCTGGCGCCATCACGCGCGACCAGATCGCCGCCGCCTGCGGCCTGCGTCCACTATCAAAAGAGGAGCTACCAGCGCATACCCCGCGCGCCTCAGGCACACTTTTGACGCACTATGCACCCAGCGCCAAGGTGCGGCTGATGGATGCCAAGGCACTGCAAGCGGGGCTGGACGTGCTGGGCAGTGACGCCGCGCACCTGGCGGTGTATGCCCGCACCGGCCTGCACAGCGCCAGCAGCGGCGTGCTGCTGCGGCGCATGCCCGCCGATGCGGCCACCGCCGCCACCGAGCTGTTTGCCGCCCTGCGCAGCTTTGACGACGCGGGCGTGCGCCTGATCTGGATCGAGACCCCGCCCGACACCCCCGACTGGGAAGGCGTGCGCGACCGGCTGCAACGCGCCGCCGCCTGAGCAGCGCCCGCCATCGCCACACCCGCCTCGTTAAACTGACCCCCCACAACACCGGAGAACACAACATGGCAGCAAATTGGATGCGCCGCACCGCCCTGGTCGCCGCATGTGCGTCGGCCGCACTGCTGGCGGCCTGCGGCTCCAGCAGCATCGAGTCGGCCCTCAAGCCCGAGCAGCTGATCACCTTTGGCGATGGCTACAGCTTTGTGCGCGAGCAGCGCTACACCGTCAACAACGGCACTGTCAACAACTGGACGCTGCAGTTGCTGGACCACTACCAAAAAAGCGGCTCTGCCACCGGCGGCCTGGTCAGCTTTGCCGAGGGCAACACGCGCATTGCCCAGCACCCTGATGCTGCGGGCAATGCAACAACCCCCACCATCACCGAGCAGGTCGACCGGTTTCTGGCCATGGGCACGCCCAAGCCCAACGATCTGCTGCTGCTCAACGGCGGCATCAGCGACCTGATTGTCGGCATGGCTGCCGTGCGCGCTGGCACCCAGACGCCCGACCAGTTTGTGGCCAACGCCCGCCTGAACGGCCAGGCACTGGCCGCGCAGGTGCGCCGGCTGGTGGCGGCAGGTGCCTCGCACATCGCCGTCACGGGCACCTACGACCTGGGCAAAACGCCCTGGGCCAAGTCCATCGGCCAGGAGGCTTTGCTCAGCCAGGCCAGCAGCCGCTTCAATGAAGCCCTGCTGGTGGCCCTCAACGACCTGAGCCAGCATGTGCTGTACGTGGATGCGGCCTATTACGTGAACCTGTACGAGTCGACACCCTCGTCGTTCTCGTTCAACAACGCAACCACGCCGGTGTGTACCTCGGTGGACGCGGGCAACGGCATTGGCATCGGGCAGGGGCAGGTCAATTCGGCCCTGTGTACCTCGGCCACTTTGCTGCCAGGCGCCGACGCAGACCGCTACGTGTTTGCCGATGCGGTGTACCTGACGCCCTCGGCCCACCGCCAGCTGGGCACCTACGCCTACGACAAGCTGCGCGCACGCTGGTAAGCACGCGCGCCGCCCACAAAAAAGGACGTGTACCCCACGTCCTTTTTTGCGTTCAGCCGCCGGTCACGGCGGCGGTAAAGCTCAGAGCGCGCCTGCGCTGTCCAGGCGCTCGATCACGTAATCGGCAATCAGGCGGTTGCCCCGGGGGGTGGGGTGTACGTCATCGGCATACAGGTAGCCGTCGGTGTCGGCGGCGGTGGTGCTGCGCTGGGTGCAGGCCAAAGAGCTGCCGCCCAGCGGGTTGAGCGCCACGTCGGTGCTGCACGCCATGCCGGTGATGTTGGTCAGGCCAAAACGGGCGGGTGCAGCCACTTGCTCGCGGCCCCGGGCAAACACATCGGCCCAGACCACGGAGGCGCCTTGCAGCCCGGTCTGCAACTGGGTGTTGAAGGTGACGGCCAGGGTGGTGATGAGCTGGCGCGTGGCGGCATCGCGCTCCAGGGCCAGCGGTGTGTTGCCCACATCGGGTACGTTGGCCACCAGCACCTGACCGGCGCCCTTGGCCAGCACCTGCTGGCGCACCAGGGTGGCCAGGGCAGCGCCTGCCTGCGCCATGTTCTGCACGGCGGCAGCGGCGGCGGCATCCACGGCGCCCGCGCCCCCGGCGGCCACGGCGGTCTGGGCAGCCTCACTCCAACCGGCGGCCAGGGCGGCGCCCACGGCAGCGTTGCCACCTTGCGCGGCGGCTGCCACGGCATTGAGGTTCATGAACAAATCGTTGGCGCCCGCCATCACCGTGACCAGCTCAGTGCCGCTGAAGCTGCCGCCCGTGCGCGACAGGTGGGTGGTAATTTGCGTCTGCACTGGCGTGGCGGTCATGCCGATGGTGGCGCGAAAGAACGGTGCGTTCTGCAACGCCACGCTGTGCGGCCCCACCGGGCTGGTGACGCGGGCACCGCCCTGGGCGTAGTTCTGGCAACCACCCACGCTGGTGACGGGTGCGCCGACCAGGCCGGGCACGTTGGGCAGCAACCCGGTTTGCGCGGCACAAGGGGCGGCCACCTCCAGGCGCTGCGCCAAGTGCTCTGTCCAGTTCAGGCCGTTGGGGCCGTTGACGGTGAACTTGCCGCCCCCCAGCGCGGCCACGCTGCCAACGCGGTAGCTGCCCACATCGCTGAGGCTGTCGCCAAAGTTCACCATGCTGGTGTAGCGCGGCTCGTCGCTACCGCCGCAGGCGGCCAGGGCGGCAGCGGCCAGCACGGGCAAGGCCCAGCGTGCGAGGGGAAAGGGTTTGGTCATGGGATAAATCCTGGGTGTGGATGAAGAAAGTGCCGGACGGCACAGGGGCCAGAAAAAATCTTAACCGGCCCCGCCACCGCTGACCAGTGGGCAATGCCAGCGGTAGGCCAAGACCAGCCATGCGGCAAGGGCAGGCCGAACGAATACAAAATTGATAGCTGCTTGCGCACACCCAGCAAGGCTTGGAGGCCAATTTAACCCCATTATCAGCCACTGAAACGGGTGGGCACGGGGGGCGCTGTGCCTCACTGGTCGCGCGCGGCCCAGTCCACCAGGGCGTCCCAGGCGGGGCGGGCGGCCAGCGCATTGGCGTGGTTGGCCATGGCCACCAGCACGTAGCGGCGCCCGCTGGCGCCATGCACATAGCCCGCCAGCGCCGACACATCGCGCAGGCTGCCGGTTTTGAGGTGGGCGCTGCCTGCGGCGCGGCTCTGGCTGCGCCGCAGCGTGCCATCGACACCGGCAATGGGCAGCGATGCCAGCAGCTCGGGCATCACTGGCGCGGCCCAGGCCGCTTGCAGCATGCCCCCCAGGGACTGGGCGCTGATGCGGGCCTCGCGGCTCAGGCCCGCGCCGTTGTCGGCCACGGGCATATCGGCATCGCCAAAGCGCGTGCGCCACCACTGCTGCAACACCTGGCGCGCGCCCTCGGGTGTGGCGGTGCCGTGGGCGTTCAGCGCCAGTGTCAGAAACAGCTGCTGCGCCATGACGTTGTTGCTGTATTTGTTGATGTCGCGCACCACCTCGGCCAGCGGCGGCGAGGCCATGCTGAAGGCCGGTTGCAAGGCGGCGGGCACCGGCCCATAGCGCACGCTGCCGGTGAGCTTGCCGCCCAGCTCGCGCCACAGGCCCTCGATGGTGCGCGCCGCGTAGGCGCCGGGGTCGGCATAGGCCACGGCCCAGCTGCGTTCGCCACAGGAGGCCGGGTACGCGCCCAAAAAGGCCAGGCGCGCGGGGTCGGCCAGTTCGGCGCGCAGGCTGGCGCGCCAGTCACCGCAGGCCGTGCCCGGCGGCGCCAGCGGCACGCGCGTTTGCGTCTGCACCCCGGCCAGGGGCGGATCGAACTGCACGCGCGCCGTGCCCGCCTGGGCATCGGGCACAAAACCCATGGCCACGGCCTTGAAGTTCAGCAGCAGGGCATCGGGGGCGGCGTTGTAGGGGCGCAGGGGCTCGCCGTCGAACTGCGCCGGGTCGTGGGCGGGCAGGGCAAAGGCGCTGCGGTCGAGCACGATGTCGCCCACGATCACCTGGATGCCCTGGCCTTGCAGGCGCCGCAGCAGCAGCCACAGGCGCTCCATGACCAGCTTGGGGTCGCCCTGGCCGCGCACATACACGTTGCCGCGCAGGCTGCCGTCCTGCACGGTGCCGTCGATATAGACCGGCGTGTTCCAGACATAGGCGGGCCCCAGCACGTCCAGCGCGGCAAAGGTGGTGACCAGCTTCATCACCGAGGCCGGGTTCATGGGCACCTGGACGCGGTGGGCCAGGCGCGGGGCGGCGCCACCTTGGGCATCGACCACCAGCACCGACAGCGCATCCAGCGGCAACTGCGCCCGTGCCAGCGCGGCCTGCACGGCGGGGGGCAGCGCGCGCGTGGCGGCGCCTGAAGGCGTGGCTACGGGCGCAAGCGCCAGTGCAGAGGCCGGGGCCGACAAGGCCTTGGCAGCAGGCGATGCCGCCAGCGGCGCAGTGGCGGGCACGGTGGGCGAGCGCGGGGTTTGCGCCAGCGCAGCGGGCAGCGCGCACACAGCGGCAGCGCCCCACAGCAGGGCGCGCCAGCGGGGCAAGGCCGCTGGCAAAGAACACAAAGAAGAGCACATGGCGGCGAGTGTAGAGCGCGCCCGCCGCACAAACCCCGGCCCGCTGCAGTCTGGCAAGGCGCGCGGATAATCGCGGCCATGCGTTTTTCTCCCCGGGCCCAGGGCCTTGTTGCGGCCCTGGTCACCGTCACCATCTGGACTGCTTTTATCGTCATTGCCCGGGCATCGGCCCAGCGCACGCTGACGCCCTTCGATATCGCTTTTTTGCGCATCGTGGGTGCCAGCCTGGTGCTGCTGCCCTGGGGCTGGTGGATCGTGCGCCACCGCACCGCCGCACCGGCGGGCACGGTGGCCACATCCAGCCTGGCGGGGCTGTCGCCGCTGCCGCTGCGCACCACGGTGCAGCTGGGCCTGTTTGGCGGCGTGGTCTATGCCTTGCTGGCGTATTCGGGCTTTTTTTACGCCCCGGCCACCCACGCCTCGGTGCTGATGCCGGGCAGCCTGCCGCTGTGGACAGCGCTGCTGGCCGCCCTGCTGCTGGCCGAGCGCATCACGCCCGCGCGCGCCACCGGGCTGGCGCTGATCGTGGCGGGCGATGTGCTGGTGGGCGGGCGCAGCCTGCTGGCAGCGTTTGACGGCGGCGATGTCTGGAAGGGCGATCTGCTCTTCATGGGCGCGGCCAGCTGCTGGGCCACCTACAGCGTGCTGGCGCGGCGCCACGGCGTGGGTGCCGTGCATGCCACCATCGCCATCACCGCGCTGGCTTGCACGGTGTATGTGCCCATGTATGCGCTGCTGGCCGCGTTGCAGCTGGCGGGCAGCCAGCTCGCTCAGGCGCCCTGGAGCGAAATCTTGTTCCAGATGGTGTTCCAGGGCGTGGGCTCGGTGGTCATCTCGGGCATCACCTTCACGCGCATGATCCAGCACTATGGCCCCGTGCGCTCGACCATGATCACTGCGCTGGTGCCCGGCCTGTCGGCCATCGGCGCAGTGTGGCTGCTGGGCGAGCCGCTGCACTGGAATTTGGGCGCGGGCCTGCTGCTGGTGACCCTGGGCATCTTTTTTGGCGTGCTGGGCAGCCGCCGCAGCACCACGCCGCCCACGCCCACCGCCGCCAGCGGCCAGACCAACGCCTAAAGAGCGCACTGCACCATGAATTTGCTTGCTTTTGACACCAGTACCGACACCCTTTCGATCGCCGTAGCGCGTGGCGATGCCGACACCGTGTGGGCACACAGCGGCCCCGGCGGGGCGCAGGCCTCGGCCACGCTGATTCCGACCGCGCTGCGCCTGCTGGCCGAGGCGGGGCTGGACTTTGCCCAGCTCGATGCCATCGCCTTCGGACGCGGGCCGGGGTCGTTTACCGGATTGCGCACCGCCTGCGCGGTGGCCCAGGGCATGGCCTTTGGCGCCCACAGCGGGCGGGCCATTGCGGTGCTGCCCATCGACACCCTGGCCGCCGTGGCCGAAGAAGCGCGCCACCAGCACGGCTGCACCCAGGTGCTGGCCACGCTGGACGCGCGCATGGACGAGGTCTACAGCGCCCGCTACCAATGGCACGACGGCATCTGGCAAGGCGACGATGACTTTGGCCTGTGCGCCCCCGAGGCCGTACAGGTGCCTGCGGGCTGGGCCGTGGCGGGCAATGCCCACGCCGTGTACGGCCCACGGCTGGCACCAGGGGCGCTGCACCGGCACGCCCTGCCCACCGCCACGGCCCTGCTGCGGCTGGCACCGGGCCTGATCGCTGCCGGGCTGGCCGTGCCCGCCGCCGAGGCGCTGCCGCGCTACGTGCGCGACAAGGTCGCCAAAACCACCGCCGAGCGCGCTGCCGAACGGGCCGCGCACACCGCCCCGCCCCTGCCGCCCACAGCGGCGCAACCGCTGCACCCATGAGCGCCATCCCCACCCCCTGCCCCACCGCTGGCGCCCCTGAAGTGCGCCTGGAGCCGCTGACACTGGACCGGCTGGACGACCTGCTGGCCATAGAGCGGCGCGCCTACTCGCACCCCTGGACGCTGGGCAACTTCACGGACGCCCTGGCCAGCGGCTACCAAATCCAGTTGCTGCTGGGGGCCGAGCAATTGCTGGGCTACTTTGTCGCCATGCCCGGCGTGGACGAGGCACATTTGCTCAACCTCACCGTATCGCCTGATTTTCAGCAACAGGGCTGGGCACGGGTGCTGCTGGACGCGCTGGCGCTGTGGGCGCGCGGTTGTGGCGCGCAGTGGCTGTGGCTGGAAGTGCGTGTGAGCAACCTGCGCGCGCGCCATGTGTATGAGCAATACGGTTTCCGGCGCGTGGGCGAACGCAAGCGCTACTACCCCGGTGTGGGCAACGAGCGCGAGGACGCCATCGTCATGAGTGCCGCCCTATGAGCCTGCACCTGGACGCACGCCAGCGGGCGATGTTGCAAGAGATGGGCGTGCGCGTCTGGTGGCCGGACGAAGCCGTCGCAGCCCCTGCCGATGCCCCGCCCGCCCCCACCACCGAGCGCGTGGCAGGCACCGGCACAACACGCACTGCGCCGCACAGCGCGCCAAGCCACGCCCCCCAGGCCGCACCGGCACACCACGCACCAGCGGCACCGCCCGCCAACGCCCTGCCGCCGCCGCAGGCCAGCGCGGCCCCGGCAGCGCCAACCACACCCGCTGCCCCATCTGCCGCCGCCCCACCCCGCCCGGCCATCCCCGCTGCACCAGCGCCCACAGCAGCCCCACCCGGCGCCGCGCTGGTGCTGCACGCGCCGCAAGCCCTGTACGCCCCGGCCCACGGTGCCGATGCCGCCCACGCCAGCGCCGCCCCCACCCCGCCCGGGCCGGGGGCAGACGCCAGCACTTGGCTCATCGTCACCGAGGGCCAGGAGGGTGCCGACCCGCTGGCAGGCGATGCCGGTCTGCTGCTGCACAACATGCTGCGCGCCCTGCGACTGCACCAGCACCCGCGCGTTTTCCTCAGCACCGTGGCCCCCCAGGCACCGGACGCACCGGCGGCAGCGCCCAGCGCACAGGCCCTGAGCGCGGCCATTGCCCACGTGCAGCCCAGCGTGGTGCTGGTCATGGGGCGGCTGGCCGCGCGCGCCGCCCTGGGGCGCAGCGACCCGCTGGGGCGGCTGCGCGCCCAGCCCCACAGCGTGGCCGGGGTGCCCGCCATCGTCACCTACGACGCGCCCTACCTGCTGCGCGCACCGCAGGCCAAAGCCGCCGCCTGGGCCGACCTGTGCCGCGCCCGCGCCCTGGCGCAGGCCACGCCCACGCCCTGACCCCCCAAAAGCCCGGCAGCGCCACAGCCCTGTCACACGCGAATGCGATAATTCCGGGTTCACGTTTTGTGTGGAGACAAACCTTGGAAACCTACCCCAGTCGGTAGCTTTCAGCTCCCGAGCCAGTGCGCCAAGGGGGGCTGAAAGCGCCCCGTTTTACCCCCCCGCCACAGGCCGTCACATCAAGGGAGTGAGCCATGCTCAACATCTTCACGCTTGCCCATGGGCGACTCGTTCAGGAAGAAATCGAGTCGCTGGAAGAGCTGTCCAAATTCCAGCCCATCTGGGTCGATCTGGAATCGCCCACCATCGACGAAAAGCGCTGGGTCTCGCAGTACTACGGCCTGTCCATCCCCGAAGATGCGATGGACGAGGACATCGAAGAATCGGCCCGCTTTTACGAAGAAGACAACGGCGAGCTGCACATCCGCAGCGACTTCTTGATTGACGACCACGACAACCCGCGCTCGGTGCGGGTGGCCTTCATCCTCAACCTCATCAACCCGAGCCTGCGCAGCAAGGGCGTTTTGTTCTCCATCCACGACGAGGACATTCCGGTGTTTCGCCTGCTGCGGCTGCGCGCACGCCGGGCGCCGGGCCTGATCGAAGATGCGCGCGAGGTGCTGCTCAAGCTGTTTGACGCCGACGCCGAATACTCCGCCGACACGCTGGAGGGCATTTACGACGATCTGGAAAAAGTCAGCACCCAGGTGCTGGCCGGCGACGTGACCGATGCCCGCGCGGGCGAGGTGCTGGGCGCCATCGCCCGCCAGGAAGACTTGAATGGCCGCATCCGGCGCAACGTCATGGACACGCGCCGCGCCGTCAGTTTCATGATGCGCAGCAAGATGCTCAACGCCGAGCAGTTCGAGGAGGCGCGGCAAATTCTGCGCGACATCGAGTCGCTGGACAGCCACACGGCCTTTCTGTTCGACAAGATCAACTTCTTGATGGATGCCACCGTGGGCTTCATCAACATCAACCAGAACAAGATCATCAAGATTTTCTCGGTGGCCAGCGTGGCGCTGCTGCCGCCCACCTTGATTGCCAGCGTCTATGGCATGAACTTCCAGTACATGCCCGAGCTGGCGCAAAAATGGGGCTACCCCTATGCGCTGGCGCTGATGCTGGCCAGCGCGCTGGGGCCCATGTGGTACTTCCGCAAGCGCGGCTGGTTGAAATAGGCTCCCCCTGCGGCGCTGCACGCCTTCTCCCCAAAGGGGGACGCCACCGGTGGCCCGGCAAAGCGTGCTCCACGGTGGCTCTGGCGCTTACCGCGCGCCCATTGCGTTCCGCAGTCAAATCAGCCTCCAGCCCTTTGGTGGCAGGCGCTACCAGCTATCAAATAAAGAGCACTATCACAGCACCCGCAGCAGACCGCGCACGATGTGGTCGGCGTAGCGGCTGGCCACGCTCTGGATGAACCGATGGAAGTCCACATGCGCATCGTCGTCAGCGCGGTCAGAGATGGCGCGCACAGCGGCAAACGGCACGCCGTAGTCCACGCACACCTGGGCCACGGCGGCGCCTTCCATTTCCACGGCCAGCACGTCGTGGCCTGCGGCCAGCAGGTCGGCGCGCAGGGCGCCCGCTGCCTGGGCGCAACTGACAAACTGGTCGCCGCTGGCCACCAGGCCCTGGTGCAGGCGTGGCGGCTGCGCCAGAAGTTCAGAATCAAAATGACCTCCAGCGCTTTGCAGATAAGCGCTTACAGCTCCTGAAAGCATAGCAGTCAGGGTGGTGTCGCAGGGCAGGCGCACCGCGCTGTAGCCGGGCACCTGCCAGCGCGCGCACAGCGGCGTGGCGTCCATGTCGTGCTGCACGTAGTCTTGCGCCACCACCACGTCGCCCACCTGCACGCCCTCGCCCACGCCGCCCGCCACGCCGGTAAAGACGATGCGCGCAGCGCCAAAGCGCTCGATCAGCGCCGTGGCGGTGGTGGCTGCGGCCACCTTGCCCATGCCCGACAAGGCCAGCACCACGGGCTGGCCGTGCAGCGTGCCGAGCCAAAAGGCGCGCCCCGCGTGCGCCACGCGGCGGGCTTGCTCCAGGCTGCCGAGCAGGCCCGATTGCTCTTCGGGCAGGGCGCTGAGGATGGCGGTGGTCATGGGGGCGTCTTATTTCTTGTCGCGCAGTTCGCGGCGCAGGATTTTGCCCACAGGGGTTTTGGGCAGCTCGTCGCGGAACTCGATCACCTTGGGCTGCTTGTAGCCCGTGAGGTTGGCGCGGCAGAACTCGCGCACCTCGGCTTCCGTCAGGTGCAGGTCTTTCTTGACGATGACCAGCTTGACCGCCTCGCCGGTCTTGTCATCGGGCACGCCCACCACGGCACACTCAAGCACGCCAGGCATCTTGGCCACCACGTCTTCCACCTCGTTGGGATAGACGTTGAAGCCGCTGACCAGCACCATGTCTTTTTTGCGGTCAACGATTTTGAAATAACCGCGCTCATCCATCACACCGACATCGCCCGTCTTGAAGTAGCCGTCCTCGGTCATGATCTTGGCGGTTTCATCGGGGCGCTGCCAGTAGCCGGCCATGACCTGCGGGCCCTTGATGGCGATTTCGCCGGGCTTGCCCAGCTCCGTCACCGTGTTGCCCTCGTCGTCGATCAGCTTCATCCAGGTGCCGGGAATGGGCACGCCGATGGTGCCGGTGAACTCTTTGGCCGTCACGGGGTTGCAGCTGGCCGAGGGGCTGGTCTCCGAGAGGCCGTAGCCCTCGCAGATGGGGCAGCCGGTTTTCTCCAGCCACAGCTTGGCCACGGCGCCCTGCACGGCCATGCCGCCGCCCACCGACACCTTGAGGTTCTTCCAGTTGACGGTGTTGAAATCCGGGTGGTTGGCCAGGCCATTGAACAGCGTGTTGACCGCCGGAAAGCTGTGGAAGGTGTGCCGGGACAGCTCTTTGAGCACCGCTGGCAGGTCGCGCGGGTTGGGGATGAGGATGGTTTTGCCGCCGGTGCGCATGGACAGCATCATGTTCACCGTGAAGGCAAAGATGTGGTACAGCGGCAACGCGCACACGCTGGTGGGCTGCTCCTGCGCCGGGATTTTCTGCATCACGGGCGCGTTCCAGGCCTCGGACTGCAGCACGTTGGCAATCACGTTGCGGTGCAACAGCACAGCGCCCTTGCTCACGCCGGTGGTGCCGCCCGTGTATTGCAGCAACGCGATGTCATCGGGCCGGATGTCGGGCGCCTTGAAGCTGCTGCGCTCGCCCTGGGCGATGGCATCGTTGAAGCGCACCGGGTCAGGCAGGCTGTAGGCAGGCACCATTTTCTTGACGTTGCGCACCACGTAGTTGACCAGCGCGCCCTTGAGCCAACCAAGCTGGTCGCCCATGGCGCACAGCACCACATGCTTGACCGCCGTGTTGGCAATGCAGCTTTGCAGCGTGGAGGCAAAGTTCTCGATGATGACGATGGCCTTGGCACCGGCGTCCTTGAGCTGGTGCTCCAGCTCGCGCGGCGTGTACAGCGGGTTCACGTTGACCACGACAAAGCCCGCGCGCAAAACGGCGGCCACGGCCACCGGGTACTGCGGCACGTTGGGCATCATGATGGCGACCCGGTCGCCCTTGACCAGGCCCAGCCCTTGCAGGTAAGCGGCCAGGGCGCGGCTGAGCGCCTCGGTCTCTGCATAGGTCACATCCCGGCCCATGAAGCTGTAGGCGACGCGGTCGGCGTATTTGCCAAACGCCTCGTCCATCAAGGCCACCAGAGACGGGTACTGGGCGGGGTCGATATCGGCAGGCACACCCTGCGGGTACGCGGCCAGCCAAGGGCGGTCGGTCATTTTTTGTCTCTCCATTTTTTGTTGTAGTGCGGCGCGAAGGCGGTTCGCGCCGGGTGCTCAGAAGCGGTCTGTCACTCGATGGCCTTGACCATGTCTTCGACGACCTTTTTCGCGTCACCGAAGACCATCATGGTTTTGTCCATGTAGAACAGCTCGTTGTCCAGGCCCGCGTAGCCCGAGGCCATGGAACGCTTGTTCACAATCACGGTCTTGGCCTTGTAGGCTTCCAGGATGGGCATGCCGTAGATGGGGGTGCCCTTGACGTGGGCGGCGGGGTTGACCACATCGTTGGCGCCCAGAATGATGGCCACGTCCACCTGGCCGAACTCGCCGTTGATGTCTTCCATCTCGAACACCTGGTCGTAGGGCACTTCGGCCTCGGCCAGCAGCACGTTCATGTGGCCGGGCATGCGCCCTGCCACCGGGTGGATGGCGTATTTGACGGTGATGCCTTTGTCGGTGAGCTTGGCTGCCAGCTCTTTGACGGCATGCTGGGCGCGGGCCACCGCCAGGCCGTAGCCGGGCACGATGACCACGGTTTCCGCGTTGCCCAGCACGAAGGCGGCGTCGTCGGCACTGCCGCTTTTGACGTTGCGCTGCTGCTGCGCGCCACCGGCAGCAGCAGGGCCAGCGGCATCGCCACCAAAGCCGCCCAGAATCACGTTGAAGAACGAGCGGTTCATGGCCTTGCACATGATGTAGCTCAGGATGGCCCCGGAGCTGCCCACCAGCGAGCCAGCAATGATGAGCATGGCGTTGTTGAGCGAAAAACCAATGCCCGCCGCCGCCCAGCCCGAGTAGCTGTTGAGCATGGACACCACCACCGGCATGTCAGCCCCGCCAATGGGGATGATGATGAGCACGCCCAGCACAAACGACAGCGCCAGCATGAGGAAAAAGGCCGTCCAGTTCTCCGTGAACATGAACACCAACCCCAGCCCCACGGTGGCCAGGCCCAGCACCAGGTTCAGCATATGCTGGCCCGAAAACTGCACCGGCGTGCCCTGGAACAGGCGGAACTTGTACTTGCCCGAGAGCTTGCCAAACGCAATGACCGAGCCGCTGAAAGTGATAGCACCAATGGCCGCGCCCAGGAACAGCTCCAGCCGGTTGCCCAGCGGAATCGGTTGCCCCTTGGCCACAATCTGGAATGCCCAGGGCTCGGCCACGGCGGCCACGGCAATGAACACGGCAGCCAGGCCGATCATGCTGTGCATGAAGGCCACCAGCTCAGGCATCTTGGTCATCTCGACGCGCTGGGCCATCAGGGTGCCTGCGCTGGCACCCACCACCAGGGCCGCCACCACATAGACCAGCCCGGTGCCAAAGTCCACACCCAGGCTTTGCGCCTGGCTGTAGATCAGCCCCACGGTGGTGAGCACGGCGATGGCCATGCCGACCATGCCAAACAGGTTGCCCCGGATGGAGGTGGTGGGGTGCGACAGCCCTTTGAGGGCCTGAATAAAGCACACGCTGGCCACCAGATACAGCAGTACGACGAGGTTCATGCTCATATGAAATGCTCCTGTTTTTATAGCTGCTAGCGCTTATTTGGCGGTCGCCGCAGGCACTTTTCGTTCTTTTTTACGGAACATTTCGAGCATCCGGCGCGTGACCAGAAAGCCACCAAACACGTTGACCGCCGCCAGCGCCACGGCCAGCACGCCCATGGTTTTGCCCAGCGGGGTTTCGGTCAGGGCGGCGGCCAGCATGGCGCCCACGATGACGATGGCAGAAATCGCGTTGGTCACCGCCATCAGCGGTGTGTGCAGTGCAGGGGTCACTGTCCAGACAACGTGGTAGCCCACGTAAATGGCCAGCACAAAAATGATCAGGTTGATCAGCGTGGGGGACACAACATCCATGGCGACGGCTCCTTAGGGGGACACAGCAAGGGGAAAAGCAGGCACGGCCAGGTGGCCATCGAGCATGCCAACGCTTTGTTGGACGGCGGTGCGCAGTTGGCCCATCCAGTCCTGCGCTGGCTGGCCCGAACGCAGGAACTCATCGTTGCTGCGTGTTTTCGGGATGAGCAGTCGCTGGTCTACCAGCGCAGTCACTGCCACATACGCACCGCCTTCGGTGGCATAGCGGTAGCTGATGTACGACGCAGGCCGGGTCAGCTGCACTTGGTGCATGCCCAGCCACTGGGCCCAATCGGGATGGTTCTTGCCCAGCCAGTCATCGCGGTTGTTGGCCCAGCGCTTGAAGCGCAGGCAGTCAATGCGCACCGGGCTGGCCGCAGTGGCATCTTCCACCCAGACGCCTTGCTGCGCGGGGCAGGAGCCCGTCCAGAGGGTTGGGTTGTGCGGAGGAAAGTTGGTGCTGTTGGTCTGGATCCGCAGTACGGCCAGCCATTCCTGGCCAGGCCCGCGCAACCCGACAATGCGGGTCTGCAAAGGCACGGTGGCACCCAGTTCCGGCAGCAAAGGCAGGGATTCTTCGGAATGCCCCAAGTCCACCCATTGCCCCGGCGCCAGCACCAGGCGGGCCCGGCCCACGGGGTACTCGGGATGGGCGTTGCCCAGGGGGGCGCATGCCGCCACCAACGCCAGTACGCCAGTGGCCAGCAGCAGCCTGGCGCCGTGTACCACTGCGCTCATGACCGCCTCACCACGCCTTCATGGGCCACCAGACAAGCGGCCACGATGTCATCTTGCAGGTCTATTTGCAAGGTGGCCTCCTTGGTCAGCACCAGCTTGAGAAAGTCCAGCACGTTGCGCGCATACAGGGCCGAGGCGTCCGCCGCCACCAAGGCGGGGAGGTTGGTCTCGCCCACCAGCGTCACGCCGTGCTTAACGACCACGGCATTGGCTTCGGTCAGGGGGCAATTGCCGCCCTGCGCTGCCGCCAGATCCACGATGACGGAGCCCGGCTTCATGGCCTTGACCATGTCCTCGGTCACCAGCACGGGTGCGGCGCGCCCGGGAATCAAGGCGGTGGTGATAACAATATCGGCAGCGGCTACGCGCTTGGCCACTTCGGCCTTCTGGCGATCGAGCCAGCTTTGCGGCATGGGGCGGGCATAGCCCCCTACGCCTTCGGCGGCTTCTTTTTCTTCCTGGGTTTCGTAGGGCACGTCGATGAACTTGGCACCCAGCGACTCCACTTGCTCTTTCACACTGGGGCGCACGTCAGACGCCTCGATCACCGCGCCCAGCCGTTTGGCGGTGGCAATGGCCTGCAAGCCCGCCACGCCGACGCCCAAAATCACCACGCGGGCGGCTTTGACGGTGCCCGCAGCGGTCATCAGCATCGGGAAAATGCGCTGGTACTTGTCGGCGGCGATCATCACCGCCTTGTAACCGGCGATGTTGGCCTGCGAAGACAGCACATCCATGCTTTGCGCACGCGAGGTGCGCGGCGCGGCCTCCAGGGCAAAGGCCGTCAGGCCCGCCTGCGCCATGCGCTGCAAGCCGGCACCGTCAAAGGGGTTGAGCATGCCCACCACCACGGTGCCCGGACGCAGCAGCGCCATCTCGGACTCTTGGGGCGCGCGCACCTTGAGCACCATGTCGCAGCCCCAAGCGGCTGCGGCATCGGTGATGTCTGCGCCGACAGCTTCGTAGGCTGCATCAGGCATGCTGGCAGCGACACCGGCATGCGCCTGGATGCGTACGGTGTGTCCCTGGGCTTTGAGTTTTTTGACCGTCTCAGGGGTCGCGGCGACCCGGGTCTCTCCGGCCATGGTCTCGGCAGGTATGCCAATCAGCATGCGTCTGTCTCCTCGTTGTGTCGGTGGGCTGCATTCACTGACCACAAGCTTACATGAAGAAACTTTTGCGACTGGCGGTTTGCCTTGGTACAGGGGCAGCTCTCTAGGCGAGGGCTCCCCCTGCCGTCACTGGGGCGAACGCCACGCCCACAGTGCGGTGTATCAGGTCAGTTAACGACCTGGGCCAGCTCGCCCGCAGCGTAGCGGGAGGCCATCACTTGCAGGTTGTGGCCCTTGATCTTGGCGCCCTGGCCTTCGCAGCCGAACTCGATATAGCGCTGCTTGCAGATGGCCTTGGCCGCTTCGCGGGCGGGTTTGAGCCATTCGCGGGCGTCAAATTTGTCGGGGTTCTCGGCCAGGAACTTGCGCACCGCGCCAGTCATGGCCAGGCGGATATCGGTGTCGATGTTGATCTTGCGCACGCCAAACTGGATGGCCTTCTGGATCTCTTCGACCGGCACGCCATACGTCTCTTTCATCTTGCCACCGTACTGGTTGATGATGGCCAGCAGCTCTTGCGGTACGGACGAGGAACCGTGCATCACCAAATGGGTGTTGGGGATGCGGGCGTTGATAGCCTGTACGCGGCTGATGGCCAGAATGTCGCCCGTGGGCTTGCGCGTGAACTTGTAGGCGCCGTGGCTGGTGCCGATGGCAATGGCCAAGGCGTCAAGCTGCGTGGCCTTGACGAAAGCGGCGGCCTCTTCGGGGTCGGTCAGCATCTGGCTGTGGTCAAGCTTGCCCGCCGCGCCCACACCGTCTTCCTCACCGGCCTCACCCGTTTCCAGCGAACCCAGGCAGCCCAGTTCGCCCTCGACGGTTGCACCGATTTTGTGTGCCATTTCCACCACCTTGCGTGTCACTTCGACGTTGTAGTCGAACGAGGCCGGGGTTTTGCCGTCTTCGCGCAGTGAGCCATCCATCATCACCGAGCCAAAGCCCAGGTCCAGCGCGCCCTGGCAAATGGCGGGCGAGGTGCCGTGGTCTTGGTGCATGACCAGCGGAATGTGTGGGTACATCTCGGCAGCAGCCTGGATGAGGTGCTTGATGAAGGCTTCGCCCGCGTATTTGCGCGCACCAGCGCTGGCTTGCAAAATGACCGGCGCTCCTACCTCATCGGCAGCGGCCATCACGGCCTGCACTTGCTCCAGGTTGTTGACGTTGAAAGCGGGGATGCCGTAGCGGTTTTCAGCAGCATGGTCGAGCAGTTCGCGCATCGAGACGAGGGGCATGGTCGTAGTCCGTTCGGAGAAGAAAAGAGGGGCCGCAAGGGCCGGGCGCAGCGGCTGTAACCGCTTGGTAACTGCTGATTTTAGCGGGCCTGCGCCAGTGCCGATACCGGAAAATCCAGCCGGTAGCAGGTGGTAAACGGGGCTGCTGCGGGCACTGGCATAAATCGTCCTCCATGCACCTGCGCCACCCGGGCCACAATTTCGTGGCCCAGGTGCAGACTGTCGGCAGGTGACGCAGGTGTTGACGCCGCAGGGCCCAGAGCGCGAGCGCCATCATCACAGACTTGCAGCCAAGGCCCGCCGGGGGCTGTAGAAGACGGCGTGGTCACGTCCACCGCCCCACCGCACTGCACTTCAATACAGGTGCCGCAAGGGGTGTGCCGCAGGGCGTTTTCAATCAGGTTGCGCAGTCCCATCTCCAACAGCACAGGGTGCCCGGACAGCATGAGCGTGGCGGGCCCGTCCACTGACAAGGTGTCCTTTTTTTCCCAAGCGGCCTGTGCGTAATCGGCTACCACGGTACGCACCAGCTGCGCCACGTCCACCGGACTGGCAGCCCCATGCCATTGGCCGCGGCTGGTGCGCGCCAGCGCCAGCAATTGATCCAGCACATGGCCAGCGCGCAGTGCGTCGGTGCGTATGCGTGCCAATGCCGCCACCTGATCGGCAGAAAGCAGGCCACTGCCGCCTAAAGCCTGTGCCTGCAAGACCATGGACGCGAGCGGTGTGCGCAGTTCGTGGGCGACCTCGTTGGCCAACTCGCGCTCCCTTGCCAGCGCCTCTTGCTGGCGTGCCAACAAGGTGTTTACAGACCGTACCACCGCATCAAACTCCCGCCAGGGGTGCTGGCGCTCCAGGCGCTGCGCGCCCTGCACATCCAGTTGCTCGACTTCTTGCGAGAGTTCATGCAAGGGTCGCAGCCCCCGGGCAATGGCCAAACCCAAGGCCAGAAAAACCACGGGCAAAAGCCACATCCCGGGCTCTATCATTTGTCCGGCAATGTCATGGGCCAGCTGGTCACGCTCTTGCAGACTCAGCAGCACCATGACCTTGTGCCCATGCGCCACATCCCATTTGGAGAAGCTGCGCCACGGTTGTGCATCCGGCCCCAGGTACAGATTGGCGTAGCCTTCGGCCACATGGAACGCAGGCAATGGGGCATCGCCCACGCGCAAAATCACCCGTTGCTGTGCATCCCACTGCACCACGCTCAAAGCGTGCTGGTAGTCATGGCTTTTGGCCCACGGCAGTGCAACACCAGCGCTTTCCGGAATGGACTGTGTCCGGGTATGTACGCCCAGATTCAGCAACAAGGCTGCCGCACTTGCAAGCTGCCCATCCGTCAACTCATCGGCCTCATGCACCCCGGTGCGATAAGCCAGCCCGACAAAGCAGCCCCAGACCAGTACCAAAGCCCCCAGGCTCCAGAGCAACAGACGGCGTGTGAGCGATTGACTGCCCGCAGGCACTTGGGCAACCATCACGCATCGTCCCGGGGAATGAAGTAACCGACCCCCCGCATGGTTTGAATGCAATGGCTGCCCAGCTTGCGCCGCAAATGGTGGATATGCACCTCTACCGCATTGCTGTCCACCGCCGATTGCCAGTTGTACAGCCGCTCTTCCAGCTGTCTGCGTGAAAGCACCCGCCCTCGGGACTCCAGCAACACCAGCAACACGGCAAACTCGCGCGGCGACACATCCACCAACTGGCCGCGCAATCGCACGGTACGGACTGCGGGATCGAGCTCGATGTCGCCCTGGCGAATCAATGGCTGCGCTCGCCCTGCGGCGCGGCGCAGCAACGCACGCAGCCGCGCCTCCAGCTCATCCACATCAAAGGGCTTGGCCAAATAATCGTCAGCCCCCAGGTTCAGGCCTGCGATGCGCTGGCTCACTTGATCGCGTGCCGTCATGATGAGCACGGGGGTGGCGGGGTCTGGCAATCCAGCGCCTGCCAGACCGGGCTCTGCGCGGGTGTTGCCGCGCAGGCGCTGCAGCAGTTCACTACCGTCGCCATCGGGGAGCCCCAAATCCAACAGCACCGCATCGAATGGTTCTGTGCGCAATGCACTCCAGGCACTCGCTACACCATCGCACACATCGACGGCGTAGCCGCGCTGGCGCAGGTTGGTTCGCAGGCCCTCGGCAATACCGTTGTCATCTTCCACCACAAGGATTCGCATGGCGCCATTGTCGCCAGACATTAAGGCGCTGTTAAGTGGCGCACACTATGGTGCGAAGCATGTCTTTGTCTGCTGCGGCGCCTGCGCCAACCCATCCACCGTTTGCCGCGCTCGCCTGGACGCTGGTTTCCTTGCTGGGTGTACTGGCCTGGGATGCCTTGGCCCAGGATCGCGCACTGGCCCGTGTATTCGGTACAGCGACGGGCTTTCCCCTGCGAGAACAATGGTTCTTGGTCAGCGTACTGCACGAGGGGGCACGCCGCGCAGCCTGGGGCGTGATGCTGGTACTGACCATCGCAGTCTGGTGGCCTTTTGGCGTACTGCGCCAGATCAGCAGTGCCGATCGCCTGCAGCTGGCCATCACCGCTTTGCTGGGCGTCGCAGTGATCAATGTCTTGAAATACGCCAGCACGACCAGTTGCCCTTGGGATTTGGCTGAGTTTGGCGGGGTGGCACGGTATGTATCGCACTGGACTTGGGGCGCAGCAGATGGTGGCGTTGGCAGGTGCTTTCCGGCCGGTCATGCTTCGGCAGGGTTTGCCTTTGTCGGCGGTTTTTTTGCGCTGCGGCGGCAACAACCACGCGCCGCCCGCATCTGGCTGGCTTGTGCGGTAGCGGCAGGCCTGCTGCTGGGCATGGCGCAGCAGGCACGTGGTGCGCATTTCCTGAGCCATACCCTGTGGACGGGTTGGCTGTGCTGGAGCACGGCCTGGCTGACGGATGTGGCTGCCCGCAAGTTACCTCGCACGGCCTCTTGGGCAGACAGCACGCCACCAGCCCAAGGCGAGGAACCCGTCAAGCAGCAGCGGGTCAAATAGCGCGGCAGATTTTCAGCATGTTGGTGCCGCCAGGCGCCCCCATCGGCTCGCCGCAAGTGATGGCATACACATCTCCCGCCTGGACAATGCCCCGGTCTTTGAGATGGCGCTCTGCCTGCTCCAAGGCCGTATCCCTATCCGCACTGGTGTCCATCAACAGGGGACGCACATTGCGAAACAGTGCCATGCGGCGTTGTGTGGCCACTTTGGGGGTCAGCGCATAAATAGGGATGTGGATGCGGTGCCGGCTCATCCACAGCGCTGTCGAGCCACTGTCGGTCATGGCCACAATGGCTTTGGCGCCCAGGTGATGGGCGGTAAATAGCGCGCCCATGGCAATCGATTGGTCAATGCTGGAGAAGGTGCGACCGGAAAAATCAGCGTCCAATTGCACGTCTTCTGCTGCTTCGGCAGCAGAGCAGATTTTGGCCATCTCCTGCACGGTTTCGAGCGGAAACTTGCCGGCGGCTGTCTCGGCGCTGAGCATGACGGCATCGGTGCCATCCAGCACCGCATTGGCCACATCGCTCACCTCGGCGCGCGTGGGCACGGGATTGGTGATCATGCTCTCCATCATTTGCGTGGCAGTGATGACCACCTTGTCCATGTCACGCGCCATGCGGATCATTTTCTTTTGCAGCGCAGGCACCACTGCGTTGCCCACTTCTACGGCCAGATCGCCGCGCGCCACCATGATGCCGTCGCTGGCACGCAAAATTTCTTCCAGGCGGGGAATGGCCTCGGCACGCTCAATCTTGGCTATCAGGCCCGGTTTGTGGCGGTATGGGGCTGCGGCCACATTGCACAGTTGGCGCGCCATTTCCATATCGGTGGCATTTTTGGGAAAACTCACTGCCACATAGTCGGCCTGAAAAGACATGGCTGTTTTGATGTCTTCCATGTCCTTGGCCGTCAGCGCGGGGGCCGTCAGTCCGCCACCCTGCTTGTTGATGCCCTTGTTGTTGGACAACTCACCGCCGAGTTTGACGGTGGTATGTACCTGCTCGCCGCGCACGGCATTGACCGTGAGCACAATCAGTCCGTCATTGAGCAGCAGCAAATCGCCAGGCTTCACATCGCGCGGCAGTTCTTTGTAGTCCAGGCCGACACCACCCAGGTCGCCGGGCTCGGTGCGCGACGCATCCAGCACAAAGGGCGCACCGGGCTCCAGTTGCACCTTGCCCTGGGCAAATTTGCCGACGCGGATTTTGGGCCCTTGCAGGTCGGCCATGATGGCTACCTCGCGGCCCGCGCGCTGCGCAGCCTCACGCACCGCCGCAGCGCGGTCGATATGGTCTTGCGCACTGCCGTGGCTGAAATTGAGGCGCACGACGTTGACTCCCGCTGCAATCATCTGCTCCAGCAAGACCGGGTCGCTGGAAGCGGGGCCCAAGGTGGCAACGATTTTGGTAGCGCGGCGTAACGTCATGAAAAACCTCGTATGTAATTGAATTTCAATTTTCACACGAAATCAGTTACACACCGACGACCTACACAACAAGTGAAGGCGGGCATGGGCCGAACACCCCGGACGCGCCCGAAACACCCGTAAAAAAGGCCATCACGATGGATGGCCTGGGTTGGTATCTGGCGCCCACCGGGCCAGAAAAAGCGTCAGCGCGGCACCTGCAACAGGCGTTGCACATCCCTGTCGTTGGGCAAAGCGTAGTCGTGGCCACGCACGATGCGGCTGTCTTCGGTGCGCACGAGCTTGAGGCTCACATACGTGAAGCTGGCGGCGGCCGAGTAGGTACCCACCAGCACCATGGAGGCATTGTGGCTGCGAGCGATGTCCTTGATTTCACGCGAGAGCAGCAACTCGCCCGCGCCTTCTTTGACGAACACATCGCCACGCAGCTTGATTTCTTTCACGTTGAAACCGGCAGCTGCCATGTGCGAAGCGTATTGCTCGGACAAAGTGCGGCCCAGCGGCGCAGAACGGCTCAGATCATTGACGTTGACCACTGTAGCGACCAGCACCGGGCCGCCACCCAAGGCGCTCATGTCAAAGCCATCGGTCAAGCGGGCAATGGCCTCACGGCTGCTTTGCAGGAACGGACTGGCGGCAGCTTCCTGGTAGGTAGGCTCCACGCGCACCGGCGCTGCATTGTTGGCACAGCCTGCCAACACGGTAGCGGTCAGCGCCGCCAGAAGGGCAAAGGATTTCATTGCGAGACCACCTTCATGTTGACGTTTCTGTAGGAGGGACGCAAGAACAAAGGCGTGTCCGCATTTTCAAGGTAATACACATCGGTTTTACGCACCAGGTATTGCCCACCCCGGCTGACCGTGGTGGTCAAAATCATTTCGGTATTGGTAGGCCCACCAGAATTAATGCTGGCTCCATAGTCGGCAGCCGCAGACAAACCCAGTACACCCAGGAGTTGGGCATCGAGGTGCTCGTGGCGCAGCCCGTAAGCGGCCATGAGGCCTGCAGCAATCATGGTGTACTGACCAGGAACGAAATGGGGGCGATCGCTGTTATGGCGCACCAACTGGGTGTGATAGGTCACATCCAGCGCCTGGCCCGGGGCTTGCTGCACGGAGGCGCCGCTTTGCACCAGCTGGGTGATCAGAAACTCACGGAACGCCAGGTCGAAAGAACTGGGGCTGACAGGCAATGCCACATGCAAGGGTGTGCCTGGGGGCATACCGGCCTTGTCAAGTGAACCCAGCGTCTGGGCTACCACATCGCGCGAAAGCAGTTCCCAATGGCCAGCAGAGCGCACCTTGGGCTGAACCGTCAGCTCAAAATTCTCTGCGAGGGGGATTGGCGATTTAGCAGCGCACCCCGTCAAAACAGCCACAGCACCTGCCAACAAGGCGGCACCGATTGCTTTTGCAAACACCATGATTTCCCTCCTCCATATTGGGACGGCGGGATTTGAGAAACAGCACCCGTCCGATTCAAAAATAATTCTGGTCGTTAACCACGACAAAAACAAGAAAAAGGTAGTTCAAATATGCACGAATGCATGCTTCTTGTTGTTTTTGTCACATTGCGGGCAATGCTCAGGATGCAGCAACCTCTGTAGCGCGTTTTTGCAGAATTTCAAACGCAGGCAATGTTTTGCCTTCCAGCACTTCCAGAAATGCGCCCCCGCCGGTGGAGATATAACCCACCTGCTTTTCAATTCCGTATTTGGCGATGGCCGCCAATGTGTCGCCACCGCCCGCAATACTGAAAGCCTGTGATGCGGCAATGGCCTGGGCAATCGTGCGGGTGCCGTTCTCAAACGCGGCAAACTCGAACACACCTACCGGGCCGTTCCAGACGATGGTGCCTGCAGCCTTGAGCTGGTCTGCGAGTTTCTGGGCCGTTTCAGGCCCGATATCGAGGATCAGATCATCATCGGCCACGTCGGCAGCGGCCTTGACGGTGGCGGGCGCGTCGGCCGCAAAGGTCTTGGCCACCACCACGTCGGTGGGAATCGGCACCTCGGCGCCACGCGCCTTCATGGCGTCCATCACGGCACGGGCCTCGGCCAGCAAGGCGGGCTCGGCCAGGCTTTTACCGATGGGCAAACCAGCCGCCAGCATGAAGGTGTTGGCAATGCCGCCGCCTACGATAAGTTGATCGACCTTATCGGCCAGGCTTTGCAAAATCGTCAGTTTGGTGCTGACCTTGCTGCCAGCCACGATGGCGGCCAGCGGGCGCTGGGGCTGTGCCAGTGCTTTGGTCAGGGCGTCAATCTCGGCCGACAGCAGCGGGCCAGCGCAAGCGACGGGGGCAAACTGGGCGATGCCGTAGGTGGTGCATTCAGCGCGGTGGGCGGTGCCAAAGGCATCGTTGACGAAGATGTCGCACAGCGCGGCCAGCTTGCGTGCCAGGTCTTCTTTGTTCTTTTTCTCGCCCACGTTGAGGCGGCAGTTTTCCAGCAGTACCACCTGGCCGGGTTGCACCTGCACGCCGTCCACCCAGTCAGCGACCAGTGGCACGTCACGGCCCAGCAATTCCGACAAGCGTGCAGCCACGGGCGCCAGCGAGTCTTCTGGCTTGAATTCGCCCTCAGTGGGACGACCCAGATGGCTGGTGACCATCACGGCAGCGCCCGCATCCAGCGCCAGCTGAATGCAAGGGATAGAGGCGCGGATGCGCGTGTCTTCGGTGATGCGGCCGGCATCGTCTTGCGGCACGTTCAGGTCGGCACGGATAAACACGCGTTGGCCACGGGCTTGGCCTTGGGCACACAGGTCAGAGAAGCGAAGGATTTTCATGGCGGCAATGTCTGCAAACGGGCTGTTGGAAGCGGGCCACATTGTAGGCGCGCCCTACCCGGCGCCACGACCGCCGCCAGCGCAGCCGTTACCAGCCCCCGACGATGTGCAGCGGCAGGTACACCGCCATGCCCACGGCAATCGTGCCCAGGATGCCGCGGCGCCAAAAGTAGTACAGCGCAGCGCACAGCACGGCGGGCAGGCGGGCATCCCACCACGTAGTAATCAGCTGCCCATGGCTCATGACAATCTCGGGGGCAATCACTGCCGTCAGGGCGGCCAGCGGTGCGTATTTCAGGCCGCGCTTGAGCCAGCCGGGCAGGGGCATCTCGCGCTCCGGGATCATGAAAAAAGAGCGCGTCAGCACCGTGATGGCCGCCAGACCCAGAACCACCAATGCAGACTCGATCCAGGAGGCATCCATCACTGCGGCTCCTCGGGCTGGGGCACTTTGGCGGGCGGCGGCAAAGGGGTGCGGCTGCGCTCCAGCGCCTCCATGCCCAGGCCCACGGCCACAGCGGCGGCAATGGCCACCAGAATGTTGAGTTTGAGTGGCAGTGCAAATGCGGCAATGGCTGCCGTGGCCGCCACTCCGGCAGCCAGCCAGGTCGCACGGTCAAACAGCATGGACAGCAAGATGCCCAGCAGCGCCAGCACCCCGGCGAATCCCAGCCCCCACGACAACGGCACCACGTTGGCCAGCAAAATGCCAGCAATCGATGGCACCTGCCAGGCTATCCAGTTGGTGGATGCAGCGCCCCAGAAGTAGGGCACCTGCTCGGCCTGCACCTGGGGCTGCGGGTAGCGCTTCATGAAGGCCACAAAAATCACGTCGCCACTGAAATAGCCGATGGCCAGACGCTGGCGCAGTGGCAGGTGCTGAAAATAGCTGCGCCACAGGCTGCTGAAAATGACGAAGCGCAGGTTCACACACGCTGCCGTCAGCCAGACCACCCACAGCGGTGCGCCCACGGCCAGCAGCGGCATCACCGCCAGCTGGGCACTGCCCGCATACACCAGCAACGACATGATGATGGCCAGGGGCACGGACATGCCGCTCTTGACCATGGCCACCCCCGTGACCAGGCCCCAAGCCCCCACACCGACAGCTGCGCTGCCCATGTCGGCCACGCCCCGGCGGTACGCCGGGTGAACCACGGTGGCGCGCAGGGCCTGCCAGGCCTGTACCCAGGCGCTAGTGGTGGGCATCCGCCTCGGGGCCAGCCCCCAGCACCATGCCTGGCTCCAGCGCAAAGCCACGCAGAAAATCAGCGGCGGCCAGGCGCTTGCCACCGGCGCGCTGCAACGTGGTCAGGCGCAGTGCGCCATCACCACAGGCCACCGTGACGCCCGCAGAATCTACAGACAAAATTTGGCCTGAAGCCGCGCCAGATGGGCGCGAGCAGCTATCAATTTCACAGCACCACAGCTTGATGACCTCACCACCCAGCACGGTGGAAGCCCCCGGAAACGGATCAAAAGCACGGATACGTTGGCCAATCACCGTCGCGGGCAAAGACCAATCCACAGCGCTCTCGGCCTTTTCGATCTTGTGCGCGTAGGTCACACCCTGCGCGGGCTGGGGCGTGGCGTGCAGCTGGCCGCTGGCGACTTGCTCCAGGGCGCGCACGATCAGATCGGCACCCAGCGCCGCCAGGCGGTCGTGCAACAGCGCGGTAGTGTCGGTGGGGGCGATGGCCAGGCGCTCCATGAGCAGCATGTCGCCGGTGTCCAGGCCCGCGTCCATCTGCATGATGGTGACGCCGGTTTCGGCATCGCCCGCCTCGATGGCGCGGTGGATGGGCGCGGCGCCGCGCCAGCGCGGCAGCAGGCTGGCGTGGATGTTCAGGCAACCGTGGGGGGGCAACTCCAGCGTCCAGGTTGGCAGGATCAGGCCGTAAGCGGCCACTACCATCACATCGGCCTGTGCGGCCTCCAGGGCGGCGCGCGCCTCAGCGGCGTCTTGCGGGTATTTGCCATCCAGGCGCAGGCTGCGTGGCTGCGCCACGGGGATGCCGTGCTCCAGAGCGCATTGTTTGACCGGCGATGCCTGCAATTTCATGCCCCGGCCCGCTGGGCGGTCGGGCTGGGTCAGCACCAGGGGCACGGTGAACCCGGCATTGATCAGGCGCTGCAAGGCCATGCGGGCAAATTCCGGGGTGCCGGCAAAAACGACTCTCATGCAAGGGCTGCACACAGGCAGAAAAAAGAAACGCGAAACATCAGCGGTAGTGGTCGCCAGCAGCAGGGTCGTCGGTAAAGACCACCTCGTGGGCGATGCCCGCCGCATCGAAATGAATGTGGGCCAACCGGTAGCGGTCAAACTCCCGGAAGCGGTAAACCCAGACGGCGGTCTTGCCCGATGGGTCTGCGCCGCTGGTCTGGGTGGTTTGCTTGGCGGGCGGGCCCAGGGCGCGCAGCACATCGGCAGCGCGCTGGCCACCTTGGGCAACCGCCGCCAGGTGCTGCGCCGTGTGCACGGACTCCACGCGCAGCAGGCGGCCATTGGCGTCAAAGTCCAGCGCCTGCAACTGCGAGCCGTCGCGCTGGGTGCTGTAGAACAGCCGCTTGCCGCCGGGCAGGTCGTAGGCGGCACGCGGCTCACCCCAACGCACCGCCACATCGTCTTGCGACATGCCGGGGGCAACGCCGCCACCGGGCATTGCACAAGCGGCCAGCACCGACGCCGCAGCCAACAGCGCAACCACAGCGCCGGTACGGCGCGCTGGCCACCGCGCCGTCATTCGCGCGCCTCGCGCTGGCGCTTGAGCATCTTGGACTTGACGCGGTTGCGCTTGAGGGGCGAGAGGTATTCGACAAACACCTTGCCCAGCAGGTGGTCCAGCTCGTGCTGCACACACACCGCCAGCAGCCCCTCGGCTTCGATCACGCGCGAAGTACCCTCGGCGTCCAGCGCACGCACATGGACGGCCACTGCACGCTGCACTCCGTCGTAAATGCCCGGCACCGACAGGCATCCCTCGTCGCCGACCACGGTTTCCGGGCTGGCCCAGACGATCTCGGGGTTGATCAGCACCTGGGGCTGGTCGCGCTCTTCAGAAACGTCGATCACCACCACACGTTCGTGGACATCAATCTGCGTGGCGGCCAGACCGATGCCGTGGGCGTCGTACATGGTGTCGAGCATGTCGGCCACCAACTGGCGCACGCGCGCATCCACCACAGCGACCGGGCGCGCCACGGTGTGCAAACGGGCATCGGGATAACAAAGAATGGGGAGAATGGCCATTGCATCAGGGGAGAATATTTCGTCATTTTCGCCACTTTTGCTGCACCACGGCACAGGCTCGGCCAATAATCGTTGCCCAATCAAGGGCTTGGACTGAGAATCTCGGCCGATGTGTAACGTATTTCTGCCGCTTCTTCCCCCGCTCGGGCGCAAGGCGGTGCCAGCGAGGGAGCGCATTAGCGATGCATGACGACCAAACCAACAACACAGCCCTCCACCGCCTGCGGCGCACGGCACTGGGCGCCCTCACGGCCGTAACCACCGCCCTGCTGTGTATGTCGGCACAAGCCCAAAACGCTCCGGTCACCGGCAGCCAACGCGCAACGGCCCAGCAAGTAGCACAACAGGGCGTGCCGCTGGCAGAGCTGGCTCCCAACGCCCCCGACACCTATGTGGTCAAGCGCGGCGATACGCTGTGGGGAATCTCGGGCATTTACCTGCTGCGTCCCTGGCGCTGGCCCGAGCTGTGGGGCATGAACCTGCAAGACATTGCCAACCCCCACCTCATCTTCCCCGGCCAGACGCTGTACCTGGACAAGCAAGGCGGCTATGCCCGCCTGCGCACCCGCCCCAACGACAACAGCGAGCCCGCCACCGTGCGCGTTTCCCCGCGCACCCGCAGCGACAGCCTGGCCAACAGCGCACTGCCCACCCTCAAACCCCACCTGATTGAGCCCTTCCTGGTCGAACCCATGGTGGTGGACGAGCAGACCCTGCTGCGCGCACCGCGCATCGTCGCCACCACCGAAGACCGCGTGCTGATGAGCGCTGGCGACCGCGCCTACGCCCGCAGCGATGCATCCAACCCCTTGCGCGCTGAACCGGGCGAGCCGCGCCAATACCGGGTGTTTCGCGATGCCGTGCCCTTGAAAGACCCCGGCACGGGCGAAATCCTGGGCTACGAAGCACAGTACCTGGGCAAAGCAGAATTGGTGCATGGTGAATCGGTTGCCGTAACGCCTGACGGCAAAGGCGGCAGCACGGCAGACCATGTCCCGGCCACGGTGGACATCACCGCCACACGCGAAGAAATCCGCGCGGGCGACCGGCTGCTGCCTGCGCCCGAACGCACCTTTATCAGCTACACCCCGCACGCCCCCGAAGGCGATGTAGAGGCCCGGGTAGTCTCGATCTACGGCTCCGCTTTTGCCAATGCGGCACAAAACCAGGTCATTGCCATCAACATGGGAGAAGACGATGGCATACAAAGCGGCCATGTGCTCAACCTCATGACCCAGGGCGACCGCATCAAAGACACCACAGCCGATGCCCGGGACATGATCAAGCTGCCCAGTGAAAGCAACGGCATGGCCATGGTGTTTCGCACCTTCGACCGCATCTCGTACGCACTGATCCTGGATGTGCGCACCACCGTGCGCGTGGGCGACCGACTCATCACCCCCCGCTGAACCCCGGTGGTGCCAGCGTCCATGGAACGCGATGAACTCACTGCCTGGCTGCGACTGATCCTGACGCCTGGCGTTGGCAATGCCACCGCACGCCGCCTGCTGGCAGCCTTCGGACTGCCGCAACACATCTTCACGCAGCCGCGTGCCGCACTGGAAAACTGCGCCAGTGCGGCGCAATGCAAAGCGCTGCACAGCATTCCGCCCACCCTGCAAGAACAGCTCGATACCACCTGGCATTGGCTGCACGGCACATCGCCCGGCGGCCCTGTGCGCGCCATTGCGCCGCTGGGCCACCCGCTGTACCCAAGCGCCCTGCTCGATACGGCCGACCCGCCCCTGTTGCTGTACCTGCTGGGGCCAGAGCGCTTTCTCAACCCCAACGCCCCCGCACTCAGTGCAGCGCACTGCATTGCCATCGTGGGCAGCCGCAACCCGACAGCCCAGGGGCAAACCAACGCCAAAGCCTTTGCCCAGGCCTTGCGCGCCAGCGGACTGACGATTGTGTCCGGCCTGGCTTTGGGCGTAGATGCCGCAGCCCATGAAGGCGCGCTGGCCGACGCCACCGGAAACAGCGCCACGCCCGCCACCATTGCCGTGGTGGGAACAGGCCTGGATCGCGTCTACCCCAGTCGCCACCGGGAGCTGGCACACCGGATTGCCGCCCACGGCCTGTTGATGAGCGAATACCCGCTGGGCACACCGCCCCTGGCCGCCAACTTCCCCAAACGCAACCGCATCATTTCCGGCTTGTCGCAGGGCACGCTGGTGGTAGAGGCCGCACCGGCTTCGGGCTCGCTGATCACCGCCCGCATGGCGGCAGAGCAAGGTCGCGAAGTATTTGCCATTCCGGGCTCCATCCACGCACCCCAATCGCGCGGCTGCCATGCACTGATACGGCAGGGCGCCAAACTGGTCGAATCTGCCCAGGATGTACTGGAAGAGTTGCATCTGCCCGCAGCCCCCGGCTCCCGCACAGACGCAAAACCCGGCACCGATGTCGGTACAGATAACAGCGTCACCATCGAGAGCACCGCTGCCTGCGAATCGCCCTTGCTGACGGCACTGGGCTTTGATCCGGTCGGACTGGACACGCTGGTAGCGCGCACCGGGCTGGATACAGCCACCTTGCTGGTGCAATTGCTGGAGCTGGAACTGGACGGTGTGGTGGCACGCCTGCCCGGCGGCCTGTTCCAGCGCACAGCCCAGGCCTGAGCGGGGTCAGTTCAGCAAGCGCTCCGGGTTGGCATCGATTTTTGCCAAGGCATCGCGCGCAGCGCGCACCGTGAGGCCTTCTTCTTCCTGCGCCATGATCAAGCCTGCCTGCAAATACGCCGCCAGACGGCGCAGCTGGATCAGGTAGCTGCTGCCATCGACTGCGGCAAACAAATGCAGCTGTTTACGCTGGCTTTGCCAGACGTACTGCACCTGGGCACGGGCACCGTTGTGGTCCAGAGTGAACCAGGTGCCGGGCTGCAACTCACGGGCCCAGTCCAGCATGGCCTCCTCGACCGGCGTACCGTTGTCTGCCACGACATGGATGGCCGAGGCATCAATGCCCAGCATCATTTCGATGGATTCGGCATCCAGGGGCAAATCACCCAGCACGGCATCGTCGATGAAATCTTCCAGATTGGCCAAGCGCCGTGCCATGGCATCGATATGCTCACGTGGAATGGCCGCTGTCTTGGACAAGAACGCCTCCGCCAGAGTGTCGGTCAGTGCCTTGACTTGTACGTCTTGCGCGGCCCCCTGCACGCCCAGCAGGTTCAACCCCTGGCGCAAGCGCTGTAGCAAGCCTGGCAGGCTCTGGATCACCTGCGCACGGTCGCTGCGGTGGGGCTTGGCACTGGCGGCCCACACCAGATCGGCTGCCGTTTGCTTGAACGCCAGGGTGTCAGCATGCTGCGCACCTTCGCGCACCGCAGACAGCGCCAGTACCTCGGCCCAGGTCTTGAACAGGAAGTCGCGGATCTCGTCGCGCACCGGCATGTCTTTGAGCATGGTGCGCAACTCGATGGTGTACTGAATGGCCAAGGTCTCTTTTTGCTCGACCTGCTGCGCCACACTGACCACCCGCGAGGTGGACTGTTTTTGCGTCAGGAACTGGGCCAGGAACTTCTCAAATTCGTCGTGAACCAGCTGAAAAACCCGGCGCCCAGTCTCGGGGTATTGCTCAATTACCTGCACCACGCGGCGAATTTCAGCCTCCAGCGCACTGCCACCAATCGAGGTGGCATCAAAACCCATCACGCAAGCGCCCATGCGGTCAATCAGTTGGCGCGCCGGGTGGTTGAGGTTGCTGAAAAATTCCGGTTCAGCCAGTGCCACGCGCAAAACAGGCACCTGCAAACGGGCAAACCAGACCCGCACTACCGGTGGAATACGATCTTCAGAAAGAATGCTCTGGAACATGAGCGCCACCACTTCAATGATGGCTTTTTCGCTGTCGGTACCAGCCTTCTTTTTCAGCTCCGCTGAGCGGTCGCGCACCGCACCCACCAGTTGCACGACGGCAGCGGGGCTGACATCCTGCACCAGCGCGCCCACCGTGCTGTAGTAGGTCTCGGCCTGAACACGCTGCTCGGCCAGCGCATGCGCCAATGCCGCAGAGGCAGGCGGCGCCTGCACTGCGCTGGTACCCGATGCCCCCATGGCCCCCATGCCGGTAGCCGAAGACACCGGCACCAGCCCTGTCCCCATGGCGCCCAGACCGCCAATGGCACTGAGGCCACCGACGCCAACCAGCGCAGGCTGCGCCATCAAACGGCGCAACTGCCCCATGACACCATAGGCACGCTGGCGTGCGCGGGCCAAGGGAGTCAGGGCAGGCAACGGTGCCATGCCCGTTGCAGGCCGCGCCGCTGGGGCCGCATCAACGCTGACCGGGCCCAGCGCAGACTCAGTCCCCAGACCACGGGCGGCAGACAGCGCTCCCTGGGACTGCTCCAGCGCCTGCGAAACCAGACTGCCCGATACCGTTCCCGCGCCTGTGGCGCCCCCAGCGGGTCGGCTGACGCGCAAACGCACATCCTGGGGCGCAACGCCCTGCCCGCCCAGAAAATCGTTACAGGCTTGGTAGGCCGCTTGCACGCGCTCCGCGAGTGCGCGCTGCAACGGGTCGATGACCGTTTGCAAATTGGCACGCGGCAAGCCCACCTCCACCCACCGCTCGACCAACAACAGACTGAGGGTTTCGGGCCGCAAGATATCGTTGCGGCCCAGCTCCTGCCCTTCCAGCCTTTGCACGCGCAGGCGCAGCGCATCAAAGTGGGTGCTGACAGCCTCCAGAACGGTGAGAGCCATGCGCGAGGCAACGATCTTGTTCTCCACCACATCGTCACTGAGCAGCTCCAGGCTGGCACCGGACAAAGAGGCTGAACGCGAGGCACTGGCTTGCGGGCCCAGCGCTTGCTGCAAGGCGCGCTGGGTGGCACTGACCCACTCCGCCCGGTGCTGGCCATACAGCTGCCAGGCATCACGCCGGCTTTGCATCTCGCGCTGCGTGCCCGTCTGGCCCATGAGCGCAGTCAGAAACTCCAGCACCGCTTTATCGATGTCTGCCAGGCTCGCGCTCAGGGCTGCTACGAATTGCTGACGCACCTGGTGCGCCAGACTCTGCTGCGTGCGGGGCGTGACGGGGTTGTGCATGGCGGCCCAGTGCTAGTGCAAAAGAATGCCTTCCAGGTCAGACCGTGGCGCCTGCGTTGGGATCGTTGGGATCGCCGTCTTGGCGCACCGTCTTGACCAGATCTTCACGTTTGACGCCCAACCACATCGCAATGGCAGCAGCCACAAACACCGAAGAGTAAATCCCGAACAGGATACCGACCGTAAGCGCCAGCGCAAAGTAATGCAGGCTGGGGCCACCAAAGAAGAACATGGCCAGCACCATGGCCTCGGTGGAGGCATGGGTAATGATGGTGCGGCTCATGGTGCTGGTGATGGCGTGGTCAATCACCTCGTGCGTGTTCATCTTGCGGTAGCGCCGGAAAGCCTCGCGGATCCGGTCAAAAATCACCACCGACTCGTTGACCGAATAGCCCAGCACTGCCAGTACCGCCGCCAGCACCGAGAGCGAAAACTCCCACTGGAAGAAGGCAAAAAATCCCAGGATGATCACCACGTCATGCAGGTTGGCAATGATGGCCGCCACGCCAAACTTCCATTCAAAGCGGAAGGCCAGGTAAATGACGATGCCCAGCACCACCATGCCCAGTGCCATCAAGCCACCGTACAGCAGTTCCTCGCCGACCTGCGGGCCCACAAACTCGGTGCGGCGCAGCGTCACCTCCGGGTCAGCCGCCTTGAGGGCACCCAACACCTGTTCGCTTTGCTGGGCCGAGGTCACGCCCTTTTGCACTGGCAGGCGGATCATCACATCGCGCGCAGTGCCAAAGTTTTGCACCTGCACATCGGGGTAGCCCAGCTTGGAGACTGTCTCGCGCACCTTGGCCAGCTCGGCGGGCTGGCTGTAGGCCACCTCCATCACCGTACCGCCGGTAAATTCCACCGACAGGTGCAAGCCGCGCGAAAACAGGAAGAACACCGCCAGCGCAAAGGTAATGAAAGAGATCGCGTTGAACACCAACGCGTGCTTCATGAAAGGGATGTCTTTTTTGATACGGAAGAATTCCATGGTCTTCCTCCTTTAGTTGGTCTTGGCCACGGCGGTGTCGGCGTCTGGTTTCCAGACCTGGCCGATGGACACGCTCTTGAGCTTCTTCTTGCCGCCATACCAGAGGTTGACCAGCCCGCGCGAGAAGAACACCGCGGAGAACATGCTGGTCAAAATACCGATGCAGTGCACCACGGCAAAGCCGCGTACCGGCCCCGAGCCAAAGGCCAGCAGTGCCAGGCCGGCAATCAACGTGGTTACGTTGGAGTCCAGGATGGTGGCCCAGGCGCGCTCGTAGCCCACATGGATGGCCATCTGTGGCGAGGCTCCGTCACGCAGCTCCTCGCGGATACGCTCGTTGATGAGCACGTTGGAGTCAATCGCCACACCCAGCGCCAACGCCATGGCGGCAATACCGGGCAGCGTGAGCGTGGCTTGCAGCATGGACAGGATGGCCAGCAGCATCAGCACGTTGACACCCAGCGCCACGGTGGAAAACACGCCAAACAGCATGTAATAAAAGCACATGAACACCGCAATGGCCACCAGGCCCCAGACCACGCTGTTGATGCCGCGCTCGATGTTGTCAGCGCCCAGGCTGGGGCCGATGGTGTATTCCTCAATGATCTCCATGGGCGCGGCCAGCGAGCCAGCACGCAGCAGCAGCGCCGTGTCATTGGCCTCGGCAGTGCTCATGCGGCCCGAAATCTGCACCCGGCCGCCACCAATCTCCGAGCGGATCACGGGCGCGGTCACTACCTCGCCCTTGCCCTTTTCAAACAGCACGATGGCCATGCGCTTGCCGATGTTGTCGCGCGTCACGTCCTTGAAAATGCGCGAACCCTTGGCGTCCAGCGTCAGGTTGACGGTGGGTTCCTGCGTCTGGCTGTCAAAACCGGGCTGGGCATCGGTCAGGTTCTCGCCGGTCAGAATGACCTGTTTTTTCACGATCACAGCCTGGCCATTGCGGTCAAGGTACTTTTCAGCGCCAAACGGCACCGGGCCGCCGCCCAGTTCGGCCGCACGTGCTTCCGTGCCTTCGTCCACCAGACGCACTTCCAGCGTGGCGGTGCGGCCCAGAATGTCCTTGGCCTTGGCGGTATCTTGTACGCCGGGCAGCTGCACGACGATGCGATCAAGCCCTTGCTGCTGGATCACCGGCTCGGCCACGCCCAGCTCGTTGATGCGGTTGTGCAGGGTGGTGATGTTTTGCTTGAGCGCCTGGTCTTGCACGCGGCGCACGGCCTCGGGCTTGATGGTGGCGCGCAGCTTGAACTCGCTGCCCTCGGGCACGCTGGTGGTTTGCAGGTCGGCAAACTGGTCGGCAATCAGGTTGCGCGCTGCCGTCTGGGTGGCCTCGTCGCGCAGGCGCACTTCAATGGTCTGGCCATTGCGGCTGATGCCGCCGTGGCGGATATTCTTGTCGCGCAGTGCAGTGCGGATATCGCCCGCGTACGACTCGGCCTTTTTGGTCAGGGCCGCTTCCATGTCCACTTGCAGCATGAAATGCACGCCGCCGCGCAAGTCCAGCCCCAGGTACATGGGCGCGGCATGGATGGCGGTGAGCCAAGCGGGTGAGCGCGACACCAGGTTCAGCGCCACGATGTACTGCGGATCGGCGGCGTCGGGCACCAGCGCTTTCTGGATGGCGTCCTTGGCTTTCAGCTGGGTATCGGGCGTATCAAAGCGCGCCCGTACCGAGGTGCCCTCCAGCCGCAACAGGTCGGGCTTGACGCCAGCGCCGTCCAGGGCCACCTGCACGCGCTCCAGCACGGCAGCATCGACCTTGACGGTGGCCTTGGCCGACGACACCTGCACCGCCGGGGCCTCGCCAAAGAAATTAGGCAGGGTGTAGAGCACCCCCACCAGCAGCGCGACCACAATGATCGCGTACTTCCAGACCGGGTAACGGTTCATGATCGCGCTTTTACCTCTAGGACAATAGGATCAGGCCGGTGCCGTGGCGACACCGGTGCCTGCAAAAAAACCACCGTGCGGCTGCTTACTTACTTGATCGTGCCTTTGGGCAGCACCTGCGCCACACCGCCGCGCTGGACCTGCACTTCCACGCCCGAGGCCACCTCGACATGCAGGTACTGCTCGGACAGGCGCGTGACTTTGCCCAGCATGCCGCCGCCGATCACCACCTCATCGCCCTTGGCGATGGCGTCGATCATGGCGCGGTGCTCTTTCTGGCGCTTCATCTGGGGGCGGATCATGACAAAGTACAGCACCACGAACATCAGCACCAAAGGCAGCATGCCCGTGAGCGTCGATGTGAAGTCACCGCCCGCAGCGGCGGCGGCGGGGGCGGTCTGGGCAATAGCGGAGGAAATGAACACGGGAAGCTCCCAACAAAACAACGTCAACAGAATCCGCCCGGCCAGCACCCCCGGTGGGGCGCAGCCAGACGAAAAAAGACGCATTGTATGCGGCGCCCCCTGTGCATCCCCCGCCAGGGCAGCGGGGTATTGGAGCCGCCCCGGGACACCATAAAATCAAGCCAAAACAGGCCACAAAGCCCACCTGATAAGCGCTAGCAGCTATCAAATAAATAGCAATCACCAACCCACACCACACAGGCTGGCCGCGCCCGGCTGCGACCACGGGCCGCACCAGCCAGTCGCCCGCTCTGCCTTGGCCTTCAACCCGCCGGTGCGGACAGTGCCCGGCGCCACTGGGCCAGCAGGCCGTCCCACTGGGTGCGTGCAGCGCGCAGGTGGCGCTCCTTGACATGGCCATAGCCGCGAATGCCCTCGGGGATGCGCGCAATCTCGGTGGCCAGCGCCAGGCGCTCGGGGGTTAATCCGGCCAGCAGCTCCTCGATGCAGGCGCGGTACTCCTGGATCAGCGCGCGCTCGGTGCGGCGCTCAGCGCTTCGGCCAAACACATCCAGCCATGAACCGCGCAGCCCTTTCATCCGCGCCAATACCCCGAAGGCACTGCGCACCCACGGGCCAAACGACTGCTTGAGGGCCTCGCCGCGCTCGTTGGTGTGCGCCCACAGCGGCGGGGCCAGGTGGTGAACGATGCGGTAGTCGCCCTCAAACATGGCCGCGATTTTGTCGGTAAAGGCCGGGTCGGTGTGCAGGCGGGCCACTTCGTACTCGTCTTTGTAGGCCATGAGCTTGAACAGGTAGCGCGCCACCGCCTCGGTGAGCTGGGTGCTGCGGCCCAGCCGGGCTTCGGCGGCCTGCACTTTCTCGACAAAGGTACGGTACTCGGCAGCGTAGGCGGCGTTCTGGTAGCTGGTGAGGTGCGCCACCCGCAGCGCCAGCACCTCGACCAGCGCGGGCTTCTTGACGAACTGGATCACCTGCGCCGTCTGCAACTGCGCCTGCACGGTGGCCAGGTCGTGGGCACAACGCCGGCCCCATTCAAACGCAGCCTTGTTGTTCTCGATTTGCACGCCATTCAATTCCATGGCGCGCATCAGGGACGCATGCGTGAGCGGCACCCGGCCTTTTTGCCAGGCGTAGCCCAGCATCAGCGGGTTGGTGTAGATGCTGTCGCCCAGCGCCTGCACGGCCACCTGCTCGGCATCGAAACTGCCCACCTGGTCAGCGCCCACCGCGGCGGTGATGGCGCTCTGGCAGGAGCCACCCGGAAACTGCCAGTCCGGCTGGGTCACAAAAGCTGCCGTGGGCGTGCCGTGCGTGTTGAGCGCCACAAAGGTGCGCCCCGGCTGCATCACCGCCAGCGTGGCTTTGTTGGCGGCCACGATGGCGTCGCAGCCAATCACCAGGTCGGCTTTGGCGGTATCGACCTTGGTGGTGTAGATGGCCTCAGGCCGGTTGGCGATCTGGATGTGGCTCCAGGTGGCGCCACCCTTTTGTGCCAGGCCACCCGCATCCTGCGTGACCACGCCCTTGCCATCCAGGTGTGCGGCCATGCCCAGCAGGGAGCCAATGGTGATCACACCCGTGCCGCCCACGCCACCGACGACGATGCCCCAGGCGGCATCGGCCACCGGCAGCACCGGCTCGGGGATGGCGGGCAGGCTGGAGAGGTCGCCTTTTTTTTCCTTCTTCGGCTTTTTGAGCTGACCACCCTCGATGGTGACAAAGCTGGGACAAAAGCCGTTGACGCAGGAGTAGTCCTTGTTGCAGGTGCTCTGGTTGATACGGCGCTTGCGGCCCAGCGGCGTCTCCACGGGCTCCACCGACAGGCAGTTGGATTTGACCGAGCAGTCGCCGCAGCCCTCGCACACGGCCTCGTTGATGACCACGGTTTTGTCGGGTGTGGCCAGCAGGCCGCGTTTGCGGCGGCGGCGCTTTTCGGTGGCGCAGGTCTGGTCGTAAATGATGGCCGTGCAGCCCGCCACCTCGCGGAACTGGCGCTGGATGCGGTCGAGTTCGTCGCGGTGAAACACCTCCACACCCGGCGGCAGGTCGTTGAGCAGCTCGGGGTGGCCGCTGCGCGCGGCGCTGCTGTCCACATGGTGCGTGCGGCCGTGGTACTTCTCGGGCTCGTCGGTCACCACCACCAGTTGCACCACGCCTTCAGCGCGCAGGCTGTGCGCAATCTGCGCTACCGAGTGGCCCTCAGGGCGCTCGCCCACCTGCTGGCCGCCGGTCATGGCCACGGCGTCGTTGTAGAGGATTTTGTAGGTGATGTTCACCCCGGCGGCAATGCTCTGGCGGATGGCCAGCAGGCCGCTGTGGAAGTAGGTGCCGTCGCCCAGGTTGGCGAACACATGTGCCTCCTTGGTGAAGGGCGCCTGGCCGACCCAGGTCACGCCCTCGCCGCCCATCTGCGTGAAGGTGCTGGTACTGCGGTCCATCCACACCGTCATGTAGTGGCAACCAATGCCCGCCACGGCGCGGCTGCCTTCGGGCACACGGGTACTGGTGTTGTGCGGGCAGCCGCTGCAAAACCAAGGCGCCCGCTCGCCGGTGTCGGTGCTGACCGTGAGGGGTGCGCGCTCTTTGGCATCCAGGATGGCGATGCGGCTGTCCATGCGCGCCGCGATGTCGGCGGGCACACCGAGCTTTTTCAGGCGCTTGGCGATGGCGCGGGCGATGATGGCGGGCGTCAGATCGGCCTTGGCGCGCAACAGCCAGTTCTGGCTGGGGTTGGGCATGCTCCATTCACCGCCGGTGGCATCGCCCTCGGGCTCGTCAAATTTGCCCAGCACGTTGGGGCGCACATCGGCGCGCCAGTTGTACAGCTCCTCTTTGATCTGGTATTCGATGACCTGGCGCTTTTCTTCCACCACCAGGATTTCTTGCAGGCCCTGGGCAAAGTCGCGGGTAATGGTGGCCTCCAGCGGCCAGACCACGTTGACCTTGTGCAGGCGAATGCCCAGCTGGCGGCAGGTAGCGTCGTCCAGGCCCAGATCGACCAGCGCCTGGCGCGTGTCGTTGTAGGCCTTGCCGCTGGCAATGATGCCGAAGCGGTCGTGGGGGCCTTCAATCACGTTGTAGTTGAGCCGGTTGGCGCGCACATAGGCCAGGGCGGCGTACCACTTGTAGTCCATCAGCCGCGCTTCCTGCTCCAGCGGCGCGTCGGGCCAGCGGATGTGCAGGCCGCCAGGGGGCATCACAAAATCTTCGGGCAGAACGATCTTCACGCGGTCAGGGTCCAGGCTGATGCTGCTGGAAGACTCCACCACCTCCTGGATGGTTTTCATGCCCGACCACACACCCGAAAAGCGGCTCATGGCAAAGGCGTGCAGGCCCATGTCCAGAATCTCTTGCACGCTGCTGGGAAAAAACACCGGCGTGCCGCAGGCCTTGAAGATGTGGTCGCTCTGGTGCGCGGCGGTGCTGCTTTTGCTGATGTGGTCATCACCGGCAATGGCAATCACGCCGCCGTGCTGTGCGGTGCCCGCCATGTTGGCGTGCTTGAACACGTCCGAGCAGCGGTCTACCCCCGGGCCTTTGCCGTACCAGATGCCAAACACGCCGTCGTACTTCTTGCTTTGCGGGTACAAATCCAGCTGCTGCGTGCCCCACACCGCCGTAGCGCCCAACTCCTCGTTCACACCGGGCTGAAAGACGATGTGGTTCTCGGCCAGGTGCTTTTTGGCCGCCCACAGCGCCTGGTCGTAGGTGCCCAGCGGGCTGCCCCGGTAGCCGCTGATGAAACCGGCAGTGTTCAGCCCGGCGGCGGCGTCGCGTTGGCGCTGCAACATCGGCAAGCGCACCAGCGCCTGCACGCCGCTCATGAAAGCGCGGCCACTGTCCAGCGTGTATTTGTCCTCCAGGCTGACGGTGGCAAGGGCCTGGCGGACGGATTCGGGCAGAGGGGCGTTCATGGCGGTTTCCTGTGGGGGGCGCAACGCAGCGTCGGCCTTGTGGGCACTGGCTGGGCAGCGGATGGGTTGGAGGGCAAGTTTATGCACAGTGCCGCGCTATGTGCTTTCGTTTTTGTGCCACGTTTACCCTTGTTTCAGAAAGGATCTTTCCTGAAACAATCTACCCATGAACAATTTGGACAAATTTGACATCGCCATCCTCAGCGAACTGCAAACCGATGCACGCCTGACCAACGCCGAACTGGCCCAGCGCGTGGGCCTGTCGGCGGCGCCCTGCTGGCGGCGCGTGCGGGCGCTGGAGGAGGCGGGCTACATCCTGGGCTACCGCGCCGAGATCGATCGCCACAAAATCGGCCTGGGGGTGCTGGCCTTTGTGCGCCTGGACGCCGAGCGCAGCACGGGCGGCCTGACGCGCGCCATGGAGGAGGCCATCCGCCAGATTCCGGAGGTGGTGTCGTGCCACTACATCAGCGGCACCGGCACGTTCGAGCTGCAAGTGGTGGCCCGCGATCTGGACAGCTTCTCGCAATTTGCGCGCGAGGTGCTGCTGAACCTGCCCAATGTGAAGGACATGCACACCAGTTTTTCACTGGGCGAGGTCAAGGCGGGCGGCGCGCTGCCGCTGGCGCACCTGGTGCGCTGAATGCGCGCCCGCTGCCAGCAGCGCCACCACCTTGAACAAGCTACTATTTTGATAGCTGCTAGCGCGTATCCTGCGGGCTTTAGAAGCCGATTTTGCTTAAATTTGAGACACTACCCTCAGCGCGGCCACAGCGCCCACAGGCGCAGCCCCTGCTTGAGGCGCCCGGCAATATCGCCCGCATCCTGACCCCAGCCGGTGAAGTAATCCGCGCGCACGGCACCGATGATGGCGCTGCCGGTGTCCTGCGCCAGCACCAGGCGCTGGATCTGGCCGGTGGGGCCGCTGGAGGCCATCCACACCGGCGTGCCATACGGAATGCTCTGGCGGTCTACGGCAATCGAGCGCCCTGGTGTCAGCGCCACACCCTGGGCGCCGCGCGGGCCAAATTCGGCGTCCAGGCCCTCCAGCGGCTCTTCCTTGAAGAACACGTAGCGCGGGTTGCTCCAGAGCATCTCGGGCACGCGCTGGGGGTTTTGCGCAATCCAGGCTTTGATGCCCGGCCAGGTGGCGTCGCGCACCAGGTTTTGGTCGAGCAGCCAGCGGCCCACGCTGCGGTAGGGGTGGTCGTTGGTGGCAGAAAACGCCACACGCACCATGCGCGTGCTGCCGTCAGGCTCGGTGATGCGCAACCTTCCTGAGCCCTGGATGTGCAGCACCAGCGCATCAATGGGGTCGGCCAGCCAGGCAATGGCGCGCCCTTGCAGCGCGGCCTGCGCTTCGGGCAGGGTGTCAATTTGCTGGCGCGAATACCAGGGCTTGCGCGATGCCAGACCGGCAGGCGCGCGGTACAGCGGCACGGTGTAGCCGTTGCCGGGCTGGCGCATGGCGACCAGTTCGGGCTCGTAGTAGCCGGTGAGCAGGCCATCGGGGCTGCCGTTGGTGGCCTCAATGCGGTAGGGCTGCAGGCGTTCGAACAAAAAGGCGCGCTGCTCCTGGGGCGTGCCGATGCTCAGGCGGCGCACCTGTGGGCACAGCGCCACGAAGGCCGGCGGGGGGCGCTCGCAACTGCGCACCCAGGCATTCCAAGCCTCGTGCAACGCATCGCTGTCCAGGCCGGGCAGTTCTTGCCAGGCGACGGGCACCCAGCGGCTGCCAGGCTGTGCCATGGGAGCCGCACCTGCCACGGCAGGCGCAGGCGGGGAGACAGAAGGTGCCACGCGGGCGGGAACGCCGGGCGACGGCGGGGCAGGCGCTCGCGTGGAGCAGGCCGCCAGCGCCGCAGCCACCAGGGCTGCGGCAGCAAGGCGCAGGAGTGCGGTTTTCATGGTGCCGATTTTGCTTGAAGCGGCGACAAGCCAGCGCCGATAGCTTTCGTCCTACAGCCATACAGCCTGGGTGCTGTTACGGTGTCCCGTATAGGGCGCTGCATCATCGCCCCCCATTTCACCTTCAAGGAACACATCCATGCACATGCGCAAACACCTCATTCTGGGCACTGCCCTCACCGCCTTGTTCATCAGCGGCTGCGCCAACATGAGCGACACCCAGCGGCGCACCGCCACCGGTGCGGGCGTGGGTGCGCTGGCCGGTGCCGTCATCAGCTCGGCCACGGGCGGCAGCGCGGGCACGGGCGCCGTCATTGGCGCGGGCGTGGGTGCTTTGGGCACCTATGTCTGGTCGCAAAACATGGAGCGCCAAAAACGCGAGATGGAGCAGGCCACCCAGGGCACGGGCGTATCGGTGTCGCAAACCCAGGACAACCAGCTCAAACTGGACATCCCGAGCGACATCTCCTTTGACGTGGGCCGCTCCGACGTCAAGGGCAACTTTGCCCCGGTGCTTGATCGCTTTGCCGCCAGCCTGCGCGCCAACCAGAGCACCGACGTGCGCATCGTCGGCCACACCGACAACACCGGCAGCGATGCCATCAACAACCCGCTGTCGGTGGATCGTGCCAACAGCACACGCAATTACCTGACGGCCCGCGGCGTCAGCGGCGCACGCATCCAGACCGAGGGCCAGGGCTCTTACCAACCCATTGCCAGCAACAACACCGCCGAGGGCCGCTCGCGCAACCGCCGCGTGGAAATTTTTGTCGGCGAACGCCCACGCAACTGAGCCAGCCGCCCGCGCGGGCGGCCTCAATGGCTGTCGCGCAGCAGGTTGGCCAGTTCCACCGCTGATTTGACCTGCATCTTGTCGAACACCCGTGCGCGGTGAACTTCGACGGTGCGCACGCTGATGTCGAGCTGGTCGGCAATGAGCTTGTTAGGCAGCCCTTCGACCACGCACTGCATGACGGCGCGCTCACGGTCGGTGAGGTCATCCAGGCGCTGGCGCAGGTCGTCGCGCTGACTCAGGTGCGCCAGGCGCGCAGCAGACTGCGCCAGCGCCTGCTCGATGCGATCGACCAGGGCGTTGTCGGAAAAAGGCTTTTCGCAAAAATCAAAAGCGCCGCGCTTGACGGTGTCCACCGCCGTGGGCACATCGGCATGGCCGGTGAGAAAAATCACCGGCATGGCCGCGACAGCGCCACGCGCCAGCAGCGCATCGAACAAGGCCAGGCCGCTGGTGCCGGGCATGCGCACATCCAGCAGCAGGCAGCAAGGCTGGCGCTGCGGCGAGCGTGAGGCCAGGGCCGCCTCAAAGGCCTCGGCGCTGTCAAAAGACTCGCTGGGCAGGCGGCGCGTGCGCAGCAGCCACGCCAGCGCCTCGCGCACGCTGGCGTCGTCATCGACGATATAGATGGTGGCGTTGGCAACAGGCTCCATGGTTCAAACAGTCTTGGGGGTATCTTGCTCCGGCACCACCGCCGGCAGGGTAAAGGTGAACACCGTACCACGGGGCTGGTGGGGTGCAAATCCCAAAAAACCGCCATGCTGCTCCACCACGGTGCGGCACAGGCTCAGGCCCAGGCCCATGCCTTCGGGGCGGGTGGTGAAAAATGGGGTAAAGAGCTGGCGCGCAATCTCCTCGGTCAGGCCACAGCCCACATCAGCCACAGAAAACTCCAGCCAGCCGCTGCGTGCGTTGGAGGCGGCCCGGCGCACCCGCACTTCCAGCACGCGCGGCGCGATGCCGGGCTCGTCCATGGCCTGCATGGCGTTGCGCGTGAGGTTGAGCAACACCTGCTCCACCATGGTGCGGTCACACAGTAACAGGGGCAGGCCCGCCTCCACATGCACCCGCACACGCACATCGAGTTTGCGTGCTTGCAGCATCACCAGCGGCAGCACGGCGTCCAGCAACTCCTGCGCGGCCACGGTTTCACGCGACTGGTCGCGGCGGCGCACAAAATCGTGCACGCTTTTGATGACGCGGCCCGCCCGCTCGGCCTGCATGGCAATGCGCTGCATGGCAGTGCGCATGTCGTGCAAATCGGCCTGCAGGCTGGCGCCCTGGTGCTCTTGGGCAGCGTCCAGCAGGTTCAAAGAACCGGTGGCGTAGCTGGAGATGGCGGCCAGCGGCTGGTTGAGCTCGTGGCTGAGCAGCGAGGCCATCTCGCCCACCGTGGCCAGCCGCGCCGTGGCTTGCAGGCGCTCTTGCGAGGCGCGCGAGATTTCTTCCACCCGCTTTTGCTCACTGATGTCCAGAAACGCGCTCATCCAGCCGGTGTGCTGGCCCACGGCGTTGATCAGCGGCGCCTCAATGATGAGCACCGGAAAGCGCGTGCCGTCCTTGCGCATGAACACCGATTCAAAGCCTTCGCGGGGCGGCATGTGGCCGGCAAAGCGCACGGCCTGGCGCTGCTGGTACTCTTCCACCAGTTCCGGCGGCCAATAGGGCGCAGACGTGCTTTGCCCCAGCAGCTCGTGGGCCTCAAAACCGACCATTTCGCAAAATGCCGGGTTGACGTAGGTGATGCGCCCTTGCAGGTCACGGGCGCGCAGGCCGGTGATGAGCGAGTCCTCCATGGCTTTGCGAAACGCCAGCGCGTCGCCCAGATCGCTTTCAGCACGCAAGCGGCGGCGGTTGTCGCGCACCAGCACCACCAACACCGTAACCAGGGCAATCGACATGGCCGTGACCAGCGCGGTAAGCACGTTCGGGAACAGGCTGGGGGCACTGTGCCAGCTGTCCATGCGCAGGACAATGGTGTTGCCCGGCAAATCCAGCAGCTGCTGTGCGGTGAACATGCGGCTGCCCCGGCGCACCGCACCCAGCATGGCCAAGCGGGTGCCGTCGGCCTCGGTGAACGACACCTCCTGGCGCCGTGTCAGGCTGTGGCCCACCAGTTCGACCAACATGCTCTGCAACCCGTAGGTAGCGACCAAATACCCCTCTTCGTGCCCGGTGGAAATCAGGGGCAGGCACAGCTCCACCATCTCCGATCCCAGCCCATCGCCGTGGGGCTGGAAGTAACTGCTGGAATACGCAGGCCCGTTGAGGCGGCGCGCATTGGCACAGGCCAGTGCCGTATCGGAATGGGTGCCATCGCGCACGCCCTCCGTCCACTGCACCGCCGAAAAAGGCGACTCGGCATGGGCGCGCGGGCGCAGCGCACTATCGCGCCACTCAAGGCGCACCAGTTCGCGGTGCTCACGCAGCAATGCCTGCGCCAAACCCTCCCAAGCCAGCGGTTCGATGGCGCCAGTTTGCAGGGCTTGCAGGTTTTGCAGGTTGCGGGCCAAAGCGGTGCGGATGTCGGACACGGCATCGGCCGCATCGCGCTCCAGCTGCGCCTGTACCACGCTGGCCTCATAGCGGCCAGCCAGCCACACCAGGGTGACGAGCATGGCCGCCACCAGGGCTACCAGCAGCGTCCACAAAGACCAGCGGCGCCAGGCGCCTTGCCAGTAGCGCCAGAGCCAGTGCAGGGCCAGCAGCCTCACAGGACGCGGTGCTCCAGCGCAGGCAGCTGGGTGCGCACTTGCTGCAGGCGCTGGGCCTGTAGTTCGCCCAGCACCACGCCAGCGCCTTGCGCCTGCTGCGCCAGCACCTCGCCCCAGGGGTCAATCACCATGCTGTGGCCCCAGGTGTGGCGACCGTTCTCGTGCACGCCGCCTTGTGCCGGGGCCAGTACGTAGGCCTGGTTTTCGATGGCGCGGGCACGCAACAGCAGCTCCCAGTGCGCCTGACCAGTGGTGAAAGTGAAGGCACTGGGCACCAGCAACAGATCGGCCCCGGCGCGGGCGTGGGCCCGAAACAGCTCAGGAAAGCGCAGGTCATAGCACACGCTCAGGCCCACACGCCAAGACTGGCCGTTGCGGGCCACCAGGGTGAAGACCACTGGCTCGGTGCCGGGCTCGATGCGGGCGCCCTCGTCGTAGCGCTCATGCCCGTTATCAAAGCGAAACAGGTGGATCTTGTCGTAGCGCGCCACGCACTGCCCGCCGGGGTTGTACACCAGCGTGGTGTTGCGCACCCGCTGCGCATCGGCGCAGGCCAGGGGCAGCGTGCCGCCCACCACCCACAAGCCCAGTTGCCGCGCTGCCTCGGCCAGAAAGCTTTGTACCGTCCCTTGTCCGGGGGATTCGGCCCAGGCCAGCTTGTCGGTATCGCGCCAACCCATGGCGCCAAAGTATTCGGGCAGCACGGCCAGTTCGGCACCGGCGCCCGCCGCCTGCTCCAGCAGGTGGCGGGCGGTGGCCAGGTTGTCGGCCAACGCCGTGCTGGAGACCATTTGCAAAGCGGCTATTTTCATGGGGCATCTCCGGTGACAGGGGGCAGCGTGGTAGCGGGGGCGCTGGCGGGCACAGCAGCGGGTGGACTGGCCGCACCACCTGCCGTGCGCTGCGCGCGGCGCAGCGGCACCACGCGCGGCTCGGCCCAGGTGCCATCGATGCGGAACTCCTGTGTGGCCGCCGCAATCAGCGGGCCACGCAAAAACACCTGCGCCAAAAAACTGCCCAACCCCACCACCGGGTTGATGGCCGTGGCCACCAAAGAGGCGGTCATGGCGTTGATTTCAGGCACCACCACCACGTGCAAGTCTTGGGTTTCGTGGTCGATGTCCGCGCGCCCCTCCATCAGCACGGCGGCGTTCACGCCCTTCATTTGCAGGTTGTTGGTGATGGCCACGCCCTGCTCTATGCGCACGTCACCGCGCACAAAATCAAAGGCGAAACCGTCGCTGAATACGTCCCGGAAATCCAGATTCAGACGCCGGGGCAGCGACTGCAGGCTCAGCACACTGAGCAGCTTGGCCAGCCCCGGATCGGCCTTGAGGAACTGGCCCGTCTCTACCTGCAAGTTGATCTGGCCCGACATGGAGGGGTAGTCCGGCGACAACGGCGCACCGCGCCAGGCCACCTGCCCCTGCAATCGCCCCTGGCCCCGGCGCACCACGTCGGCCATGCCAAAACGCTGCAACAACTCGCCTGCATCGCGGATGTCGAGCTTGAAGTTCAGCACCGTGCGGCGCAGTGGCCCCGTGCGCGGGCCAGGTGCCTCGCCTGCGCCCAGCAGCGCCCAGTTGCCGTTGGCGGTGAAGGTGGCTTCAGGGGTGCTCAGATTGAGCTTGTGCAGGCGCCATTCGCGCTGCACGCCTTCGCCGCCGCGGTTGGTGGCGGCTATCTCCACGCGCCCAAGTTTGTGCCCGCGCAGCTCAAAGTCTTCGACCACGATGTCCAGGGCAGGCAGCTGGCGCGGTTGCTCGTCCAGCAGGGCTTCGACTTGCGTGGAAGCACTTTGCGGCACGCTCAAGCGCGAGAGCCGGGCAAACAGGCGCCCGGCGGGGCTCTCCGTGCCACCGGCCGGGCGGTATTCAACGTAGCCGCTGAGTTGTGCAGCGTCCAGGTTGGCGCGCCAGACGCCGCCCTCGCGCGAGCCACCGGCCACCACGTTATGCAAAGTACGCCCCTGCACCGTCAGTTCACGGGCACGCACGGCCAGCACCGTGGGCAGGTAATCCGAGGCGCCCTGGGCGGCGGATTCCTGCTCGGTCTGCTCAAGCTGCGCAGACGGCACCGCAGGCGCTGGCGTAGCAACCGCCGCCACCCCGGACAGCAGCAATGGCTCCCAGGCGTCCACATCCAGCAAGGCCAGCTGGATGTTGGCCGCCACCCCGCGCGCGGGCAAGGCCATCGCCTCGTCCGGGGCCAGGCCCACGGCGATGGCGCCGCGCAGCACCTGCGGCGCAGGCCCACTCAGGTCACGCACATACTGCACCTGGCCCAACGTGCCCCATTGCAATGTGAACTGTTCGTGCAGCGGTGCAGGCGCGCTGGTGCCGGGCTCTGGCGCCGCCACCGATTCGCGGGTCAGGCGACTCTCCAGGCGCAGCGGCACGCTGCTGTCGGCGGTTTTGGCCAACGGCGCAGGCAGGGCCAGCGCCATACCCTGCAAGCTGCTGTGGATTTGCAACTCGGGCACGCCCCGGCGCAAGGTCAGTGCCAGGGTATAGGGCGTGCTGCCGCTGGCATGCTGCGCCAGGCGCGAGAGCAAACCCAGCTCCCGCGCTTGCTGCAAGCCCTGCGCCGAGGCCACGCCCTGGGCGCGCAACTGCAAGGCCGATTCGGTGGGCGCAGCGCCCGCAGGCAGTGCGCGCATGCCGCCTTCAAAGCGCACTTCGCCGCCCAGCGCACTGGCCTGCACGCCCTGCAAAGCAAAGCCGGTGTGCGTGAACTGCACCGTGCCGCGCGCACGCGCCAACACCGGGGTATCGGGGGTCATGCGCACCTCGTTGCCCGCCAGCACCACGCTGCCTTGCACCTTGGTGTTGTGAATATCGCTGATGGGCAAGCTCAGGTTCAGCTGCAAATCGGCGTTGCCACTGCCACTGGCCTGGGCCAGCGCCTGCCCGGTCATGGCGTCCAGCGGCGAGTTGCGCATGAACGCCAGCAGCTCAGGCAGCGGCCCGCGCGCCTGCGCACTGACGGCCACCACGGTGTGGGACAGGTCGGGGATGTGCGCCTGCACCTTGGCCAGGCGCGTGTTGCGCATGCCCGCAAAGGTGCCGCTGGCGTCACGCACCTGCATGGAAGAGCGCTCAAACACCAGCTCACCAGCCAGTTGGGTCAGCGCGGGCCAGGGCAGCTCGCCCGCGCTTTGCAGGCCGGGGGGCACGTAGGCGTAGGTCACATCCTTGACGCGGGCGGCAATCCGGAACTCGCCCAGTTTGGGGTTGTTGAACGGCATGTCATGCAGGTCGCCCTTGACGCGAAAGTCTGCGCTGCTAGCCACGCCCGCCACCACGGCGTCGCGCACATAGTGGCGAGCATCCTGGGGAATGGACAAGGGCAGATAGCGGTGTACCCGCGTGCCATCGGCGCGGCTGAGGGTGCCGCTCAAGTCCAGCACACCCGGAAAGCGCGAACGGCTGGCCGATCGCGCAGGATCGCTGGTGTGCCAGGTGGCGCGCAGCTGGCCCTGGGCATCGGCGTTGGCAAAGTGCGTTTCGCCCACCTGCACGGCAATGCGCTCGCCAGCCAGTTGCCAGCGCACCTCGCTGCGCAGCTGTGCCAGTGGCAGCCAGGGGTCTTCAAATACGCCGGGCAGCACCAGGGCGCCATCGGTCATGCCCACCGTGGCCTTGCCTGCGGCCTGGGTCATTTCCAGCTCCACGTTGGCGCCGCGCAGGCCCAATGCCCCGCTGGTGCCCACAGGTGCTGCGCTGGCCAGTGCCAGGCCCGTGACGCGGGCGCGCACCTGGTAACTGCGTGGAGCATCCCAGGGCCCTTGCCAGTGAGCCTGCACGGTGTCCACCAGTCCTTCCGGGGTGTAGGTGCGCAATGCTTCATGGGTGGCCTCGCCCAGAGGCAGGCGCTGGGCCACGCGCGCCAGCGCGGCCAGATCCAGCCGGTCGGCCTGGAATTCGCCCTGCGCCGATGCTTTGCCGCCGGGGTTGGTATAGCGCACGCGCAGGTTGCCGCCCGGCCAGTGCAGGCCGTCGTCGCCCACCCATTGCAGGCCCTGCGTGTACAGCTCAAAGCCCCCTGCCAGCCGCCGCGCGCCCAGGCGCCCCTGCACCGAGGGCAGCCGCAAAGGCTCCAGCTGCGGCGCCAGCGTGGCATTGACGTTGGCCAGCGCCACATCGGCGACGGCGCCCACCCACTGGCCGCGCTCCAGGCTCAACCAGGCACGCAATGCGCCCCGGCCCTGTGCCAGCGCCACGCCCAGGTCGGCGTGCAGGTGCAGGCGGGACACATCCACCCGCGCAAAATTGGCAAACAGCTGCCCGCTCCACTGCTGCCAGCGGCCACTGTGCGTGGACAGCAGCGGCTGGCGAAACAGCCCGGTGATCTGAAAACGATCGCCCCACTGGGGCGGCGGCGTGGCGTCCAGCCGCAGTTGATGGCGCCAGGCGCCGTTGCGCAGCAGCACATCGACCTGGCTCAGCGCCAGCGGGGCAGCGGCGCGCTGCTCGTCCGTCCAGCGCACCGTGCCACCGCGCACCACCACCTCGGGTTGCGAAAAAAGCCAATCGACGGCGCGGCTGTCATCGCTGGCACCACCGGGCAAGGGCAGTCCGGCGATGAACACCTGGCCCGTGCGGTCACGGCGAATGTCCAGCTCGGGGCGCTCGATGTAGAGCTGCTCAAACCCGAAGCGCCACAGCGAGCGCGGCGACAGCGCCAGCACCACGCGCTGCAAGCGCAGCGCTTCGCGCCCTTGGGCATCCAGCAGCGCCACCTCGCCCAGTTCAATGGAAGGAATCAGCCCCTGCGTGTGCGCCGAGAGGGTGCCAATGCGCACGGGTACCCCCAGCGCGCGTTCGGCCTGCGCTTGCAGCTGCACGCGGTATTCGCCGATTCGCGGCACAATCGCGCCGTGCAGAGCCCCCCAGGCCACCGCCAGCACCAGGGCAGCGGCCAGCAGCAGCCCCAAAGACCACCGCGCAAGCCACGCCAGCCACCGAAGCAGGCGTGGAGGGTGCGAAACAGGGTCAGTCATGGCAGGCGTGGAGGTGGCCAGAATTATGACCCGCAGCCACCGCGCGGATTCCGTGCAACCCAGCGTCGTTTTACATGCGGCTTTGCCCTGCCGCCCAGGCCATGCAGACAGTTTTGACTGACCCCACCGATGCCGCCCCCGGGCCGGCAGCCCACTCCCGTTTTTTCCAGCGCCTGCACCGGCGCTACGGCCCGCAGCTGGCGCTGCTGCCTGCCGGAGCGCCTGTGCGCGCCACCATGGAGCAGGCCCTGGCCGCACTGCTGGCCAGTGGCAACAGCACCGCCACCGCCCTGCGCACACTGCGCCAGCTGGTGATGGAGCGCCTGATGCGCCTGGACTGCGAGACCCGCGCGCCCCTCGAAGTCGTCACCCGCGCCATGACCGAGCTGGCCGAGCTGGCCCTGGACCGCGCCTGCCAGCAAGCCCGCCAGGAACTGGACGAACGCCACGGCACGCCCTGCGGCCCTGACGGCCAGCCAGTGCAGTTCTGGATCATCGGCATGGGCAAACTGGGCGCACGCGAGCTCAACGTCTCCAGCGACATCGACCTGATCTACGTCTATGAGCACGACGGTGAGACCGCAGGCACCGCCGACGGGCGCGGTCGCATCTCCAACCACGAGTACTTTGGCCGCGCCGTCAAAATCATCTACAGCCTGATTGGCGACACCACCGAACACGGACTGGTGTTCCGCGTCGATCTGGCACTGCGTCCGCACGGCAACTCGGGGCCACCGGCGGTGTCGCTGGCGGCGCTGGAAGAGTATTTGCAGATCCAGGGCCGCGAATGGGAGCGCTTTGCCTGGCTCAAGAGCCGCGTGGTGGCGCCCTTCGATTGCATCGCCAGCCCCCAGGTGCAGGCCCTGCGCGCCGTAGTGCTGCCGTTTGTCTTCCGCCGCTACCTGGACTACAACGTGTTCGACGCCCTGCGCGCCCTGCACCGCCAGATCCGCGACCATGCCGCCCGGCGCAGCGCGGGCCACCCAGAGCGCGCCAACGACGTCAAACTCTCACGCGGGGGCATCCGCGAGCTTGAATTCACCGTGCAACTGCTGCAAGTGGTGCGCGGCGGCCAGTTCCCTGAACTGCGCAGGCGCCCCACCCTGCAAGCCCTGGAGCGCCTCGTGCAAGCGGGCCTGATGCCCGCGCCCACCGCCGAGGCCCTGGCCCAGGCCTACCTGTTCTTGCGCCAGGTCGAGCACCGCATCCAATACCTGGACGACCAGCAAACCCACGTCCTGCCCACCCGCGACGACGACCTGGCCTGGATTGCCCAGACCATGGGCCATGCCGACTGTTGCAGTTTTTTGCACGCCCTGGACGCCCACCGCGAACTGGTGGCGCAAGAATTTGACACCCTGCTGGGCGGCAACGACAAAAAACAATGCAACGGCGGCGGCTGCGGCGGCCCCAACGCCAACGCGGCGCCTCCGCCCGAACTTGAAGCCCTGCTGGAGCAATTGCCCGAGCCCCTGCGCGAGCGCGTGGGAGAGTGGCGCACCCACGCCCGCGTGGGCGCCCTGCGCGAGGAAGCCCGCACGCGGCTGTTCCGGCTGGTGCAGCGCACCGCCCAGTGGCTGCGCGAAGGCCGCGCCAGCGCCACTGCCACCGTGCGCCTGGTGGACTGGCTCGAATCCCTGCTGCGCCGCGAAAGCTACCTGGCCCTGCTGCTGGAGCGCCCCGCCGTCCACGAGCAGCTGCTGCACCTGCTGGGCGCGGCGCGCTGGCCCGCGCGCTATTTGCTGCAACACCCCGGCGTCATCGACGAGCTGGCGGGCAGCAGCCTGCTGCAAGAGCGCTTTGTGGCTGCCGACTTCGAGCGCGACCTCTCGCTGCGCCTGGCCTCGCTGCGATCGACCCAGGAAGACGACGACGAAGCCCTGCTGAACCTGCTGCGCCGCGCCCACCACGCCGAAACCTTCCGCACCCTGGCGCGCGACGTGGGCGGCCGCCTGACGGTAGAGCAAGTGGCCGATGACTTGAGCGCGCTGGCCGACAGCGTGCTGCGCATCACCGCCCAGTGGTGCTGGGAGCGCCTGAAAAACCGCCACCGCGAGCAACCCGAGTTCGCCATCATTGGCTACGGCAAGCTCGGCGGCAAAGAACTGGGCTACGGCAGCGACCTGGACATCGTGTTCGTGTTCGATGACGACGACGAGCGCGCCCCGGAGGTCTATGCCGCCTTTGTGCGCAAGCTCATCAACTGGCTCACCGTCAAGACCGGCGAAGGCGATCTGTTCGAGATTGACACCGCGCTGCGCCCCAACGGCAACTCAGGCCTGCTGGTCACCAGCTTCAAGTCGTATGCCGACTACCAGCAGCAGCGCGGCAGCAACACCGCCTGGACATGGGAACACCAGGCCATGACGCGCGCGCGCTTTGTGCTGGGCACCGAGGCCCTGCGCACGCGCTTTGACGCGGTGCGCGCCGCCGTCATCAGCGCCCCGCGTGACGCCCAGGCGCTGCGCGGCGAAATCACCGCCATGCGCGCACGCGTGTTGGGTGCGCACCCTGCGCCCCCGGGCCAGTTCGACATCAAGTACAGCGAAGGCGGCATGGTGGACGCCGAATTTGCCATGCAGTACCTGGTGCTGTCGCACTCGGGCACGCACCCGCAGCTGCTGGACAACGTGGGCAACATCGCCCTACTGCAACGCGCCGAAGCCGCTGGCCTGCTGCCCGCTGGCGTGGGCCAGGCCGCCGCAACCGCCTACCGCGAGCTGCGCCGTGTGCAGCACCGGGCGCGTCTGGACGAGGCGCCCACCCAGGTCATGCCCCCGGCATTGCAAGCCGAACGCGCCGCCGTGCAGGCGCTGTGGCTGGCGGTGTTTGGCACCCCCTGACATCCGCCCGCCGCCCCATCACATCAAAAAGCATAGCTGCTCGCGCTTATCCCGCAAGGCCTGGATCCTGTTTTGACCTGAAAACCAGGACAGCCATACGGCCCCGCCTGCCCTGGCCCGCTCCCGGCACCGCGCTGGCACGGGTTCTGTCATTTCCGCGCAAGCGCGCCGTGGTCATAATCTGCCTGCCCATGAACCTCCTCACCCTCAACATCGACACCATCCCCCTGGGGCAACCCCTGCCCTTTGCGCTGCGCGGCGCTGCCGGGGGGCTGCTGGCACACAAAGGCTTCGTCATCCGCAACCGCGAGGAGCTGGAGGTGTTGCTGGCGCGCGGAGTCCAGCTGTGTGTGGACACCGAAGAGTCGGGCGACAGCCACCGCACCTACCTGTCGCAATTGCAGCGCATGCTGCTGTCGGAAAAACCCCTCAAAGACATCGCCAGCATGCAGATGGAGGCCGCTGCACAGCCAGCGCGCAACCAGGCGGCGCCCGCTGGCCCGTCCAGCTGGCCCGACTTGCAGCAGCGTGCCACCCAGTTGCTGCGCTCGCCGCAGGTGGGCGAGGGCGAGTTTGCCGACCGCTTTCTGGAACTGCACGGCGAACTGGCCCAGCAATGCCTGCAAACGCCCGATGCCACGCTGCTGGCACTGATCCGCATCTCGGGGCAGGAGACGCACATGTACAGCGCCACCCACAGCATGCTGGTGGCCTGCGTGTGCATGGTGGTGGCCCGCGCCACGCTGCGCTGGACCGAAGACCGGGTGCTGCGCATCGGCTGCGCCGCCCTGAGCATGAACTGCGCCATGACCGAGCTGCAAGACCAGCTGGCCGTGCAAAAAGACCCCCTCTCGCCCGGACAGATTGCCGCCGTGGAAAACCACGCCGACCGCACCGTGGCCCTGCTGCAATCGCTGGGCGTGCGCGACACGCTGTGGCTGGACGCCGTGCGCATGCACCACCACCGCGCCCCTGGCACGCTGGCCAGCAAAAGCGAGGCCCAGCAAATGGCCCGCCTGATGCAGCGCGCCGACATTTTTGCTGCGCGCCTGGCACCCCGGGTTTCGCGCACCCCCATGCCGGTCACGGCGGCCATGCAGTCGTGTTACTACGACGAAGCGCACCAGGTCGATGAAGCGGGCGCTGCCATCGTCAAAACCCTGGGCGTGTACCCACCCGGCACTTTTGTGCGCCTGACCAGCCAGGAAGTGGGGCTGGTAGTGCGGCGCGGTGCCACCGCCACCACGCCCAAGGTGGCCGTGCTGCTCAACCGCGAAGGCATGCCCACAGGCGAGATGATTCCGCGCGACAGCAGCCAGCCCGCCTGGAAAATCACCGGCGTGGTTTCGCAGCGCGAAGTGCGCGTGCAAATCCCGCTGGAGCGGCTGCTGGCCATGGTCTGATCAGGCAGGGGCCGCAGCGGCCCGCCACAGCGCCACCTGCTCGGGCAGGCGCTCCAGGGCGTGCAGCCGCAGCACCCCCGCCACCACGCCCTGCCGGTCCAGCGCCGGGCAGCTCCCCCCGGCCCACACGGTCACTGCGGCGGGCAGCGTCTGGCGCAGCTCGCGCAGGGCGGTCAGCACGGCGCTGGCGCCCTGCACGGGCGTAAAGCTCAGGGCCACGATGTCGGCGCGGTGCGCCAGGGCGGCGGCGGCAATCTCGGGCACCGGGGTTTGCGTGCCCAGCGACAGGCAGGCGCAGCCCTCCAGTGCCAGCAGCGCCTCCACCATCAGCAACCCAATGGCATGCGGCTCACCCGGAAACGTGGTCAACAGCACCCGGGGGCCCGCCGCGTCGGGGTGCGCGGGCACGCTGGCAATGGCGCCGCGCAGCACGCCGGTGATGCACTCGGTGTAGAGGTGCTCCTCAAACACCTGGAACCGGCCCTGCATCCAGGCGTCGCCCACCGCCGTGGTCAGCGGCGCCACCAACCCGGTGACAAACTGCAATAACCCCAGCCGCAGCGCCGCCTGGGCCAACTGGCGGCGCAGGCCCGGCGCATCGTGGCGTTGCACCAGCGCCAGGCAGGCGGCCACATCGGGCAGCACCGCCGGGCCTGCCTGCGCGTGGCGGGCCCCGGTGGCAACGCCGGCAGCGGGAACCGCCAGGGCCTGCAACGCGGGCAAGTCCAGTGCCACCACGCGCCCAGGGCGGTGCCCGGCGTCCAGCAGGCGGCGAACCAGGCGCAAGCGCTCGACCTGTTCGGGCGGGTACAGGCGCTCATCAAAGGCATCGCGCGCGGGCTGCGGAAAACCATAGCGGCGCTCCCACACGCGCAGCGTGTCTTTGGACAAACCCGTATCCCGCTCTACTGCGGCAATCGACCAACCGGGGCTGGCCCCGGACATGTGCTCATTCATATATCAAACCTCAAACCGGGCCCATGCCCCATGACCCACTGGCTTGTGCAGCCATCACGGAACGGATTAAAGCGCAGATGGACAAATTGTGCTGAAATATACAAATGTCCTAGACAAAAAGGAATGTTGTCCATGATGAAGCACCGCAACGGCCCTGCGCGCAGGCCCCACTCCCCCCGGCGGGCACCCACGCCCGCCCAGCCCTCCATGTGGTTACTTTTGTTGGATTTGCTCACACGCCCGCCCCGGAACTTTTGCGCACCGGCACCGCTCCACTCTCCCATGGAGCGCCCAGTGGCGTTCCACCCATTACCGTTGCGAAGCCTTTCAGACCTGCGGGTTCTGGCTGCAATCCCGGAGCGCTTCTCCTCCCTCCCTCACTTATTCGCTCGGGGGCGCTTCGCAACTTTTTTCTTCCCGGTCCAGGTCGGTGGTGTGCGGCCATGAGGGTCGCTGTTGTCGGCTCAGGCATCTCTGGCCTGGCGGTGGCCCACCGCCTGCGCAGTCAAGCCCAGGTCACGCTGCTGGAGGCAGGTGACTACTTTGGCGGCCACACCCACACCGTGGATGTCACCTTGCCCACCGTGCAGGGCCAGCCGGTCACGCATGGCGTGGACACAGGCTTTCTGGTGTTCAACGAGCGCACCTACCCGCAGCTGATTGCCCTGCTGGCCGAGTTGGGCGTGCCCACGGCCCAATCGGACATGTCGTTCTCGGTGCAGGTGCCCGATGCGCGCGGCGGCAACGCGCTGGAGTGGAGCGGCTCCAGCCTGGCCAGCGTGTTTGCCCAGCGCAATAACCTGGTCAGCCCGCGCTTTTGGGGCATGCTGCGCGACCTGCTGCGCTTTAACCGGCTGTGTACGCAGCTGGCGCAGGCCGGGGCGGAGTCGGCCCTGGTGCAGCCGCTGGGCGACTTTCTCAACCAGCACCGCTTTGGCACCGCCTTCCGCGACTGGTATTTTTTGCCCATGCTGGGCTGCATCTGGAGCTGCCCCACCGACCAGATGCTGCGCTTTCCGGTGGCCACCATGGTGCGGTTTTGCCACAACCACGGCCTGCTGCAAGTGAGCGACCGCCCGCAGTGGTGGACAGTGGCCGGGGGCGCGCGCCAGTACGTGGACAAAATCCTGGCCGGTGTGGCCGACAAGCGCCTGTCCACCCCCGTGCGGCGCATTGAACGCAGCGCCAGCGGCGTGCGTGTGCTCACCGACGGCCACGACGAGCACTTTGACCAGGTCGTGCTGGCCGTGCACAGCGACCAGGCGCTGGCACTGCTGGCCCAGCCCAGCGCCGAAGAACGCGCCGTGCTGGGCGCCATCCGCTACCAGCAAAATCGCGCTGTGCTGCACACCGACACCAGCGTGCTGCCCCAGCGGCGCGCAGCCTGGGCCGCCTGGAACTACGAGCGCGCCCCGCACAGCAACCGCGAAAGCGCCCGCGTGTGCCTGCACTACCTGCTCAACCAGTTGCAGCCGCTGCCATTCACCCAGCCGGTGCTGGTATCGCTGAACCCCGTGCGCGAGATCGCGCCCCAACGCGTGCTGGGCAGCTACGACTACGCCCACCCGGTGTTTGACATGGCTGCCATCCGCGCCCAAGGCCATGTACCGCAACTGCAAGGCCGCCAGCACACCTGGTTCTGCGGCGCCTGGACGGGCTACGGCTTCCATGAAGACGGCCTGCGCTCGGGCTTGGCCGTAGCCGACCAGTTGCTGGCCCTGCAACGCGCGCCCCAGGCGCAGGCGGCCTGAGCCATGACCGCGCACCGCCCTGCGGCATCCGCCATTGGCCCGGCCACACCAGCTGCGCTGACCGCTGCGGCCCCGCTGGCTGCGGTGGCACCAGCGGTGGCTGCCCCGGCTGCGCCGCTGATCGGCTTCGGCCAGGTGCGCCACACCCGCCTGCGTCCAGCGCACCACGCCTTTGCCTACCGCACGTTTTTCTTGCTGCTGCCCATGCGCACGCTGCAAGCCCAGCCCCGGGCAGCGCTGCCCCTGGCGCTGAACTGCGCGGGGGCCATCAGCTTTCACGACACCGACCACGGCGATGGGCGCAGCGCCGCAGCGGGCGGTGCGCTGGCCTGGCTCGATGGCCTGCTGCACGCCCACGGCATCACCGACGCCACGGGCGAGGCCTGGCTGCATTGCTACCCACGCGTGCTGGGTTACACCTTCAAGCCCGTGAGCTTCTGGTACTGCCACCGGGCGGATGGCAGCCTGCGCGCCATCGTGGCCGAGGTCAACAACACCTTTGGCCAGCGCCACTGCTACCTGCTGGACGCGCCGCGCTACGGCGCCGAACTGCACGCCGACAAGGTGTTCCACGTCTCGCCGTTTTGCGATGTGGCGGGCAGCTACCGCTTTCGCTTTATGCGCACGGAGCGCGGCGGACAGGCGCACACCGTAGTGCGCATAGACCACCACGACGACCAGGGCGTGCTGCTGCAAACCAGCGTCAGCGGCACCTTGGCGCCCATCACCCGCCAGAGCCTGCGCCGCGCTCTGTGGGGCTACCCGGCCATGACGCTGGCCACCATCGCCCGCATCCACTGGCATGCCCTGCACCTGTGGGCCAAGCGGGTGGGATTTCGCTCCCTGCCCGCGCCGCCGGCCAGCAGCGTGACGCATGGCGGCGCGGCGCCTGCGGTATCGCCCACCACGTTGCCCACAGCCTCAGCCGCCACGTCCCGCGCGCCAGCAACCTGGCCCACAGCGTCGCAGCCTGCCACGCCCACCCCATTGCCCGCCACTTCACCGACCGCACCGCCATGAACACCACCACCGCCCCCCGCGCGGCCAGCGCCCTGGCCCCGGCCCGCCTGCCCGCCAACATCCCCGCCAGCGCCCGCACCGCCCTGCGCCTGCTCGCGCGCCTGCAACACGGCGCGCTCACGGTGCAGTTGCCCGACGGCAGCGTGCAGCACTTTGGCCCCGGCGGCGGCACCGTGGCCGCCATCACCCTGAAAAACTGGAACGTCTTTGCCGCAGCGCTCAAGTCCGGCGACATCGGCTTTGCCGAGAGCTACATAGCGGGCGACTGGACCACCCCGCACCTGGCCGAGCTGCTCAAGCTGTTGATTGCCAACCGCCAGGCCATCGAGGGCATGGTCTATGGCACCTGGGCCGGGCGGCTGCTGTACCGCCTCAAGCATCTGCTGCACCGCAACACGCGCGCCAACAGCCAGAAAAACATCCACGCCCACTACGACCTGGGCAACGCCTTTTACGCACTGTGGCTGGACGAGACCATGAACTACTCGTCCGCCTGGTTTGAGGGCCGCCTGGACGGCGACCTGAGCGCCGCCCAGCACGCCAAGGTGCGCCGGGCACTGACCCTGGCGGGCGTGGCGCCGGGCAGCCGCGTGCTGGAGATCGGCTGCGGCTGGGGCGCGCTGGCCGAGATGGCCACCACCGAGTTCGGTGCCACGCTCACCGGCGTGACGCTCTCGACCGAGCAGCTGGACTTTGCCCGCCAGCGCATGGCGCGCCTGGGCGTGGGCAGCCAAGCCGACCTGCGCTTGCAGGACTACCGCGACATCCAGGACGGCCCCTACGACGCCATCTGCTCCATCGAGATGATCGAGGCCGTGGGGCAGGAATACTGGCCCACCTACTTCCAGAGCGTGCAGCGGCTGCTCAAACCCGGCGGGCGCGCCTGCATCCAGAGCATCGTCATCGACGACGCGCTGTTTGACCGCTACACCCGCTCCACCGACTTCATCCAGCAGTACATCTTCCCCGGCGGCTGCCTGCCCTGCCCGCGCGAGTTCCGCCGCCAGGCCCAGGCCGCCGGGCTGCGTGTGGTCGATGAATTGGCCTTTGGTCTGGATTACGCCGAGACGCTGCGGCGCTGGCACGAGCGCTTTGTGGCCCAGCGCACCCACATCCTGCAACAAGGCTTTGACCAGCGCTTTTTGCACATCTGGGAGTTTTACCTGGCGTACTGCGAAGCGGCTTTCACCATGGGCAACATCAACCTGGTGCAGTACACCCTGGAGCGCGAATGAATATCAAAATGATAGCTGGTTGCGCACTATTGGCGGGCGTTACAACCACTTTTTACCTATATTCTGGCGCCGCTGTGGCGTCTGCTGCTGCCATGCCCGCCACCACCTCCGCAGGCACCGCTACAGCCGCAGACACCCAAGCGCCCATGGCCGGGTTGCAGGGGCGCGGCCAGGGCGTGCTGCGCTTTTGGGGCCTGGCCATTTACGAGGCGCGCCTGTGGGTCAGCCCCGGCTTTGCCGCGCAGGACTACGCCGCCCTGCCGCTAGCGCTGGAGCTGACCTACCAGCGCGCGTTCACGGCGCAGGCCATTGCGCAGCGCTCCATCGAAGAAATGCGCCGCGTGGGCAACTTCTCGCCCGAGCAGGGCGCGCGCTGGCAACAGGCACTGCAAGCGACCCTGCCCGACGTGCAGCCCGGCGACCGGCTCATGGGCCTGTACCGCCCCGGCGCGGGGGCCGTGTTCCAGATGCAGGGGCGCACCGTGGGCGAGGTGGCCGATGCCGAATTTGCCCGGCTGTTTTTCGGCATCTGGCTGTCGCCGCGCACCTCCGAGCCACAGCTGCGCCAGGCGCTGCTGGCCCTGCCCGCGCCATGACGAACAGCCAGCAGCCCCTGACGGCCCGCCAAGGCCTGGCCTATGGCCTGCTGGGCTTGCCGCTGGCCTTTGTGGCGCTGCCGCTGTACGTGCTCTTGCCCCACCACTACGCCCAGGCCTACGCCATGCCGCTGGCCACGCTGGGCGCGCTGCTGCTGGGCGCGCGCCTGCTGGACGCCGCTATCGACCCGCTGCTGGGTCGCTTCAGCGACCGGCTGTTTGCCCACTCGCTGCGCGCCGTCTGGACAGCGGGGGCGCTGGCAGCGCTGGCGCTGGTGCTGGGGCTGGCGGCGCTGTTCGTGCCCGAACGCTTCAGCGCCGACCTGCCCCGCCAGCCGCAGCGCCTGCTGGTCTGGGCGGCGCTGGCGCTGCTGCTGACCTACACCGCCTACAGCCTGCTGGGCATTGCCCACCAATCCTGGGGCGCGCGGCTCGGCGGCAACGAGCTGCAACGCAGCCGCACCGTGGCCTGGCGCGAGGGCTGCGCGCTGGTCGGCGTGGTGCTGGCCTCGGTGCTGCCTGCGCTGGCCGGACTGCCGGCAATGCTGGCGGTGTTCAGCGCCGCGCTGGCACTGGGCTGGCTGGCCTGGACGCGCGCACCTGCGCCCAGCGCCGCACCGGCCACGGCTACAGCACCGACCACCTCGCCTGCACCGCCGCCCCCGGCCAGCCTGTGGCACCCCTGGCACAGCACAGCGTTCCGGCGCCTGCTGGCGGTGTTCATGGTCAGCGGCATTGCCAGTGCGGTGCCAGCCACGCTGGTGCTGTTTTTCATCCAGGATCGGCTGCGCGCCACGCCCGCGCAAGAGCCGCTGTTTCTGGGCACGTATTTTTTGTGCGCTGCGCTGTCGATACCGCTGTGGCTGCGCGCGGTGGCGCGCTGGGGGCTGGCACGCAGCTGGCTGGCGGGCATGCTGCTGGCGGTGGCCGTGTTTGGCTGGACGGCCACGCTGGGCGCGGGCGATGTGGCGGCGTTTATTGCGGTGTGCGCGCTCTCGGGTGTGGCGCTGGGCACCGATCTGGCGCTGCCCGGCGCGCTGCTGGCGGGCGTGATCGCCCAGGCAGGTGACGCGGGCCGCCACGAAGGCGCCTACTTTGGCTGGTGGAACTTCGCCACCAAACTCAACCTGGCGCTGGCCGCAGGCCTGGCGCTGCCGCTGCTCGATGCCCTGGGCTACACGCCCGGCACACGCGACCCAGAAGCCCTGCGCACCCTGGCCCTGGCCTATGCCGTGCTGCCCTGCGCCCTCAAGCTGCTGGCGGCAGCGGCGCTGTATGGCCTCATCGTGCGGCCTGCCGCTGCGGGTGCGGGCCAGCCCGCCCCAGCGGCGCACCCCGCAAGCCCCGCAAGCCCCGCAAGCCCCGCAAGCCCCGCAAGCCCCGCAAGTTTTGCACACCCTGCGCCCTTTTCTGAAAGGTAACTCACCATGCAACGACGCCTTGTTCTCAGCGCTGCCGTGGCCAGCAGCGCCAGCCTCATCGGCTGCGCCAGCCCGCAGGTGGGCGACTACGCCAGCCAGACGCCCACCCTCGATCTGGCCCAATATTTCAACGGCACCGTCGATGCCCACGGCATGTTCCAGGACCGCAGTGGCCGCATCGTCAAGCGCTTTACCGTGGTCATGGACTGCCAGTGGCAGGGCAACCAGGGCGTGCTCGACGAGGCTTTCAGCTACTCGGACGGCACCACCGGGCGGCGCATCTGGCGCCTGACGCGCCACGCCGATGGCCGCATCACCGGCACCGCCGACGACGTGGTGGGCGAGGCCGAGGGCCACACCGCAGGCAACACCTTCCGCTGGAAATACACCCTGCAACTGCCCGTGGACGACAAGGTCTATGAGGTGCAGTTTGACGACTGGATGGTGCTGATCGACGAGCGCGTGATGCTCAACCGCGCCACCATGACCAAGTTTGGCCTGCGCCTGGGCGAGGTCACGCTGTCGTTCACCAAGCGCTGACTGCCCGCACTGCTTGCCAGCGCTGAACCGGTACACACCCCATGGCATTGAACCCTCGCATCACCCACTGGCCGGGCCAGCGCGTCTGGCTGGTGGGCGCCTCCAGCGGCATAGGCCGCGCCACCGCTGCCGCACTGCACGCGCGCGGCGCACAGGTGGTGGTGTCGGCGCGCAACGCCGACGCGCTGCAATCGTTTGTGGCCCAGCACCCCGGCAGCCAGGCGCTGGCGCTGGACAGCACCGATCGCCAGGCCGTAGCCGCTGGCGCCGCCACCTTGCTGGCCCAGGGCCCGCTGGATTTGGTGTGCTACTGCGCGGGCCACTACCACGCCATGCGCGCCCAGACCTTTGACCTGGACGATGCGCTGCGCCACCAGCAGATCAACACCACTGGCGCGCTGCACGTGCTGGGCGCCGTGCTGCCCGCCTTTCTGGACGCCGCGCGCCAGGGCCGGCCCGGCCACCTCAGCCTGGTGGGCAGCGTGGCGGGGTTTCGGGGGTTGCCGCAGGGGCTGGCCTACGGGCCGACCAAGGCCGCGCTGATCCACCTGGCCGAGGCGCTGTACCTGGACTTGCACCATGAAGGCATCGCCGTGAGCATCGTCAACCCCGGCTTTGTGGCCACACCGCTGACGGCGCAAAACGACTTTTCCATGCCCGCGCTGATCTCGCCCGAGCAAGCCGCCAGCGCCATCGTGCAAGGCTGGGAGCGCGGCGACTTTGACATCCACTTTCCCAAGCGCTTTACCCGGGTGATGAAGCTGCTGCGCCTGCTGCCCTACCGGCTGTATTTTCCGGCGGTGCGCCGCTTTACCGGACTGTGAAAGGCTTTGCCCCATGACCGCTGCCATCACCCTGCACCCCGACGAGGCCGTCACGGCCATCGTGGCGTTTTTTGAGCACCTGCGGCCCGAGAACCTGCCGCAGATCGGGCAGCTCTATGCCGCCAACGCCCGCTTCAAAGACCCGTTCCAGGACGTGCAGGGCGTTGCCGCCATCACCGGCGTGTTCGAGCACATGTTTGTGGCGCTGGATGCACCGCGCTTTGTGGTCACGCAGCGCGTGGTGCAAGGCACGCAGTGCTTTCTGACCTGGGATTTTCACTTCCGCTTCCAGCGCTTTGACCGCCACGTGACCCAGACCGTGCGCGGCGCCACGCACCTGGTGCTGGACGCGCAAGGCCGCATCCTGCTGCACCGCGATTACTGGGATGCCGCCGAAGAGCTGTATGAAAAAATTCCGCTGGTCGGTGCGCTGATGCGCTGGCTCAAAACACGCGCCAACGCCTGAAGCGCGCTCAGGCGGGCGTGGCGGGCACCACAGCAGGCGCTGGCACAGCCGCCGCATCGACAGGCTTGGTATCGGCAAAGCTGGGGCGCAGCGCCAGCTTGTCCATCAGCTTGGCCAGGTTGGGGTGCTCGGTGCGCCAGGCGATGTCAGGGAAGCGGAACTCCAGCCAGCCCAGCGCGCAGCCCACGGCAATGTCGGCCAGCCCCAGGTGGATGCCACCGTAAAAAGGCCGGTCGCCCAGCCCGTGGCCCAGGGCAATCAGGCTGGCATTGACCTTGGCCATCTGGCGATCCATCCAGGCCTGCGAGCGCTGGGCCGGTGTGCGGCCCGCAAAGGTGTTTTCCAGGCGCACCAGAATGGCCGCGTCGAGCATGCCATCGGCCAGCGCCTCCCAGGTCTTGATCTCGGCGCGCTCGCGGCCCGACGGGGGAATCAGCTTGCCCACGGGCGAGAGGGTGTCGAGGTATTCCACAATCACCCGCGAATCAAACAGCGCCTCGCCCCCCTCCATCAGCAGGCAAGGCACTTTGCCCAGCGGATTGGTGGCGGCAACGCGGGCGCCATCGCCCCAGACATCGTCCAGCACGAACTGGTAATCCAGCTTTTTTTCGGCCATGACAACGCGCACTTTGCGCACGTAGGGGCTGGTGGTCGATCCGATCAGTTTCATGGTGTTTTGACAAAAGCGGGCAAGCGCTGCAAAGGCGTAGCAGGCGATTCTATCGAGTGGACGCCGCGCTATGCACCTGCGTGCTGCGCGCCCTACAATCGCGCCCCATGAGCCCCTCGACCCTTACTGCCCTGTCGCCGCTGGACGGCCGCTACGCCGCCAAACTCTCCACCCTGCGCCCCATCATGAGCGAGTACGGCTACATGCACCGCCGTGTGCAAGTGGAAGTGGCCTGGTTCATGGCGCTGTCGGACGCCGGTTTTGCCGAGTTCAAGCCCCTGACCACCGGCGCACGCGCCTACCTGCTGGGCTTGGTGAAAAACTTCTCCGAGGCCGATTGCGCTGCCATCAAAGAGTTTGAAAAAACCACCAACCACGACGTCAAGGCCGTCGAATACTGGATCAAGAGCAAGTTCGAGGCCCGGCCCGAGCTGGAAAAAGCCACCGAATTTGTCCACTTCGCCTGCACCAGCGAAGACATCAACAACACCAGCCACGCGCTGCAATTGCGCTCCGGGCGCGATCAGGTGGTCTTGCCGGGCCTGGACCGCATCATCCTCAAGCTGCGCGAAATGGCCCACCTGCACGCTGACGTGCCCATGCTCAGCCGCACCCACGGCCAGACCGCCAGCCCCACCACCGTGGGCAAAGAGCTGGCCAACGTGGTGGCGCGCCTGACAACGGCCGTAGACCGCATCGCGGGCGTGAAGATCATGGCCAAAATGAACGGCGCCGTGGGCAACTACAACGCCCACCTCTCGGCCTGGCCCGAGTTTGACTGGGAAGCCTTCTCGCGCCGCGTGATCGAGACGCCCGAGCCCATGGGCCTGGGCCTGACGTTCCAGCCCTACTCCATCCAGATCGAGCCGCACGACTACATGGCCGAGCTGTTCGATGCCGTGGCGCGCGCCAACACCATCCTCATCGACCTCTCGCGCGACATCTGGGGCTATGTCTCCCTGGGCTACTTCAAGCAGCGCCTGAAGGCGGGCGAGATTGGCTCGTCCACCATGCCGCACAAGGTCAACCCCATCGACTTTGAAAACGCCGAGGGCAACCTGGGCCTGGCCAACGCGCTGCTCAAGCACCTGTCTGAGAAGCTGCCGATTTCGCGCTGGCAGCGCGACCTGACCGACAGCACGGTGCTGCGCAACATGGGCGTGGCCCTGGGCTACGCGGCGCTGGCCTACACCTCGCTGCTGACGGGCCTGAACAAGCTCGAACTGAACGAAACCGCCCTGGCCGATGACCTGGACGCCGCCTGGGAAGTGCTGGCCGAGCCCATCCAGACCGTGATGCGCCGCTACGGCGTGCAGGGCGCCTACGAAAAGCTCAAGGAAGTCACGCGCGGCCAGAGCGTCACCGCCGAAGCGCTGCACGGCCTGATCCGCGCCCTGGACATTCCCGAGGCAGAAAAAGAGCGCCTGCTGGCCATGACGCCCGGCAGCTACACCGGCAAGGCGGCTGAACTGGCGCGCCGGGTCTAGGCTGGGCGATGGGCCTATCGGCTTTCAAGCCTTTTTGGCCTCTGGCGCTTACCTGGTAAGCGCTAGCAGCTATCATTTTTGATGCCCTGGAAACCCCAGGGCATTGCTTTTTCCGGGCCTGCGCCCGCCGTTTTCTGCCTGACACCCTTTACTGCGAACGCCCATGGCCATCAAATCCACCATCTTCAAGGCGAACCTGCAAATCGCCGACATCGACCACGGCTACTACGCCGACCACGCCTTGACGCTGGCGCGCCACCCCAGCGAGACCGACGAACGCATGATGGTGCGCCTGGCCGCGCTGGCTATTTCAGCGCACCAGCTCAATGACCTGTGCCACGGCGATGGCACCCTGGCCTTTGGCGCGGGCCTGTCCGACCCGGACGACCCGGACGCCTCGCTGACCGACTTCACCGGGCGCAAGCGCGTGTGGATCGAAGTGGGCCAGCCCGAAGACAAGCCCCTGACCAAAGCGTGCAGCAAGGCCGACTCGGTCATCGTCTATTGCTTCAACCACGCCGCTGAAATCTGGTGGAAAGGCATCGAAACCAAGCTCTCGCGGCTGGAGAAGTTGCAGGTCTGGCGCATTCCCACCGAGGCGTCGCAAGAGCTGTCCCGCCTGGCCGAGCGCAGCATGCAGCTGCAAGCCACGGTGCAAGAGGGCGCCCTGACGCTCAGCAGCAACCTGGGTAGCGTACACATCGAGGCCGTGCGCTGGAAATAGGCCACGCGCGCGCCCGGCGCCGGTGCAAGGCGGCCTCAAAAACTCCTGATTTGATAGCTTATAGCGCTTTCTGGTCGGGCCTTGCAGGCCGATTTGGTTTAAAAAATCAGGGATTGCCAGCCACGTTTTCTGCGGCCCGCTCGGCGTAGCGGTTGAAGCGCCAGGCCGTGCCCTCGCGGGTGATGCGCTGCCAGACGGCGCGCTTTTGCGCCGGGCTGTAGGCCAGCCAGTGCTGCACTTCGGCAAAACTGCGGCCACAGCCTTTGCAGCAGTCATCGCCCTGGCTGGTGGAGCAGATGGCAATGCAGGGGGTGTCAGGGGTGGTGGCATACCAGTCCAGCCAGGCGGCCAGGGCGGGCGCGGGCAGGTCGGCCTCGTCCAGTGCCTGGGCGCGGGCATAGACCATGCGGGCATACACCTCGGCCAGCGCCAGCACCGGGGGCGCCAGCGCCACGCCATCGGGCGAGGGGCTGCGCGCGCGCCAGTGGTTGATGGCCGCTTCGATGTCGGTGATGTGGATGGTGCTCATGGGGTGCCAAGCCTGCCGGGACGGGGTGTTTGCAAAGGCTGGGCAGGATACGCCAGACCGGACGCACCCGCCGCCAGCCCAGCGGCCGATCTACGTGGTATCCACATCGGGCGCGGGCTTGTGCCAGCGCCCAGACAGTGCTCCAATCGGGGCCTTCGAAGGGGAGTAGCTCCCGATCGGAACCGTCGTCAATACGAAGCTTTGCTTCCGGCGCTTCCGGGTTCGGCCTCACACACGGGGCGCCGCACCGAGCAAGACCTTTGATGGGCCCACAGTGGGCTGATCAAGGCCATCCCCGCGCAACCTGAGCCCTTGCGGCACGCCCTTGATCCGCCCATCGCAGGCCCTGACCGCCTGGACGGACTCGGTGCCACAGTGGCCACCGGCCCGTCCTTTTTGCCCACTGATACCGAGGAACTTATGGAATTTTTGTCTTCGCCCGAATTCTGGATTGCGCTAGGCCAGATCATCATCATCGACATCCTGCTGGGTGGCGACAACGCGGTGGTCATTGCCCTGGCCTGCCGCAAACTGCCGCCCGCCCAGCGCACCAAGGGCATCATCTGGGGCACCGCTGGCGCCATCGTCCTGCGCGTGATCCTGATTGCGTTTGCCATGACGCTGCTGGCGCTGCCGTTCCTGAAGTTTGTCGGCGCGCTGCTGCTGGTGTGGATTGGCGTCAAGCTGCTGGCCCCCGATGAAGAAGGCCACGGCAACGTCGAAGGCAGCGACAAGCTGTTTGCCGCCATCAAGACCATCATCGTGGCCGACCTGGTGATGAGCGTGGACAACGTGATCGCCATCGCCGGTGCGGCGCAAAACGCGGGCGAACACCAGATGCTGCTGGTGGTGCTGGGCCTGCTGATCTCCATCCCGATCATCGTCTGGGGCAGCCAGCTGGTCATCAAGCTGATGGACCGCTTCCCGATGATCATTACGTTTGGCGGCATGCTGCTGGGCTGGATCGCTGGCGGCATGCTGGTCACTGACCCGGCCTTCGTCAACCCCGCCATCGTGGACTGGATGCCCAAGTGGGGCAGCCTGGACGAGAAGGGCATTGCCGTGATCTCGGACACCATGTACTGGGCCTCGCACGTGGCAGGCGCGCTGCTGGTGTTGGCCGCAGGCAAGATGATTCTGGCGCGCCGCGCGGCCAGCGGCGAAACGGCTGCACACTGAGTGGGCGCTGCCTGCTGCCAGCGCACTGGGCGCTGGCGCAGTGCCAAAAACCGAAGGGGGCGCAAGCCCCCTTTTTTATTGGGCCGCGCAAGTAGATGGCGGCGCGGCCCAGTTCAACGCTCGGCGGCCTGTTGGGCTTGTTCGCGCGCCAGGGCTTCGACGGCGCGCAGCCGCGTGTCAATGATGGAGGCTTCCACAAAATCTGCCGGTGCGCTGCCCTTGCGCGCCACATCCTGCCCGGCTTTGAAGCGGTCCACGGCGGCGGCGTAGTCGTAGCGCGCAGCGTGGGCCTCGGCTTCGGCGCGCACGCTGCGCAGCACCTGGCCTTGGGCTTGCCACACGCTGGCCAGCAGCTGCCAGGCACCGGCGTCGCGCGGGTGCGTAGCCAACCAGGTTTGCAGCGGCCCGGCCATGTCTTGCGCCTGGCCGGCGCGCAGCAGCACCTGGGTGCGCAGCAACAGCGTGGGACGATCCGGGCTGCTGGCAGCACCGCCCCCAGCAGACAGGGCCTGGCGGGCGGCCTGCACATCGCCTGCGGCCAAAGCCAGCTCGGCGGCCAGCAACTGCACCTGGCGCTGCGCCGGGGCGTCGCCCTGCACCACGGCCTGCAACGGCGCCAGCAGGGCACGGGCGCCTGCGTGGTCACGCAGCTGGCTGGCGGCCAGCGCGGCGGCATACAACGCGCCCGCGCGCCGCGCTGCGGGCTGCGCGGCAAACCCCGTGCTGCGCGGCTCGGCCTGCCATTGGCGCAGCACATCCACCCCGGGCCGCGACAGCACCCGCGCGCGCGCCGACACCATGGCGTGTTCCAGCGCAGGCGCGGGCGCGAGCGTGCTGGCACCGGGCGACAGGCGCGACTGCATGTCGGCAATGCGCTGCGTGGTCAGCGGGTGGCTGCGCAGGTAGGGCCAGGAGCCGTTGTCGTTAAGCCGGTTGGCCTGTTGCAGCTTGTCAAACATGCCGACAAAGCCCTGCGGCGCAAAACCGGCAGGCGCCATCAGGCTGTAGCCAACGCGGTCGGCCTCGCGCTCCATGTCGCGCGAGAAGTTGAGCTGGTTTTGCACCACCAGCGCCTGCCCGCCAATCGCCAGCGCCTGTGCGGCATCGGGGCTTTTGCTGGCAGCCAGCGCGCCCAGAATCATGGCGCCGATCATCAGCGGGGTTTGTCGGCTTTGCTGGGCCATCAGCCGCGCGATGTGGCGCTGCGTGACGTGGCTGAGTTCGTGCGCCAGCACCGAGGCCAGCTCGTCGCGGCTGGCCACCACGCCGATCAGCCCCAAATGCACGCCCAGGTAGCCGCCGGGCAGCGCAAAGGCGTTGACCGAGCGGTCGCGCCCCAGCAGCACCTCCCAGGCAAAACGCTCGTCCAGCTCGGGCGAAAGCTCGCCGCGCGCACGCGCCGCCGCCAACAGCGCCAGCCACTGCGTCTGCACATATTCGACCAGCACTGGGTCGTCGATGTAGTCGGGGTCGCGGTACAGCTCGCGGATGATGCTGTCACCCAGGCGGCGCTCTGCCCCGGCGGTCAGGTCGCCGCCATCGCCCAGCGTGGGCAGGCGCGGCTGGGCCAGCGCCGGGGTGCCCACTGCACCGCAGATTGCTATCAGAACAGAAGCTGCCAGCGCACGCCCAGCAAGCACCAGAGGCATTTTTGGCTTGAATAATGGGCGGGGTTGCTGCGGCCCGCGCGCCCCGGGAGCAGTGGGTGGCAAAGTGGGCAAGGCCGGGGCAGCGCAGACCCGCAGGCCAGTGGCTGCGGCGGGGCCGGTGGTGGGGTGCAGGCGGTATGGCATCACCGTATGATGCCCAGTTGTCTGAATGTTTCCTAGCCGCATCAACCGGTTACACCCCCATGTCTGCACTCACCCACTTTGACGCCCAGGGCCAGGCCCATATGGTCGATGTGGCCGCCAAGGCCGCCACCCACCGCATTGCCGTGGCGGGCGGGCGCATAGAAATGCTGCCCGCCACCCTGGCGCTGATTGAAGCGGGCAACGCCAAAAAGGGCGATGTGCTGGGCATTGCGCGCATCGCAGGCATCCAGGCCGCAAAAAAAACCAGCGACCTGATTCCGCTGTGCCACCCGCTGGCCCTGACCCGTGTTGCTATCGAATTTGAAGCTGCCAGCGCACGCCAGCCGGGCGCTTGCGGCATATTTTGTGCTGCTACCGTAGAAACAGTGGGCCCCACCGGCGTGGAGATGGAGGCCCTGACCGCCGTGCAGGTGGCGCTGCTCACCATCTACGACATGTGCAAGGCCGCCGACCGGGGCATGTCCATCCACGATGTGCGCGTACTGGAAAAGCACGGCGGCAAATCGGGCAGCTTTACCGCGCCTTGAGGGCAGCGCCCCACCCGGCACGCTGTTTACGGCGCCGGGCGCGCGCCCGCAGCGATGGCCCGGTTGGCCGCTGACCAGCGCGCAAACTCGGCGGGGAAAGCGGCGCGGTAGCGGTGCAGGTGCTGGGCCACCACCGCGTCGTGGCCCAGCAGGGCGGCGCTCTCGATCAGCGCTTCGATCACCCGGGGCTCGGGCGAGAAATGCAGCACCTGCTGCGCCAGCGGGTAGATGCGCGAAGCGGTGGCGGGCGTGACCGGGGTGGTGGTCAGCACGACAAAATCCACCTGGTCAGCAAACAGCCGCGTCCCGGCCACCTGGGCCAGCACCGCCTCAGTGGAGGCACCTGCGCGCTGCGCTGGCGGCACAAACACCTGGGCCAGACGCAGGTACTGGGCGCTGACGTACCCCCCCCCGGCCAGCAATAACGCCACCACCAGCGCCTGCACCGCCAGCGCCCCCGGCCTGCGCAGCAGCACCAGCGCGTGCGCCCAATGCCGTGCCCACCCTGCCCCTGGCGCCCCGGCGCGCTCCGACCCCGACTGCGGCACCAGCAACAACGCCAGCGCCAGCACCGTGATCCATTGAAACGGCCCGTACCACAGCGGAAACTCCAGCAGGCTGTGGATGCCCACCACCGCCAACATGCCCCAGGCCAGCTGGCGCGCCGGGTTGACCTCGCGCCAGGGCTGCGCGCGCCACAGCGCCCACACCGCCGCGCCGCACAGCACCAGCGCCACCGGCAGCCCCAGCTCCACGGCCAGGTGCAGCGGCAGGTTGTGCGCGTTGTCCAGAAGCGTGCAAAAGCGCTCCCCGGGAAACAGCGTGATGTAGTGGGCATAGTCCAACTCGCCCCAGCCCCAGCCCAACCAGGGCTTTTGCGCAATCAGGTGCAGCACGTTGGCCCACAGCACGCGCCGGCTGGTGCAGACAGGCCCGCCATCGGTAAAACGCCCCAGCAGCCCGTCGGCCTGAAACCCCGTCCATTGCCACAGCAGCTGCGGCAACAGCCAGGCGGCTGCGCCGTACACCAGCGCGCCCACCAATGCCAGCACCAGCGCCAACCGCCCCATGGACGCCCGCCAGCACCAGAGCAAAGCCACCAGCACCAGCCACTGCAACAGCCCCGTGCGCGAGGCCGTGGCCGCGCTGGCCAGCGCCAACGCCACCAGCGCCCAGGCCGAAAACACCCCCAGCAGGCCCACCGCCCCGGGCAGCGGCACCCTGGTATCCACACCTGCACCTGCAATGGCACCGGCGCCCGTGCCCACATCTACAGCCCTGTCGGTATCTGCGTCCGTGGCAGACCAGCGCACGGGCAAACGTGCCTGCGCCTGCGCCAGCAGCCACAGCAGCGCCCACACGCCCACGCTGAGCAGCGACGCCTGCTGGTTGCGCTGGCGCACATTGCCCATGGCCAGCCCCGGTGACGACGGTGCCACCCACGGCGCCCAGCCCAGGGCACCATCAAAATACTGCAACAACCCCGCCGCTGCCGCCAGCAGTGCGCCCCACAACAAACCGCCCGCCACCCAGCGCGCCCACAACGCCGGGGCCAGCGCCTCAGCCGCCCCTCCCGGCGCCGAACGCGCGCACCACGCAGGCCACCACCACAGCACGCCAAACCCCAGCAAGCCACAGCCCCACGCCACCATCAGCGGCCAGAAATTGGGATTCGGCGCCTGCGTGAACGGAAACACCATGGGCAAAGCCACCGCCAGGCCCAGCACCAGCGCGCGCACAAAAGAAGAAAGGTTCATGGAGCACCACAGCAAAGCGGCCACTGCGCCCAGTGGCCCCCAAGCGCCTGCACAGCGCAGGCGCAACAGCGGCGTATTGTGGGCGCACCAGGCACCGGCACTGCCCGCTTTTTGCCGGGCTTGCTCCCGCTGCGGCAACGCGCAGCACAGGCTTGCTGCACGCCAAATCCATCAAATTGGATAGCTGCAAGCGCACGCTCCATGAGCGCTGGGAGCCGATTCGGCTTTAAAACGAATCCAGCGCCACCCAGCCCACGGGCTGGGTCGATTGCGCGTCGATCAGCACCGTCCAGGCGGTTTTGCGTGAGATCAAGGGCAAATAGCGCAGCGCATCCAGGGAGCGACCTGTGCTGAGCACCGCGCGATCAATGGCATCGGCATGGCTGGGAAAGCGTTCTTTGAGCTGCGCTGCGGGGCGCGACTCTTTCAGCACCTGCTCATGGGCGGCTTCGTAGGGTTGCCACAAAGAGGGCTGGGCCGCCTGGGGGATGCCACCCGTGGCTTGCAAAATGGACTCGATGGCCTCCGACGGCTGCAGTGGCCGCAGCGACAGCAGCGTCGGCCCCCGCAAGGGCAACTGCTGCAAACCGGGCGGGGCTTTGGCCAGCGTTTCAGGCTCGATGTCCACGGCATGCACCACGGTCATGCGGTGGTATTCAAAAACCAGGTGAACGGGCCGGGTGGTAAACACCGCCCACAACCCGTAGGCCAGAGCGGCCACCTGCAGCAGGCCAATCACCGTGAAGTCCATCATCAGATGGCGGCGCGTTTTGGCGGGATTGAAAATCACCAGCGTGATCAGCGGCCCCAGCACCACATCGACGGCCACCATCAAGGCAAACAGCTCACGCCCGCCCGACAGCTCGCGGTACGGGTATGGATACCACCAGCCAAACACCACCAGCGCCGCCAAGGTGGCAACGCTCAGGCTGATAGCAAGGTGAATGGCGCTGGCGCGCAGACGGGATTTCCAGGATGGCATGGTCAAAAACAAGTGATTGAAAGATTAATATATCTGATATTTGATGGAATCAAATTCAATTATCAACTTCAGGAAAATCAATAGAACCAATAGAAAAAGGATATTTCTTCCCCCATTGACTCCACATTATTCTCACATTTTGACATTTACTTTTATTGTGAACTCGGCAAATTTTTTCCAGGGTATTTTTTGCACCCACTGAATTACCATAAAAACCACTGGCCAGCGCATAACGAAACATCACAAATGACAAACCAAAACGGTCAGAAATCCAGCCTGTTTTTTGCCACTCCTCCTTGGAAATATTCTCTCCAGGATCACGGTAACCGTAGCGCATCAAAGCATCTAACTGGGTAAGCAACCGGATTGTGGGAACAGGCACTGGCTCACTCCTTAAGCCAATGTGGGCCGATTCAAATCGCAAGTTCCGAACGGCATTTTCTACAGAAAAATAATCGTGCGCAATGATGGCAAAGAATCCTGCGACACCCATGGCCAATCCGGCCATAAAACGACGCCCCAACCCCCACCCCGAATTAGCAGCAGAAGGAATCAACCCATGCAGAGTTCCCATGATAAAACCGAATGGGACCAAAAAATAAGCATACGCCAGTGGATACTCCAGTAGTGCGTGAACCATTACGCCAGCCAGCGCCAACATGGTCATGACAGCGATGCCGTTATTAAGGCGACGAAACTGCTGAAAAGTCCAGAATAAAAAACAAAACACAATGCCCAGCCCCAAAGGCAAACCCGTCCAGAGGACTGCATCCAAGGCAATGTTGTGTGAAAAATCAAATATTCCGACCCGAAATGCAGAAGCCGAATCGAGTTGCTGTGCCAGGCCCGTTTGCAACCAACCATACCCCAGCCAAGGGCGTTGCAGTACAGCCTCCAGCATAGACAACCAATACGAAAAACGCACACCACCTTGCATTTGCTCGCCCAAGGTTCGGCCAGCAGTAACCAGGAGGGCATCGGCCAACCAGGGCAAGGTTACAACCCAAAAGGTAAAAACAATGCCCATGCCTACCAGATGGTGCCGTCTTACCCGCAAGGGTATGCGCTGGCCCAACCACCATAAGCCCACCACCAGACAGACTATTTGCAGCCATCCGGTGCGAGATTGTGAGAGTGCCATACCAAAACTGAGCCAACACCAAGCCAACCCAAAAGATGTGCCACGCACCACGCCGCGCTCATGAAAATAAAGCAAACCGGCACAACCCAAAAAACACAAGGTGCAAAAATTGTTGGGTTGGCCCAAGTTGGCAAAAGGGCGCGCACCTACAGGCATGTCCAGCAGAAAGATGTTCAGACCCTCTACGTCCAACCACTGCATCAGTGCCAACCCCACCGACAGTGTTGCCGCTCCCAACACGGCGAACCAGAAGGCATCCAGATTCTGCCTGGCCTCTGTTCGGGCCACCACCTGACCAACGTACACCGCCAGTAACCACGCCAGCAAATAGGCCAGCACCATCACGGCATCGCCCACAAAAAATACTACCCCCATAGCAAGTTGCAAAGCCAGAGAAGCCAGCACCAACATTGTCATTCCCGCCAAGGGAGGGCTCAATCGGACAGCTACAACAGATCCACACCGCGTCAGTTGCCACGCTGCAATGGACAGCACCAGTACGCTGGACAAGGCAGAGGTTTCGAGCCACGCACTGAGCCACGGGAAGTACGTGTTGGTCAAAAACCAGCCCAAACCCATGGGCAACATTCCCAACAACATCCAAAAATTCAAACTTTGCACGGCATGTATGGATTTAGAATTTATCCGTAAATAATATTAACGGGCAACCTGATCTTGCGCAGCGTAATGATGGCAGCGGTCAGGTGGTTGAGCGCCAGAAAGGTGTGCTCCAGCTTTTCGTAGCGCACCAACAGCTTGCGAAACCGGTTGAACCAGCCGTGGCACGCCTCAACCACCCAGCGGCATGCCTTCTTCTTCGGGTTTTTCTCCTTCTGCTG
>NZ_SLXH01000013.1:27697-99154 GCF_004341365.1 Simplicispira metamorpha | reverse complement strand
CCGCAGGACTGAGCTTTCTCATGTCGGTCAGTTTCATCAAGACAACATCCGGGTAATCAGAAATATTTCAAGTCGTTTTGTTTCTAATTAATAAATAAGAGAGCGCACCACGCCGCCTTCGACGTGCAGCGCAGCGCCATTGGTGGCAGCGGAGCGCGGGCTACAGACGTAAGTCACCATGGCGGCGATTTCTGCTGGCTCGATGAAACGCTGCAGCAGCGAGGTGGGCCGGGCAAACTTGAAAAAGTCGTGTTCGGCTTGCTCCAGCGTTTGGCCGGCATCGCGTGCCAGCGTGGCAAAAAAGTCACCCACGCCTTCGGTGCGGGTCGGGCCGGGCAGCACGCTGTTGACGGTGACGCCGGTGCCGATGCAGGTTTCTGCCAGGCCGCGTGATACCGACAGCTGGGCCGACTTGCTCATGCCGTAATGCACCATTTCAGCAGGCGGGCAAATGCCCGACTCGCTGGAGATGAACACGATGCGGCCCCAGTTGCGCGCCTTCATGCGCGGCAGGTGGTGGCGCGACAGGCGCACGCCGCTCATCACGTTGACCTCGAAAAAGCGCGTCCAGTCCTCGTCGCCAATCTGCTCGAACGGCTTGGGCTCGAAGATGCCCAGGTTGTTGACCAGAATGTCCAGCTCGCCAGCGCCGTCCAGCAATTGCTGGCAACCGGCGGCGGTGGACAAATCGGCCACCACCCCGCTCACCACGGCACCGGCCACCTCGGCCTGGATGCGCGCTACGGCGCTGGCCAGCCGGGCTGGGTCGCGGCCACTGAGCACCACATGGGCGCCCTCAGCGGCCAGTTCACGGGCACTGGCCCAGCCAATGCCGGAGGTGGAGCCGGTGACCAGAGCACGTTTGCCTTTGAGTAAAAGATCCATACCAAGTCCTTGTCAGGTGTTGTCGCGCGCAGGCGGGTACAAAAAAGGTTTGAGCCAGGCGGTGAGCCGGGGCGCCACGACCCAGGTCATGATCAGCACCACCAAGGCGGTGATGACCATCACGCGCGGCAGCAGCGGCCAGCGCTCCAGCCACGGGGCCACCACCAGAAACAACATGAATACCGTGGGGCAAATGCCCAACCAGGTCACCACCGCCACCTTCCAGCGCGGCGGTGGCTGGTGTGCCGGTGCCCCCGCAGTCGCAAACCAATGCCCCAGGCCGCTGACCTCGCGCAGTTTGCTGCTGCTGAAGGTGTGTGCGGCCATCGCCTCCAGGCACCGCATGCGCTCGGGCGAGGTTTGCCAGGCTTGCAGGTGCGCGGGGTTGTCAAAGGCAAACACCGTGTGGAACAGGTTGTGCTCTTGCTCGTCGGCATCGGCCTCGGGGCGCACCAGGTGTCCACCCAGATAGCCCGCAAACCGGCTGGCCGCTGCGGTCATGGCATCGGCGGCTTGCATAAACTCGGCCTCGTGCCCGGGCTTGACGCGGCGCGACACCAGCACGGTGACGGCGCTGGCAGAGGGGTGAACGGCTGTGGCCATGGTCTGGCTACCTACACGCTCAGGAGAAGCGCACCGAGCAGTTGCCCAGCCCGCCGATGGAGACGCGGAAGTTGTCGCCCGCCTTGGCTGGCGACATGGCCGCCAGGGCGCCCGACAAGATCACTTCGCCCGCCTTCATGCCAATGCCCAGGCGGCCCAGCGTGTTGACCAACCAAGTCACCGCGTTCACGGGCGAGCCCAGCGCGGCAGCGCCCGCGCCGGTGCCGATGATTTCGCCGTTTTTCTCCAGCACCATGCCGCAGGTGGACAGGTCGATGCGGCGGGGGTCCACCGCGCGGTCGCCCAGCACAAACACGCCGCAGGAGGCGTTGTCGGCCACGGTGTCCTGGATCTTGATCTTCCAGTCGCGGATGCGCGAATCGACGATCTCGAAGCACGGCATCACGCATTCGGTGGCGGCCAGCACGTCGGCGTTGCTGATGCCGGGGCCCATCAGGTCTTTTTTCAGGATGAAGGCGATTTCGCCCTCGGCCTTGGGCTGGATCAGCGTGGAGGTGTCGATGGCGTCGCCCTCGTTGTAGATCATGCCGTCCAGCAGATAACCAAAATCGGGTTGGTACACGCCCAGCATGTTCATGACCGCCGCCGAGGTGACGCCGATTTTCTTGCCCACCACGCGCTCACCCGCCTGCACGCGGCGCGCCACCATGCGCTGCTGCACGTGGTAGGCGTTTTCGATGGTGATGTCGGGGTAGCGGCTGGTGAGCGGATCGACCACGGTCTGGGTCGTCATGGCCTGGTACAGCTCGTCGCCCAGGGTTTCAATCAGTTTTGCATCCATTGCGGTTCCATCCGGTAGGTGGGTAAAGAAATAATGGTGTTTTCAGCCTCTAGCGCTTGCACACCAAGCGCTAGCAGCTATCAAAAAGTGAGCAATTCAACAGCAGCAGGTCACAGCCGTGGCTGCACGGCCCTGCCGCTGTGGGCACACCGGGCGATCAGTACTTGATCATCACGTTGCGCAGCTCGGTATAGAACTCCAGCGAATGCACGCCGCCCTCGCGGCCAATGCCCGACTGCTTGGAGCCACCAAACGGCGTGCGCAGGTCGCGCAGGAACCAGCTGTTGATCCAGCACAGGCCCACTTCGATCTGCGTGGCCAGGCGGCTGGCGCGGCCGATGTCTTGCGTGTAGATGGAGGTGGCCAGGCCGTACTGGGTGTCGTTGGCCATGCGCACGGCTTCTTCTTCGGTGTCGAAGGGCTGGATGTGGCAGCAGGGGCCAAAGATTTCTTCGCGCACCACGCTGGCCGTTTCGGGCAGGCCCGTCCAAATGGTGGGCTGCACCCAGCAGCCGTCTTTCAGGTCGTCGGGCATGTCGGGCACGCCGCCGCCAAAGACGACGGTGGCGCCCTCTTCCTTGGCTTTGGCGTAGTACGACAGCACCTTCTTCTGGTGAACCTTGCTGACCAGCGGGCCAATCTTGGTGTCGGGGTCAAAGGGGCGGCCAGGCTTCATGGTTTCGGCCTTGACCTTGAGGGCAGCCACAAACTTGTCGAAGATGGGGCGCTCCACGTACACGCGCTCGGTGCCCAGGCAGACCTGGCCGCAGTTTTCAAACACCGAACGGGTCACGGTGTTGACGGCATTGTCGAAGTCGCAGTCGGCAAACACCACGGCAGCGTTCTTGCCACCCAGCTCCAGCGACACCGGGCGGATGCCATCGGCAGCGGCCTTCATGATGGCGGTGCCGGTTTTGGTTTCGCCCGTGAAGGTAACGCCATTCACACCGGGGTGGGCCGTGAGGAAGGAGCCTGCCGAGTTGGTACCAAAGCCGTTGACCACGTTGTACACGCCGGGGGGCACGCCCACCTTGTTCATCACCTCGCCCAAGAGCGTGGCGGTGCTGGGCGTGGCCTCCGAGGGCTTGACCACCACGGTGTTGCCGCAGGCCAGCGCGGGGCCGGCCTTCCAGGTCATCAGCAAGAGTGGCAGGTTCCAGGGGCAGATGATGGCGATCACGCCGCGCGGCGTGCGCACGCCGTAGCTGCGGGCGGTTTTGCCATCGGGGGTGCGCATCTCGAAAGACTCGGTAGAGACGTTCTTGATGGTGTCGGTAAAAATCTTGAAGTTGGCTGCACCGCGCGGAATGTCGATGTGCGAGGCCAGGTGGGCGGGCTTGCCGGTGTCGGCAATTTCGGCCTGCAAGAAGTCATCAAAACGGTGGTTGATCTCGGCCACCAGACCATCGAGCATGGCGCAGCGCTCGACCACCGAGAGCTTGCCCCAGGGGCCGTGCAGCGCAGCACGGGCAGCGGCCACGGCAGCATCGACCTCGGGCTGGCCCGCCTCATGCACCATGCCGATCAGCGAGTTATCGACCGGGTTGCGCTTTTCGTAGGTCTTGCCACTGGCATTGCCGACGTACTCGCCGTTGATGAAGTTCAGGATCTGTTTCATGGTGTGATCAAAGTGATGCAGTTGAAGGGGTTAAGCCAGGCCAATGGCCTTGAGCCCGGCCTGGGCGATGGCTTCATCTTCCTGCTCGGAGCCACCGGAAACCCCGATGCCACCGATGCGCAAGCCGTTCTCCAGAATCGGCAGTCCACCGCCAAAGGCGACAAAGCGCGGGCGCAGCACGAGGCCCTCGCGCACGGCTGGCGAATGTTCTTGCAGGACTTTGTGCCACTGCGATGTGGCCAGCCCAAAGCTGGCTGCGGTGTAGGCCTTGTCGATGGCGATGTCGATGGAGTGCAGCGGCGCACCCGGCATGCGCAAAAACGCCACCTGCACACCGCTGACATCCACCACCGCCACGTTGACGGCCACGCCCAGCGCTTGCGCATAGGCCACGCTGGCGCGCACCGCATCGCTGGCGGCCAGCACATCAATCAACCGCTGGCCTACGCTGCGGGTACCGGAAGAGCTAGGAAAGTTGTCCATAAGTTCGTGTCGTTGGGTGTGAAGGTGGCCGACGATCAGGTGTACACCTCAGTGAAAGAGGACACCAGTTCGCCGGTGTGATAGAAAATTCCGGAGCCAAGCTTATCTTCCGTCCAGGTGGTCACGGGGCGGTCGGGCTGCGCGAGGTAGCCCAGGCCGGCAAAGGTTTCGTTGCGGTTGCCGCTGGGGTCAAAGAAGTAGATGGTTTCGCCGCGCGTGATGCCGTGGCGTGTGGGGGCCACGTCGATCTTGACCTTCTTCTTGGCCATGACGTCGGCAGCCTTGAGCACGTCGTGCCACGAGTCGAGAAAGAACGAGATGTGGTGCAAACCGTTGGTCGGGCCGCCCACAAACGCGATGTCGTGCGGCGTGGTGGTGCGGAACATCCAGGTCGCGGCCTGGATGTTGCCCTCGGGGCCCACCAGCACCTGCTCCGACAAACCGAAGTCCAGCACTTCCGACATGAACTTGGTGTTCTCGGCCACGCGGTTGATGCCTTCAGCGGGGTTGAGCTCGCACATCAGCAGCAGGTGGTCCAGCCAGTGGGCACCAGCGCCTTTGAGGTCATCGGGCCACGGGTCAGGGTTGGTGGTGCCCACATCGGTGCCCACGTACTCCTTGGTGGCGTACAGGCGCATTTCGTGCGTGCTGGGCAGGTTGAACTTGAGCACACGGCCCGTGGCGGGCATGGTGCCTTCGGCCAGCATCTCGGTGGCAATGCCATACGCTTCAATGCGCTGTTGCAGCGCATCCAGGTCGGCTTCGCGGCGCACCTTGTAGGCCACGTGGTTGATGCCCGCGCGGTCTGAGGGGGTCAGAACCAGGGAGTACTTGTCCCACTCGTCCCAGCACTTGAGGTACACGTTGCCGTGCTCGTCTTGCAGGGTGGTTTTCATGCCAAGCACTTCTTCGTAGTGCTTGACGGCAGCCGCCATGTCCATCACTTTGATGCTGACGTGGCCAATTCGCATAACGCCCATTGCTATCTCCTGTTGGTATGTCAATTGTCAGATTGGTGTGGAATCCGCCGCTGGGGCGGGCTTCCTGGAAAAAGGCTTGAGCAGCCTGCCTGCCACCTCCAGCCGGACTGCCGTGACCGGGGTCACGCGACAGGCCAGGGTGATGCCTTGTGCCTCTTCTTCGATAGAGACATGCGCCCGGCTGATCGGCCCGCACGATTGCACTTGCCCCGACACGATGCGCACCTTGCACACGCCACAGCCACCGCTGACGCAGCCCGCCGGTATGCCCTTGCGACCCAGCTTGAGCATGCCCTTGAGCAGGTTCTCGTTGGTGGCGCAGGCATAGATCTCGCCCGACTGGGCAATCTCCACGCTGACTTTGGGATGGGTGTCGAAAAACATGGTCGGCGCCCAGTGCATCAGCCCAGATCGCCGCCGCCCACCGGCAGCACCGTGCCGGTGATGTAGGACGACTCATCCGAGGCAAAGAACAAAATCGGCGCAATCTGCTCGTCCAGCGTGCCGTAGCGGTGCATCAGGCTGGAGGCTTTGGTCTGGTCCACGATGGCCTGGTACCAGACTTTTTCCTGCCGGGTTTGCTTGGCGGCATTGCGCGGAATCTTGCGGGGCGGCGCCTCGGTGCCACCAGGGGCGGTGGCGTTGATGCGAATGCCGTTTTGCGTGTGCTCCATGGCCAGCGATGCCGTCAGGGCGTTGACACCGCCCTTGGCCGCCGCATAGGGCACCCGGTTGACCCCGCGCGTGGCAATCGACGAAACGTTGACGATCACGCCCTTCTTTTTCTTGAGCATGGCCGGCAGCACGGCGCGGCAGCACCACAGGGTCGGGAACAGGGAGCGCCGAACCTCGGCCTCAATCTGTGCTTCCTCATAGTGCTCGAAAGGCTTGGCCCAGATGGTGCCGCCCACGTTGTTGATCAGCACATCGACGCGCTTGTACAACTTCAGGCACTCGGCCACCATGGCCTGGGCACCGGCAAAGGTTTCCAGATCGGCCTCAAAGGCAGCCGCCTTGCCGCCAGCCGCAGTAATCTCGGCCACGGTGTCCTTGACCAGGTCAGAGCGGTCCACGGCCAGTACGCTGCCCCCTTCGGCGGCTACACGCTGCGCCACGCCCTGGCCAATGCCCTGGGCCGCGCCCGTGACAATCACCACCTTGCCAGTAAATCGGTGTGCGTGGCTCATGCGGCCCCCGTCTCGTTGGTGGAAGAAAATTTTTCGAACAGGAAGTTCTGGGGCTGTACGCCCACGCCCGCCATCCACTTGCGCACGCCTTCAACCATGGGCGGTGGGCCGCACACATAGACATCGACGTTGCCATCATGCAGGTCGTGGGCCGACAGGTGGCTGGTCACATAGCCCTGTTTGGGGTGACCACTGGCGGCATCGACCACCGTGGTGAAGTAATCAAAGTCAGGCAGGGCCGCCTTGAGCGCATTGAGCTGCTCCAGCTCGACCAGGTCGTCGTTGGTATTAACGCCGTAGGCCAGGCGGATGGGGTGCGCTGGCGGGTTGTCCTTGAGCCACAGCAGCATGGACAAAAACGGTGCCAAACCCGTGCCACCGGCCAGCATCAGCACGGGTCGCTGCACCGGGCGCAGGTAAAAGCTGCCATACGGCCCGGTGAACATCATGAAGTCACCCACCTGCGCCTTGTGGCGCATGAAGGTGCTCATCATGCCGTCGGGCACATCGCGGATCAGAAAGGATTGCTCCAGCCGGTTGGGCGCCGAGCTGAAAGAGTACGAGCGCGTGTCCTTGCTGCCGGGCACCAGCAGATTGACGTACTGCCCTGGCAAAAAGGCCACCGGCAGCTCGGACTTCACCGTGAACGACACCGTAGTGGCGGAGTCGCGGTTGATGCTCTGCAAATGGCTGCCGTGCGTGCCGACTTCCGTCTTGCAAGCCGCCGACGAAGCCGGCACCTTGATGACGCAATCGGAAGTGGGCTTCATCTGGCAGGTGAGCACATAGCCTTGATCGGCCTCTTCGTCGGTCATGGCGTCTTCGATATAGACGCCCATGGTGAAACTGCCACTTTCGCAATGGCACTTGCAGGTACCGCAAGCACCATCCCGGCAATCGAGCGGGATGTTGATCTTGGCCCGGTAAGCGGCATCGCAAACCAGTTCATCGGCATCACAAGAAATGATGCGCGAGACACCGTCCTCGAACTGAAGCGCAATGTTGTAAGACATGGAATCGTTTCCTCTGAGAAGTGGCAATTCGCTATCAGATGTGATAGACGTCGAGCCAGTGGTGGATGCGATCGTTCTTCAGCACCACGTACTTGCGCTGGATCAGCGGCGTCTCACCCGAGGTGTTGATGGTGTAGATGGAGTAGCCAAAGTACGTATCGACAATGTTGTAGCGATAGGCATGGGTGGTCCAGTTGAAGCGCACTTCAATGCTGTTTTCGTCCTGCTTGAGCACTTCGATGTTGCTCAGCGCGTGGCCGGTGCGGGTGTCTGGAATGGCAGAGGCAGCACGCTCGGTTTCGATGCGGAAGATGCGGTCTTCCAGACCGGCACGGCTGGGGTAATAGATCAGCGAAACCTCTTTTTGCGGGTCTGTGGTGAGCCCGCCGTCGTCGTCCCAGGCAGGCATGTGGAAGTTGGCATCCGGTGCGTAAAACGCCAGCCAGTCATCCCAGCGGCGATCGTCAAGGGCGCGCGCTTCCTGGTACAAAAAGGTTTGAATGGATTCGTAGGACAACATTATTTTTCTCCTTGCTTTTGTTCTGCGGCGCACGCTTTTTTCATGGTTTCAAGCCAGTACTCGTGCTGGCCGATGTACAAGCCCTCGTCTTCGGTCTTGACGCAGCTCAGCTCGGGCTTGAGTCCGATCAGGTCGGCGGTGGCGTCCGGCCCCCTGACCCAGTGCGTGGCACCACGGCTCATGTCATTCCACTTGACGATGCTGGCCTCAAAGCCGGTCTGGCAGGCACGGAACTCCTCCAGGTCGTCGGGTGTGGCCATGCCGGTGGCGTTGAAGAAGTCTTCGTACTGGCGCAGGCGGCGGGCACGTGCCTCGGCGGGTTCGCCCTTGGGCGCGATGCAGTAAATGGTGGCTTCGCTCTGGTTGACCGAGATCGGGCGGATGGTGCGGATCTGCGAGCTGAACTGGTCCATCAGGTACACGTTGGGGTACAGGCACAGGTTGCGCGACTTGCGCAGCATCCAGTCGGCACGGTCTTCGCCAAACTTTTCTACCCACTCGGCGCGCTTGGCCCACAGCGGACGGTCTTCCGGGTTGGCCCAGTTGGTCCACAGCAGGATGTGGCCATGCTTGAAGGAATAAGAGCCACCGCCTTGCTGCGCCCATTTGCCAGCGCTCATGGCCTTGATGGTGTCCACCTTGCCATCGGCACCACGGCGGCCCGTGGTGGCGGCGTAGTTCCAGTGGACGGCGGTCACGTGGTAGCCATCAGCGCCGTTTTCAGCTTGCAGCTTCCAGTTGGCATCAAAGGTGTAGGTGGACGTGCCGCGCAGCACTTCGATGCCTTCGGGCGACTGGTCCACGATCATGTCGATGATCTTGGCGGCTTCGCCCAGGTGCTCGGCCAGGGGCAGCACGTCGGCGTTGATGCTGCCGAACAGGAAGCCACGGTAGCTGTCAAAGGCACCGATGCGCACCAAGTCGTGGCTGCCTTCATGGTTAAAGCTGGGCGGGTAACCGGCATCGGCGCTCTGGTCTTTGACCTTGAGCAGCTTGCCCGCGTTGTTGAACGTCCAGCCGTGGAACGGGCAAGTGAAACTGGACTTGTTGCCCTTTTTGTGGCGTGCCAGCGTGGCACCACGGTGGGTACATGTGTTGGCAAAGGCGTTGAGCTTGCCGTCTTTGCTGCGCGTGATCACCACCTGCTGGCGACCGATGTACACCGTGAGGTAGTCGTTGATGTTGGGCAGCTGGCTTTCATGGCCCAGAAAAACCCAGTTGCCTTCGAAGATGTACTTCATCTCCATCTCGAACAGCTCTTCGTCGGTAAAGGCTGCACGGTCGAGCCGATAGACGTGCTTGACGGGATCATCTTCAAGCATGGATTCCAACTGGTTCATCTTGGCCAAGTTGTCTTGATTATTTTTCACTCTGATCTCCTGCTCTCTTTTTTAAAAATGATTCGATATCTTTTTAGATACAGCCACGCCAGCGGCAAATTCATGCAACCCCACTTCAATACTGCGGGGCAATCGGTAACGAATCGGACAACCTGGCGAAATACGCACCTTCTTCAAAACTGAATTCATCATGTCTCCTTGCCTTTTTAAATTTCACATGATCAAACCAAAATCAGCCATCAGCGCTTAGCAAGCTCTCCACCACATTCCAACCATGTCGATCTAAGCAATGCATTCATTGCAATCGACGTGCCAGCTTTGACGGCCTGCGCAGCCACAGGCACTCCCCCTCTGAAAATGGCCCAAAACGGCCTCAAAACCTAGGGATTACCACTAAAAAAACAAAGTAATCCACAGGCATATAGAGATAAAACAAAAATCAACCCAGGGTTTACACCTAGAAAAGCAAAGAACCCAATGAACCAAATGAATCACATCGCCCAGAGGGCTGCGGTGTAATATGTATCTTTTGATTCAGCCACCAATAGTGCAGCCCATGCACAGCCTGAATCCAGGCAGCCTGTCAAAATAATGGTGCTTATCCGCCCCAGCACCCAGGAAAAATGGCATGGCTTGCACCCCGCCAGACAAGCCACCAAAATGCAGCCTCGATAGAGACAACCATGAAGACCCAATATCTTCTTTTCACTGAAGCGCTGCCTTGAACTCGAAAGCCACACCCGCCAAGAACACGCGATCGACCGAATCGCGCGTAGCCCCCAGCATTGCGCCAGCCCCGCCACTGCCGCATGGCAACCGCACGGTCTTCAACGCCAGCAATGCCGAGATCGACAAGGTGCGCTTCCCCAATCTGGTCGATCTGATGGGGCGCCTGCACTTTTCCACCAGCGACGGCAGGATCTGGCTGGATGACCAGCGCATGCTGCTGGTGCATGCCAAAGCACTGGGTGCGCTGCGCAAGGAGCTGATCGAACATGTGGGCACAGACGCCGCGCGCGGCTTCATGATGCGCATGGGCTATTGCGCTGGCGTCTGCGATGCGCAACTGGCACGCAAGGTGCGCATCAAGGCATCACTCAACGACATGTTTGCCGTCGGCCCGCAAATGCATTGCCTCGGCGGCATAGGCCGCTCTGAAGTGATCCGGCTCACCATCGACATCGAGCGCGGCATCCACTACGGCGAGTTTCTCTGGACCAGTTCGGTCGAGGACGAAGAACACATGCGGCACTTCGTGGTCGATACCGATCCCGCCTGCTGGATGCAAACGGGCTACGCCTCGGGTTATTCCACCGAATTCATGGGCAGGCCCGTGCTCTACCGTGAAGTCGAATGCCTGTCCATGGGCCACATGACCTGCCGCATCGTCGGCAAGCTGGTGGAAGACTGGGATGAAGAGTCCAGAAAAGACATGCGCTTTCTGATGCCCGAGACGGTCACCAGCCGCCCGATGCCACTGGCACGCCAGCCCAGCGTCACGGCCCGCCCGGTCACGGCCACGGGCGATCTGGACCACCCGGTGGGTATTTCGCCAGGCTTTAACGCCGTGCTGCATCTGATCAAGAAAGTGGCCCCCACCCAGGCCACGGCGCTGCTGCTGGGGGAAAGCGGCGTGGGCAAAGAAGTGTTTGCCCGCATGCTGCATCGCTGGAGTTCACGCCACGCCAAACCTTTTATCGCCCTGAGTTGCGCGGCCATCCCTGAGAATCTGATCGAATCCGAGCTGTTTGGCGTCGAACGCGGTGCGTTTACTGGTGCCAGCCAAAGCCGCCAGGGCCGCTTTGAGCGCGCCGATGGCGGCACCCTGTTTCTGGATGAAATCGGCACCCTGAGTTTTGGCGCGCAAAGCAAGCTGCTGCGGGTATTGCAAGAGGGCGAAGTGGAGCGCGTGGGCGACTCCTCCACCCGCAAGATCAATGTGCGCGTGATTGCGGCCACCAACGTCGATCTGCGCGAAGAAGTCAAGGCGGGCAACTTCCGTGAAGACCTGTTCTTCCGGCTGAACGTGTTTCCGATTCGCATCCCGCCGCTGCGCGAGCGGCGCGAAGACATCCCGCTGCTGATGGCCCACTTTCTGGCCCGGTTCAACCTGCGCCACGAGCGCCATCTGACCGGCTTTACCCAGCGTGCGGTCGATGCCATGCTGTCCTACGACTGGCCCGGCAACGTGCGTGAGCTGGAAAACATCATCGAGCGTGGCGTGATTCTGGCCAGCGACGGCGAGGCCATTGACGCCCCCCAGCTGTTTTCCTGTGGCGAGCAGTTCAGCGACCAGCGGTATGCCATCAACGGCGAAGGCAAGCTGGTGTCGGTCAGCCCGGCTTCGCCCTCGCCGGTGCAGACAGAACACAGCGACATCGATCGTGTCACCCGGCGCGTCAACGGCCTGCTGCTGGGCGAAAACGATTCATCGGCAGACAACGTATCACTCGACGAGATCGAAACCATGCTGCTGCGGCGCGCCATCGATTCAGCCCGTGGGAATGTCGCAGCCGCCGCCAGGCTACTGGGAATCACCCGTCCGCAAATGCTTTACCGCCTGAAAAGCCGGGGCATCCTGCAAGAAAACAGCTGACTGCCGCCATCACCCGCGCGGTGTGGAGTGTTCGGTGCCCGCTGTAGCGCCATCTGCTGGCGGTGCGGGCCACCGCCCGGCGCAGGCCCAGGCGCACGCTGCGCCCAGCAGTGCCCCCGCCAGCACATCGCGCGGAAAATGCAGCCCCAGGGCGATGCGGCTCCACGCCACCAGCAGCGCGCACCCCAACAACACCAGCGCCACGCCAGAACGCGGCCCGCTGCGCCACACGCTCAGCGCCACGGCAAACGCCAGACTGGTGTGCACGCTGGGAAACGAGGCGTTGGCCGCCTGCTCCACCCAGGCCGTGCCCAAGCCCAGCGCAAACGGGCGCGGCACCGGCCACAGCGCCTTGATCGCACTGGCCAATGCCCAGGCCAGTGCCATGCTGGTCAGCGCCCGCCAGGCCACCCGGCGCCAGCGCCCCGGGGCCGCCACGCCAGACAGCGCCAGCGCCCCCCAGAGCAGCCACGACAGCTCCTGCGACACCCACCGCGCGCCCCACAGCAGCGCCGGGCTGTGACCCACGCTGGTGTTGAGCAGCAGCAAAACCTTGTCGTCCACCGTACGTTCTCCCAAAAAAAAGCCCTCTGCAAAGAGGGCTTGTAGTGTGCAGGGGGCGCCAGGCGCCCCTGCCAGCGGCGATCAGCCGCCCTTCTTGGAGCGCTTGCCAGGGTTCTTCTTGCTGCGTGTAGCCACGCCGCGCTCCAGGCTCACGCGCTGGCCACGGCCAGGGGTGCCCAGGGTCACGCCGTTGGGCGTCTGGGGACGGGGGGTGCGCTTGCGATCTGCTTCGGTGACGATTTTGTTGCCCATGGGAGGCCTCCGCTAAAAGTGAAAAGAAAAAGAAAAGCCCGCTATTAGGCCATAGCTGCACAGGGCTGGCGCGCAAAACCTGCCCGCCCACTGCACCAAACCGCGCCAAATCCCGCCAACGGCGATCCCAGCGCCCCCTGGTCTGCCCTTGGGCAGCCCCGTTCAGCGGCGCAACCGCTGGCCCAGCGTGACCACGGCCAGCACCAGCGCGCCGGCCACCAAGCCCACCAGCGCATTGAGCAGGTTGGGCACCAGCACCTGCCACAGCGCACCCACCGGCCAGGCGCCTGCGGCCCCGCCAGCGGCCTCTACCGCGTGGTGCAACAGCGGCACGCCGTGTACCAGGATGCCCCCACCCACCAAAAACATAGCCGCCGTGCCCGCCACCGACAAGCCCTTCATCAGCCAGGGCGCCGCAGCCACAATGGCACGCCCCAGGCCCTGCGCCGCTGCGCTGGCCTTGCCACTGAGCCACAGGCCCAGGTCATCGAGCTTGACGATGCCCGCCACCAGCCCATAGACGCCCACGGTCATGATGATGGCAATGCCCGACAGCACCGCCACCTGCTGGGCAAACGCCGCCGTAGCCACCGTACCCAAGGTGATGGCAATGATTTCTGCCGACAAGATGAAATCGGTGCGCACCGCGCCTTTGATCTTGTCTTTCTCGAAAGCCACCAAATCCAGCGCCGGGTTGGCGTTGGCCAGGACGTGGCTTTCGTGCTGGGCCTCGGCCTCGTGGGGGCTGTGCAGAAATTGGTGCGCCAGTTTTTCGCAGCCTTCAAAGCACAAAAAGGCACCGCCCACCATCAAGAGGGGCGTTACCGCCCAGGGCGCAAAGGCGCTGATGAGCAGCGCCAGCGGCACCAAAATCAGCTTGTTGATGAACGAGCCCTTGGCCACCGCCCAGACCACCGGGATTTCACGCTCGGCGCGCACACCGGCCACCTGCTGGGCGTTGAGTGCCAAATCGTCACCCAGCACGCCAGCGGTTTTTTGCGCCGCCACCTTGGTCATCACCGACACATCGTCGGCCATGGCCACGCTTTTCTTCGCGGCCACTTTGGTCATCAAGGCCACATCGTCGAGGATGGCGGCAATGTCGTCCAACAGGGTCAGCAAACTGGCTCCGGCCATGGGGTGGCTCCTTGCAAAAAAACAAACAAAAATAGCTTCTGGCGCTTATACAGCAAGCGCAAGAAGCTATGTTTTTGATAGCTAATTTCGGGAATGGAACAAAGTGATCCCGGTGGTCTGTCCATGGTGCGCCACGCAACTCATGGCTCAAGTCCACCCAGTTCACTCTCGATTTGCTCAATGCTGGGCAGGCTGGTTTGCAAATCCTGCGGCAAGGCGCGTGTCAGCTCGTAGCTGGAAACGCCAATCGGCTTTTCGACACCGCGCAAAGCGTACTCGGCCAGCACACGGTTGGGCTGCTGGCACAGAATCAGGCCCACGGTCGGCTGGTCACTGGGGTGGCGCAGCAGGTCATCGACCACGCTGCAATAAAAACTCATCTTGCCTGCGTACTCGGGCTTAAAGTCGCCTCGCTTGAGCTCAATCACCACGTAGCAGCGCAGCTTCAGGTGATAGAACAGCAGGTCGATGTAGAAATCCTGGTCACCAATATCCAAGTGGTACTGGCGCCCGACAAATGCAAAACCCTGCCCCAATTCGAGCAAAAATTTTTCTAGGTGCGCCATCAGCCCAGTTTCCAGTTCGCGTTCGTGAAACGGGTCGGAGAGCGTCAAAAAATCAAACAAGTACGGGTCTTTGAGCGTCTGCTGCACCAGATCGGATTCGGGCTTGGGCAGGCGCAGCGCAAAGTTGCTGGCCGCGCGCCCATGGCGTTGGTGGGCAGCCGTTTCGATCTGCATCAGCAAAACATGGCGGCTCCAGCCATGCTCCAGCGCCGCCTGCATGTACCAGCGGCGTGTGGCGTGGTCTTTGACCTTGGCCATCAGCTCCGCGTGGTGCCCCCAAGGCAAGGCCAAAATCAGTTCGACCGTAAAAAGTGCCACAGCCTGTGGCACTTTTGGTATAGGCGGAGTTGGTGCCACAGGCTGTGGCCCCCACTCCAATTGGGCGTACTCCCGGTAAAACGCCAGCATCCGCTTGATGTTGCGCTCGGAAAACCCCTTCTCCTCGGGCAACTCATTGTGCAAATCCCGCGCCAGCCGGGGAATCACGCCCGCGCCCCAGCCTTCTTGCTGCTGACGCTCATGAATGGTCTGGCCAATGCCCCAATACAGGCGAATCAGCTCCGCGTTGACCGACAGCATGGCCCGCACCTGGGCTTGGCGCACGCGCAGCTTGATGTCGGCAAGCAGCGAGGCGTAGCCCTGGGGCGGGGGCGTGAGGGAGGCGGGTTGTTCGCTCATTTCAGCGCATCCAGATGACTTTGTGACGCAAAAAAGCCGCTTAACTTTCGAACAAAAAAGGCTGCCAGCCCTTGCACAGTAAGCGCCAGCAGCTCTTATTTCAGGAGCAAATCCTGATCAACCTACCCACTTGCGCGCGTTGCGCCAGAGGTGCATCCAGGGGCTGAGGGCAGCCTGACCACCGCTGGCGCCCACGTCTGTCCAGCTCATCTGGATGTTGCGGAACACGCGCTCGGGGTGCGGCATCATGGCGGTGAAGCGGCCGTCAGCAGTGGTCACGGCGGTGAGGCCACCCGCGCTGCCGTTGGGGTTGAACGGGTACTGCTCGGTGGCCGCGCCGGTGTTATCGACAAAGCGCATGGCGCCAATCACCTGCGCCGCGTTGCCCCGGTGTTTGAAGTTGGCGTAGCCCTCGCCGTGCGCCACGGCAATCGGCAGGCGGCTGCCCGCCATGCCTTGCAAGAACAGGCTGGGTGACTCCAGCACCTCGACCATGGACAGGCGCGCCTCGAAGCGCTCGCTCTGGTTGGTGGTGAAGCGCGGCCAGTCTTGCGCGCCGGGGATGATGTCGGCCAGCTCGGCAAACATCTGGCAGCCGTTGCACACGCCCAGACCAAAGGTGTCCTGGCGGGCAAAAAAGCCCTGGAACTGCGCCGCCAGCACCGGGTTGAAGGTGATGGAGCGCGCCCAGCCAATGCCCGCGCCCAGCGTGTCGCCGTAGCTGAAGCCGCCGCAGGCCACCACGCCCTGGAAGTCTTGCAGTTGGACGCGGCCCGTTTGCAGGTCGGTCATGTGGACGTCGTAGGCCTCAAAACCGGCTTCGGTGAAGGCGTAGGCCATTTCGACGTGCGAGTTCACGCCCTGCTCGCGCAGCACCGCCACTTTGGGGCGCGCCAGGTTCAGGAAGGGCGCGGCCACGTTGTCTGCCGGATCAAACGTCAGGTGAACGTGCATGCCGGGGTCTTGCGGGGCACCGGCGGCGGCGTGTTCGGCATCGGCGCAGGCGGGGTTGTCGCGCTGCTGGCAAATCTTCCAGCTCACGCTGTCCCAGACCTGGTGCAGGTCAGCCAGCTCGGCGCTGAACACTTGCTTGGCATCGCGCCAGATGGAGAGCTGGCCCTTGCCCGCATCCATGCTGGAGCTTTGCGGGCGGGTTTTGCCGACAAAGTGGCTGAATTTGGACAAGCCGTGCTCGCGCAGCGTTTGCATGACGGCGTTGCGCTGTTCGGTGCGCACTTGCAGCACCACGCCCAGCTCTTCGTTGAACAGCGCCTTGAGCGTGAGTTCTTCGCGCCGCGCGCTGACCTGCTGTGCCCAGTTTTTGGCGTCGCCGGTTTCCATGCGGCTGTCGCTGATGCCGTCGCCTTCGGTGACGAGCATGTCCACGTTCAGCGCCACGCCCACATGGCCGGCAAAGGCCATTTCGGCCACAGCAGCCAACAGGCCGCCGTCGCTGCGGTCGTGGTAGGCCAGGATGTGGCCTTGCGCGCGCAGGGCGTTGATGGCGTTGACGAGGTTTTTCAGGTCTTGCGCGTCGTCCAGGTCGGGGGCGGCATCGCCTGCCTGGTTCAGCACCTGGCCCAGGATGCTGCCGCCCATGCGGCTTTGGCCGTGCCCCAAGTCAATCAGCACCAGCGTGGTGTCGTCTTCGGTGGCGTTGAGCTGCGGCGTCAGGGTGCCGCGCACGTCCGCCAGCGTGGCAAAGGCCGTGACCACCAGGCTGACGGGCGAGACGACCTTTTTGGCCACGCCACCATCGTTCCACTGCGTGCGCATGGACAGGCTGTCCTTGCCGACCGGAATCGAAATGCCCAGCGCGGGGCACAGCTCCATGCCCACCGCTTTGACGGTCTCGTACAGGGCGGCGTCTTCGCCGGGTTCGCCGCACGCGGCCATCCAGTTGGCCGACAGCTTGACGCGCGGCAGCTCAATCGGCGCCGCCAGCAGGTTGGTGATGCTTTCTGCCACCGCCATGCGGCCCGAGGCCGGGGCGTTGAGCGCGGCCAGCGGTGTGCGCTCGCCCATGGCCATGGCTTCACCGGCAAAGCCTTGGAAGTCGGCCAACGTCACGGCCACATCGGCCACGGGCACCTGCCAGGGGCCAACCATCTGGTCGCGGTGTGTCAGGCCGCCCACGGCGCGGTCGCCAATGGTGATGAGAAAGCGCTTGGAGGCCACGGTGGGGTGGCTCAGCACGTCAATCACCGCCTGTTGCAGGGCCACGCCGGTCAAGTCCATGGGCGTGAATGGGCGCGCTACGGTCTGCACATCGCGGTGCATTTTGGGCGGCTTGCCCAGCAGCACCGACATGGGCATGTCCACGGGCAGCTTCTGGTCGTCGTCGGTGGCTGCCGGGTCGTGCAGCACCAGCTGGCGTTCTTCGGTGGCAGTGCCGATCACGGCAAACGGGCAGCGCTCGCGCTCGCAAAACGCCGTGAACAGCGCCAGCGATTCGGGCGCAATGGCCAGCACGTAGCGCTCCTGGCTTTCGTTGCTCCAGATTTCTTTGGGCGACAGGCCCGATTCTTCGAGCTGCACGGCGCGCAGGTCAAAGCGGGCGCCCCGGCCCGCGTCATTGGTCAGCTCGGGGAAGGCGTTGGAGAGGCCGCCCGCGCCCACGTCGTGGATGGCCAGAATCGGGTTGCCCGCGCCCTGCGCCCAGCAGTGGTTGATGACTTCTTGCGCCCGGCGCTCGATTTCGGGGTTGCCGCGCTGCACCGAGTCAAAGTCGAGTTCAGCGGCGTTCTGGCCAGTGGCCATGGAGCTGGCGGCGCTGCCGCCCATGCCGATGCGCATGCCGGGGCCACCCAGCTGGATCAGCAGCGAGCCCGCCGGGAACAGCACCTTTTGCGTCTGCGCAGCGTCGATCACGCCCAGGCCACCGGCGATCATGATGGGCTTGTGGTAGCCACGCTGCACACCGGCCACTTCCTGCTCGTATTCGCGGAAGTAACCGGCCAGGTTGGGACGGCCAAACTCGTTGTTGAAGGCAGCGCCGCCCAGCGGGCCTTCCGTCATGATTTGCAGCGGGCTGGCGATGTGGCCGGGCTTGCCGCCCTCTTGATCCGAGGCACCGCCCCAGAGCTTGGACACCGTAAAGCCCGTCAGCCCCGCCTTGGGCTTAGAGCCGCGCCCGGTGGCGCCCTCATCGCGGATCTCGCCGCCCGCGCCGGTGCTGGCGCCAGGAAAGGGCGAAATCGCTGTGGGGTGGTTGTGTGTTTCCACCTTCATCAGCACATGGTGGGTTGCGCTCTCTTTTTGATAGCTGCTAGCGCCCGACGCATGGGCGCCAGAGGCCATTTTGGCTACAAACCGTTCGACCGCGCTGCCTTCCATGATGGAGGCGTTGTCCGAGTAGGCCACCACCGTGTGCTGGGGCGCCAGCTGGTGGGTGTTGCGGATCATGGCGAACAGGCTTTTGTCTTGCACTGCGCCATCGATGGTGAACTGGGCATTGAAGATTTTGTGGCGGCAGTGCTCGCTGTTGGCCTGCGCAAACATCATCAGCTCCACGTCGGTGGGGTTGCGCCCCAGCGACTGGAAGGCATGGGCGAGGTAGTCGATTTCATCCTCGGCCAGGGCCAGGCCCCACTGGGTGTTGGCGGCTACCAGCGCAGCGCGGCCACCGCCCAGCACATCGACGTGCTCCATGGGCTGCGCGGGCAGTTCGGTGAACAGGGCCTGGGCGCCTGTCAGGTCGAACAGCACCGATTCGGTCATGCGGTCGTGCAACAACGCGGCCACTTGTTGCAGCTGCTCGGCGCTCAAGGTGGGCTTGCTCAGCAGGCCCGACTGCAGCTGCACGCGGTATTCGGTCACGCGCTCGACGCGGTGGATGTGCAGGCCGCAGTTGCGCGCAATGTCGGTGGCCTTGGAGGCCCAGGGCGACACTGTGCCCCAACGCGGCGTGACGACGATGGCAGCGCCCTCGGTGGGGCCAGCGTAGGGCTCGCCGTAGGTCAGCAGAGCCGACAGGCGCGCGTGCTGATCGGGCGTGGGCGCTGCATCCTGGGCCACCAGGTGGACAAAGCGTGCGGCAATCGACGCAATTTTGGGGTGGATGGCCTGCAACGCAGGCAGGAGTTGCTGGGCGCGAAAGGGGCTGAGGGCGTTGGCGCCCGCAAGCGTGGTCATGTGCAAGGTCACGTTGGCGGCCTGGTTGGGTGGAGAGGGAAAAGCGGAAAAATCGCAGTGGGGGAAAGCGGGCAGAACCGGCGGCGGCGCTGCTGTGCCAAAGGCCAGCGCAGGCACGGGGCAAGCGCGGCATTTTACCGGCCAGGGGCAAGAAAGCCGGTGCGATGGGATAATTGGACGCATGAGCATCACCATCAAAACGGCAGCCGACATCGCCGCCATGCGCGAAGCCTGCCGCCTCGCTTCTGAAGTGCTGGACTACATCGCACCGCACATTCAACCCGGCATCACCACCCTCGAAATCGACCGCCTCGGCGCCGAATGCATGGCCCGCCAGGGCACGCGCTCGGCCACCGTGGGCTACCAGCCACCGGGCTACCCGCCCTACCCGGCCTCGCTGTGTACCTCGGTCAACCATGTGGTGTGCCACGGCATTCCCAACGACAAGCCCCTGAAAAAAGGCGACATCGTCAACGTGGATGTCACCGTCATCACCCAGGACGGCTGGTACGGCGACAGCAGCCGCATGTACCTGATCGGCGAGTGCTCGGTGGCCGCCAAGCGCCTGTGCGCCCTGACCTACGAGGCCATGTGGCACGGCATCTTGCAAGTCAAGCCCGGTGCCAAGCTGGGCGATATTGGCCACGCCATCCAAAAGTTTGCCGAGAGCCACGGCCTGTCGGTGGTGCGCGAGTTTTGCGGCCACGGCATTGGCAAAAACTTCCACGAAGAGCCCCAGGTGCTGCATTACGGCCGCCCCGGCACCCTCGAAGAACTCAAGCCCGGCATGATTTTCACCATCGAGCCCATGCTCAACGTGGGCCGCCGCGAGATCAAAGAGTTGGGCAACGACGGCTGGACCATCATCACCAAAGACCGCAGCCTGTCGGCGCAGTGGGAGCACACCGTGCTGGTCACGCCCACGGGCTACGAGGTGCTGACGCTGTCGGCGGGCTACCCGGCGCTGCCCGATTTCGTCCACGCCACCACCACCTGAGCGCGCCTGCGCGCAGCGCCGCACCTGCGGCGCTTGCACGTTTCTTGCGTAGCGTGGCGCCTGTTGCTTCTCTTCCCGGATAAAACGCCATGACCGAACTGCAAGCCCTGCGCGACACCTACCGCCGCGACAAAGCCGCGCTGCTGGCCCTGCTGGCCGCCTCGCAAGCCTCCACGCGCGGCATTCACTCCCATTTGCGCACGCTGGCGCAGATTGCGGGCAACCTGCTCACCCAGCTGTGGCAGCGCGCTGCCCTGCCCGACTCCATGGCCCTGGTGGCCGTGGGCGGCTTTGGCCGGGGCGAGCTGTTTCCGCATTCCGATGTGGACGTGCTGCTGCTCTTGCCTGGCAGCGACATGGCCGAAACCCAGCGCCAGGCCATCGAATCCTTCATCAGCAGCTGCTGGGATGTGGGGCTGGACATCGGCTCCAGTGTGCGCACCGTGGCCGAATGCACCAGTGAGGCGGCGCAGGACGTGACGGTGCAAACCTCGCTGCTGGAGGCGCGGCTGCTGCACGGCAATGCCGCCTTGTTTGCCGAGTTCCAGGCACAGTACCGCGCCCACCTCGACCCCAAAGCCTTCCTGATCGCCAAAACGCTGGAGATGCGCCAGCGCCACAACAAGTACGACAACACCCCCTACGCGCTGGAGCCCAACTGCAAAGAGTCACCCGGCAGCCTGCGTGACCTGCAAACCGTGCTCTGGGTGGCGCGCGCCGCAGGGTTGGGCAACAGCTGGCACGAGCTGGCCCGCAGCGGCCTGGCCACCCCGTTCGAGCTGCGCCAGCTGGTACGCAACGAAGCCCTGCTCTCTTTGGTGCGCGCACGATTGCACGCCATTGCCGGGCGGCGCGAAGACCGGCTGGTGTTTGACTTGCAAACCGCCGTGGCCGAATCGTTTGGCTACCGCTCCGAGGCCCCCGACGGCAGCGGCCTGCCCCTGCGCGCCAGCGAAACCCTGATGCGCCGCTACTACTGGGCCGCCAAAGCCGTCACCCAGCTGTGCCAAATCCTGCTGCTCAACATCGAAGAGCGGCTCAACCCGTCGGACTGCGCGCCGCGCCCCATCAACGCGCGCTTTCTGGACAAGGCCGGCATGATCGAGATCGCCAGCGACGACCTCTACCAGCGCGACCCACACGCCATCCTCGAAACTTTTTTGCTCTACCAGACCTCGGCGGGCTTGCAGCACCTGTCGGCGCGCACGCTGCGCGCGCTGTACCGGGCGCGCAGCGTGATGGATGGGGCCTTCCGGCGCGACCCGGTCAACCGGGCGGCTTTTTTGCGCATCCTGCAACAGCCCGAAGGCATCACCCACGCCATGCGGCTGATGAACCAGACCTCGGTGCTGGGGCGCTACCTGTGGCCGTTCCGGCGCATCGTCGGGCAGATGCAGCACGACCTGTTCCACGTCTATACGGTCGATCAGCACATCCTGATGGTGCTGCGCAATGTGCGGCGCTTTTTCATGGCCGACCACGCGCATGAATACCCGTTCTGCTCACAGCTGGCCGCTGGCTGGAACAAGCCCTGGACGCTGTACGTGGCCGCGCTGTTCCACGATATTGGCAAGGGCCGGGGCGGCGACCACTCGGAAATCGGCGCCGTGGTGGCACGGCGCTTTTGCCGCCAGCACGGCGTGGCCCGCGAAGACGCCCAGCTCATCGAGTTTCTGGTGCGCGAGCACCTGACCATGAGCCAGGTGGCGCAAAAGCAGGATTTGAGCGACCCCGACGTGATTGGCGCCTTTGCCCAGCGCGTGGGCAACGAGCGCCAACTCACCGCGCTGTACCTGCTCACGGTGGCCGATATTCGCGGCACCAGCCCCAAGGTCTGGAACGCCTGGAAAGGCAAGCTGCTGGAAGACCTGTACCGCGCCACGCTGCGCACGCTGGGCGGGCGCGCCCCCGATGCCGCTGCCGAGATCGAAGCGCGCAAACGCGAAGCGCTGGTGCTGCTGGCCTTGATGGCCCAGCCCTTTGAAGCGCACAAACCACTCTGGGCCACGCTGGACGTGAGCTATTTCATGCGCCACGAGGCCGCCGATATCGCCTGGCACACGCGCCACCTCTCGCGCCACGTGGGCAGCGCACGGCCTGTGGTGCGCGCACGCCAATCGCTGGCGGGCGAAGGCTTGCAGGTGGTGGTCTATGCCGCCGACCAGCCCGACCTGTTTGCGCGCATCTGCGGCTACTTCGACCGCGCGGGCTTCAGCATCCTGGACGCGCGCGTACACACCGCCGCCAACGGCTACGCGCTCGACACCTTCCAGGTCACCACCACCACGCTGCCCGGGCACTACCGCGAACTGACGCACATGGTCGAAAGCGACCTGGCGCGCGCCATCGAAGAAGGCGGTGCGCTGCCCGAGCCGGGGCACCGGCGCCTGTCGCGGCGCGCCAAAAGCTTTCCGATGGCGCCGCGCGTGACGCTGCGCCCCGATGAAAAAGCCCAGCGCTGGCTACTGGGCATTTCTGCCAGCGACCGCGCGGGCCTGCTCTACCTGGTGGCGCGCGTGCTGGCCCAGCACCACCTGAGCGTGCAGCTGGCCAAGGTCAGCACCCTGGGCGAGCGGGTGGAAGACACCTTCCTCATCCAGGGCCCCGAGCTGCAAAGCAACGCCCACCAGATCCAGATCGAAACCGAGCTGCTGCAAGCACTGTCGTAGCAACTCCTGTTTTGATAGCTGAAAGCGCTCACCAGCATTGCGTTTGAAGGCTTTTTAAGCCTTCATCCAAAGGCCGGGCATCAAAACGCGACGCGCACGCCCACGGTGATGTTGCGCCCCATCAAAGGCGCCGCATTCTTGATGAACGAGGTGTGCGCGTAGGCCAGCCGGTCGGTCAGGTTGTGGGCCTTGAGGTAGAGCTGCCACGGGGTGGCGTTCATCTGGCCGCTGTAGCTGATGCCCAGGTTGAGCATGCCGTAGCCCGGTGTGGTGCTCTCGAACTCCGCCACACGGGTCTGGCGGGCCACTTGCACCCATTCAACCTGCCCCTCCCACGCATTCCAGTTCGCATCCAGGCGCAGGCCCGCCCGGGCGGCGGGAATGCGCGGCAGCAAGCCGCCGCCCGCCAGGCGCGCGCGCACCACGTCGCCGAACAAGGTCAGGCCGATGTGGCGCGTCAGGCGCTGGCGCACCTGGCCTTCGATGCCGGTGAAGGTGGCGTCCTGCTGCGCGTATTGCAGCAATTGCAGGCCATCGAGTTCATCGAGCGTGCGGCCATAGATGTAGTTGCTGATGCGGTTGCGGAACACGCTGACGCCAAACGTGGTGTCGCCGCTGGTCTTGCGCAGGCTCAGGTCGATGTTTTGCGAGGTTTCGGCGCGCAAATCGGCATTGCCGCGCTCGTAGGTGCTGGTGGCCATGTGCAGGCCGCGCGCATACAGCTCTTCTGCCGACGGGGCGCGGCTGGCGCGGGTGAAAGACGCACCCAGCGCATAGCCGGGCTGGAACTTCCACACCGCGCCCAGCGATGCCGAGGTGCCGTGGTGGCTGCGCTCGATGCCGCTGGTTTGCGCCTCGGCGGTCTGGCGGTCGTGGCGCAGGGCGCCTTCAAAACGCCAGTCGCCCCAGCGGTATTCCTCCAGCAGGAACAAGCCCGTTTTGCGCGTGACGGTGGGCTGCACATAAGCCTCCTCGCCCACCGCACTGAACTTGCGCTGCGAGGTTTGCAGGCCGATCAGCCCCTTGAAACCGGCCACGGGTTCGTGTTGCAGCTCCAGGCGGGCGTCGTAGGCCTTGTTCTTGAACGTGGTGGAGACGGCACCTTCCTCGATTTCATCGTGCGCGTAGTCGGTGTGGCCCGCGCGCAGGCGCAGGGCGGAGAAACCAGCGAACGGGTTGCGCAGCTCGCCGCGCACATCCAGGCGTTTGCTGCGCAAATCCACCACGGGCACGGCGCCGTGGGCTTCGTCGTGGTCATGGTCGTGGTCGTCGTGCCCGTCCTGCATCTGGGGGCCGTGGGTGCCGCAGTGCAATTGGGCGCCGTGGGTGTGGCAGCCGTCAAAGCTGTGGCTGTGGCCGGGCAGGCCGTATTCGGCGTTCTGGCGTGTGTAGGCCACGCCCAGGTAGCCCTGGCTGCCCACCCACGACAGGCCCAGGCTGGCGCTGTCGGTGCGGTTGAAGCTGCCGGGCACTTTGCGCTCGGCGTGGCCCTCGTGCAGCCAGCCGCCGCCCACGCGGTAGTCGCTGGCGTTGCGCTTGGCGCCTTCGACGTGGATGGCGATGTTGCCCGCCCCGCCGGTCAGTGCAAAGGCGCCTGCCCCCTCACGGGCGCCGCTGTTGGCGCGCAGCTCGGCGCTGCCTTCTATGCCCTTGTCAGGAACGGCGGTGGGCACTTTGCCATCGAGCACGTTGACCACACCGCCCACCGCAGCGCCGCCATAGGCCAGCGCCGAGGGGCCGCGCAGCACCTCGATCTGCGTGGCCAGCAGGGGCTCGGCGGCCACGGCGTGGTCGGGGCTGATGGTGGAGGCGTCGTGCAGCTCGGCGCCGTCGGACAGCACCTTCACGCGCGGGCCATCCATGCCCCGGATGATGGGGCGGCTGGCACCCGCGCCAAAGTGGCTGGAGGTGATGCCGGGCTCGCTGGTGAGTGTTTCGCCCAGGGTGGCTTCGCGCTGGCGCACCAGCGCATCGCCTTCGAGCACGCTCACGGGGGTGGCCATGTCGCTGCTGCCGTGTTGCAGGCCGCTGGCCGAAACGGTGACTTCAGACAGCGCTGCGGTGGCTACTGGCGCCCCGGCGGGCGCCTGCTGGGCCTGTGCCTGGCCCCAGGTGGTGAGCAGCAGCGCCACGGCCAGCGGCAGCGGGCGCAAGGCCTGGGGCTGGCGCCGTGGCAGGGGCTTGGAGCGGGCGGTGGAGACGTCAGCCAGGTGCTGGTCGATCGGGCCTGTACGGTGAAAAATGGAAATCATGGTGTGCATTGAAAAAACACGGGCGGCGCTGGCGCATCAGCGTGCGCAGGCCGCCCCCATGCGGGGCATGGATAAAGGATAAAAAACGGCTCCAGCGCTTACGGGATAAGCGCTAGCAGCTATCAAAAAAGGAGTTATTACCTGGCGCAGCAGCCACTACAGGCCACGCTGCAAACGCAGCGCTGGCCATGCTCGGGTGCTCAGGTGTGGCTGGGCGCGGGGGGCGCGCCCCAGCCCATGGCCAGCGGCGGGGCGCGGGCCTGGAAGGCGGCGGTGCGCCGCGCACTGAAATGCGCGGGCGGGCCAGCGGGGGGCGCGGTGGCGGGCGCTGCATGTGCCAGCGCAGGCGCGCTGCGGGGTACATCGCCCAGGGTGAGCTGGTCGAGTAACTGGCAATCGACCAGGTGGTGGCCAGAAAAAAGCGCAGCCACCCAGGAGGTCTGGTCGCCCGGCGCAGCGTGCGGGCCGCCGTGGACGCTGTGGGCAGACAGCGCTGGCGCCGCATCGCCATGCACGGCGCGGTGCATCTGGCCCAAAGCGGGCGCCAATACCAGCGCCAGCACCAGCCAGACCGACCACCACACGGCGCTGGCCCTGCGGCCCACGGCCCGGCCCCGCTGTGCTGCGGTGGAACGGGTGCTGTGGGCGGGCATCACGGGAATGGGTACGGACTGGCGGGCGAAAAAACGGGCAAACGCGGTCAGTGCGCGTGCTTCATGCCGCAGTATTTGCCGATGGCCAGGTTTTTGCAGGCGGCTTGCAACTCTTTCATGCACTGCTGGGCGTCTTTGCCAGACTCCAGGCACTGCGCCGCTGCGGTGTGGGCGGCGGCCATGGCGCGGTGGCGTTCGATATCAGCCTTGGTTTCCTGGTCGGAATGCACCTGGGCCTGCGCCAAAGGGGCACACAAAGCGGCAAAGGCCAGAAGGGTCAGCAGACGGCGCATGGCAAATTTTCTCCAGATCAGATTCAAAAATCATAGCGTATAGCGCCCGATTGGCGGGCGCCACAGCCATTTTGGCTATCAAAAAAATAGACCCAACCTCAATCGGGCTTCAAAAAGCGGGTAAATGTCTTGCGGAATTTGTTCACCTTGGGGCCGACCACGGCGGCGCAATAACCTTGCTGCGGATTGCGCGCGTAGTAGTCGTGGTGGTAGGGCTCTGCGGGCGAAAAATGGGCCACCGGCACCACCTCAGTGACCACGGGGGCATCGAACCACTGCGCTTGCACCATGTGCTGGATCAGCTCGTGGGCCACCTTTTCTTGCTCGGGCGTGTGAAAGTAAATGCCGCTGCGGTATTGCGTGCCCACATCGTTGCCCTGGCGGTTGGGCGTGGTGGGGTCATGGGTGCCAAAGAAAATCTCCAGAATCTCTCGCACGCTGATGACCGCGGGGTCAAACGTCACGCGCACCACCTCGTTGTGGCCGGTGGTGCCGCTGCACACTTGCTCGTAGGTGGGGTTCAAAACATGGCCGTTGGCGTAGCCACTTTGCACATCCGTGACGCCGCGCACGCGGTCAAACACGGCCTCTGTGCACCAAAAACAGCCTCCGCCGAGGGTGATGGTTTGCAGTTGCATGAAAAGTCTCCTTGGATGGAAGATGAAGCGCCAGGATACAAGCGGGTGTGCGCGATTATGAATTGACGCCATCCAGGGGGATGGGTACATTACTAACCGGTCAGTCAGTAATCATCTTCACCCCATGCCCCCCGATTCACACTCCTTCACGGCCCCTCCCGCGTCCCGGCGCGAGCGCCGCAAAGAGGCGCGCCCGGGCGAGTTGCTGGACGCCGCCCTGGATTTGTTCGTCGAAAAAGGTTACGCCGCCACGCGTGTCGATGATGTGGCAGCACGCGCAGGCGTCTCCAAGGGCACGCTGTTTTTGTACTTTCCCAGCAAGGAAGAGCTGTTCAAGGCCGTGGTGCGCGAGAACCTTGCCGGGCGTTTTCCCGAGTGGAATGCCGAGGTCGATCAATTCCAGGGCAGCACCGCCGACATGTTGCGCTACTGCTACACCGTCTGGTGGGAGCGCATTGGTGCCACCCGCGCCTCGGGCATTACCAAGCTGATGCTGTGCGAGGCGTGTAATTTTCCGCAGATCACCCAGTTCTACCAGCGCGAGGTGGTGGCACAGGGCCAACAGCTGATCCGGCGCATCCTGCAACGCGGGGTGGATCGGGGCGAGTTTCGTGCCCTCAACCTCGATTACGCGGTGTACGCGGTGCTGTCACCCATGATTTTTCTGATGATGGCCAAGCACTCTGAGGAAGCCTGCATGCCCCAAGAAATCCTGATGGCGCCGCAGGCGTACCTGGAAACCCAGATCAACACCCTGTTGTACGGCCTGTGCCAGTCTGGCACGGCGCCAGCAGCGCCCTCCCCCGCCACCCCATCGGAGAACGCATGACGCAGCGCAAACGCTGGTTGCCTTGGGTGGTGGCGGTGGTGGTGGTAGCCCTTCTGGGCGCCACACTGTGGCGCACGCTGCAAGCGCGGCAATCCCAACAAAAAGCCCTGGAAACCGCTGCCACACACAGCGCCGCGGTGGTGATGGACATCGCTGCCGATGAAGTGTGGCCTGTGCGCCGCCAGGCACTGGCCCTGAACGTTCCCGTGACGGGGGCATTGCACGCGGTGCAGTCGGCCACCATCAAAGCGCGCGTGGCCGGGGAGCTGCAAGGCCTGGGCCTGCGCGAAGGCGACAGCGTGCGCGCAGGCCAGGAGGTGGCGCGCATCGAAGCCACCGAGATGCAGGCCCGCCTGCGCCAGGCACAGCAGCAGGCCGACGCGGCCCGCGCGCAGGTCGATATCAGCCAGCGCCAGTTCGACAACAACCGCGCGCTGGTGGCGCAGGGCTTTATCTCGCGCACCGCACTGCAAACCTCGGAGGCCAGCTTGCAGGCGGCGCAGTCGTCGCACCAGGCGGCGGTGGCCGCTGCCGACGTAGCCCGCAAATCGCTGTTGGATACCGTGTTGCGCAGCCCCATCAACGGCCAGGTGGCGCAGCGGCTGGTGCAAAACGGCGAGCGTGTGGCCATAGATACCCGGATTCTGGAAGTGGTGGATTTATCGCGCATGGAAGTCGAAGCACTGCTGGCGCCTGCCGACTCTGTGGCCGTGCGCGTCGGCCAGAGCGCCCTCCTGCACATGGAGGGGCGCAGCGACGCCCTGACGGCCACGGTGGTGCGCATCAACCCCAGCGCCCAGACGGGCAGCCGGGCCGTGCCGGTGTACCTGGCCCTCCAACCCGCCCAAAACGCCAGCCCCGATGCCCTGCGCCAGGGCCTGTTCGTGCAAGGCAGCATCCAGACCGGCACCGCAGAGCCCCTGGTGGTGCCGCTGGATTCGGTGCGCACCGACCAGCCCGCCCCCTACGTGCAAGTGGCTGACCAGGGCCGCGTAGCCCACCACCGCGTGCAAACGGGGGTGCGCAGCCTGACCGACGGCCAGATGCTGGTGGCCGTGGACGGCGTACCCGAAGGCGCCCTGGTACTGGCCGGGCGCGTGGGGGTGCTGCCGCAAGGCACCGCGCTGCGCCTGGCACCCGCCGCCCCCTCCCCAGCCAAGCCCTGAGCGCACGGACACCCCCACCCATGTGGTTCACCCAAGTCAGTCTGAAGAACCCGGTGTTCGCCACCATGGTGATGCTCGCCTTTGTGGTGCTGGGCGTGTTCTCGTACCAGCGCCTGAAGGTAGATCAGTTTCCGGAAATCGACTTCCCCGTCGTCGTGGTCACTGCCGAGTACCCCGGGGCATCGCCTGAAATCGTCGAAAGCGAAGTCACCAAAAAAATCGAAGAGGCCGTCAACTCGATTGCCGGCATCAATGCCCTGACCTCGCGCAGCTACGAAGGCAGCGCGGTGGTCATCATCGAATTCCAGTTGCACATCGACGGGCGCAAAGCGGCAGAAGATGTGCGCGAAAAAGTGGCTGGCGTGCGCCCCCTGCTGCGCGATGAGGTCAAAGAGCCGCGCGTGCTGCGCTTTGACCCGGCCAGCCGTGCCGTGTGGTCGCTGGCCGTGCTGCCGGAGGCGGGCGCTGGAGCCAACGCGGCACCGTCCGCCGTGGCACTGAGCAGCTGGGCCGAACAAACGCTGAAAAAACGCCTGGAAAACGTGCGCGGCGTGGGCGCCGTGAACCTGGTGGGCGCCACCCAGCGCGAAATCAACATCTACCTGAACCCGCAGGCGCTGGAAGCCTTTGGCATCACGCCCGAGCAGGTGGCGCAGGCCGTGCGCACCGAAAACCAGGACTTGCCCCTGGGCGCCGTGCGCTCGCTGGCGCAAGAGCGGGTGGTGCAGATCGACGCGCGCATGCAGCGCCCCGAAGACTTCGGTCAGATCATTGTGGCGCGCAAAAACGGCGCTCCCGTGCGTGTGGCCCAACTGGCGCGGGTACAAGACGGCGCGCAAGAGGTGGAGAGCCTGGCCCTGTACAACGGCCAGCGCACGCTGCTGCTGTCGGTGCAAAAGGCCCAGGGCGAGAACACCATCGAAGTGGTCGATGGCCTGAACGCCGCCGTGGCCGCGCTGCGCGCCGAGCTGCCGCCAGGAGTTCGCCTGGAGACCATTGGCGACAGCGCCCGCCCCATCCGTGTGGCCGTGGACAACGTGCGCCAGACGCTCATCGAGGGCGCGCTGCTCACGGTGCTGATCGTGTTTTTGTTTTTGAACTCGTGGCGCTCCACGGTCATTACGGGGCTGACGCTGCCGATTTCCATCATCGGCACCTTTTTGTTCATGCACTGGTTCGGCTTCACCATCAACATGATCACGCTGATGGCCCTGAGCCTGTGCGTGGGCCTGCTGATTGACGATGCCATCGTGGTGCGCGAAAACATCGTGCGCCATGTGCAAATGGGCAAAGGCAGCTACCAGGCTGCGATGGAGGGCACGCAAGAGATCGGCCTGGCCGTGTTGGCCACCACGCTGTCCATCGTGGCGGTGTTTTTGCCGATTGGCTTCATGGGCGGGATCATCGGCAAGTTTTTTCACGAGTTCGGCATCACCATCGTGGCGGCGGTGCTGATTTCGATGTTCGTCAGCTTCACGCTGGACCCCATGCTCTCCAGTGTCTGGCACGACCCCAGCATCCACACGCACGGCCAGAACGCGCCACCGACCACGCTCTACGACAAGACCATTGGCCGCATCACCGGCTGGTTTGACCGCAGCACCGAGCGGCTGGCCCAGGGCTACCAGCGCATTCTGGGCTGGGCACTGGTACACAAGCTGGCCACCCTGGCCCTGGCCGGGGCGATTTTTGTCGCCAGCATTTTCATGGTGCCGCTGCTGGGCACCGAGTTTGTGCCCAAGGCCGACTTTTCTGAAACTACGGTCAATTTCTATACCCCGGCAGGCTCCTCCATCGAAGCCACTGAGGCCAAGGCCAAACAGGTGGAAGCCCTGGTGCGTGAGCTGCCCGAGGTGCGCTACACGCTGGCCACCCTGAACACCGGCAATGCGCAAGGCAAGATGTACGCCAGCATTTACGTGCGCCTGGTGGATCGCAAAGCGCGCAGCCGCAGTGTGGATGAGATGTCGGGTGTGCTGCGCGAGCGGCTGCGCCAGATTGCGGGCATCACCGTCACGCATGTGGGCCTGCTGGACCCGGTGGGCGGACAAAAACAGATCGAATTCTCGCTGCAAGGGCCTGACTTGCAAGAGTTGGAGCGCCTCACGCACCTGGTGCAAGACAAAATCCGCACCATTCCGGGCCTGGTCGATCTCGATTCCAGCCTCAAGGCCGACAAGCCGGAGATTGCCGTCGCCGTGCGGCGCGATGCAGCCTCTGACCTGGGCTTGTCGGTGGCCTCCATGGCCAACGCCTTGCGCACTTTGATTGCCGGGCAAACCGTGGGCAACTGGCGCGCGCCCAACGACCAGACCTACGATGTCAACGTGCGCTTGGCCCCCGAGGCCCGCACCAGCGTGCAAGACCTGGAGCGCCTGCCCTTTGCCCTGACCGCCGCGGATGGCAGCACGCGCACCGTGCGCCTGAACCAGGTGGCCAGCGTACACACCTCCAGCGGCCCCAACCAGATCAACCGCCGCGACCTGACGCGCGAAGTGGCCATCAGCGCCAACGTGTACCAGCGCTCTACCGGTGCCGTATCGGCAGACCTGCGCAAAGCCCTCGACAGCGTGGCTTTTGCCCCCGGCTACCGCTACCAGTTTGGCGGCTCCACCAAAAACATGACCGAGGCATTTGGCTACGCCATCTCGGCGCTGGTGCTGGCCATTGTGTTCATCTACATGATCCTGGCCAGCCAGTTCAAGAGCTTTGTGCAGCCGCTGGCGCTGATGACGGCGCTGCCGCTGACGCTCATCGGCGTGGTGCTGGCGCTGATGATGTTTGGCTCGGCGCTGTCCATGTTCTCCATCATTGGGGTGGTCATGCTGATGGGACTGGTCACCAAAAACGCTATCTTGCTGGTGGACTTTGCCATCCGCGCCCGCGAAGACCAGGTGGACGCGCACGGCCAGCACCAGCCCGGCCTGGCGCGCGTAGACGCCCTGCTGCTGGCCGCACGCGTGCGCCTGCGCCCCATTTTGATGACCACGCTGGCCATGATCTTCGGGATGGTGCCGCTGGCTTTTGCCATGACCGAGGGCTCCGAGCAGCGCGCCCCCATGGGCCAGGCGGTGATTGGCGGCGTTATCACCTCGTCGCTCTTGACGCTGGTGGTAGTGCCGGTGGTGTATTGCTACATGGACGACCTGGCGTGCTGGGCGCGCCGCTGCCTGGGTTCAGGCACTGCCGCCCGTCCTAAAATCGAAGGCTTGTCCTGAACCGCCCTCTCCCGGAGATTTTTTCCCATGAACATGCCCCTGAACACGTCTGCCAACACCAACGATCCGATAGCGCACGCCCGCTACAACATGATCGAACAGCAGATTCGCCCCTGGAACGTCTCCGACCCTGAGGTGCTGGAGCTGCTGCACCAAGTGCGCCGCGAAGATTTTGTGCCTGCGGCCCACCGCAGCCTGGCCTTCATGGACATTGAAATCCCGCTGCGCGGCACCCCCGAAGAAGGCGTGCGCACCGGCCAGTGCATGCTGGCGCCCCGCGTGGAAGCGCGCCTGCTCAACGACCTGCAAGTGAAAAAGCACGAGCGCGTGCTTGAAATCGGCACCGGCTCGGGCTACATGGCGGCCTTGCTGGCACACCGCGCCAAGGAAGTGCTGTCGCTGGAAATCGTGCCCGAACTGGCCGACGCTGCGCGGGCCAACTTGCAGCGAGCTGGCATCGGCAACGCCACTGTGCGCGTGGCCGATGGCTCCCAAGATCCGCTGCCTGAAGGCCCGTTTGACGTGATCGTGCTCAGTGGCTCGGTGGCCGAGGTGCCGCAAGCGCTGCTGGCCAAGCTCAACGATGGCGGACGCCTGGCTGCCATCGTCGGCCTGGACCCCATCATGCGCATGACCATCGTGCAGCGCCACGGCAACCGTTTTGAAACCACCCAGCCCTGGGACACCAGCTCGCCGCGCCTGACAGGCTTTGCAGAGCCATCGCCCTTCAAGTTCTGACACGCAGGAGCCTTGCATGGTTGCCCACATCCGCCCCCAGGAGCTTGCTGCCTGGTTTACCGAGACCGCACCCGGCCAGCAGCCACTGGTGCTGGATGTGCGCGAGCCCTGGGAGCTGCAAACGGCCAGTGTCACGCCAGAGGGCTTTGAATTGCTGGCTGTGCCCATGGGCAGCGTGCCCCAGCAACTGGCCACGCTGGACCCCGAGCGCGCTGTGGCCTGCTTGTGCCACCACGGCATGCGCAGTCTGCGGGTGGCCGCTTTTCTGGAACACCACGGTTTTGCGCGCGTGGCCAACATCACCGGGGGCATAGACGCCTGGGCCTGCGAGCGCGACCCCGGCGTGCCACGCTACTGACCACAACGCTACCCTCCCTGAAAGACACTGCCATGCACCTGCTGAGGCTTCTTCCCCTGGCGCTGGGCGCCGCTCTCGCTGTTCCTGCCCAGGCCCAGAGCCTGATGGCACTGGTCGAGTCCGCGCGCAGCTACGACGCGCCCTGGCAATCGGCCAAAGCCCAGTTGGATGCCGCCACCAGCCGCGCCGATCAGGCACGCGCGGGCCTGCTGCCCAGCGCGGCTTTGTCGGCGGGGCTGTCGCGCGCCAACACCAGCATCAGCGCGCCCACCGCCGACCGCAGCCTGACCACGCAAACCGTGGGCATCAACGCCACCCAGCCGCTGTACCGTCCGGCCAACCGCATCACGCTGCAACAAGGGCTGCGGGGCGTGGACGTAGCGCAGGCGCAGCTCGATGGCGTCACGCAAGACCTGCTGGTGCGCGTCAGCCAGGGCTACTTTGATGTGCTGGCAGCACAAGACACGCTGGCCTTTGTGCAGGCGCAAAAAGCCGCCGTATCCGAACAACTGGCGGCAGCCAAGCGCAACTTTGAAGTTGGCACCTCCACTGTCACCGATTCGCGTGAGGCCCAGGCCCGCTACGACTTGGTCGTGGCCCAGGAAATCGCCGCCGACAACGATCTGCGGGTGAAAAAACTCGCCCTCGACCAATTGGTAGGCCGCACCGGCACCCAACCCCTGCCGCTGGCCCAGCCGCTCCAGCTGCCCACCGTGCAGCCGGGTGACGTGGCCACCTGGGTGCAACAGGCGCAAGATGCTCAACCGCTGGTGCGCCAGGCCAGCATTGCGCTGGACGTGGCCCAACTGGAAACGAAAAAAGCCCAGACCGGCCACCTGCCCACGGTCGATCTGCAAGCGGGCTACAACATCCAGCGCTCGCCCAACGGCACCGTGAGTGCGCCAGGCATCAACTCGCGCACCAACAGCGCCAGCGTGGGCGTGGCCTTGAACGTGCCGCTGTTTGCGGGTTTTGCGGTGCAAAACCGCATCAAGGAAACCCTGGCGCTGGAAGAAAAAGCCCGTGCCGATCTGGAGAACCTGCGCCGCACCGTGGCGCAATCCACCCGTGCCGCCTTTTATGGCGTGCAGTCCGGCCAAGGCCAGGTCAAAGCGCTGGAAGCCGCCGAAGCCTCCAGCCAGAGCGCGCTGGAAGCCAACCAGCTGGGCTACCAGGTGGGCGTGCGCATCAACATCGATGTGCTCAACGCCCAAAGCCAGCTCTACCAAACCAAGCGCGATCTGGCCCAGGCGCGTTACAACGTGCTGCTGGGAACGCTCAAACTGCGCCAGGCCGCTGGCACCCTGCAAGAAGCCGACGTGCAGGCCATTGACGCACTGCTCGCCAAGTAACCCATTTGCCCACCACCCTGCGGGCGCCCCTGTTGCGCCACGCCTGACTTGACGGCTTGCCCCCCGTCCTCACCACACTGCGCCGCATCGCACTCCTTGCCCAAGCCACCGCCCGGGCAAGGAGTTTTTTGGTGGTGCCGCACGTTGGCGGGGTCTGGAAGCCAGCGCCTTTGCAGTCGTCGCACGACACCGGGGAAACCTGGGCTGGATGTACCCCATCCACGCCCCTCACACTGCTCCAAGAAAGCCTCTTCCTCCATGCAATCGACTTTTCTGGGTGGCCTGTCGGGCCGCCTGTACCTTCTGGCCCTGGCACTGTCTATCGCCCTGGCCGCCCTGGCTGGCGTGGCCTACACCCAACTCCACCAGGTCAGCGAACTGGCGCACCGCACTGAAGACATGCGCGTGCCCCAGCTCTCCCACATCGGCCTGCTGGAGCTGAGCGTCACCCGCGTATCGCTGCAACTGCGCCACGCCATGCTGGCGCGCAACCACCAGGAACGCCAGGCAGCGCTCGATGACATCAGCGCCAAACGCAAGCTGATAGCCGAGCTGATGGCCACCTACGAAAAATCCTTGCAAACGCCTGCCGCCCAAAAGCGCTTTGCCCAGCTCCTGCCCCTCATGGCCGCGTTCTGGCAGCATGGCGATGCCAACATCGCGCTGCTGGGCGCTGATGACCCGGGCGCGGCATTTGCCTACCTGGTGGACAAAACCATTCCGGTGCGCAACCAAGTGCTGACCGTGCTGCACGACACACTGGAGCACCAGCAAACAGCCTTGTCGCAAGACATTGCGGATATCCACCAACTCACCCAAAGCACCCTGCAATGGCTGATGGCACTGGCGCTGGCCATCGTGGCCGGGCTGGTCTTTTTTACCCACCACCTGGGTGGCACCTTGCGCCGGCGCGTGGCCACGGCCCAGACAGTGGCAGAGCGGGTGCGCGATGGCGACCTCACCGTGGCGCTGAACGACCCGGTGCGCGATGAGTTTTCTCCACTGCTCATGGCGCTGCAAGACATGCAAACCTCGCTCTCCAGCGTGGTGGGCGGTGTGCGTGACAGCGCCCAGTCGGTGGCCTTGTCCAGCGCTGAAATTGCCCAGGGCAACGGCGACCTCTCCAGCCGCACCGAGCAACAGGCCAGCGCACTGGAGCAAACCGCAGCCTCCATGCAAGAGCTGGGCGACACCGTGGGCCAGAACGCCGACAACGCCCGCCAAGCCAACCAGTTGGCCATGCAGGCATCCAGCGTGGCCGAATACGGTGGCCAGGTGGTCACGCAGGTGGTGGACACCATGCAGGGCATCAACGCCAGCAGCCGCAAAATTGCCGACATCATCGGCGTGATTGACGGTATCGCTTTTCAGACCAACATCCTGGCGCTCAACGCTGCTGTCGAGGCCGCGCGTGCCGGTGAACAAGGCCGTGGCTTTGCCGTAGTGGCCTCCGAAGTGCGCAGCCTGGCCGGGCGCAGCGCTGCAGCGGCCCGCGAAATCAAAAACCTCATCAGCGACAGCGTGGCGCGCGTGGAGCATGGCTCTGCACTGGCAGACCAGGCGGGCGAAACCATGACCGATGTGGTGTCCGCCATCCGCCGCGTGACCGACATCATGGGCAAAATCAGCAGCGCCAGCCAGGAGCAATCGCAGGGCGTGGCCCAGGTGGGCGAAGCAGTTACCCACATGGACCGAACCACCCAGCAAAACGCTGCCCTGGTCGAAGAAATGGCCGCGTCGGCCCAAGGCCTGAATCAGCAGGCGCAAGAGCTGGTGCGCGCAGTGGCGGTGTTCCAGCTCGCGCTGCCGGGCTGACCGCGCCAGGGCCTGCCGCTCAGTCAGTGGCCCGGGGGGCTACCACCACCCGGTTGCGGCCCGTGTGCTTGGCCTCGTACAGCGCGGCATCAGCGGCCTTGAGCACGGCGGCCATGTCGCTGCCGTGCTGTGGCCAGTGGGCCACCCCCAAAGAGACAGTGATATGCCCCACAGGGGCCATGGCGGTGTTCTGCACCTGCGCACGCAGGCGCTGCGCCACCTGCTCGGCCACCTCCAGGCGGGCCTCTGGCAACAGCATCAGAAACTCTTCACCGCCCACCCGGCACAGCACATCACCACCGCGTGAGTTGTCACGCATCAACTGGGCCAGGCGCTTGAGCACCTGGTCTCCGGCGCTGTGGCCATGGCCGTCGTTGACGCGCTTGAAATGGTCAATGTCCATCGCCACCACCGCCACCGGGGTTTGCGCCGCCTGCCACACCGACAATGCCAGCTCCATGCCGCGCCGGTTGCTCAGGCCCGTCAGGGGATCGGTTTGCACATCCTGGTGCAGCTTGCCGATTTTCTGGTGCAGCAGGTTCACCCCCACCAACATGGCGCGCTTGAGTTCCGAGGTTTCAAAATACCAGGATCGGATCTTGAGAATGCTCTCTGCGGTGGTCGATTTGTCCATGTAGCGCGCGCCATCGGCCAGCTGCCACAAGGGGCGCGCAATCAGCCGCGACAGCCACCCCACCAGGCCCAGCAGCACCACCACCAGGGGCAGGCTTTTGTAGAACACGCTTTGCATCAAGTCGTCCAACGCTGCCAGTGCGGCATGCGTGGGCCGCTGGGCCACGATGCCCCAGGCGGTGGAAGGCACATAGGCATAACCGGCCAGCATGTCGATGTCCTGGCTGTTTTTCAGCTGCATGGCACCACTTTTGCCCTGCAAAACGGCATCAATGACCAGGTTTTTGTCTATCTGCACACCCACCCGGTGAATGTCCGGGTGGTAGATCAGCCGCCGACTCTGGTCCACGGCATACAGGTAAGAACCATCGCTGTGGTAGTGCGCGCCCAGCAAGTTGTGCAGGATGCTTTTTTGTTTGAGGTAAATGGTGCCGCCCACATAGCCCAGGTAGCGGCCCGCACGGTCTGTGACCGGGTGGGAGATAAACACCAGCAAATTGCCCGCTACCGAGACATACGGCTCGCTGACCAACGCACGCTTCTCACGCAGGGCCTCGACAGCACCTGGCGTATCCAGGCGCCGCCCCTGGATTTGCAGGGCCTCGGGTGAAGTGGCCCGCACCCGGCCTTGGGCATCGACCATGACCACGGAGTTGAAGGTGTCCGTTTGCAAGCGCAAACGATCGACTTCGGCCAACAACATCCCCCCCTGGTCAAAGCGCTGGCCCACCACGCCCGCGCTGTAGGCCAGTTGCTGCTGGGCTGCACGCAGAAAGTCATCTACCGAATCGGCCAGCTTTTGCGCGTAGGCACGGTTGCTCTCCAGGGCGCTGTCTATCAGTTGCTGGCGCTGGACGGCGTGGCTCGCATAAAACCCGTTCACCAAGGTGACGATGGCGCTGAAGGTGGCCAAAAGCAATATCAGGCGGCGCAAATCCACCCGAAACAAAGAAGCAGAAGACATGAAAAAAAGTGACCGAGTAACGCCCCCATGGTGCAGCAGGGCGGAATTCTGACATTTCGATGAAAAACCCCCGCCCCACGCGGGCCTGGCCTTACCCCAAGGCCATGGGATCGCGGCACAGCAAAGCGGCCACTGCCTGCGCCGTGGCCTGCGCGGCGCCCCGGTGGGCCTGGGCAAATTGCGCAGCGGCATCTTGGGCCTGGGCCAAGGCAGTGGCGTTGTGTGCCAGTGCAGTGGCCACCTGCATGGCCTGCGCCATATCGGGCATGCGCTGCGCGGCGCCAGCGGCGCAGGCCAGCTCGGCAGCCTGGGCAAAGTTGAAGGTGTACGGCCCCAGCACCACGGGGCAAGTGCAGGCAGCGGCCTCGATCAGGTTTTGCCCGCCCAGCGGCGCAAAACTGCCGCCCAGCAAGGCCACGTCGGCCAGGCCGTAGTACAGGGCCATCTCGCCCAGGGTGTCGCCCAACAGCACATCGGCCTGGGCGTCGGGGCCATCGGCCCACTGGCTGCGGCGCGCCACGCGCAGGCCCGCGCGCTCCAGCAGCTGGGCTACCTCGTCAAAGCGCTGGGGGTGGCGCGGCACGATCAACCACTGCACGCTGGCGTTTGCTGCGGTATCCTGCGCCCCATTTGCTTCATTATTGATAGCTGGTAGCGCCCTATGCGCCTGCTCTGGAGGCCGATTTGGCTTGAAATTTTCCAGCCACATGGCCTCCTCGCCCTCGCGGCTGCTGGCCAGCAACACCACGGGGCGCGGCAGCGGTGCGCGCCAGGCACGGCCCTGGGCCAGCTGGGCGGCGTCGGGCACCACGTCGAACTTGAGGTTGCCGAACACGCCCTGCACCGGCGCCCCCAGACTGCGCAGGCGCTGGGCATCGGCCTCGGTTTGCGCCCACACCGCCGCCAAGGCGGCGTAGGCCGGGCGCGCCAGCCAGGCCATGCGCTGGGCTTGGTGCAGGGATTTATCGTTCAGCCGGGCGTTGGCCAGCACCAGCGGCACACCCTGCGCGCGGCAGGCAGCTATCAGATTGGGCCAGACCTCGGTTTCCATCAGGATGCCGATGGCGGGCCGCAAGTGGCGCAGAAACCGTGCCACCGCGCCGGGCGTGTCCCACGGCTGCCAGACCTGCACATCACCGGGCTGCAACAGCTTTTCGCCCTCGGCGCGGCCCGTGGCGGTGCCGTGGGTGAGCAGCAGGCGCATGCCCGGCAGTTGCTGGCGCAGCGCGCCCAGCAAGATGGCGGCAGCACGCGTTTCGCCCAGCGAGACGGCGTGTATCCAAACCAAAGGCCCAGCAGGCGCGGGGTGGCCACCCACTGGCACATCGCCGTAGTGGCCAAAACGCTCGGCCACGCGCAGGCCGTAGCCGGGCTCGGCCAGGGCGCGGCGGCGCAGCTTGCGGCGCAGCAGTGGCTGGGCCGCCCAGGTCAGGGCCGAATACAGCCCCAGGGCAAGGCGCGATAGGGGCGACACATTCAGTGCGCCGCGCTGCCCACCTGGGCGCCGGGTTTGACGCGGTGCAGCAGCGCCAGCATGGCCGCCTCGATGCGTGCCAGCGCCTCGGGCGTCTGGCCCTCAAAGCGCAGCACCAGCACGGGCGTGGTGTTGCTGGCGCGGATCAGGCCGAAGCCATCGGGCCAGTCCACGCGCAGGCCGTCGATGGTGCTGATCTGCGCCGGGGCGGCAAAGGTGTCGGCAGCCAACGCCTGCAATTGCGCGGTCAGCTGGTGCGGCTCGCCCTCGGCGCAAGCCACGTTCAGCTCGGGCGTGGAAAAGCTGGTCGGCAGGCCGTTGAGCACGGCGCTGGGGTCGCTGCTGCGGCTGAGGATTTCCAGCAAACGGCAACCCGCATAGGTGCCATCGTCAAAGCCGAACCAGCGCTCTTTGAAAAAGATGTGGCCGCTCATCTCGCCGCCCAGGGGCGAGTCCAGCTCTTTCATGCGCGCCTTGATGAGCGAGTGGCCGGTTTTGTACATCACCGGCACGCCGCCCGCTGCGGCAATGGCGGGCGCCAAACGCTGCGTGCATTTCACGTCGAACAGGATGTGGCCGCCGGGCACGCGCGAGAGCACGTCTTGCGCAAACAGCATCATCTGCCGGTCAGGAAAGATGTTGCTGCCGTCTTTGGTGACGATGCCCAGCCGGTCGCCATCGCCGTCAAAGGCCAGGCCCAGCTCGGCATCGCTGGCCTGCAAGGCGGCGATGAGGTCGCGCAGGTTTTCCGGCTTGCTGGGGTCGGGGTGGTGGTTGGGGAAGTTGCCGTCCACCTCCGAGAACAGCTCGACGACTTCGCAGCCCAGCGCGCGGAAAATGGCCGGTGCCGAGGCGCCCGCAATGCCGTTGCCGCAATCGACCACGATTTTCAGAGGCCGCGCCAGCTTCACGTCGCTGGTGATGCGCTGGGTGTAGGCGGCCAGCACGTCCACGCTGCGCACGCTGCCCCCGGCTTGCAGCTGCCAGCTCTCGTCCTGCATGGTTTGGCGCAGCTGTTGGATGTCGTCGCCGTAAATGGCGCGGCCACCCAACACCATCTTGAAGCCGTTGTAGTCTTTGGGGTTGTGGCTGCCGGTGACCTGGATGCCGCTGGCGCACAGGGTGCTGGCCGCAAAATACAGCAGCGGCGTGGTGACCAGGCCCACATCGATCACGGCGATGCCCGCATCCACCAGCCCGGCAATCAATGCGGCGCTCAGTGCAGGCCCGGACAGGCGGCCATCGCGCCCCACGGCCACCGTGGTCTGGCCCTGGGCGCGGGCCACGGTGCCAAAAGCGCGGCCCAGGCCCCGGGCCACGGCCTCGTCCAGGGTGGACGGCACAATGCCACGGATGTCATAGGCTTTGAAGATGGAAGGAGAGAGCTGCACGGCGTCACACTTTCACAGAAGCGGGTGGGGGAAGAAAAAACCGGCTGCATTGTAGGTGCGCGCTGCCATAACCGGCCCTGCCCGCATCCTGCCACAGCCAGGTTTCCGGGGTTTTGAAAACTATCAAATTCATAGCTGCTTGCGCTTGTTCTACGTGGCCTTGAGGCCAAAAACACTCTACACTTTTACACCATGCAATTTCACACCACGACAGTTCAAAAACGCTGCATCACAGCGCTGGGGGGCGTGCGCCTGGCAGCATCGCCACAGGGCTTGTCGGGCCTGTGGTTTGAGGGCCAGCGCCACTGGCCCGCACAGCTCGATGGCGCACAGGCCTGGCCGCATGACGAAGACAACGGCCTGCTGTGCGCTGCCGCCCAGCAGTTGCAGCAGTACCTGGACGGCCAGCGCCTTCACTTTGACGTGCCCCTGGACTACAGCGGTGGCACGCCGTTCCAGCAAAGCGTGTGGCAAGCCCTGCTGGGCATTGCGCCCGGCAGCACCACCAGCTATGGCGCCCTGGCGCAGCAGCTGGGGCGACCCAGCGCCGTGCGGGCCGTGGCCAGTGCGGTGGGGCGCAACCCCTTGAGCATCGTGGTGCCCTGCCACCGCGTGCTGGGGCGCGATGGTAGCCTCACGGGATACGCTGGTGGTCTGGCGCGCAAAACCGCCTTGTTGCAGCGCGAGGGAGCATGGCCTCCAGGCGCCTGATGCGCGTTTGTCAACCGGGTTAATCCGGGTTGGTGGGGCACCGTGCAGGCCAGCCATAGGGCCTGATACTGCACGCCAGCAAAAAACAGAATGGATGAATGTGACAAATTTGCAGCTGGTGCTGGCCTGCGCCACCGTCTTGGCACTGCTGGGCGCCCTGCTGTGGGCGCTGGTGCGCGTGCGCACCTTCAACACCTTGCAGGCAGAACACCAGGCCCTGCGCCAGCGCGAGCAAGAGCTGATCAGTGCCATCCGCGCCTCTGGCGGTGGCCAGTGGGAGTGGGACGTGCGCAACCGCCAGCTCTCGTTCCACGGCCACTTCTATGCCCAGTTCGGGCTCTTCGAGATACCCCCGGAAAAACGCACCGCCTACTGGACCAGCCTGCGCCATCCCGATGACGCCGCCCGCCTGGCCGACCCCTTGCGCCAGGCCATGGACGGTGAAGTCCACACCTACGAAGCCGAACTGCGGGTGCGCGACAAAAACGGCCAATGGCGCTGGGTGCTCTCGCGCGGCAGCGTGACCCAACACGGCGCCGACGGCAAGCCCCTGCGCATGGTCGGCATGAGCCTGGACGTGACCGCCCGCCGCGCCACCGAGCAGGCCCTGCGCACCTCCGAGGCCAAGTACAACACCATCTACCAGGCGCTGCCCGACCCGGCAGGCATCTCGCGCGTGGCCGATGGGCGCTACATCGAAGTCAACCCCGCGTTCTGCCAACTGCTGGGGCGGCCGCGCGAAGACGTGGTGGGCCGCACCTCCGCAGAGCTCAACATCTGGGCCACCGAGCACGAGCGCACGCGCCTGCTGGAAACCTTTGCGCGCGATGGCCAGGTGGACAAACTGAACCTGGTGGCACGCAAGCTCGACGGTACGCGCGTGCCCGGCCTCATGTCGGCCTACCCGGTACAGATTGACGGCGAAGAATGCTTTGTCTTCGTCTTTCACGACATCACCCAGGAACAGCACGCGCGCGATGCCCTGCAAGCCAGCAACAGCCTGCTGCAGCAGGCAGGGCGCCTGGCCCGCCTGGGTGTGTGGGAAGACATGCCCGCACGCGGCCCGGTGTACTGGTCAGACGTGTGCTACGACATCCACGGCCTGCCCCCGGGCAGCCCACTGCCCCAGGACTACGTGCAGCGCCACGTGGCCCCGGCCTGGCACGACACCTTCCGCAACGCACTGCGCCGGTGCATCCGCGAGCGCGTGGAGTGGAGCCTGGAGATTGAGATCGTGCGCGCCGATGGCCGCCTGGTCTGGATGCGCTCGCTGGGCGAACCCGTCATTGAGAATGGCCGCGTCGTGCGCATTCGCGGCGTGATGCAGGACATCGACGCCTCCAAGCGCGCCGAAGCCCTGGTGCGCGAGCGCGAAGCCCTGCTCTCGCTGACCATGACCGCCGCATCGCTGGGCCGCTGGGACTGGGACTTGCCCGCAGGCACCCTGCAAGGCGATGCCCACTGGCAGCACCTGCGCGGCCTGCAACCGGGCGACGAAAGCGCCGCCCGCCCCCAGCCTTGGCAAGACTGCGTGGTGCCTGAAGACGCCGCCAAAATCACCCGCGAACTGGAGCGCCACACCGCCCAGCCCGACACCCACTTCGATGCCACCTGGCGCATCCCGCTGCCCCATGGTGGCCAGCGCTGGCTGCGCAACCTGGGCAAAACCGTGGCCCACGATGCCAGCGGCGCCCCGCTGCGCATGCTGGGCGTATCCATCGACGTGACCCAGCAGCGCGAACAAGAGCAGCAATTGCAGCGCCTGGCCCACCACGACGCCCTCACTGGCCTGCCCAACCGCGTGCTGCTGGCGCGCAAGCTCACCGAAGCCATGGCCCAGGCGCGGGTGCAAGGCAGCTTGCTGGGCGTGGCCTACCTGGATCTGGACGGCTTCAAGCCCGTCAACGACCGCCACGGCCACGACGCGGGCGACCGCCTGCTGGTCATGGCCGCAGGCCGCCTGACCCGCGCCCTGCGCGCCACCGACTGCGTGGCCCGCCTGGGCGGCGACGAGTTCGTGATCCTGCTGCCCGGCCTGCATGGCGCCACCGATTGCGAAAAAGCGCTGCGCCAGGTCATGGCCAGCATTGCCGCCCCCTACGCCCTGGGCAACGACTGCGTGAGCGTGACGGCCAGCATCGGCTACACCCTGTTCCCGCAAGACGACGCCGACGCCGATGCCCTGGTGCGCCACGCCGACCAGGCCATGTACGCCGCCAAGCAGGCCGGGCGCAACCGCTACCACCAGTTCGACAGCGCCTCCGAGCGCGCCGCACAGCAGGTGCAGGCCGACACCGCGCGCGTGCAGGCAGCGCTGCAAGGCGGCCAGTTCATGCTGTATTTGCAGCCCAAGGTGGACATGCGCCTGGGCACCGTGGTGGGCGCCGAAGCCCTGGCACGCTGGCAGCACCCCGAGCAAGGTGTGCTCTCGCCCGCCGCGTTCTTGCCGCTGATCGAGGGCACAGCCCTGGAAATCGCTTTTGGCACCTGGGTGGTCGATACCGCCCTGGAGATGGCGCAAACCCTGCACGCCCAGGGCCTGAACCTGACGATCAGCGTCAACATCACGGCGCCGCACCTGCAACAAACTGACTTTGCCCCCTGGATGGCCAGCCGCCTGGCGCGCTACCCGCAACTGCCCCGGAGCAGCCTGAAGATAGAAATCACCGAGACGGCCGCCCTCTACAACCTCGCCCCGGTGGCGCAAACCCTGCTGCAACTGCGCGAAATCGGCGTCAACACCGCGCTGGACGACTTTGGCACCGGCTACTCGTCACTGACCTACCTGCGCCGCCTGCCGCTGGACACCCTCAAAATCGACCAGAGCTTTGTGCGCGGCATGATGGGCGATGCGGGCGACCTGGCCATCGTGCAGGGGGTGATCGGGCTGGCGCACTCGTTTGGCTACCACGTCATTGCCGAGGGCGTGGAAACCGTGCCCCAGGGCAGCATGTTGCTGGAGCTGGGCTGCCGCCTGGCCCAGGGCTACTGCATCGCACGGCCCATGCCGCTGCAAGACTTCATCGCCTGGGCGCCGCACTGGCAGGCGCCAGCGCCGTGGCGATGCAGCCCAGATTCGCAGGTCACGATTTAACAATAAAAAAGCTGCCAGCGCTTACCCAGTAAGCGCTGGCAGCTCTCATTTCAAGAGCAGATTCAGGTCATTGGCCGACCATGTCACGCACCTGTTGCAGCACGGCGGGGTCTTCCATGGTGGTCAGATCGCCCGGATCGCGCTTTTCTGCCACGGCTTGCAGGGCGCGGCGCAGCAGCTTGCCGCTGCGCGTTTTGGGCAGCAGCGCGACAAAGTACACACGCGATGGCCGGGCCACGGCGCCCAGTTGCGCATCCACCTGCTTCATCACCTCGGCCTCCAGGGCGGCGCGGTCGGCATCGCTGTTGAGGCTGCTGGCATCGCGTGGCACGGCAAAGGCCAGCGCCACCTGGCCCTTGAGGTTGTCGGCCACGCCCACCACGGCCACTTCGGCCACGTTGGGGTGGGCCGAGATGCACTCTTCGATCTCGCGCGTGCCCAGGCGGTGGCCGGCCACGTTGATCACGTCATCGGTGCGGCCCAGGATGAAGTAGTAGCCATCGGCATCGCGGATGCCCCAGTCAAAGGTGCTGTAGACCAGGCGACCCGGAATGCTCTTCCAGTAGGTGTTGACAAAGCGGTCGTCGTCGCGCCAGACGGTTTGCATGCAGCCGGGGGGCAGCGGGCCTTCGATGGCCACCACGCCCTTTTGGTTGGGCGCCGTGAGTTCTTCGCCTGTCGCCTCGTCAATCAGCTTGACGTTGTAGCCATACACCGCCTTGCCGGGGCTGCCAAAACGGGTGGCTTGCTGCTCGACGCCGTTGGCCAGCGTGAGGATGGGCCAGCCGGTTTCGGTCTGCCAGTAGTTGTCGATGATGGGCACGTTGAGTGAGCCGCTGATCCACTGCGCGGTGGGTTCGTCCAGCGGCTCTCCGGCCAGCCACAGCGCCTTGAGGCTGGAGACGTTGTATTTGGCCAGATACGCCGGGTCTTGCTTTTTCAGCACACGCACCGCTGTGGGCGCCGAGAACATGTGCGTGACCTGGTACTTTTCGACAATGCTCCACCAGATGCCCGCGTCGGGGCGGGTGGGCAGGCCCTCGTACATGATGGTGGTCATGCCCGCAATGAGCGGGCCATAAATGATGTAGCTGTGGCCCACCACCCAGCCGATATCGCTGGTGGCAAAGAAGGTCTGGCCCGCCTTGCCATCAAAGATGTGCTTCATGCTGGCCGCCAGCGCCACGGTGTAGCCGCCGGTGTCGCGCTGCACGCCCTTGGGTTTGCCGGTGGTGCCGCTGGTGTAGAGGGTATAGCTGGGCTCGGTCGATTCCAGCCATTCGCAGGGCACCTGCGTATCCAAGTGCAGCGTGCGCAGGGCCGACCAGTCGTGGTCGCGCCCGGCTTGCAGCGGCATGGGCGCCAGGCCCCGGTTGACCATCAGCACCGCCTGGGGCTTGTGCTTGGACAGGGCAATGGCCTCGTCCAGCAGCGGCTTGTAGGGCACGACCTTGCCGCCGCGCGAACCGGCATCGGCACTGACCACGGCCACCGGCTCGGCATCTTCAATGCGCGTGGCCAGCGAACCAGCCGCAAAGCCGCCAAACACCACCGAATGCAGCGCACCAATGCGCACACAGGCCAGCATGGCAAAGGCGGCCTCGGCAATCATGGGCATGTAGATCAGGACACGGTCGCCCTTCTTCACACCCAGCGCTTGCAGGCTGGCGGCCATGCGCTGCACCTCGGCGTGCAGCTCGGCAAAGCTGTAGCTGCGTTCGGTGTTGGTTTCGGTGGAAATGGCTACCAGCGCCGCCTGGTCGGCGCGCTCGGCCAGGTGGCGATCGACGGCGTTGTGGCACAGGTTGGTGGTGCCGCCCACAAACCAGCGCGCAAACGGCGGGTTGCTGTAGTCGCAAATCTGCTGCGGCGGCGTTTGCCAGTCAATCAGGCGGGCCTGTTCGGCCCAGAAGGCATCGCGCTCGGTAATGGAACGTTGGTGAAAGTCGGCGTAGCTGGTCATGCAATGTCTCCGGGTTGCGCACACAGGTTTCAGCAATTTTTGAATTCATAATTATTCAGCCTGCGCTTGCGGGAACCTGACGCCCCACCGGCACAGCCTTCCGTCCAGGCCGAACAAATTAGAATCTGACCCCATTTTTGAGACGATTTCCTATGCAAACTGCTTTTCTTCGCTGGCCCCGTGTGGCCGCCACCTGGGTTCTGGTTGCGGCGCTGGCCGCTTGCGGCGGTGGCGATGGCGAAGACCCCGGGCCTGAGCAGCCCGTGTTGCCGGTCAACCCGGCGGGCGCGGGACAATTGCAAAGCGCCACATTGCTGGGCTCCATCGCGGCCACCGACATCGCCCAGGCCCTGCAAGCGCAGGATTCGCGCATCCCCGACCTGGTGCCGCGCTACGACGTGCTGGCCTACCGGCTTGAATACACCACCTCCGATGTGAATGGCCAACCCATCCGTGCCTCGGGGCTGGTGGGCGTGCCCGCCAAGGCAGCGGGCGCCGCCAGCCCAGTGCTGAGCTACCAGCACGGCACGATTTTTCGGGACAGCGAGGCGCCCAGCAACAACGCCGTGGCCTCGGAGGTGGCGCTGGTGATGGCCTCGGTGGGCTACATCGTGCTGGCGCCCGACTACGTGGGCTACGGCGCCTCCAAGGGCGCGCCCCACCCTTATTTGCTCTCGGGCCCCTCCGCCGCAGCGGTGGTGGATTTTCTGACCGCCGCGCAAACCTGGCGCCGCCAGCAGGGCGTGGCCGACAACGGCCAGCTCTTCATGACCGGCTACTCCGAAGGCGGCTACGTCACCCTGGCCGCGCACCGGGCCTTGCAGTGGGGCAACTCGGCGCACCTGCAAAACCTGCGCCAAGTGGTGGTGGGCGCAGGCCCCTACAACGTGCAGGCCACCATGGATGGCCTGGTGGACGTGGTGCGCCAGGAGAACAAAGTGGTGGGCGCGCTGATCAACCCCGGCTTTTTGCGCCACCTGGGTGGCAGCGCCCAGCGCGAAGTGCGCCGCGCCCTGCTCAAGGCCCTGCTGCCCAACGACGCCGATGTGGTGATTGATGCCACCTTCATCGACAACTTCTTGTCAGACGACGTGGCCAACCTGAACCGCCTGAGCAACGTCCACCAGTGGCGCCCCACCTTGCCGGTGCGCTTCTACCACGGCAAGGACGACCGCACCGTGCCCTACGCCAGCGCAGCCAGCACCGTGCAAGCCATGCAGGCCCAGGGTGCCGGTGATCTGGTCAGCCTGAACGATTGCCCTGCCACCCCGGCAGGCCACCTTGAATGCGTGCCCTCGTTCCTGGACTTCATGCTGCGCCAGCTGGGGGCGCAGGCGCAGGGGCTGTAAAGGCGGCTTCAGCGCCAAAGTGGCGCAGTTTGGCGAACTGCGCCAGAACTGCGCCAAAATAGCGCCAGAAACACCCCAAACAGCGCCAAAAACTGCGCCAACACGGCCATGCCATACACCACAGACTTACTGAGCAGCATCCAGGCATCCCCACATGGATTGACGCTGGCCGAACTCCTGACCGAGCACCCCGGCGTGGCAAGGCGCACGGCACAGCGCCTGGTGGCAAAGCTGCTGGAGAGTGGCCAAATTTATGCGCTGGGTGAAGGCAGAGCCCGCCGTTATTTTGGCGCTGGCACCACCTTGGGCACAGGTGCGGCAGCCAGCCCCACCGACGTATTCCCCCCCTTCATTCCCCTGTCTGCTGACAGCCAGGATATCCTGGCCTATATCAATCAGCCCGCCCCAGCGCGCAAGCCCGTGGGCTACCAACATGAGTTTCTGGATGCCTACCAGCCCAATGCAACCTGGTATTTGTCGCAATCGCTGCGCCGCCAATTGCACAAAATGGGCAGAACCACCGACTTTGGCGCGCCTGCTGGCACCTATAGCCGTGCCATTCTGAACCGATTGCTGATCGATCTATCCTGGGCATCGAGCCACCTGGAAGGCAACACGTACTCCCGGCTCGACACACTTGAACTCATCGAGCACGGCAAGGCGGCCCAAGGCAAAGCCGCCCTTGAAACACAGATGATCCTGAACCACAAGAGGGCCATCGAGCTGCTGGTAGAAAACATCGACAGTGCCCAGTTCAACCGCTACACCTTGATGAACTTGCACAGCGCCCTGGCAGAAAACCTGCTGCCCAACCCCACCGATGAAGGGCGCATTCGCCAGCATGCCGTCGATATTGGCCAAAGCGTTTATCGCCCACTGTCTGCACCGCAGCAGATTGACAACGCACTGGATGCACTGCTGAGCAAAGCCAACCAGATTGGTGACCCGTTCGAGCAGTCTTTTTTCATGATGGTGCACTTGCCCTACTTGCAGCCGTTTGCAGACATCAACAAACGCACCGCGCGCCTGGCCAGCAATTTGCCACTGTTTCGCGCCAACCTCTGTCCGTTGACTTTTCTGGACGTGCCGGAACAGGCTTACAGCCGCGCCACCCTGGGCGTGTATGAAATGACCCGGGTAGAGCTGCTGCGCGACCTTTATGTATGGGCCTATGAACGATCGACGCAGGAATATCTGGCCATCCAGCAAAACCTGGCGGAACCCGATCCGCTGCGCCTGACCTGGCGCGACTTGATCAGACAAACCCTGCGCGAGGTCATCACCCAGCCCGAGCGCGATCCGCTGTCCAGCATTCAGCGCTGCGTAGCCGAGCACGTTCCAGCGGGCGAGCAGCCCGCCGTGCAGGCCCTGATGGTGGAAGAGCTGCGACGGCTGCACGAAGGCGTGCTGGCACGCTATGGTTTGCGGCCATCGGAGTACGCTGCGTGGAAAGCGCAGCATAGGCATTGAAGCGGCCCACTCCTGAAGGCAGCACTGCGCCAGCAGATGCAGAGTGCCCCTCAAAATTGTGAAGAAAAACGGCTCCAGCCCTTGCGCAGCAAGCGCAAGCAGCTACGCTTTTTGAAGCAAATCAAACCCGGCTTTTGCGCCTTGCCAGCCCCGGCACGCCGCGAGGTACCCCATCAGCACCAGATACACCCGCCCCAGCGCGGGGTGGCTGGGCGAGCTTTTTCTGCGCACGAGCAACCACGTACCAATCGCAAAGCCGGAACCACCGCAGCGAGATGCAGGTAAGCCAGTTGCTCGTAAAGCATTTTTTACAACCCCAGAATTTGAACTACTTTTGTTGGCCTTTTGGCAAACGATGCATATTGGCCCCCTTTTTTCTCTACTTCAAATACAGCGCTAAATTCAATAACAACAGATTTATCGAATTCTTCCGTTGTTGAATTCCAGAGAACATCCAGAATAACGCCCCTGCCTTTGTAAAAAAACACATCTCCTTCCAGCGTTTTGAATTCCATTCCTGTGCTCTGATAAATATCACCAACAGCCCAGGTTGAAATCAGCCTCGCCCTCACTTTGACTCGTCCATTCGGCAGAAATAATCCATTACCAATTTCAAAATTTTTTGCGCTCAATGAATTCTCAGGAGATTCACCGAAAAATTTTTTCTTTGGGACTTTGCTTCCGCTCAGAAAATAATAATTTTGGATATTTCCATCCCAGCTCCCTATGATATGAATTTTTTCAGCACCAAGCTTTGCCAAAGATTTTACAAACCATACCGGATGCTCTGATGTATAAGTATAAGAATCAATAGTTAACTTGCAACTATTTCTCTCCATCTTTTCGACATTGATCAATTCGTCTTTGTAGTCAATTTGATTGGCCACTGGATATATGGCATTCAGCGCCTGAGCAAGCTCATGATCGTTTTCAATCAAAGAATTTTTTAATTCCAACTCAGCCTGGGATGCAATTTTTTCATCGACAAAAGTTGCAATTACCCTGACCTTGGCCTCAATTGACATTGCAAATCCTTTAATTTTTCAAAAAAATTTATTTATTTTGATTTACCGAACCACATGTCGGCTATAGGCCAAAAACAAGTCATCGCGCAGCCAACCCAAAGACTCGTAGAGGCGCTGGGCTTGATGGTTCGTGCGCGCGGTGGTGAGATCCATGCGCACTTTGCCATCTGCTTGGGCTCGCGCCTGCGCTGCGCACAAGAGCATTCGACCCACGCCACCCTTGCGAGCGGCTGGCAACACGAACAGGTCATAGAGCGTGTAAATAGGTTGTGCCTCTACAGAGCAGAACGTCGGGTAAAGCTGGCAAAAGCCAACTAACCCATTTGCATCGGATTCAGCGACCAAAATCACAGATTCCTTTTTATCGATTCGCTCTCTGATAAATGTGTTTGCACGGGGCAGATCGGATGGCTGTTCATAGAACTGGCGATACAAGTCGAAGAGTTCAGCGACGGCATACGTGTCTGCACTCATGGCTTGCCTGATGGTAGTACGCATATATGCATCCATAAGCAAGTAGGTTCCCGGTGATCTTTGGTGCTTGTCTATCAGTGGCACCAGCCTCTTGAAGTGCTCAGTGTTGCAATGCACGTCCAATGCTGCACGGTCAGGCCATTCCTCTATGAATACGAAGTGCCCAGGATCCTTTTGGTCGATGTAAAGATCGTACGACACGCACAGCGGTTCTTCTTTGGTTCTTGCCACAAGCTCTCGGTAAAGAGGCATGACATCCTGAATATGTTCAGGCTTGATGAAATCTTGAGCAATAATTTTTAGCATCTTGTGTATTTTATTATTCAGCCTAACGCCTGAATTAATCTGCGCTGCGAAGTGGCGTCGGCTTGAATTAATGGTTAGGAGCTGTCGCCGCAAGATGCCGCTCCCGCAACAACAGAAATAGCGGCAATGCCAATGAAGGGCCGACCATAAGACAAGACAACGGTAGCCATAAGCGACGCATTGCAAGCTTGCGCCCCTCAACAAGTAAGAACACAGCAACAACGATGCCTGAGATCAGAACATCAGCCCAAGCGAATGCGGCGATGTGGCTTGATGTGGCCTGCTGCAACAGGAGAGGCACATTAAGGCCATGTGCAGAAAGCCACGGGACGAACTGCGAGAGTGGTAATGCCGCGCCAGCAATACAAAGAAGGATGTAGAAAATCTGCACGTTTTTTTCCTGCAAAGCTTAACGAACTGAGGTAAGCAGCAGCTGGAAGCTGTCCGCTTGAGCGCATTTTTAGCTGGTAACGCACCCTGTATCGTCACTCGTGTTATTTAAATGATAGCGAACAAGCCTGACTGCCAGTATTAAAGCTGGTGTGAGTGTGATCATAGGAATTACGGTAGGAATCCACGGCAAAATGCTTAAAGTCCCTATTATGGTTCCTGCAATAGGAATGGCTCTGTGAAGCTTTTTATCGTAGGCCCATGCTATCCCCATAGCAATAAGAATTCCCCATGCACCTATTCCGATTATCCATGAGAATACTGCGAGAATACTGCCAATTTTTGATGAGTACGGCCAGCCAAAGCCAAAGGCTGCGGGAGCAATCGTTAGTATTGCAGTCAAACTGAATGAAAATGAAACAGTCAGAAACGTATTCAGCAGCTTCAGTGTTTTATATTTTCTCTTCATAGCGGCTAACGTTGAAATTAAGCTGCCCGCCGAAGGTGAGTCGACTTGATTGCCAGGTTAGACACGACGGCTAAAACCATAGTAAAAGATCCATGCCACTCCGATGTAAACAAATGGATATGCAGCAACATAGATAATTAGCGATAAGTATGCTGATGCAATATTTTCTGCAAAAAATAGGGCGAGGACTAGAGATGTTATCAATAATACGGTGTATATTAATAGCACAAAGTAAGCGCATACAGTTGCAATAAATAATATTGTGCAATACTGAAAAGGCAGTCGCAATTCTCCAGACAAGAGTTTTTTTGGTATCTGGTACAGGCGAAATATTGCAAGTCCGAAGACAAGCGGAAAAATAATCACCGGCAGCACAAACATCTTGAGGCGACTAACGAATTAAGGTAAGCGGCGGCTAGAAGCCGTCCGCTTGAGCGCATTGTTAGATGAGAAAAGTAAAAATTACATAACTCATTGTAAATAAGAAAATTGGCGCAATGAGAATATTTAATAATGAATTAACGATTATTTTTCCATTTCTCTCTGAGAGACTCACTGAATCCCCTATTTTATAGATATAAACCAACAATCCATTGTCAGCCTCAAATTTGCAGGTAACTCCACTCGAATTCTTGTAAGAAATTTCTATAAGTGTTGATTCGGCCGTACCAGTAAGGGCTCTTTTTCGAGTGATGAAATTAGTGACTACACCAGAAACCCTGCTACCTGTAAATAATAGGTGAAATCTATAAAATAATAAAGCTATGGCAAGTACAACTAAGGAGCAGCTTAAGATTATGAAGTACCAATACATATCCTTCTCTTGTGAAAGTAGGAATTAGTTATGTGTGCGCCTAACGCCTACGTTAAAGGGCGACAGCGTGCGAAGTACGTTGGCGTCCCCTTGAACAACCAGTTAGGCGCGGGATAGGTGCTTTACTGCTTATATCGAAAACCACACAAAGACTAAGCACCAATATGAGAGATGGTGCCGGTAGTCCTGTCACCCTCAACTCCGCAAGTGAGTAAGAGCTGATAGCCATTGTCATAAAACGGAGGGGGAAATAAGGAGTGCGTATTCACCATTTTTCCGCTGCCCAGCCAATCTAACGCTTTAGCAAGATCGACGCGGATTACACCCCTAAGCTGACTTGAGTAATCTAGGGCTCGACCTGTAATATCTCCCTTCCTACGGAAAAGCAGCCCGTGTTGCGCATGGGGACGAAGAAAAACAGATGGGGCGGCCATGCGGAGATCAACAAGTTCTGTTTGATCGCCGTGATAATAGCCGGGCTTATCTCTAGAGCGATGATTGATGTTTGCGGCGATGAGAAGAAGGTATGCATACGGGTTGCTGCTAGAGGGAAGACGTCTTTCAAAATGAACAAACTCTCCTCTTTTCCCAACCGACATTGCTTGATGGCAGGCAAACCAAAGAGCTACCCATACGTTGTCAACCAAGTCCATCCATGTAGTGCTAATTCCATAATGCTGGAGAAGTGCTTCGTGCGCGTAGTCGCCAAAGCTACCAAATATGTTTCCGCTATCAACAAAGCGTTGAACAAGCTTTGATAGAGCGGCATGCTTTGCGTTTTGAACTTTGATGGAGGGCGTATCTCGATACAACGTTGGTGACAGGCTTTCGTATATCTTTCGCTGCCCCCGAAAGTAAATTCCTTCGCTTTTGTTTTTTGCTAATGTGAACTTCAAGTACCCCGCTGCCATTACCAACGCATGAGGCTCGTCCGCATGCAAAACATCAATGCCTGATAGATCTTTAAGGTAGGTTGCATTTTTTATTTTCAGCTTGCTTAGTGGCATAGATCCGACTCACATTTCTTGTTGGGCCTAACGGGCGAGGTAAGCCGACCGCAGAATGCGGGTCGGCTTGACCGGAAGGTTAGAGCCAGAAGCCAAAACGGGTAGCCATGATTTGGTGACGGGCGCTAACTGCGAAAAAGCACGGCGCCACCGAGGCGGCACAGCGCTGCAAAAACGATAGCTGTTTGCGCTTGCTGTACAAGGGCCAGAGGCCAAAAAAACCACAAACCAGCGTAACGCCAGCAGGCGAAGCCCAGAGAAACGGCAAACCAAGCGCTGCACAACGCTTGAGAAATTGAATGCCGTTTGAATAAGCATGGCCTTGAATAAAGCGGGTTTTCAGTGGTGCTAACGGGCGAGGTAAGCCGACCGCCGAAGGCGGGTCGGCTTGACCGAAATGTTAGAGCCAGAGGCCAAAACCGATAACTTGGATTTGGCGACGGGCACGAACTGCGAAAAAGCACGGCTCCACCGAGGCGGCACAGCACTACGAAAACAATAGCTGCTTGCGCTTACTGAAAAATGACTAGAGGTCAAAAATGCTGGAAAACGATGGAGCGCCACCAGGCGAAGCCAAGAAAAACGGCAAACTCAGCACTGAACAACGCTTGAGAAACTGAATGCCGTTTGAATAAACATGGGAGAAATAAATTGTTTTTCAGTGGTGCTAACGGGCAAGGCAAGCCGACCGCAGAATGCGGGTCGGCTTGACCGAAATGTTAGAACCAGAAACCAAAAAGGGTAACTCTGATTTGGTGATGGGCGATAACCATGATTTAGTTGTATTGCCTGCCAATATTTCCTTTATGCTCACGTCTGCAGCTAGCACATCGGGAGTACTCAGAGTTAAAGTCCATCCGTAACTCAAAGCGCTTTGGACTTTCACCATTTTCATAATTGGGTACTGTTTCCTTAGCTCCGCATTCACACTCAAAGTGAGTCGCATCACCTTCTCTGGCGATACTCACAGTGCCCATTTTTGCTTTAACCATAATTACTCCCGTCTGGTTGGAAATTCATTGAAATTTAAACAGTGGTCAATCTTGGCTAATATTGGCCTAACGGGCGAGGTAAGCCGACCGCAGAATGCGGGTCGGCTTGAGCGAAAGGTTAGACAGCTTTGGCTGCTTTTACGGCGGCTTTGAGTGCTTCGTCGGAAGCACAAATTGCGATGAATTCTTCCCATTTCACTTTGACGCCGTTTTCCTTCTTTGTTCGTCCCTGACACCAAACAAGGCCTGTCATGGTTGCATAGCAATCGCCCAGTTGCTCTTTTCCATCCTTGCTTCGAACTTCCAATTCAATGCCTTTTTGCTTGACTTGCATCTCGACTTCGAGGGATTTAATCCAAACTTCCATTTTCTTTGCTTTCTTTAATAAATGTAGAACAAGAATCTTGTGAGATATCTAACGGGCGAGGTAAGCCGACCGCCGAAGGCGGGTCGGCTTGACCGAAATGTTAGAACCAGAAGCCAAAACGGGTAGCCATGATTTGGCGACGGGCACTAACTGCGAAAAAGCGCAGCGCCACCGAGGCGGCGCAGAACTACGAAAACAATAGCTGCTTGCGCTTGCTACACAAGGGCCAGAGGCCAAAAAGACCACAAACCAGCGTAACGCCACCAGGCGAAGCCCAGAGAAACGACAAACCAAGCGCTGAACAGCGCTTGAGAAATTGAATGCCGTTTGAATAAGCATGGGCAAATAAATTGGTTTTCTTCGGTGCTAACGCCTCACTCACCGGAATTTTAGGAGTGAAACGAGTAAAATTTCCGAGTGCAGTGACTTGTTATAAGGAAGACTAGGCTAACCTAACCTAACCTAACCTAACCTAACCTAACCTAACCTAACCTAACCTAACCTATTCTCTACATAGTCCCATAACTCGAATGCTAATTTTTGTATTTCCAGTAACTTATCTTCAACAAGCTTTATCTGTGCAGATATTTCATTGTCATACTCAGAAGTACCTGGGGCAGATTTTGGAATAAATTTTGCACAATAGCTTCCATTATAATGATAATTACCCTGCTCTCTAATATTAAGAACCTGCCGCATTAGATCGACTATTCGATCCTGCCTATCCATTACGCTTGGGCCATAAGACCTAAGTTCTAAATTATAAATATGTATGTTCAGAAAAAAGTTACTCAATTTGACATAGACTTCTTGCTCAAACCAATACCCAGTTTCAGAGCCTACCGATGAAATCTCACCACAATCATTATAAGAAAGAATGTCTGTTACTGTTTTTAAAAAGTGATGGACTCTATCGCCCTCCTGCTCCCTAACAAATGCATTGCTATTTAGACGAGCCCTAAGAGCTTCCTTATAATTATGCAGGGCTCTCCTATCAATTACTCCGGCATGTGCCATTTTATGATGCTTATCGCATAGAAGAATTAGATTTTCCTTTCGGTTATCTTCTCGGTTTTGATTGATATGATGAATTTCTAGATATGTATGTTCATTGCATCCTGTTATTGAGCATTCATGTCCCGCCTCTACTTCGACTTCCCGCCTAAGATTCGCCGGAATTGTTGGCCTATCAGACTGATATGTGCTCATTATCGATATTCCTTATAACGAACAAGCTAAGCCGACCGCCGCAGGCGGGTCGGCTTGAGCGCCGGGTTAGAGCAACCCATTTTCCCGAAGCGTTTGCTCACCGTATGGTGTTAGCTTTAAAACACCCTGAAGGTCTGGAAAAATGAAGCCAAATTGCTGCATTCTATAGAGAGCTTCTTCGGGCACGCTTTTGCCATTTACCCAATCTACGAGCGCCAAAATTATCGGAGAAACCTTTGGTTTAGAGATTTCAGCTTTATAGTCATCGATATTAGGAAGCGTGTTAATTGGAGGATTTATCTGACGCTTAATATATATTTCAGGCTCAAGTGACAGAGAATTTCCAAAAGAATCAACAACTTGAACGCCATGGATTTCTCCGCTTTCTAAGCGTTGAACATACAGGCCCGTATAACTACTCATCTTACTTCTCCATAAAATTTATAATTCATAACTAACGGGCGAGGTAAGCCGACCGCAGAATGCGGGTCGGCTTGACCGAAATGTTAGAGCCAGAAGCCGAAACGGATAACCTGAATTTGGCGACGGGCACGAACTGCGGAAAAGCATTGCGCCACCGAGGCGGTGCAGCACTACGAAAAAAATAGCTGCTTGCGCTTGCTACGAAAGGGTCAGAGGCCAAAAAGACTACAAACCAGCGTAACACCAACAGGCGAAGCCCAGAGAAACGACAAACCCAGCGCTGAACAACGCTTGAGAAATTGAATGCCGTTTGAATAAGCATGGGCGAAATAAATTGGTTTTCTGTGGTGCTAACGGGCGAGGTAAGCCGACCGCAGAATGCGGGTCGGCTTGACCGAAATGTTAGAGCCAGAAGCCAAAACCGATAACTTGGATTTGGCGACGGGCACGAGCTGCGAAAAAGCACGGCGCCACCGAGGCGGCGCAGCACTACGAAAACAATAGCTGCTTGCGCTTGCTACACAAGGGCTAGAGGCCAAAAAGAGCACAAACCAGCGTAACGCCAGCAGGCGAAGCCCAGAGAAACGACAAACCCAGCGCTGCACAACGCTTGAGAAATTGAATGCCGTTTTAAAAAGCATGGGCGAAATAAAGATGGGTTTCAGTGGTACTAACGGACAAGATAAGCCGCCCGCAGCATGCGGGTCGGCTTGAGCGCCGGGTTAGGTTTTAAGAAAATCGCCTGTGATTCTTACTGCCTGAAGCGTCCCTGAAGGGAAATAGCTGTTATCTCGCATTTGGTAATACATCTCTTCCAGGTTATTCCGAAATGCTGCGATGAACTCAGGATCTTTTTCACCCATTGTTTTTACAAAGCAAGCGGCTAAAACAGCAATTGCTTGTGTTGATTCATTAGGAAGCGGGCTAGTCATTCAAATGTTCCGAGTAAAAGCTAACTAGAATTAGGCGACAAGCTTCTCCATCCAACGAGTCGCCCATTGCGTGAAATATGACTACCATCCCTCTGAATGGAAAATTTAGGCAAACCTAAAAATATCCAGACGGAAAGCGGCCAAGTGCAAGCACCCATCATCCCGCGTTTTGTTACAGGCGACTTACATTTCCCGCCCCATCGGGCATCAGTTGCTTGGCCTCGCCCACCACGGTTTCTTTCAAAAACGCCCATACCGCCTGCATGCGCGCCAAATGCTTGGATTCGGCAGGCATGCTCATCCAGAAGGTGCGGGTAAATCGCGCCTCGGCGGGCAATACGCGCGCCAATACCGGGTCGCGGTCGGCCAGAAAGGCGGGCAGCACGGCCAGTCCGGCACCGGCGCGCACGGCCTCGTATTGCGCCGTAATGCTGGTGCTGCGAAACGCAAAGCGCTCGGGCGGGTACAGCTGGTCTAAAAACTGCAGCTCTTTGGTAAACAGCAAATCGTCCACGTAGCTGATAAAGGCGTGGTGGCGCAAATCTTCGCGCTGCGTTACCAGCGGGCGGCGCACCAGGTATTCGCGCTGGCCGTACAGGTGCAGGGTGTAGTCGGCCAATTTGCTGACGATGACCGAGCCGCGCGTGGGGCGCTCCAGCGAGATGACGATGTCGGCCTCGCGCCGCGACAGGTGCAGCATGCGCGGCAGGGCCAGCAGGTCAATCGACAGGTGCGGGTGGCGCTGCGTCAGGCGCGCCAGGTGCGGCGCCAGTATCAGGGTGCCAAAGCCTTCGGTGGCGCCCACGCGCACCAGGCCCGATGGCCCGCCACCGGGCACCGGGGCCGAGCGCTCCACGCCCAGCACGGCCGCTTCCATGGCCTCCACGCCGGGCAGCAGGTGGCGGCCCGCCTCGGTCAGCTTGTGCCCCCCGGCCTCGCGCGCAAACAGGGCCGCGCCCATTTGCTTTTCCAGCGCCTGTATGCGCCGCGCCACCGTGGTGTGGTCTACCCCCAGGCGCCGCGCCGCGCCCACCAGCGTGCCCGAGCGGGCCAGTTCCAGAAAATAGCGCAGGTTGTCCCAGTCCATCGTGTCTCCTGAAACGCACTTTTGTGCAAAACTGCACAGCGATAGTGCGTATTTACCCGTTGTTAAAACAATTATGCACAGCTAGGATGCGTGGCCAAACACGTTTTATTCCATCCAAGGAGACACACTGCCATGGGCGCATCCATCCCTACCGTCAAGCTGCTGATCAACGGCCAATTTGTTGAATCCACCACCACCCAGTGGCGCGATGTGGTCAACCCCGCCACGCAAGAGGTGCTGGCCCGCGTGCCGTTTGCCACGCCCGCTGAAATCGATGCCGCCGTGGCATCGGCCAAGGAAGCCTTCAAGACCTGGAAGAAAACCCCCATCGGCACGCGCGCCCGCATCTTCCTGAAGCTGCAACAGCTCATCCGTGAAAACATGGGCGAACTGGCCGCGCTCTTGACCGCCGAGCAAGGCAAAACCCTGCCCGACGCCGAAGGCGACGTGTTCCGTGGCCTCGAAGTGGTGGAGCACGCTGCCAGCATCGGCAACCTGCAACTGGGCGAGCTGGCCAACAACGTGGCCGGTGGCGTCGATACCTACACCATCCTGCAACCGCTGGGCGTGTGCGCTGGCATCACGCCGTTCAACTTCCCGGCCATGATTCCGCTGTGGATGTTCCCCATGGCCATTGCCACGGGCAACACCTTCGTCTTGAAGCCGTCCGAGCAAGACCCCATGGTCACCATGCGCCTGGTCGAGCTGGCCCTGGAAGCGGGCATTCCTGCGGGCGTGCTGAACGTGATCCACGGTGGTGAAGACGCCGTGAACGCCATCTGCGACCACAAAGACATCAAGGCCGTGTCCTTCGTCGGCTCCACCAAGGTGGGCACGCACGTGTACAACCGCGCCACCCTGGCTGGCAAGCGCGCGCAGTGCATGATGGGCGCCAAGAACCACGCCATCGTGATGCCCGACTCGAACAAGGAGCAAACGCTCAACGCCATTGCCGGTGCCGCTTTTGGCGCAGCAGGCCAGCGTTGCATGGCGCTGCCGGTGGTCGTGCTGGTGGGCGAGTCGCAGCAGTGGATTCCTGAGCTGGTGGCCAAGGCCAAGACGCTCAAGGTCAGCGCCGGTACCGAAAAAGGCACCGATGTCGGCCCCGTCATCTCGTGCGCCGCGCTGTCGCGCATCGAGGGTCTGATCGAACGCGGTATTGCCGATGGCGCCACGCTGGAACTCGATGGCCGCAAGCCCAACGTGCCCGGCTTTGAAAAGGGCAACTTTGTTGGCCCAACCATCTTCAGCAACGTCAAGCCCGGCATGGCGATTTACGACCAGGAAATCTTTGGCCCCGTGCTCAGCCTGGTGGCCGCCAAAGACCTGAACGAAGCCATTGCGTTCATCAACGACAACCCCAACGGCAACGGCACGGCCATCTTCACGCAGTCGGGCGCAGCAGCGCGCACCTTCCAGGAAGAAATCGACGTGGGCCAGGTTGGCATCAACGTGCCAATCCCGGTGCCAGTGCCACTGTTCTCGTTCACCGGCTCGCGCGCTTCCAAGCTGGGCGATCTGGGCCCCTACGGCAAGCAAGTGGTGATGTTCTACACGCAGACCAAGACCGTCACGGCGCGCTGGTTTGACGACAGCACCACCAGCCACGGTGTGAACACCACCATCAGCCTGAAGTAAGGCGACCCCACCGGCCTGAGAGCCAAAACCGGCTCTCAGGCCCGCGCAGTAAGCGCGAGCAGCTATAAAAATAAAAGCATCTTCCAAGGAGACACGCCCGTGGACTTTGAACTGACCGAAGACCAGCGCGCCTTTGCCGACACCGCGCGCCAATTCGCCCAGGCCGAGCTGGCCCCCCACGCTGCGCACTGGGATGCCGAAGCCATCTTCCCCCGTGAAGCCATTGCCAAAGCAGGCGAACTGGGCTTTTGCGGCCTGTACGCCCCAGAAAACGCCGGTGGCCTGGCCCTGCCGCGCCTGGACGCCACGCTGGTGTTTGAGGAGCTGGCCGCCGTCGATCCCAGCACCACCGCCTTCATCACCATCCACAACATGGCCACCTGGATGCTGGGCACCTGGGCCACGCCGGAAGTGCGTGCCCAATGGGGCGAACCACTGACCAGCGGCCAAAAACTCGCCAGCTACTGCCTGACCGAACCCGGTGCGGGCTCGGATGCGGCCTCGCTCAAAACCCGTGCCGAGTTGGTAGGTAACGAATACGTCATCAACGGTGCCAAGGCCTTTATCTCGGGTGCGGGCGCCACCGATGTGCTGGTGCTGATGGCGCGCACGGGCGACGCGGCCTCGGGCGCGGGTGGCATCAGCGCCTTTGCCGTGCCCGCCGATGCGCCCGGCATCAGCTACGGTAAAAAAGAAGAAAAAATGGGCTGGAACAGCCAGCCCACGCGCACCATCAGTTTTGACAACGTGCGCATCCCCGCCAACCACCTGCTGGGCCGCGAGGGCGAGGGCTTCAAGATCGCCATGAAGGGCCTGGACGGCGGGCGCATCAACATCGCCACCTGCTCGGTGGGGGCGGCGCAGGGCGCGCTCAAGCAGGCGCAGCAGTACATGCACGACCGCAAGCAGTTTGGCAAGCCGATTGCCAGCTTCCAGGCGCTGCAATTCAAGCTGGCCGACATGGCCACCGAACTGGTCGCCGCGCGGCAAATGGTGCGCCTGGCCGCCAGCAAACTCGACGCCGGCGCGCCCGACGCCTCCACCTACTGCGCCATGGCCAAGCGCTTTGCCACCGATGCGGGCTTCACGGTCTGCAACGAGGCGCTGCAGCTGCACGGCGGCTACGGCTACATCCGCGAATACCCGCTCGAGCGGCTGCTGCGCGACGCGCGCGTACACCAGATTCTGGAAGGCACCAACGAAATCATGCGCGTCATCATCGCCCGGCGCATGCTGGACGGCGACGCGCCGGACGCGATTCGCTAGGGTTTTGATAGCTGCTAGCGCTTATTCTGCGGGCGTTAGCGGCTTTTTTACCCTTCAAAATCATGCTACGAAGCCCCCTGCCCTGCCCCGCTGCCGCCGTGCGCGCTGGCCAGGGGTTGGGCCGGGGCAAAGTTTCAGGCCATTTTGGCCTCTGGCCCTTGTGCAGTGAGCGCAAGCAGCTATTAAAAAGATAGTGTTTTTACCCCCCACCAGGAGACTTTCACCATGCAAATCGCATTCATCGGCCTCGGCAACATGGGCGGCCCTATGGCCATCAACCTCGTCAAAGCAGGCCACAGCGTCAAAGCCTTTGACCTGAGCCAGGACGCCGTGGCCAAAGTGGTGGCCGAAGGCGGCCAGGCCGCTGCCAGTGCGCTGGACGCGGTGCAGGGCGCAGAAGCCATCGTCACCATGCTGCCCGCCAGCCAGCACGTGGAGGGCTTGTTCCTGGGCCAAGGTGGCCAAAGCGGCCTGCTGGCCAGCATTGCCAAAGGCGCGTTGATCATCGACAGCTCAACAATAGCCGCCGCCACCAGCCAAAAAGTGGCCCAGGCCGCGCAAGCCGCAGGCATTGATTTCATCGACGCACCGGTATCTGGCGGCACCGGTGGCGCCATTGCGGGCACCCTCACTTTCATGGTGGGCGGCAGCGCTGGACAACTGGAACGTGCCCGTCCGCTGCTCGAAAAAATGGGCGCCAACATCTTCCACGCAGGCAGCGTGGGCGCAGGCCAGACCGCCAAAATCTGCAACAACATGCTGCTGGGCATTTTGATGGTGGGCACGAGCGAGGCCATTGCCCTGGGCGTGGCCAACGGCCTCGACCCCAAGGTGCTGAGCGAGATCATGCGCCGCAGCTCGGGCGGCAACTGGGCGCTGGAAAAGTACAACCCCTTCCCTGGCGTGCATGAAAACGCCCCGGCCAGCAAAGGCTACACCGGCGGCTTTGGCACCGATTTGATGCTCAAGGACTTGGGCCTGTCGCAAGAAAACGCCACCGCCGTGAAAGCCAGCACCCCGCTGGGTGGCATGGCCCGCGCGATTTACGCCGCGCACAGCATCGCCGGGCACGGCGGCGAGGACTTCTCCAGCGTGATCAAGATGCTGCAAAAACAGGGCTAAATCAGCGGTTTCTGGAAACCGTTCGCAAAAGAATGGCGCTACAGGATGTACCTGTCGCGCCATTTTCTATTTGCCCATCGGCGGATTCAAGTCAGCTAAAATCAAAGAACTTATAGATGGCCTGGAGAAGCTATGGCGCAACCTTATGTAGGCGAGATACGCATGTTCGCCGGCAACTTTGCACCGGCAGGGTGGATGTTCTGCGAAGGTCAGCTTCTTCCGATTTCCGAGAATGAAACACTCTTTCAGCTCATCGGAACCACTTATGGCGGCGACGGTGAATCCACCTTTGCCCTGCCAGACATGCGCGGTCGCATCCCGATTCACCAAGGCAACGGTTTCATCTTGGCCGAAACCGGTGGCGCGGAAGAGATCACGCTGACCGTCAATCAGATCCCGGCTCACACGCACACACTGCTGGGATCGAAAGACCCTGCAAATGCACGCTCGGCGACGGGGCAGATTCTGGGGCGCACGGCGGCAGAGGCCTACGCGAGCGAGTTCACGGCCCAGCAGTTATCGCCAGCAGCCATCACACCAACGGGAGGTAGTCAGCCGCACACGAATTTTCAACCGTACCTGTGCGTCAACTACATCATTTCCCTGTTCGGTATATTCCCGAGCCCGACCTGAGACCGATACCATGGCTGACCCTTTTGTTGCTGAGATCAGAGTTTTCCCTTTCAATTTTGCTCCCAAGGGATGGGCTTGGTGCGATGGGCAACTGCTGCCCCTCTCGCAAAATACCGCATTGTTCTCACTGCTGGGCACCACCTACGGGGGCGATGGTCGCAGCAATTTCGCCCTGCCCGACTTACAGGGCCGTGCCCCCATGCATCCAGGACAAGGGCCTGGTCTGTCGCTACACGATCTGGGTGAGACGGGCGGCGAGGAAACCGTTACGCTGCTTGAAACCGAGATTCCATCGCATTCACATGCGCTGAACACCAGCATCAGAGCGGCCGACTCGCTCAGTCCCGATGCACTCGCTGTAGGCACGGGGAACAATATCTATACCTCCCCCACCAACACCGGTGTCGCTGCACCCCAGGCACTGGCACCTGCTGGGGGAGCCACTCCGCACAACAACATGCAGCCCTATCTCACGTTTTACTTCTGCATCGCTTTGCAGGGCGTGTTCCCGCCGCGCACCTGAAACGCGCGGCCTGACCTCACTGGATCCGAACCATGGCCGAACCCTTCCTCTCCGAAATCCGCCTCATGAGCTTCGTATTTGCGCCCAAAGGGTGGGCGTTGTGCAATGGGCAGCTGCTCCCGATCAATCAAAATCAGGGGCTTTTTTCGTTGCTCGGCACCACCTTCGGCGGTGATGGCCGGGTGAACTTCGCGCTGCCTGACTTGCGCGGACGCACACCCATTCATGTCGGTGCCGGGCATACGTTGGGTGAACGAGGCGGCGAACAAGCCCACACACTGAGAATTACTGAAATTCCCACGCACACCCATGCGCTGTCTGCGAGCAACAACAACGCTACCACTGACATGCCTGCTGCCAACGTGATCATGGGACAAGCTTCCATCGATATGTACCGCAGCCCGACCAACCTGGTGGCCTTGGAACCGGGGAGCGTTTCCAACACAGGCGGCAGCCAAGCACACCTGAACATGCAACCTTTCTTGGCGCTGTCATTTTGCATTGCATTACAGGGCATCTTCCCCAGCCCTAACTGATTAGCTGCTCCATGGCCGTTATTGTTGGACCTACCCTGGCGAAACTGCTGGAAGGGCTGCCTACTGCATACGGACTGAAACAGCGCAGCGAGGCAGACATGCCGTTCCTTCGTCTGCTGTATGCCCAAACGCGCGAAGACGAACTTGCCCCCGTACCATGGACAGCGCAGCAGAAGGAGGCGTTCCTTGCCGACCAGTTCAACAAGCAGCACAGCCACTACCTGCAACACTACCCGCAGGCACAGTGGTGGGTTCTAACCTGCCGAGGCCTCCCGATGGGCAGGCTCTACTTGGAGCAAACCCCACACGAACTGCGCGTCATGGACATCTCACTGATGCCAAACCATCGCAATCAAGGTTTGGGAAATGCCTTGATGTGTTCGCTATTGCAGCATGCTGATTGCCACCAACTGACAGTGGGATTGCATGTGGAACCTTTCAATCCAGCGCTGCGGCTTTACCAAAGACTCGGTTTTTCCCAGGCCGAAACCCGGGGCGTTTATCTGTTCATGCAACGCCCACCAACTGCTGGGTCAGTTAAAAATGAGTTCGTAACGCGTGTGACTGGCATCGCGCCCGATGGGAACCATGAATAAATCCAGGCGACCATGCTGCGGATGTAGCAGGCCGTGAATCCCTTGTGGCAAAACCGGCGATACAGGCCCTTCCAGCACCAGCGAAAACGAACTCTGGCGGGTAGAAACAGACGGCAGGTCTCGCGTTTCGACTACCCGCAATTCGAGCTGCTGTCCAGCATGCTCGAGGCTGAGGCTGCCGGACGACAATTCTTCAAAGTCTTGGCGGGTTAGATATTCAATCATAGTGAAACGCTCGGTTACGAGTTAACATTAACGGCACTGATCGGACATGAAGTCTTCCCAAGGGCCTTTTTCTTTAGCAATTGATCTTAGAGCAGTTCATGAACTTAATTGACCGTCGCACCTTCATGCTGGCCGGAGTTGGCTTGGCACTGCCGATGGCTGGATGTGGCGGTGGTGTTGATCTGCCCCCTGTCACCTTGCAGAGCGCTCCGATTGCGGTCAGCAAGTCGGGCAGCAAGTTCCTGGCACAACCTCTTTCCCATAGTTTGGTTATCACTGATAGCAAGGGCATCAAGAGAACTATCGGTGGAGTAGGCCAAGGCTTGGGCCAGTTCAATTATCCGGCTGACGTAGCGATTCTCAATGAGTTGGCCTACGTGGTCGAGGCTGGCAACCACCGCGTACAAATTTTTGACGACTTGGGTAGATCGATCGGTGTCATGGGAGAAGAAGTTCTCAATTATCCTGGCGGCATCATCACCACAACCGACGAGATTCTGGTTTCTGATTCGCGTAATGCCCGCATTGTGGGTTTCAATACATCAGGCCGGATCACGCGCATTATTGGCGATGGCGTATTGAGCGCACCACGTGGGCTTGCCGTAGTGACTAGCGGCCTGCTCATCGCCGACCCGGGCCTGCGCAAAGTGCTCCACTTCGATATGAATGGCCGTAAGACTGGCGAATTCGGCACTGACTGGGTACTGCCTTGGGATGTAGCTACCGATGGTTCTTTGGTCTTCGTGGCAGACGTGTCAGCCAATGAAGTGGCAGTGCTGGACGAAACCGGTCAGAAAGTTGATCGCATCGCACTGAACTCGCCGCCGCAATACCTCTCGTTTCGCAACGACACGCTTCACGTGGTTCAGTAACGCACTGCACTTCAGGCGTCATAGTTCATTTTCCGCAGCCAAGCTGGTCACACTGTGCCCAGCGTTACGCGCCGATCTCCTCTGGCGAAATGCCAACCAGCTGCACCTCGGACATGTGGCGTTGGCCGACGTCCAGGTAACTATCCATCACGCCCCCCCAATCGCCCGGATAGTGGTCGGCGAGTCCGATGATATGGCCAAGCTCATGCATCAGCACCGTGAGTAAATCCATTCGCGCACCCATGTTGCCTGCCATCTCAGCCGTCCAGGGGAATTCCTCGTCAGCCATTGGCGTCTCATCAACGAACCAACCCCAACCCGCAGCATTGCTATCGATCAACACCAAGCCAGTCGTAGACAGCCCCAAGATGGATCCCTTCAGATCCGCAACGCCAAAGGAAACCGACTCCAGCAATTGCAATTGGGCCGCGCCAATACCGAAAGCAACCCAGCGCGCTATCGCAGCCTCTGCCATGGTCTGGAGAGTTGCAAGTTCGAGTACATCGGCATTCTGCCCGCCTGTGGCACCTTGCCGCGCAAGCAGCGGCAGTGAAGGCGTCGCAGGCAGAGAGGGAGGAGAGACCCCGAAAGTAGGTGACCCAGTCACCGTCACCGTGGCGTCGCCGTTAACGGTGCCAACAGCGGCTGAATTTGCTTGCGCAACATTGATCGTCCCAGCTGCGCCCTCAGAGATTTGAAGCACCCCACTTGGGTTCAAGGTATTGCCAGTAACGCTGAGATTGACAGTTCCAGCGAGCGTGCTGGTACCGGCAGTAGCATCGAACTCGACGTGGGTGCCGCTGGTATCCTGGATGTTATTGCCCGTTACAGTGGCATTGATGGTGCCACCCGGATTGCCCACAGTGGATGCTGCGCGCACCCTGACAACCTCCAATGTCGCGTTGGCATCGACCACATTATTTTGTATTAACGCTGTCATCGACGCACCATTCATGGCCTGTAGGAGGACTGCATTGGCACTACCATCGCCGCCAGTCCACAGAGGCGATCCATTCTGACCAATGCTATTACCGCTGACAGTGACATTGCCGGTTCCCACCGTACCCAGGCCAGCTCCGGTATTGTTGGTGTAGCTGATATTGATAGCAGACTTTGAACCAGAGCCGAGTCCATCTATGGTGTTCTGGTCGATCAGTAGATCGGTTGTCCCACCATCCGCAGTCACTGTGATCCCGCGGCCACCAATAATATTGTCCAGATCGTTGTTGCGGATCGTGACATCCGCGTCCGCAGTCATGCCGTTTGTCATTCCGATCGCACCGATCGTAGTAACGTTGTTCAATATTCCTGAGAAAACATTGTTGTTGATATCAGCGAAGAAGTTGATATTGCCCCAAGGGTTCATCGAAATACCCCCGTTACCCGATGACACCGCACTGGTGAAGTCCGAGTCCTTGACGATGAGACGGACGCTACCGTTTGAACCAGCAGTTCCGTTGACCTGGATGGCATCGCCGTAAAACTGGCTGAAGTTACTGTTGATCACGGACAAGGCCATGTTCGACGTACCCTGGGCCTCCATGAAGATGCCATCGTTGGCGCCACCGGCATTGGAGAACGTCGTGTTGGTGACCGTCAGCGAGGTCATGTTCACGTTGTTGTTGACGATTTCAAAGCCGTTTTCGCTGGTGGTGTTGCCCAGACCAGCGCCGAACCCACTGACCTTGCTGTCAGAAAGCGAATTCACTCCCCGCAGATCGGTGGCGATGATTCCGTGATTTGAGGGGTTCAGGATGCTCATCCAGGCCAGGTTCAGGTCTTGTGTATTGGTCGCAACAATGGCCGATCCAGTGGAGCTTGCAATGATTCCGCCTGAATCGGCTGTGCCCGCTCCTGTGATCGTCAGCCCCCCCAAATTGCCGGTGTTGATGAGTACGATACCGTTCACCGGATCTGCGCCGCCATCATTGTTTCCCGAAGAAACTCTCTGGAAGAGCAAGGCGCTGGAACCGATGGTTGTGCCGTTGACACTGAGTGCAGTGGCGTTGGGTGAACTGATGGTGTTGCTGCTACCTTGCACAGTGACCGTACCACCACCGCTGGCACTGAACCCTGTACCGGTTGCGGTCACGATGTCCAGGCCATTGCCGGTATTGTTAAAAGCAACAGTGCCGGAATTTCCCGTCAGGCCAATGCCAGCGCCAACACCCGTGGCATTGACCGTGATCTGTGAACCAGTGAAATTCACGTTAGCGCTGCTGCTAGCTACTGAAATTCCAGTCCCCGATGTGGTGTTGATATCAAGGTTTCCCGAGAAGTTGACGGTACCTGCCGTACCCGATATCTGGAGGGCATTGGCAACACCAGAGTTCAGAACATTGTTGGCTCCCGAGAAGGTAATCGTTCCACCGGAGTTGCTCGTGATGGAAATGCCACCGCCCACATCATTGGTGTCGGTGATGTCACCAGAAAGCGTCACGGTGCCGCCAGTTCGATTGGAGATCAAGGCGGACAATCCCGACCCATTGCCGATCGATCCCGCATAACCCACCGCCCCGGCCCCGCCATTGAGATCGAGTTCAGCGACAGAATGGTTTGATAGCATGCCTCCTGAAGCCGAGAAAGTTCCAGTGAATGATGTGCCCACCAACTGAATACCATGCGTTCCACCACTGGAGGACACGGTTTCCAGGACAACATTCAGTACCCCACCGTCTTGATCGATGTCTACGGCCTGACCAGCGCCTGTGATCGACATACCGGACACAGTCAGGTTTCCTACGTTGCCGCCTGTGATACCAGTCCCATCATCCAGACCTGATGTTCCAGCCACCGTGACAATGTGGATGCCACGAATCGTATTGCCTGATGCAAGATCAATGGCTTGGTCAGAGGCAACGTTCACCGCGATGATGGGCCTCGCTCCCCCCCCCTCTTCCACTGCAATGACCGCGTTAGTGAATGGATTGGTAAACGAGAGTGCCTGATCAGCTCCCAGCAAGATTTGCCCATCCTTCAGGTTGATACCCGAGCCGGTGTAAGTCCCGGACTGGACATAGATGTAGTCGTTGGCACCTGGCCCACCGGCAAGTGCAGAGGCGTCATTGAAGGCCTCGATCGAGGTGAACGGATTGGTTTGTGAACCTATTGGGCCGCTGGGGCTGGTCGGCGGGGTGTTGTCGATGAACCAGACTTGTGGCAATACTGCGACCTGAATGGTGGCCACGTCGGCTTCGCTCGTACCGTTGCTGGTTGTCCCTGGGTCTTGGCCGGTATTGCCTGCATCGTTGGTGGTGAAGGTCACCGTGCTCGCAGTAAACGGGGTTGTTGGTGAGGTGAACCCGTCCGCCGACTTGTAAACAACATTCTGACCTCCAAGGGAGGCGTTGATTTCGGCCACGCTGCCCGTGAGCGTGACCGTCGCCGTTCCATTACCAGCAATAGTTGCGCCCCCAGAAACTCCACCAGTGGATCCGCCGCTGAGGCTGCCAATGGTGATACTCGCTGCATCGGAGGCCGCCAGTGTGGCCGTCAGGTTGGTCGCATCGCCAGCATCGACATCAGCGATAGACAGGCCCGTGAGCGGCGTGCCGGTGAACGAATGCAGAACGACCTGGCTGGTAGTGACTGCGTTCAGCGGTGCATCATTCACTGGTGTCACGTTGACTGTTGCGCTCGCAATACCGCTGGTCAAACCCAGGCTGTCGGTGGCAGTAAAGCTGATGGTGCGGGCTGCGCCCGAAGGATCATCGCTGTTATTAACGTAGGTGACAGACCGCAGGACAGTTTGGTATTCAGTTGTCGTCCCGGTGCCCGACAGGGTCAAAACCCCTGTTCCTGCATCGAAACTGCCAGTGATCGAACCGGAGGGAGTGAACGACAGCACATCCTGGCCACTGACAAAGTTAGCCGAGATGGAGGCCGTAGCACTCGCAATCGTGTCGCCTTCTACGTCGGACAAAGTGAGAGTAGTACTGACAACGGTGGCAACCGCGTTCTCGGTGTAGGTGATGGTTCCTCCGGCCGTGATCACTGGTGCATCGTTGACCGGGGTGACGGCGACGTCTCGGACGACCACCTCGCTGTTGGTCGTGCCATCGTTGACCATCCACGAAATGGTCTTGCTGGTCTGCGGATTCTCTTGAGTGCTCTGGAAAGTGATGGAACGCAACGCGGCCTGGTAGTTGATCACCGTATCAACGCCGGTAAGCGTTAGTACACCGGTACCAGCGTTGTATGCGCCCGTGATAGTGGCCGTGCTCACAAACACCAGCGTGTCACCGGCCTGCAAACCATGCGAGATGCTTACCGTTGCACTGGACAGGGTAGAACTGTCCGTGTCAGCAACGGTGATTGCTGCATCAACCACCACAGCTGCACTGCCTTCAGTGTAAGAAATTGATCCCACAGAGGCCACCACCACTGGGGCATCATTGGCGAAGGTGGTCACAGGCGTGACTGTCTGGACGCTGGAAGCACTTGGCGTACCGTTGTCGGTGGCTGTCAGGCTGATGGTGGGCAGGGCGCCGCCCCCGTTGACGAAGGCAGCCCCAGTGGCCGTCAGCGTCACTTCCCGGGTCGCCGTGTTCAGTGCGTAATAGCCATCGCCGTTGCTGCCTGCGGTGAAACCCACCGTGACCGTGTCGCCCTCTTCGTCGGTGGGTGCGCTGTAGGTGGCCACCACCAGGCCATCTACCGTAGCCGCCGCATCTTCCACCACAGGCGCGCCCACAGCCACCGATAGCACTGGCGCATCGTTGACCAGAGTGGTCACCAGCGTGGCCGTCTGAACGCTGGAAGCGCTTGGCGTACCGTTGTCGGTGGCTGTCAGGCTGATGGTGGGCAGGGCGCCGCCCCCGTTGACGAAGGCTGCCCCAGTGGCCGTCAGCGTCACTTCCCGGGTCGCCGTGTTCAGTGCGTAGTAGCCATCGCCGTTGCTGCCTGCGGTGAAGTCCACCGTGACCGTGTCGCCCTCTTCATCGGTGGGTGCGCTGTAGGTGGCCACCACCAAGCCCGCTGTAGTAACAGCATCGTGCTCCACCACGGGAGCCCCTGCACTCAGGGTGAATACTGGCGCACCATTGACGAAGGTGGTCACAGGCGTGACCGTCTGGACGCTGGAAGCACTTGGCGTACCGTTGTCGGTGGCTGTCAGGCTGATGGTGGGCAGGGCGCCGCCCCCGTTGACGAAGGCAGCCCCAGTGG